>CAJUJN010000041.1:16588-37576 GCA_910586775.1 uncultured Acetatifactor sp. | reverse complement strand
AAAAAGATGCTGACCTCAAGGCCAGGGACTCGGTCATCGCTGAAAAAGATGCTGACCTCAAGGCCAGGGACTCGGTCATCGCTAAGCTCCAGGCTGAATTGGATCGTCTAAAAGGAAATTCAGCCATTACCTGATTCCAAATTTAATTCCAAAAAAGAACGGAACTGCTCCAAAAAGGCTCCTGTAGAATCAGCTCTTCTGCCAACTCTCCGCCAGCTGCCGCAGAATCTCCTGTACAGACGCCTTCATATCATGATTTTTTGCCAGCTACAACCTCAAAGCACCAGAAACTCCGTAAAGTGAGAAACAGGAAACTCATTGTCGGTTTCCTGTTTCTCCTGCTGCCGCTCAGAGGCAGCGGTTTTTCTGTTCGTTATGTCTGACTTTTTATGCAGTTATTTCAGATGCGAGATTCGCTTACATGCCCATACAAGATGGAGCTTTTACTCAAACACTGCCTGTCCTGGTTTCCACCTCAGATGTAGCTTCCGCCTTAGGTGCAGTTTCCGCCTTAGCTTCTGCCTCAGGTACAGCCTCCGACTCGGGCACCGCCCCGTAAGCAGCATCCCCCTCAGGCACCGCCCCGTAAGCAGCATCACCCTCAGGCACCGTCCCATAATCGGCTTCCGCTCCCTGCACATCAATCACCACATACTCCGATTTGCATCCGGTCTTGAACTTGATTGCCCAGTCCGAAATACCGGAAGTCACTATAAAGCTGGTATCCCCCCGCTTTTCCATACCATAGATCTTTTCATCCAGCCCCAGCCATTCGCCCATGCGGTTAAAGGGGATCATCTGTCCTCCATGAGTATGCCCGGACAGCACCAGATCCACCCCGGACGCCTCCTGAGCCTGGTAATCATGAGGCTGATGGTCCATGACAATACTGAATTTATTCGGATCCAGTCCCGCCGTCAATTCTTCCATGGATGCCCTCGACCTTCCCAGCTGCTCCTCCACGCGGTCCTGTCTTCCGATCAGATAGAAACGATTGTCCAACAATACGATTTCATCCTGCAGTACAATCACATTGTTCTTCTCCAGCTCTGCGATCAGATCATCCCCGCTGTAACCCCGGTATGCCTGATCGTAATATCCCTTGTCATGATTTCCGAACGCATAATACACACCATATGTAGTCTTCAGCGTGCCCAGGGCCTGACAGGCGGCGATCATATCTTCTTTTGATGTATCATCATCCACATAGTCCCCTGTGATCACCACGATATCCGGCTCCTCTGCCTGCATGTCTTCCACCCACCTGGCAAATCCCTCTCCGCTGAAAGTATTGCCCACATGAGAATCCGCAAACTGTACAATCCGCAGGGTCCCCACCTGCTTTTCGGTCTCCACTGTATAGGGCTTCCGCCATACGTTATTCGCCAGAAACCATCCGCAAACCAGATAAACAAATGTGATTCCGATTGCAAAGCCTCCCGCATAATACCTTAAAAATTTCTCTCTGCGCCTCTTTTCCGCAATCTTACTGATCCCGTCACACAGCAGCCAGAAGACCACCAGATGCAGTATGGCAATCTCCCCGTTGATTGTGCCCAGGGCAGCCCCGGTAACAAAAGCGATTGCTGCCACCGGAACTATCCCCAGAAGAAAACCCGGAATCTTCTTTCCCCTTACAGCTCTTTGGATCAGCCGGAATTTAGCAAACCGGCTGGCCAAATACAGGATTCCAAGAATCGAACCCCAAATAAGCCCTCCAAATATCAGTGCCCACATACATAATTCTCCTTTCCGTTCTCTTATGTTACAACAGCCATTTGCCGCTCAGACAACAGTCACTGCTGCCCTGCTCACGTTCCCTGACAGTCACCACAACCTTATCTCCTGGTTGCTTTCCGATTTGAGAGCGGATGTCCTTCCTGAAACCTATAATGCAGCAGATACTCCCATCCGCATTCCTGACTCCCATATTTACAATGCTGCCGGCATAAGGCCCCCCGTCAAACGTGACATGCACCTTCACTCTGCCGCGCCCAAATTCTTTCCTGATTTCATAAGGTAAAATGACATAAGGTATATATTTTTTCAAATTCCTGAATCGCATTCTTTTAGACATTATATCAAAAAGTACATTTTTTTCAAATAATATATTCTCCATTATCAGGATAATTTATAATGATTATATACAGGCCACACTAAAATGTGCATACCTCAATACGCACTCCTGCAACATGTACCTGCATGACCTGAGCGTTGACGCAGAATACTGAGACATGCAGGCCGTACACTAAAAGGAATCAAAAATACCCTTGCGCAGAGCTATCGGGAGCTCTGCATGCAAGGGTTGGGCACCAGTCCAGGTATATGCCTGTTTTATCTGAAAAGCCGGAAAATACCTGATACCATCCGTTAACAAAAAACACCAAAAAAGAAGCATCCCCGCTTCCAACGGAAATACTCCTTTTTCCTTCATCACTCTCATATTGAATTACAGTCATAGATATAAGTGTCAAAACTGACATCATTCCGGCATGTAAACAAATTTTTCAACTGCATTGCCGTCCGGTCACAATCATCCGCTTCAAAACAGACAGTCTGATATTGCGCAAAAAGACTGCAGGCCAAAGCTTCTGCAAAGGGAACAAAGTCCCTCCCGTCTTCGCCGTACACATACGCAATTTCATTTTCTGCCACAAAAGCAAAACCAATAATCCTTCCCTCTCTCATCTGATAACATACACAATCCGGCAAGTCAGATGCGAACACCGGGAGCTCTGCAGTCAAAGGATTGATTGCACTGTGTGTCTCCGCATATCGGTCATACAGCAGTCTGCAGCAGTGACCGTATTCTTTTTCCCCTTTTTCCGCCCGCGAAATGCTCCCTGTCACGGCTTCCCCGATATAATCCTCTCGAGCCGCCTCCACTTCATAACATTTTCGCTTACACACAAACCCGCCGGAGACAATAAACTCTATCAACGGCTCATCCTCAGACGCTGTCATAATCTGTAAAGGTCTGCCTATCCTGTCGTGTAATTTCCGAAACAATTCCTCGCTTATTCTGGTGTCATAAGTAAAATCATCCAGTTTCAAATACTGGTTTTGCATGTGATAAAGATTATCATACAGTTCAATCGACCCAATAACCGTGCTATCCTCATAAACCCTCACACGGTTCTGATCCATATCAAGCCGAACCATCCTGCGCCTCCCCTGTCTTTCGCTTTTGGAATTGGAAAGAACCAATCATCCTCCAGGCACCGTCACCTCAATTTCTTCGAAAAGTGCAGAACCAGATCATCATCATTCACGCATTCCCCATACGGCGCACATATCTTATCGCGAAACCACACACCGGAGCCGTCCGGTATATAACCGCGCTTCACATACATTCGCTGGGCGCTTCCGTAACCGCTGTGGAGTCCGACGCCAATGGTGACCACATCCGCATACCCTGCAGCGATTTCTTCCGCCACGTCCATCAGGACGGTGCCGATTCCAAGCTTCCTGTATTTTTCCAATACCCCGAAATCCACCAGCTCCGGATACCCCTTCCCGACAAAGGGGCCGCTTGCAGGATTAGGATACACATTTAAATATCCCACGGGCCTGCCCCCATATTCCGCAACCAGGGAAACTGCCTTTCCCGCGCTCTGGTCTTCCAACCTTTTCAGGTATTTTTCAACGGACGCATCCCAGCCCTGCTCAATTTCGGCCTCTGTAATCGCCCGTGCATCCCCTGGTTCCATGTTGCGGATCGTTAACTGTCCTTTCGAGAAATAAACCATACTACCATACCTCTATACCCGTGAGCGCATTCTTTTTCCGCTTTTTGATTTCATATTGCAGAAACGCTCACTCGTTATATATTTACGTTGGCAAATGTTTCTGAGCGTGAGTATAAATTCCACTTCACTCTCTCCACTTCAACCGATGCAGTTCCCCTTCCTGCTGCATCCCCGCAAATCCATTTTGCCGCAAAGCTTCGTAGAGCACGATCGATACAGCGTTGGACAGATTCAGGGAACGGATTGCAGACAGCATGGGAATCCGGATACATTCCTCCTCATGCTCCACCAGGATTTCCTCCGGAATCCCCGCACTCTCTTTGCCGAACATAATGTAATCATCCGGGCCATACGCCACTTCCGTATAGACATGCCTCGCCTTGGTGGTGGCCATCCAGATTTTCGCCCCGGGGTGCAGCTCCTGAAATTCCTGGAAATTCATATACCGATGCACTTCCAGCTGATGCCAGTAATCCATCCCGGCCCGCCTGATAGACCTTTCGTCCAGGTGAAAGCCCAGAGGCTCTATCAAATGCAGGGGTATACCTGTTGCTGTGCAGGTACGCCCGATATTTCCTGTATTTCCCGGTATCTCCGGCTGATGTAATATGATATGCATCTTTACTCCTGTCCTCCTTCCGTTTCTTCGTATATCTTCGATCAGCGAGTAAATTTTATTTGCCGTTTTCTTGTCTTTTTTAATCCAATCCATGAATTCAGCCATCGCATCTGGTGAAAAGGTGAAATCATTCATCAATCATAGCCCTCAATTCCTCGAGTGATTTATGAATTACTTCACCTTGTTCTAATTGGGCAAAACTATGGTCTAATTTTTTTAGATATTCCTCATTCCTTTTTGCTTTTGCCAATTCGTTATACTCTTTTTCAGATACGATTACTACATTTTCATTTTTAGGCCGTGACACAACAAGCGTTTCACCGCTTATTACTTTATTGCACCATTCCTTAAAATTATCACGTACATCCATGCTTTTTACTGCTAACATAGTATCACTCCGTAATTTCGTATGTTTTTTCGTACTTTTATTATATATGGTTATTATGTGTATGTCAAATTATTTTATGTCAGAATTTCAAAGGAATTGGAAACATATACTAAAAAGCCTTGATTTTTCGGAAAAAAGAGCACCTGCTCCAACAGATGCCCTTCAGGGGGCGCTTAAGCCCGCAGACGCCCGATAAATTCCGTCAACCTGCCCATTGCAATCTTCAGATTCTCCAGTGAAGAAGCATAGGAAATCCTCAGATATCCCTCCCCGCAGTCCCCGAAGGCATTCCCGGGCACTACCGCAACCTTCTCCTCTTTCAAAAACCGCATGGCAAAGTCATCACTGGACATGCCGAATTCCTTAATGCACGGGAAGATATAAAACGCGCCGTAAGGCTCAAAGCACTCCAGCCCCATCTCTTTGAAACAATGCACCAGGTACCTCCGCCTCTGGTTGTAGGCGGTGCACATCTCAGCCACATCCTCATCGCCGTTCTTCAGAGCTTCTATCGCCGCATACTGGCTGGTCGTAGGGGCGCACATTATGGCAAACTGATGAATCTTGATCATCTGCTCGATGATCGCCTCCGGCCCGCAGGCGTAGCCGAGCCTCCATCCCGTCATGGCAAATGCCTTGGAGAAGCCGTTGATCAATATGGTACGCTCCTTCATCCCCGGAATCTGGGCTATGGACACATGCTTCTCCTTATAGGAAAGTTCAGAATAAATCTCATCCGACATGACATATATGTCATGTTTTATAATGACCTCCGCTATTTCCTCCAGATCCTTCCTCTCCATGATCGCCCCGGTAGGGTTATTAGGGAAAGGCAGCACCAGGATCTTGGTTTTGTCCGTAATCGCATCCTCCAGTTCCCGGGCCGTAAGCCGGAATTCATTTTCCGCCTTCAGATTGATGATCACAGGAGTTGCTCCCGCCATCACCGCACAGGGCTCATAAGATACAAAACTGGGCTGAGGGATCAGTACCTCGTCCCCTGGATTGATCATGGCGCGGAAGCCGATGTCGATGGCTTCGGAACCGCCCACCGTGACCAGGATTTCTTTCATGGGATGCTCGTAACGGATCCCCTGTTTTCTATACAGGTAGCCTGCTATCTCCTCCCGCAGCTCTTTCAGGCCTGCGTTGGAAGTATAAAAAGTCCTTCCCCTCTCCAGGGAATAAATGCCCTCGTCCCGGATATGCCAGGGGGTATCGAAATCCGGCTCGCCCACGCCCAGGGAAATGGCATCCTTCATCTCGCTGGCAATGTCGAAAAACTTCCGGATGCCCGAAGGCTTGATTTTTACAACCATTTCTGATAACGGATTTCTCATGGGGTAATCATCTCCCTTTCGTCTTCTTTTTTCTTAGACAGCACCGTGCCGTGGTCTTTATATTTCTTCATGATGAAATGGGTGGCTGCACTGAGCACGGAGTCCAGTGTGGACAGCTTATCGGATACGAAGGAAGCCACTTCCCGCATGGTCTTTCCCTCCAGAATCACCATCAGGTCATAGCTGCCGGAGATCAGGTACACGCTCTGCACCTCGGGATATTTGTAGATCCGCTCCGCCACGCTGTCGAACCCCTGTCCGCGCTGGGGGGTTACACGCACCTCGATCAGGGCAGTCACCTTATCCTTGGAAGTCTTCTCCCAGTCGATCAGGGTATGGTAGCCGCAGATGATGCCCTCCGCTTCCATATCCGCCAGCTCCTGGGCTATCATCGCCTCTTCTGTCCCCAGAAGGACTGCCAGTTCCTTTAAATCGATTCGGCTGTTCTTCTCGATTATCGCCAATAATTCTTCTCTCATTTTGTCAACCTCTCCCTTTCCTGTACTCTAATGTATTTACTCCTTCCTCTCCGAACGGCCATATGCCATGCTTAAAATGGAATCATGAATTATTCTTTGAATAATATGCAGTCATGGTATATGACCATCCGGCCGCTTCATGTCCGGAATATGTTCATATTGTCATTTAATTAAAACGCAATCGTGATATATGGCCATCCGGCTGCCTGCCTGAAACATGGTTATATTGTCATTTGACTGAAATGCAGTCACGAAACGCGCGGCCATCCCGCCATTTCCTGCCAGGAGTATGGTCATACTATACCACGCCATCTTCGCCGCCGCAAGAAATTTTCGTATAAACAATTATTTCCACACACTTTATACCCATAAACGCAAATAATTGCCGGTCTGCACAGTATAACGAGTGAGCGCATCAGCAATCCAAAGCTGAATACGGAAAATAAATGCACTCACAAGCATAAGTTTCCCGCCACTTCCTATCAGAATCCGCAGCCGCCTGCGCCGCACCGTATACTCTTGAACACATCCGCCTGCTGCTTTCTGCACCAAACACCAAAATATTCACCCGTTATCCCTTCATGCCTGCATCTATTTTCAGCCATGAACATAAATTCCATCTCTCTCAGGCCTGTTCATATATCGAACTTCATCTCCGTTCACCAGAATCCGGTCTTTGCTGTCCGTGACCTTTCCGACAACCGCGGCAGGAATTCCTTCCGCCTCCAGTGCCGCTGCCAATCCCAAACCATCCCGGCACGCCATGATCAGACATCCTCCCGACATAAGCTCATAGGGATTCACATTGCAGCATTCGCAGACTTCCACAGTCTCCTGACGCAGCGGAAGCCTCCGCATCTCCACCGTCAGCCCCACTCCGGCACCTTCCGCAAATTCCCACAACGCCCCCAGAATCCCGCCCTCCGAAACATCATGCATGGCACAGACACCGTTTTTTACAGCAATCTCCGCCTCCGGAAGGACGGACAGATATCTGTCAAATCCCGCCGCCTCTTCCACCAGGTATGCCGGATACCTGCCAAGCAACTTCTTCCGGCAGCGCCTTGCAAGCACCGCCGTTCCCTGAAGACCAATCCATTTGCTCAGTACTATGTCCTGTTCCGGAAAGGCTTTTCCGGACAATCCGTTTTTGTTATTACATATATTTTTATACTGCCTGCCAAACCCTGTCACTACCGCCAAAGGCGATGCAGCCGCCCCGGTAATCCGGCTTTGTCCTCCGGCAATCTCCACATCCAGTTCCCTGCATTTCTCCGTTGCATCAGACATCAGTTCCCTGAGTAAAGGCTCCTCTGTATCCTCAGGTAAAAGCAGCGTAATCATAACCGCTGTGGGGCGGGCGCCTCCGGCCGCCAGATTGTTGGCACATTTTTGTATCAATTCCGCCATTGTCATGAACGCTTCCGTATTCTGCGCAGCCGCTGTCTCACTGCCGCATTTCGATCTGCCTTCCGGATGAATCGCCGCTTCCACGCCCTCAAATGCTCCGTCCCCGGCTGCTCCCCCGGCAAGCTTTCCCGGCAGAATCACGGCTTCCTGCATACAGCTGACCAGGTTTCCTTCCCCGTCAAACGGAAAAACGGCGCAGTCATTTCCGATTCCCGCACCGTTCAATCCTTCACCGCTTTTCACCCTGGCCTGCCTTAAAACGGAACGCTTCAGCACATTTTCCGGTACTTTTCCCGTTTGCATGACCATACCTCCTGCTCTTTCCGGCACTCCCTTATGCGCAGGACCGCCAGAATTTACCAATCTGTACGCTCACTCTTCTTCCGATGGCGGCGGAGCAGTCAGCGCTGCAATCACATTCCTCACATGGTCCAGGCTGCCCGTGCCAATCGCCGCCATAATCTCCTCGTACGCCGCAGGGTCCTCTGTGGCAGTGCCCACAGTGGCACTTCTGGGCACCATCTTGTAACTGCTGCTGTTCACCTGAGTGCGACTTACTTCCACACCATCCTCCAACACTATCTTCCACAGCTGCGCCTTATAGCCCACATGGGCACTGTCCCATACCACATATCCGAGAGGCTTCGTCCCGTCCGCGTAAATGTTATCCGCAGGAGGTCTGTTAACCTCCAGTACCTTGCTCTCATAGCGGACTTCCCGATTGGAAGACCTTGTTTCCTTACCATATATGGTAAATGTAATACGTTTGTTCTCGGTATATCCCTCGATATAAACAGGATATTCCAGATTGTTCACAAATTTTAAATCCTTTCCGGAGCTTTCGGCTATTGCCGCGTCTGCGGAAGGGTCTACATAAGTCACAATCATGGAATGGTTATTGCGCTCCGTAACATCCAGCTCTGCAAGAAGCACCGCATTGTAAAGTGTCGTAGACACCTGACAGATGCCGCCGCCCAGGCTGTCCACCACCTTGCCATTCATATAAGAGCCCGCCATATAATAGCCGTTCGCCTGTGTAAAAGGAGCCACACTCTCATAGGTGGAAAATTCGTCTCCCGGATACAGCAGAGTGCCGTTAATCAGCTCGCAGCCGTTTGTCACATTAGCGCTTCTGTTGGAACCGGAAGAACTGTAAGATGTGGTAAATGTCCCCAGCACATCCTTCACCTGAGCCAAATCTTCCGCCTTTCCTCTCGGCTCCTCCACTTCCACATCCAGCGCAATGGTACAGGGCTGTCCGTCCCAGTCCTTCATCAGCTTCTCGCTGACCCTGTCAACGGAGGTCTCCACATCCAACGCATAGCCGGTGCGCCCTCCAATCACGCGGAATTCCCCGTTTTCCCTGACAAGGGTGGCATCCTCCGCCTTCACGTCATACTGTACGCATCTCTCCAGCAGAATGTCACTGATTGCCTGCAAATTGAAGGAAATCTCTATGGGAAGAATCAGATTCTCTCTCTCCAGGTCCTTCATCAGCTTATAGCGCTCAATCACGTTCCCCTTCGTTCCCACAGCTGCCGCTTCATCCACCAGTTCCGGATTCGCCCAGAAAACGCCAAAGTCACCTGCCGTTACCACGACTTCCGTCTCGTCAGCCGCCAGGAGCGTGATTTCCGTGTCTTTCAAGCCATCTACATAAGCCTCCACTGCCTGGGAAGCCTCTCCCTCGGTCATACCGGACAGATCAATGTCTCCCGCAAAAATCCCGTTTTTAATGGTATCCGCGCTCTGTGCATCCGCTTTTATACCAAAAAACAGCATACATCCCAGCATCAAAGCGACAACCTGTGCCCTTCTCATGCCTCTCGTCATTTTCATACCTCCCGCCTGCTTCTGCAGGCATCCCGCTAATCGTCCCATATCGCACTCTCTGTCTGCTTATCCACTCGTCACATTAATAGAACATGGACGCCACCGTCGGAATGACCATGGCAAGCACCAGCAAAATGACAATGACAGCGGAAATACGTTGATTTCTCTTCTTATTATTCATATTTAACATAACAAACTCCTGACTGCCCCTTTCCGGCATCCACAGTATCCGGCATCCGCTTGTGACGGTCTGCCGGACTCTGTAATCCATTAGCCTACGAAACAAATTATATATGAAATTGACGTTTTTGGCAAGCTTTATTCCTTTTTCCTCTTCCATTCCGGCATCACCTTTGCTATACTGTACAAATACAGAGGCCTGCACGGCGGGACAGCATGAACTACGAAAGGAAATCAACATGAATTTTGGATTTATAGGTGCCTTTATTCTTTTTACCATCATCATTTCTTACAATATAAAAAAACAGGCCCGGCGCGGAAAAAAAGAGGAGAAGGATTTCTGGGCGCGGGAATCTCAGGCCAACTCCGTCCGCCGCAAGTCACTGGACGGGCTCCGCTATATCCGCATCCCCCTGGAACAGTTTCCCACTCACCTGTTAAACGACAATACGGATGTCCTGGAATGCATTGAGACACTGGAAACGCTTACCCCGCAGAAGATTGTGAACCTGACCGGATGGAGCAATACGGACCTGAAACTGGAATACGGCACGGCAAATATCACAGTGCTGTCCGAGTATGATCAGAATTACACCCTTCTGGTGCGGACTCTGCAGAAATGGGCCGATAACCTGATCTCGGCCGGTTACGAGAAGGAAGCCGCTGTCATAATGGAATTTGCCGTCAGCACCAATACCGATGTCAGCAATACGTATTACCGTCTGGCAGATTACTGGATTTCCCAAGGTGAAAGCTTCCGGGTAGAACGCCTCATACGCACTGCAGAGGGCCTGCGCTCTTCCAACCGTAATACCATCGTGCGGCATCTGAAAGAGATATGCGGACAGTCTTAATATTATCTTATGATACACCGGCAGAGGCCAGAACTTTGCCATCCGGCACAAGGGGCTGTCGGGAAATAACTGTATTCCCACAATATGTATTGTGAACGAATGCCATTTCCCGACAGCCCCTTGAATTGCCTTTATGCAGCCAATCCAAAATACACAAGCACCACAATGCCCAGCACAATGCGGTACCAGCCAAACACCTTGAAATTATGCTTCTTAATATATCCCATCAGAAACCGAAGCACAAACAGAGACACAATAAATGATACCACCGTACCCGTTATCAGCAGCGCCAGTTCCAGGGACGTAAATTCGAAACCGAATTTCACAATCTTCAGCAGGCTGGCGCCGAACATCACCGGAATCGCCAGGAAGAAAGTATACTCCGCCGCCACAGTCCTTGACACGCCGATGAGCAATGCCCCCACAATGGTGGCTCCGGAGCGGGAGGTACCGGGGAAGACAGCAGCCAGCAGCTGAAATACGCCGATAAGCAGCGCCGTCTGGTACGTAATCTGGGACAGCCGCCGGATTCTCGGGCGGCGCCCTCTGTTCCAGTTCTCAATCACGATAAAAGCCACACCGAATACAATCAGCGCAACGGCGACTGAGGTGGGATTATAGAAAAGCTCGTCAAACACATCGTCAAACAGGATGCCGATGACAGCCGCCGGCACACAGGATATCAGAATCTTAAACCATAGAATCCAGATGTCCCTCTTAAAATAAGACATAATACCGGTTCCGCCTTCCTTCTCCCGTTCCGCCCGCGTCAGGGCAAAGGGCCATATCCGTCCCCAGAACAGCACCACCACCGCCAGAATGGCACCAAGCTGAATCACCACGTCAAACATGCCGAAAAATTCCTCGCTGATGTTCCCGCCTTCCGCCGCAGTCTGAAAAGGCATGATGCTTTCCAGCAGAATCAGATGCCCCGTACTGCTGATGGGCAGCCACTCCGTAATTCCTTCCACGATTCCATAAATAATTGCCTTTATAATTTCCAACATATTCCGCTCTCCAATCTCCTGCTTTTACAGGAACATATCTTTGCAAGCGCATTCATTCTCCGCTTTTTGTTTTACACCACAAAAGCACCCTGGCACTTCCCTATTCAACATATGAATATCAGCATCCATAAATTCCTGAGAATTCCCGCTTCCCAGATAGCCGGAAGTTTACTGCATCTCTCATTTTACAGCCGTTTGCCGGCCTCCAGTGTCTTCCATTATAACGGAATCTGTCAGAAAATACAATTCCTGACAGAAGATAATTTTGCAACTCTTAACTTTTATGACTATATACAAAACTCAGCCGGTTTCGTTAAGCCCAAGGTATGGAACTGAGCAATACATCTAAAACCAGTGTTTTACTGCTTGTTGGGAGCGGGACTGAATACCCTGCAGAGCGACAGCTGAGTCTGGTGTCACATCAAAAAGTTTAATACTACGCCCCTGTTTGGGTAAAAGCGCATGATTCTTCTTTATTGACAGCATATTTTTTCAGTGTTATTCTTGTAACTGGAATAGACGCATAATAATGGTACGGAACTGCTGTCCGTAAAATTCCCGAAGGAACAGGACTTCGAACCCGGCTGCAGTCTCAGTCAAATATAAGAAGCATAATTCGAGGTGACACTAATGTCAGTACAGGGAGAAACCAAAGAAAAGACAAGAATCAACGTCCGGGAACCAAAGCAATACCGGGTAATCATGCATAATGACGACTTCACCCCCATGGATTTCGTGGTAGAGATTCTCATGGATATTTTCCGCAAAGACCCTTTGGAGGCAGAGCGGCTGATGATGATGGTTCACGAAAACGGCAGGGCTGCCGTAGGAGCATACTCATATGACATTGCTGTCACAAAAGTGCGGAATGCATCGGCAAGAGCAAAAGAGGAAGGCTTTCCCTTCCGGATGACAGTGGAGGAAGTCTAGCCGCGAAAAAACACACAAAGGATGATTAGTTGCCTGTCAGAGCAGGCAGGAGGTTATCAATATGTACGTATCGTCTGAAGTAGCCGAAATTATCAACCAGACTTATATGCTGGCCAAAAACGCCCGGTTTGAATATGTTACCCCGGAGCTTTTACTGTATGTCATATGCAGGAACAAAGTATTTGCCCGGGCATTCCAGAATTGTGACGGGATTGTCAGAAAACTCGATTTTGAATTAAAGACCTGGCTGGAAGAAAATATGGAACTGTCAGCCGAAGAATATGAGTCCGAGAATTCCGAAAGCGGGCCGGAATTTTCACAGGGCATGGAATACCTGCTTTCCTGTGCCTGGGAATCGGCGCTGGGCAGCGAGAAATCCATGGTGGAACTGCCGCATATCCTGCATGCAATGTACAGGCTGCCGGAGAGTTATGCCGCGTATTATATGCAGGCCCAGGGCGTAGAGCAGGCAGAACTGCTGCGGGAAATAACGATTGCTTATGAAGAAACTTCCAATGAAAATAAATCCCGAAAAAAAGCCAATCCTGCCGCACGCACTCAGGGAAATCCACATATGCACAACTCCTTCCGTCCACAGAATCAACAGTCGCCTGGAGAAACAATGCCCGAAAACGGCTCTGACCATCCGACTGTCTCAGGAGAAGATTCATCGGAAGAACCCGTATCCAAAGACGCTTCTTCGGATGACAGTTTATCCAATGGGCAATTCCCGGATGAACCCTTTCTCTCTGGTGGATTTTCAGGCAGAGATGACGAATTTTATCTGTATGACGACATATCGGAAGATGAGGAAGACGACGCCGACACCAGCTTCTGGCAGCAATATGCCAGCTGTCTCAATGACGAGTTAGACGGCGTTAACCCACTGATTGGCAGGGAAGAAGAACTGGAACGCACCATGCAGATACTCTGCCGCCGGGAAAAAAACAATCCTCTGCATATCGGCGAACCCGGAGTGGGCAAGACCGCCATCACATGCGGACTGGCACGCCTGCTGGAGGAAGGAAAGGTTCCTGCCCCGTTGTCCGGCGCCAGGATTTACGCCCTGGACCTGGGCAGTCTGCTGGCGGGCACCCAGTACCGGGGAGATTTCGAGAAACGCTTCAAGAGAGTCATGGAAGACTTAAGCCAGGAGGAAAAGCCCATTATTTATATCGATGAAATCCACAATATCGTGGGCGCGGGCGCGGTAAACGGCGGAACCTTCGATGTCTCCAACATGCTGAAGCCCTATCTGGCAGCCGGGCACATCCGTTTCATCGGCGCCACCACCTACGAGGAATACAAAAAGCATTTTGCGAAAAATAAAAGCCTGGTACGCAGATTCCAGAATATAGACATCAAAGAGCCCGGCGTGCAGGATACTGTTCTGATTCTGGAAGGTCTGCGGGAAACGTATGAAGCTTTCCACGGCGTAACCTATGAGGACGGCGTACTGGAATACGCCGTGGAGATGAGCGCTAAATATATCAACGAGCGATACCTGCCCGACAAGGCGATTGATTTGATAGACGAAGCCGGCGCCTACCGCCGGATGCACCCCATCGTGCAGAAGCAGCCACCCGCAGACGGAAACTCCGCCTGCCAGCATACGCAGACCCCAGGGCAGACACAGCAATCCGCGGACGAGGCCCACACCTGCCCTCATATGTCTCCCTTCGAGCAGGGTGAGACACAGACGCAGCAGATAGTAGACAAAGCCCTGATAGACGAAATTCTATCCAAAACATGTCAGATTCCCAAACAGATGGTGGAAAATGACGAAACCCAGCGCCTCGGGACTCTGGAAAACCGTCTCCTGAGCCGCATTTTCGGACAGAACGAGGCCGTCTCCCAGGTGGTCAATGCCGTGAAGTTCGCAAGGGCCGGGCTTCTGGAGGATGGTAAGCCTCTGGCCAGCCTGCTGTTCGTAGGCCCCACCGGCGTGGGCAAAACGGAGATTGCCAGAAGCCTTGCGGAGGAACTGGGCATCCGTCTCATCCGCTTTGACATGAGCGAATATGAGGAAAAGCATGCCGTAGCCAAGCTCATCGGCGCCCCTGCGGGATATGTGGGCTACGAGGAAGGCGGCCTGCTCACGGAGGAAATACGTAAATCTCCCCATGCCGTCCTCCTGTTGGACGAAATCGAGAAAGCCCACCCCGACATCTACAATATCCTGCTGCAGGCCATGGATTACGCCACCCTCACCGACAATCAGGGACAGAAATCGGATTTCCGCAATGTTATTATCATCATGACGTCAAATGCCGGTGCAAGCCGGATCGGAAAGCACGGCATCGGCTTCCAGGGAAAGGATGTCAGCTCGGATATCCTGCTGGAGGAAGTCAAACGTACTTTCCAGCCGGAATTCCGCAACCGTCTGAGTCGGATTGTGGTATTCAACAGCATGGATGATAAAATGGCAGAGCAGATTGTGGAGAAAAAGCTTGGCGGGCTGCAGAAGATGCTTCTTCGGAAAAATGTAGAGCTGTCCGCCGATGCCCCGGCAAAACAGCTGATAAAGCAAAAGGGCATCAGCGCTGAATTCGGCGCCAGGGAAATCGAGCGTGTCATCCGAAGCGAAGTCAAGCCGCTTCTGGTGGATGAAATCCTGTTCGGCGCCCTGAAGGACGGAGGACGCTGCTGCCTGACGGCGGAGGGAGATAGCCTGCGGCTGACAGTATGACAGATTATCCGCCCTCAGGAACTGTTAAGAAATAACTTTGCATTTGGCGCAGAATGTTTTTCCATGGAAAGCCTTTCTTTACATTGCGGAAGACGGAAGAAAGAGTCGCAGCAGGCTGCGGCGGCTGATGACAACGCAGCAGCCGGGAATTCCGGCAAGCCAGATGTAAAGATTTATTTCTTAACATTTCCTTACCGTTTATGGTAGAATAAAAGCGATTGCTGTCACACAAGCTGCAACATCGGCATTCAGCCTGCACAACGAGTCAAGCCAGACATGCATAAGGAGGCCTACCATGAGCTCATCCCGCAAAACCGGCCGGAACCGGCGGCCCAGCGTTTACTTTATACTGCTGCTCTCCTATATCTCCGTTCTTCTTCTGACTCTGAGCAGCAACATCATATATTACTTTCAGATCGACAAGCAGATCAGCGCGCGGACGGAAATCTCCAGACAGCTTCTTCTGACCCAGCTCCAGACTTCCGTGGAGAGCGACCTGACAGGCGTCAAAAAAATGGTTCAGGAAATCGCCTTTGACAAAAATATCCATCAGTACGCCAAGGGTCTCCCCGGCTTCACCGGCAAGGAACTGCAGTCCATACTCTCCTCCCGCTTATACCAAAAAGATATCGTGTACGATTGTTTTGTCTATATCAAAGAGACGGATCAAATCGTCACTCCTACCATCAAAATATCGTCCCGGCAATTTTATGAACTCATGTACACTTTTGAAAACATGAGCTACGAAGAATTCCGGAAATGGTATTTGGATGGGATCTATTTTCAGGAGTTTATGCCTCTGCAGGAGCTCACACTGTATAGCGACGAATCCTTTCTGGCTCTCCCCCTGCTTCAGACCTTCCCCGTGGGAACCGCCAGTGAGCCGCTGGGTCAGATCATCTGTCTGGTCAACGCTAAAAAACTCTTTGAGAACGTGAATTTGATCCATCAGTCCACAGGTTCCGATGTCTACGTACTAAACGAAAACCATGTGCTCATTACTTCCAGTGACAATGCACCCTCTCTGGATGTCTCCGCCATGGATTCCGCATCCGGCGGCAAGACGGACAAGAATACCATCATCAGCAAAAGAACCGCCGATACATTAGGATGGAATTTTATCGTCCGGACTCCCACGGCTTTATCTCTTGAGGAAAACAGGTATTTTCTGCGCAATTCCCTGGCGATATTTGCCGTCTATCTGGCAGCGGGCCTGATATTGGTTCATTTTCTGGCCCGGAAAAATTACTCTCCCATTTCGGAGATACACAACCTGATTCGCAGCAACCCGGTGGAGGACATGCCCGCCGCAAGAAACGCCAACGAATTTGAGACCATCAAGGGTACTTTGATCCACCAGTTCCAAAGGGACAAAAAGCTCAGCGGCATCATCAACAGCCAGCTCCCCCATGTAAAACGGGCCATGTTGGACCGCATGCTAAAGGGTCTGACCACGGACTATGTTCAGACTATGGAACGCTTTCAGGAAATGGGCATATGCTTTCCGAACAGCTTTTTTCTGGTAATTTCTCTGGAGATTGCAGAGAACAGTCCTTTCCTCCGATCCGGAACCGATTTCGAGGAAGATATATTTCTGGCCAGAATGGTGGTGTCCAATGTGGGAGAAGAATTGTTCGACCCACAATTTGTAAGCTGTTATATCGACTATGAACAGATGCACTGTGTCTTTCTCCTCTGTCCCAGACAGTCGGAGCAGACGGCGGAACCTGCGGCCATGGAGCTTGCAAACAGGCTGTTGGAATTCCTGCTGCAGCAATTCCGGATAGAAACCTGCATCGGAATCAGCACCTTGCGGAATTCCCCCGAAGGCATCCCCCTGTGCTTCGACGAAGCCTGCAAGGCTTCCCGGTACGGCAGACTGGCACAGTCCGAGGCTCCCGTATTTTTCAGCGACCTCCTGAATCTGGAAACCAATTATTACTATCCCGCAGAAATGGAATACCAACTGATCAGCAGCCTGAAAGCCGGACATTTTGACCAGGCCAGGACACTGGTTGAGAAGATATTCGAGCTGAATACGCAGGACAAGAGCCTGAGCCCCCATGCGATGAGAGGCCTCCTCTTTGAACTCGATTCCACTTTGTCAAAGCAATTGGACAGCATCCATATCGCAAAGAGCGAAGAACCTGTGCCCCGGAAGGAATACTCGGAGGGGAATGAACCCGTTTCGCTGGAAGAAGCCAGGATACGGTATCTGGAGATGATCGACCAGATCTGTGTCCAAAAGATGGATGAGCCTGCTCTCAGCAAGCCGGAAAAGCTGGCCTCCTCCATTGCCTCTTATATAGACGAGAAGGCCGGCGACCAGTGGATTGACCTGAACACCCTGTCGGAGGCCTTCCATGTGACGCCCCAGTATATCTCCAATATCTTCAAGAAATACCGGAACCAGAACATCAAGGATTATATTTCAAAGACAAAGCTGGAATGTGCCAAGAAGCTTATTCTCACTACAGATATGTCTGTCAACGAGATCGCCCGGCATCTGGGCTATGCGGGAGAAATCGGCGTCATCCGGCTGTTCAAAAAATATGAAGGCATGACGCCGGGAGATTTCCGAAACAAAGCAGGACTGCCTTAACAGCAGTCCTGTGAGCTTACATACAGCGGAAGGGGGAACCAGCTTCCGGAAACCCCTTCCAGCTCCTTATAGTATATCTGTGTATTGCAGAACAGCATTCTGGCCGCCATGGCTGCCGTCAGCTCCGTTTCCCCCGCCCGCGCCTCCTGTCTTTCTTCCCCGGTCACGGCAATCCGCCCCTTATGAATCCGGATTTCCACCGCAGTCCTTCTCCCTGAGGGCTCCGTTATCCCCAGTACGGCTTCTCCGTCCTCAATGGGGCTCCAGATTCGCTTCAGCTCCAACATCGTCTCCACAACTCTGACCCAGTTCATGATCCGAAACCTGTGGCGGCAGCCCATACTCTGGCTCTCACAGATCTCTTCCAGTTCCCGCATCATCTCCTGTTTCCCGCAATCCACCGTCACGGTCCCCTGCCGGATGCCCAGACTGTCCGCCAGGCCGTGGAGCACCGCCACGGCTGAAACGTCTTTTTCCAAGACCATTTCCCTGATCTGAACCCTTTCCCGCTTTTCATCTACGGAAAGAGCCACATACCCCGCAAAAACCCCCTGCCGCATGCAGACATAGGGTCTTGCCTGCCAGGAGCACAGAATGTCGAAAAATCTTTCCGGAGATCGTTTTATCCTCACAGGCTCCCTTTCATACAGCCTCCAGGCCTGCTCCGTCAGCTCCGGATCCGCCTCCTGCGCCCCGGCAGAAGGCGGGAATGTATTCTTTCCTGATGGGAATACACTTCTTCCTGATGGGAATGCGCTTCTTCCCATTGGAAGCAGCTCTATCCGTTCCCCCTCTTCGGGCCTGGGTCCATGCCTCAGATTGGCCTGATTCCAGGAAAAGACGGTCCGGGTTCCGCAGGGCTCGAAGCCCCAGTAAGCATATCTCTGACGCTGGCCCCCCAAGAATACGAAATCACAGCCCTCCTGCTCCAACCGGCTCAAAGCGGCAGACATCAGCAGCTTCATGATCCCACGCCCTCTCGCCTCTCCTGCCACCGAAACGGTTCCGATACACGCAATCTTCAGTTCCTTCTCCAAAACGGTATAGTGCATCGTTTCCGTCAGCACCAGACCCAGAATTTTTCCCTCTTCCACCGCCATCAAGTGATTTCCGCCTGCTTTTGCATCCATACCATAGAGTTTGGGCAGAAGAACGGCGAACCCGCCCTCCGGGAGCCCGCCCCCAAACGCCCCATCGGCGCAGGCTATCAATGCCTCTTTGTGTTCTTCTCCGCTCACAACCACTTCTATCATCTGTTATTCTCCTCTATGACCCGCTTAAAGCCCTTTTTCGTCCCCCGGCACACTCTCCGGGAAACATCTCCGCTCAAGCTCTTTCGGCAGAACCGCTCTGACAGTCAGTTCTTTCTTCAATTTCTTTCGACAGAGCCGCTCCGACAAACAGTTCACCTCTCAGCCCTCTTCGCCGGAATGCCCCTGACGAACAGCTCTCTCCTCAAACTCCTTCAGCAGAACGGTTTTTCCGGTCAGACGGGATTCCTCCGCCGCAAAGGCCATCACATGGCTGTGTACGGACTGGGAAATGGTATTGGTGTTTTCCCTTTCCCCCTTCAGTATCGCCACGAATTCTTCCATGATCCCCTCATCCCCTCCGCTGTGCCCGGCATTGCCGGGCACCACGGTAATCACCTGAGAATTCCCCGTCTTCACTCCGGGGCCGAATCTGGTGACCTTGATGGTATTGTGATCCATGCTGGCCCTGATCTCCCCCTCCGTTCCCATAATAGTTATCGTCCTGTCACAGTCATTACTGAAGGCGCACATGGTAAATGCCACCGTGACTCCGTTTTCAAACAGCATGCCTGCAACCTGATGATCCACCACGTCATTGTCATTATGGAACACACATTTCCCGTAAGGCCCTTCCTCCAGGGCCTTCCTGCGCTTCTCCGGATCCGTCCCCGCCCCCAGACTTGTAATGGCAGTAGGCCATTTGCCGTCGTCGGACAGATACAGCGCCGGCGCGTAGTAAGGGCATGTCCCGCTGACGGGACACCCGTCGGTACAGCGCTTCGGGCTTCCTGCAGGCGCATTGGCCTCCGTGAAAAACTTAAGCGCCCCATAAGAGGAAATGCTTTTGCACCTGCTGCCCAGAAGCCAGCATAGTATGTCCATGTCATGGCAGCATTTTGCCAGAATCATGGGGGACGCATCCTCTTTTCTGTGCCAGTTTCCCCTGACATAGCTGTGGGCATAATGCCAATAGCCTACATTTTCCGTATGTACGATACTGACCGTCTCTCCGATGGCTCCGTCTTCCAGCAGCCGCTTGATGGTTCTGTAGAATTTCGTATAGCGCATCACATGGCAGACCATGATTTCCGTATGATACTCCTCCGCCAGCCTCTGCAGCGCCAGACATTCTCCCAGATCAGGGGAAATGGGCTTTTCCAGAAGGATCCTGTAGCCTTGCCTGACAGCCGTGCAGGCGTACTCGAAATGCTGAGCATCCTGCGTGCAGATCATCACTGCGTCACAGGTTTTCGGCCGGGCAAAAAAGTCCTCCGCCCGCTCAAATGCGTTCCCTTCCGGTATCTGATATTCCCTGACAAACCTCTCCCGTCTTTCCCTGTCCGGCTCCGCCACCGCCCCGAAGGCCATCTCATGGCTGTGGAGCTTCCAATAAGGGGCATAATTAAACTGTCCCCGTTCTCCTGCTCCGATCAATGCTATCTTAACCTTATCCATATTTCTCCACCCTTCCTTATTGCATCCGCTTTATCATATCTGCTTTCTACCCGCTTTATTTTACTGCTTTATCGTATCTGCCTTTTGAACTTCCTTTTTGTATCTGCCTTTTGTTCTTGCCTTTTGCACCTTTTGTTCTTGCCTTTTGTACCTTTTGTTCTTGCTTTTTGTACCTTTTGTTCTTGCTTTTTGTACCTTTT
>CAJUJN010000041.1:0-16488 GCA_910586775.1 uncultured Acetatifactor sp. | reverse complement strand
TTGTACCTTTTGTTCTTGCTTTTTGTACCTTTTGTTCTTGCTTTTTGTACCTTTTATTCTTGCTTTTTGTACCTTTTATTCTTGCTTTTTGTACCTTTTGTTCTTGCCTTTTGCATCTACTGTGCGATTTTCTTTCTTCAGTGCATTTTCTACAATTCAGTCTTCATAAACACACTTTTTCTTACCACATTTTTACTGCGCTTATTCTGAAGACATTCTTCTTGCGGCGTCCTTTTTTGCCTGCGCATTTGCCTGATTTCAAAAAACGGACATCTTTCCCGCATAATCCCTGTCGATCTCACAGTCCAATTCCTCACCCTTCTGAAAATGCGCTATGTCCTTCATGACAGCCTTTGTCACTGCCAGTCTTCTGTCTATGGTGGGCCCGCCCATATGAGGCATGAGAAGCGCCCTGTCGCAGGTTGTCAGGGGATGCCCCTGAGGCAGCGGCTCCGTCTCATACACATCCAGAACGGCATAGATGTCCCGCTCCCGAAGCACCCTGACCAGCGCCTCCTCGTCTATGATTGCCCCCCTTGCGGTATTGATCAGCAAGGCTCCGGGCTTCATGCTGCGGAGCAGCTCCTCCGTAATCAGGTGATGGTTTTCCCTGGTCATGCCGCTGTGTATGGAAATGATGTCGCATTCGGAGAAGATCTCTTCCAGCCCTGCCCTCTGCATCTTCCACTTTTCCAGCTCTTCATCCCCGATATGTCTGGAAAACACTTTGATGGAATTGTGGAAGGGCTGCAGCATCTGCACCACATATCCGGCAATCATCCCATACCCCACAATTCCCACGCTTCGGTCCAGAAGACCTCTGTTCCAAAAGCGCTCCGGCCAGTGCCCCTCCTTCAGACGCCTGCTGTAACAGGGGATGTCCCGAAGCGCCGACAGCGCATAGGCAATCACGCTCTCCGCCACGCTCTCCGCAAATACCCTGTTCCCGCTGACCACCCGGATCCCCCTCTCGTATACGGCATCCGTCACATAGGGCTTCACGCTGCCCCCCGTGTGGGCCACCAGCTTCAATTCCCCGGCATTTTCCAGAATAGCCTCCTCCAACACCGGGCAGCCCCAGCCCGTGACACAGATGTCCTTCCCCTTAAGGCGCTCCTTCAGCTCCTCCGGCGTAAACTGGCTGGTACCCCTGTTCCATTCCACCTCCCCCAGAGCCTCCAGCGCCCTGAGGTTCTCCTCGTCAAAAAACGTCCGGAAAACTTCACCCTCCGGCATCGTCACCAATATCTTACTCTTCATATGTCTCCCCCTCCTGATCGGCATCGGTTCTTATATTCCTCAATACTACCCGGTTAGTCACCGGAGCGTCTCCCTTATCTGCCACTTCCACGCCCTCCTGAAAATAACAGTCCTCCACCACGCAGGGACGGCGGGACCTGTCGCTTCTCTGAGTCAGCACCAGCTTCCCTGCGCTGCAGCCCCTCAGCTGCAGACCGTCCGCATTCAGCAGCATGGTGCCGCATTCCTGATATTTTTCCGTCTGCAGAAACGTCCCGTCCTGAACGGTCAGGTCGCTGACCTTGGCAAAGCCCAGCCCCCAGCAGCCCACATGCCGCAGCACCGTGATCCGCTTAGCGCTGCTGCCCCAGGTAGGACCGCTGTTGGCAAAGGACAAAAGGCCCGAATTTCCCACATAGGTCAGATCATGCTCGAACTGCCCGTGGGTAACGAAGGCGCCGTGAAAATCTCCGTCCCCGTGGCAGTTTTCGACCATGCAATAGGCGCAGCCCGTAAAATCGTTTAAATGTCTGGCATTGCTCACGGTACAGTCCCTCACCGCTCCGTACAGACAGTGAATCTGCTGAGTCAGATATCCCGTGCCTCCCACCGCCACCTCCGTGGGATTCACCAGCCTGCAGTCTACCGTGCGAAATTCCGTGTTGTACCTCCGGAGCACCACCGGCCAATAGGTATGTCTGGCCCGTATGCCGCAGACATTGCAGTTTACCGCATATTCCAGTGCCACCGGAGAGATTCCCGGCTCCTCGCCGCCGCAGTTTCCCTCGAAGACCATATTGCGTATGACCACGTCCTCCACGGGCCGTATTCCCGTATAGGTAAGCTTTCTGCCCGCCTCCAGAGGCCATCCCATTTTGTAATTGAATCTGACATGTGTGTCATCTATCCGTTCCGTGACCATCAGGAGCTTGTCAATCTCCTTTTCCTCTCTTCCGGCCAGAGCGTTCACCGCAACCTGCCACCAGCTGTATAGGGGAAACAAGTCCGCATCCTGCACGGGAAAAATATCATATTGCTCCTTCAGAGGCTCCCCGAGAACAAGCTCCTGCCTCTCCCCCGTGGGAAGCCCCGTAAAATGCATCACTGCTCCGAAGGGGTCATTGTGTCTGGCTTTCTCTATCCCGGTCCCTGTCACCCTGCAGCCGTGAAAATCCAATTCCACATGCCCTCTGTGCAGCTCGTGCCTCCTTGTAAAGTTCAGGTCCGTGTATCCGTGAATCACCCGAATCTCAGGATCCGCAAGCATCCGTTCCAACGCACCGTCCGCCGCCGTCCCGGGGCCTGATACTCCGTAGTCCTCAAAACAGACCTCTCTCCTCATAATCATTCTCCTCGCTTTCATCCATGTCACAGGGACATACCTTCCATAAGGAAAAAGGAGCCCCTTACTCCGAGGCTCCTCCGTCCCTCAAAAACTCTGAGAAGACTCTTACTTCAATGCTTCATTCCATCTCTCCAATGCGGCTTCCTTGATGGCAATCAGTTCCTGAAGACCGATCTGATTGAGAGTCTCCAGATAAGCGTCAAAGTTGTCGATGCTCTCCTCCCCGTTGATAAATTTGGTCGTCATCATGACCACCTGTGTATATAGATCGTTTTCAATTACGTTTCCTCTCTCTGACTCTTCCGTCGTAAATCTGGCATTTGCGGGATAGGAGTCGGTGTAATAGGGTACCTGCATTTCCTTCACCTGCTCCACCTTGTTTTCCATCAGGGGCGAGCCTACAGGCATGGCCGGGAAATTCAGGTAGCCGGGCAGCTCCATGTTAACGGACACGGTCTTGTTGATGTCGCCGAAGCCCGTGACAGGGGCAATCCACCGATACGCTGTCCTGGTGTCGTCCGTGTACTCCCAATGCTCCCCTTCCCAACCGGCAAACACGGTAGTTCCGCAGAAGCCGGATACGGCATTTTCCTCTGTGGCATAGAACATGTCCAACAGACGCATGGCTGCTTCCGGATTCTCACATTTGTCGGTGATAAACGCCCGGCCCGGATAGAGATACAAGGGTTTCTTCAAAACCTTCTCGCTGTTGGCCGGACTGGTGAGGGGCGGCAGACTCAGCTGCTTGGTGGTCGTGGTCTCAGGATCCAGACCGGTGGGAGAGCCGCTGTATACGCCGCACATGTCGGATTTCATCTTTGCCTGCCACTGTTGGGTGGTATGGGTGGAAAATTCCGGATCCAGCAGTCCCTCCTCATACAGCTTATGGGCGTAGAGCAGAAACTCCTTATACTCCGGCAGCGCAGGGGCATAAACAACCTTACCGTCCTTGATATTGAAGCTCAGACCGTCAGGCACTCCTGTAAAGGCTGGGATCAGCAGATCTCTCATGGTGGTATTCAGCCCCACGCAGGTGAATGGAATTTCATCGCCAGGGTCACCGTTACCGTTGGCATCCTGCTCCTTGAACGCCTTCAGCATTTCGTACAGTTCCTCCGTGGTTTCGGGCACCTTCGTGATCCCCACGTTTTCCATCCAGCGGCTGTCAAAGAAGCCTGTATGTCCCTGGGTGGTAGCGGTGGTAAACACATAGGGAAGGCCGTAAATTTTACCGTCCAGGGAAGTGATTGCCGCCTTCACGTCGGGATTGGCATCCAGCATGGCCCTGATATTAGGGGCATACTGATCGATCAGGCCGCTGAGTTCCAGGAAGATTCCCTGCGGTCCGTAGGTCTCTTCGTCCGTGATGGCAGCGGAATCATCCCTCCATATCATATCCGGATATTCTCCGCCTACCAGAGCAATGTTCTTCTGCTCCGGGAAAACGCTGGACTCCAGCATTTCAAACTCAAACCGGATATTGGTGATCTCCGTCAGCCGCTTAAACAGCTCCAGCTCGTCCCAGTTGGGGGCTCCGGGATCCTTCCTTCCCATGATCTTCAGTGTGACAGGCTCCTCCACAACAGGGTATTGGCCCACGGGTGTCACATTACTATCCTCCTCCGGGAGTGCCTCCGACTGGCCTTCCCGGGACTGGGTCTGGCCGGACTGTACTTCAGAGTCCGTATCCCCGCTGCCGCAGCCAGAGAGAGCACTTACACACAGCACCGTACACAACAATGCAGCCAAATTTTTTTTCATGATAATCCTCCTTGTTTTGATAAAATGGGTTTTCTTTTGTTACACTTTTACTGCTCTATATTCCAAGCCGATTCAGAATGCCTGCGCCGGCTTATCATATACTTTTCTCACCCCTTCACCGCTCCCACAGTGACTCCCTTCACAAAGTACTTCTGTATGAACGGATACAAAAGCATCACCGGAATGGATGCCACCACAATCAGCGCATAGCGTATCTGCTCCGCCGCCCTCAGTTCCTCCTGCAGCATCCCCAGCGTGTCGCCTCCCTGCTGCAGCATCTCCGCATTGAACTGGCTCTGGAGCAGCACCTCCCGCATGACGATCTGCAGGGGCTTCCATTCCTCGTCTCTGATATAGATCATGGCAGTGAAATACCCGTTCCAATGGTTCACGGCAAAAAACAGGGCCATGACCGCCACGATGGCGCTGGAGATGGGCAGCACGATCTGGCAAAACAACCTGAAATTGCCGCACCCGTCTATCTTTGCAGCATCCTCCAGTTCATCCGGAATATTGCTCTGGAAGAAAGTTCTGGAAATAATGATATTGGTCATGGACGTCGCTCCTAATATTACCATAACCCATGGATTATTATACAGCCCCAAAGACCTGACGGTCAAAAACGTAGGAATCAGTCCCCCGCTGAAGAACATAGTCACCAGAAACATAATGTTGAAAAATTTCCTCCCCACAAAGTCCTTTCTGGACAATGCATAGGCTGCAGGCAGCGTCACCAACAGGTTCAGCACAGTGCCGCCGAAGGTATAGAGCAGCGTATTCCGATATCCCCTCATGATACTGGGATCCCCGAACAGGTTCCTGTAGCCCGTGAAGGAAACGTCCCGGGGCCAGAGCCATACCTTACCTGTGTTCACCAGATCCGGATTGCTGACAGACGCAACGATGATGAACCACAGCGGGTAGGCGCATATCAGCAGTACCACAACCAGAATCGAGATATTCACGATGTCAAAAGCCTTATCGCTTCTGAAAAACCTCTTATGCCCTTTTGATCCTGTACTCATTAAGCATCCACCTCCCCTACCACAGCGAAGTATCGCTGAGCTTCGCCGATATCTTATTCACAATAATCAGCAGCGTCACATTAATCAGATTGTTAAACAGCCCCACCGCGGAGGACAGACTGAACTGAGCCTTCTGTATGCCCAGCTTATATACATAAGTAGAGATCACCTCAGATACCATCAGATTGGAATCCGTCTGCATCAGCAGCACCTTTTCAAAAGAAAGGTTCATGATTCCGCCCACGCTCATGATCAGCATGGTCACGATGGCAGGCATGATGGCCGGGAGATTCACATGCCATATCCTCTGAAGCTTCGTGGCTCCGTCCATCATCGCCGCCTCATGAAGCTCCGGGGACACTCCCGTCAGGGCAGCGATGTAAATGACCGCCGAATACCCGCTTACCTGCCAGACCCCGCTCCACACATAAATATCGTTGAACAAACTGTCCTTCTGCAGGAAAAGCTTCGGCTCCGCCCCGAACAGCGCCCCGATCTGGTTAAACAGCCCTGTTTTCGACAGAAACAACTGTACCATTCCCACCAGCACCACCGTGGAGATAAAATAAGGAATATAGGTAAAATTCTGAACGAGCTTCTTGAATTTTGTGTTTTTTACCTCGTTTACCATCAGCGCAAGCAGGATGGGAACCGGAAAGCTTGCCAGTATGTAATATAGAGACAGTCCGATTGTGTTTTTAAAAACATCCATAAAGTAAACGGAGCTGAAAAAGGTCTTGAAATGCTTCCAGACCGGATCCGCCCAGGGACTGTCCATAAACCCCTTCGTCGCTATAAAATCCTTAAACGCAATCTGAATTCCATACATGGGAACGTAGGCAAAAATCAGAAAGTAAAGGAATGCCGGCAGGATAAATAAGTACAATACCCAGTTCCTTCTTATCTTAAGCCATGTTTTGGATCTTTTTCTTCCTTTCCCGTGGGACAGGCGCTCCCTGCTCCGGGCTGTTGTCTGCCCTGCCATCGTCTTCCCCAGGGCTGTCTGCGGCGCCCTGATCTTCTGTTTTTTTAGCATGCCACTCATCACTTACCTCCTCGCATTGTTTTGCCGTTTCTGTTTTCATTGTACGTCCCGGAACCCGGTTCGTAAATTGACACAATTTAAGGAGCCACCTTCAAAATTAAAATCCGGGAGAAAAAGCTGCCCCTGGGGATTCCTTGCAAATCTTAATGTCAACTGACAAAATTCATTCTTTTTCCGCTGTCAGCCCTCATGAAATCTTCCTTAAATTTTGACAGCAAAACCTTTAATTCCAACAATATACAGGATTTTCTTCTTTCTTTATAATGGCATTATGAGCATAGGCCCCGCGATGCGGTTCCGCTGTAATCACCGCAGTTACAGTGCAACCACCTGTGACTCTGTAACAATATCATAAAGAGGAGGAATGAAACATGCTTCAATATGAAGACCGGAATGAGCACTTTACGGAAGAGAAACTGGACCTTTTGCTGACCACCCCCTCCCAGGCCCTGATACGGGATGTCCAACATCTGGAAGGAGATGTTCTGGTACTGGGCGCAGGCGGCAAGATGGGCCCCACCCTGTGTCTGCTGCTCCAGAATGCCCTGGGGGAGGCAGGTACAGCTCACCGGATAAAGGTAATCGCCGTCTCCCGGTTCAGCGACCCGTTGGCGGCACAGCTGCTCAGGGACAACGGCATCCAGATCATCAGCAGCGATTTATTGGCTCCCGGCGCTCTGGAAGAGCTTCCCGACGCCCCCAACATTATTTATATGGCCGGGCGCAAATTCGGAACCGCCGGACAGGAATACCTGACCTGGGCCATGAACGCCTGGCTGCCCTCCAGAGTAGCCCAGCGGTACAAAGATTCCCGTATCGTGGTTTTTTCCAGCGGGAATATCTATCCCAAGGTTTCCGTCCGCAGCGGCGGCGCAACGGAGGAAACCCCCACGGAGCCCGTGGGAGAATACTGCATGTCCTGTCAGGGACGGGAGCGGATGTTTGAATATGCCGCAAAGACCTTTGGCACCAAGGTGGCCCTCTATCGGCTGAATTACGCCGTGGATCTGCGTTACGGAGTGCTCTACGATCTGTCCCGGAACATCTTAAACGGCGAACCCATATCGGTGACCACTCCCAGCTTCAACTGCATCTGGCAGGGAGATGCCAACGAGGCCGCCCTGCGCCTGCTGCTCCATGCGGACGAAAGCGTGTTTAAGCTCAACGTGACGGGACCGGAAACTGCCGGCGTCCGGGAAACCGCCTTAAAGCTGGGACGGCTTCTTGGAAAAGAGCCGGTTTTCACCGGCCAGGAGCAGGACACGGCCTATCTGAACAATGCCGGAAAAATGTTCTCTCTCTTCGGCTATCCCACGGTTTCTCTGGACACCCTGATTCAATGGCAGGCCCGGTGGATCCTGGACGGCGGACGGACACTGAACAAGCCCACCCATTTCGAGGAACGAAAGGGGAGCTACTGACAAAAACAGATCCGCAGTGGCTGCTCATAAGACGGCTCATCCCAAGGCCTTCGCAAGTTAATCGAACATGAAATAAAGAAGAAAGTGTTAAAAAAGGAACAAGAAAAGAAAAAAGAAAGGAAGCTCCCCCATGGACAGACATGAAAAAGCATTGGAAATTCTGCATAACGGCACCGTGATTCCCGCCATCCCACTGGTTCTCGGCCAGGACCGCAGGTTCAACCCCCTCCTGCAGCGCCGCCTGGTTCGCTACTATCTGGAGGCCGGTGCAGGAGGCGTGGCTACAGCCGTACATACCACCCAATTTGAAATCCGGGATCCGAAACACAATCTGCTGCGCCCCGTACTGGAGACGGTAGCCAAAGAGCTGGATGACTTTGAAAAAACCTCTGATACGCCTCTGGTGCGCATTGCCGGCGTATGCGGTGAGATTCCTCAGGCTCGGAAAGAGGCGCTGCTGGCCAGGGAGCTGGGCTATGACGCCGTCCTCCTGAGCCCCGGCGGATTAAACCACCTGTCCGAGGATGAGATGCTACGCCGCACCAGAGAGATTGCCGACATTATGCCCGTAATCGGCTTCTACCTGCAGGCCGGTGTAGGCGGCAGACGCTTTTCCTTCTCCTACTGGAAACGTCTTGCGGACATTGACAACGTGGTGGCCGTAAAAAGCGCCCCCTTCAACAGATACCAGACTCTGGACCTGGTCAGAGGCTGCGCCGCTTCCTCCCGTCGGGACGAGGTTGCTCTCTATACCGGAAATGACGACAATATAGTCTTCGACCTCCTGACTCCTTTCCGGTTCAGGATAGACGGACAAGTCGTCACAAAATATTTTGCCGGCGGCCTGTTGGGACATTGGTGTGTGTGGACAAAGAAGGTGGCAGAACAGTTTCACGCCATCAAGGCGTGTCAGGGAAAGGATGCCATTCCTGCGCAGCTTCTCACATTAGGGGCTCAGATCACCGACTGCAACAGTGCCTTCTTTGATGCGGCAAATGGATTTCAGGGGTGTATCGCCGGTGTCCATGAAGTTCTGCGCCGTCAGGGCCTCCTGGAAGGAATCTGGTGCCTGAATCCGGAAGAAACCCTCTCCCCGGGCCAGATGCAGGAGATTGACAGGGTCTGCGAAATGTACCCTGAATTAAGCGACGACAAGTTTACACAAGAGTATCTGGAGCATTGGAATGCCGGACAGCATGAAAGCCCGGAGACTCATAGATGAACGGAAAGCGGATCACCATGAACAATCTCAGGAAAAAACTCTATGACTATATAATAGAAGAAAAAGATTCTCTCTATGCCTTTGGAGAAGATATCTTCCGGCATCCCGAGCTGGGATACCGGGAACACCGCACCCATGACAAAGTGCAGGAAGCCCTTCTTGGCATGGGCGTCAAGGATATGACCACCTGGGGCCTCACCGGCATAAAGGCCTGGCTTCCGGGCCAAAAAGATCCCCGGCTTCCGAATATCGCCATTCTGGGAGAAATGGATGCGGTGGTGAGCCCTGAGCACCCTCAGGCCGACCCCCTTACCGGAGCCGCCCATGCCTGCGGCCACCATGCCGGGCTCACCGCCATGCTGGGAGCGGGCATGTCCCTCTTAAAGGCCTTGCCCGAGCTTGCAGGAAACATTTGCCTTATTGCCGCCCCCGCAGAAGAATACGTGGAGATAGACTACCGCAGATGCCTGCTTGCCTCCGGAAAAATCCGTTATCTGGGCGGAAAGCAGCAGCTCATCAGCGAAGGCTGCTTTGACGATATCCACATAGCCATGATGGTTCATGCCCTGTCCGACAGCCCCTCCCCCCAGATCTGCGTCTCTTCCACCGCCGGAGGGTTCGTGGGCAAATCCGTCCGCTTCATGGGGCGGGAGGCCCATGCGGGAGGAGCGCCCCATCTGGGGGTAAATGCCCTGAATGCAGCTTCGGCTGCCCTGATGTGCATCCATGCCCTGCGGGAGACCTTTCGGGACGAGGACCATGTGCGGGTTCACCCCATCATCACCAGGGGCGGGGACATGGTCAATACCGTGCCTGCGGATGTCCGCATGGAAAGCTATGTGCGTGCCGCCTCCCTGGAGGCCCTGGCAGATGCCAACGCCAGGGTAAACCGGGCCATCCGCGGGGCTGCCTACGCTTTGGGAGCCGGTGCCGAAATCGAGGATCTGCCCGGCTATCTTCCTCTGGAAGAGTCCCGTATGTTGTCCCGGATTTTTGAGGACAACGCAGCCCTTCTGTATCCGCAGGCTCCCGTGATCCGGAACCAACCCTTTTGCGGGAGCACGGACATGGGAGATCTGTCGTATGTCCTGCCGGTGATACAGCCTACGGTCAGCGGCTTTACGGGGGCTCTGCACAGCAAGGATTTCCGTGTGACGGATCCCGGGATGGCCTATCTGGCCCCGGCAGTTCTGATGGCCGCCACTGCAGCCGACCTGTTGGCAGAGGGAGGCCAGAAGGCTGCCGCCGTCTTAAAGGAATTTACGCCCAAAGACAAGGAGCAGTACAATTCCCTATGGCAGGAATTCCTCTCCCCCCGATCTCTGTCCGGAAAAGAGAACATATGTTTGCAATAAATATTATGAAAGAATATTTTCCCTGCACCACATCCGTCGAACAAAATATACTGCGAGTCGTTTGGAGGACTCTGCAGAAATGAGGGCATCATGACCACATTACTGATAATACTGACCATCGTCCTGTTCATACTGCAAAGCTTGAGCCTGAAGCTGGTAAAGGCCGATACTCTGGCGGAAAAGCTGCTTTCCAACTGCTTTTTCACCTTGCCTGCCTCCGTTTTGGCAGGAACGGCAGGCCTGCTCTTTCCCGGGCAGAACGGCTTCAGCCCCGTTACCCTGCTCTGCGGCGGACTGTTCGGACTCTGCTTTTCCATGACCATATTGTTCTATCTGTCCGCCATTTCCTGCGGTCCCCTTTCCTATGCCTCCTTCTATCTGTCCTCCAGCATGCTGATGCCGGCCGGAGCAGGAATCCTGTTTTTTCGGGAGGAACCGTCCATTTCTCTGGCGGTGGCCCTGCTCTTCTTTCTGACCGCCTTCTACTGCCTGAGCGCGTCGGGCGGGGAGGAAAAAATCGGGAGAAAATGGCTTCTTTTCTGCCTCCTGACCTTCCTCTGCAACGGCAGCTGCGGCATCGTCCAGAAGACCCAGCAGCATCTTGCCGGAGGCCGGGAGGCCCTGGGCATGATGAGCATAGGCTTCGGCAGCGCTGCCCTCTGCTACGCTTTGTGCTTCCTTATTCTGTCCCGCCCCGGCGGGCAGGACGTCCCGCCCAAAGCAAAGCCCCTGGCCGTTCTGCGGCGCAACCGCCTGCCCGTCTGCCTTCTGGCCCTCTCCTCCATGGGAGGTAATCTTCTGCTGACCCTTCTTGCGGGACAGACGGACGGAAGCTACCTTTTCCCTTTGGTTCAGGGCAGCATCGTTCCGGGTGTCGCCCTCTGTTCCTTGATTTTCTTCCGGGAAAAGCTCACCCTCAGGGGGAAGCTTGGCATCCTGGCCGGCGCTGTGGGTATCATCGTATTAAATCTGTAATGATCTGTAACGAAAGGAGATTATTATGTTCAGAATCGGCATCATAGGATCCGACAATTCTCATGCATCGGCCTTTTCCAGACTGGCCAATATGCCGGATGAAAGGGGAGACTTTCTATTCCCCGACGTAAAAATCACTCACATTTTGGGCGATACCCCTCTCTCCGCCTCCTGCGTGGCGAAAACCTGCCGAATTCCCCATGTGGCAGAAAGACTGGAAGAGCTGTACGGTGAGGTGGACGCAGTCATGATCGTCTACCGCCACGGCGGAACCCACTATCAAAGCGCCTTACCCTTTCTGGAGCGGGGCATTCCCGTCTGGATCGACAAGCCCCTGACCATCGACCCGAAAGAGTGTCTGAAGCTGATCCGGCTGGCAGAGTCCAAAAAGACGATTCTGGCCGGAGGCTCCACCTGCAAATACTGTCCCGACGTGCTGCGCCTGAAAAGCGAATTTCTGCGGCTGCAGGACAGCAACACCTTTATCAGCGGCGCATTCAACTTTCCCGGTGAAATCCATAGTCCCTACGGCGGCATCTACTTTTACGGCGGCCATGCCGCAGAGATCCTCACCACCATCTTCGGGACGGAGGTTCGCAGCATCAAGGCCGACGTTCACTGCGGCAATCTCATTGCCATCGCAAAATACGACACCTTCACGGTTACCATCAATTTCTCCGAGGTGCCAAGCTTTTACGCCTCCCTTTACGCCTCCTCCGAAGTAGTATGGTCCGGCATCGACATCTCCGGAATCTATCTTCAGGGGTTTGCCAGATTCGTGGAGGCCCTGCGCCGCAATTCTCCCGTAGAGCCTCCGGAAAGCCTTCTACTTCCGGTGCGCATCTTAAACACTTTAGAGAGGGCCATCCGAGACGGGGAGGCAAGCCTGCTCTACTGCTTTCGATAATCTGACAGGAATGCTCTTGCAGATAGTTTTTCTGCCCCTGCCTTCCGCGAGAAAAACAGCAGGCACCGGAAGGCTATGCGAGTGAGATCCTGTTCACGGGAATCAATTATGACAGTCAAAATAAGCGCCAAAGCTGTGTAATTAAAAAGCGGATGAAAAAATGCTGACTGAATTATCAAATATCTGCTTCCATTGCCGTTAATGATATGGAAAAAAATGACGATATGTATGATAGAACTTTAATCACTGAATCCTTTCCCTGGATTCCATGATAGAACTTATATTCATATGTAAAGGAGTGATGACAATGGGTGTTCGTATCAACGTAGATTCGAGACAGGATTATTCATATCTGTTCCAGGGCCTTTCCGGCGGCAGTATGGGCAATCTGAATTTTCTCTCAGATTACGCCAGCATCAGGAACGGCAGTTACGGCAAACTGATGAAGGCTTATTACGGCACAGGGCAGACCTCAAACACATCATCTAGCGGCACAGGCAGAAGTTCCTACAATATCCTGGAGAAGCTTGAGCAGGAAAAGCGCAACCCAAAGGTTTCCAAAGATGTGCAGGAGGCGAATTCCAACCTGACATCAGGGCTTTCCTCCCTGAAGAATTCGATTGCAACACTGCAGAATGACAATACTTATACCAGCACGGACAACGGTCAGAGCGCAGCAGACAAAGCCGTTTCTGCCGTGAAATCTTTTGTGAGCGATTACAACAAAGTAGTGACAGCGGCAAAGGGCTCCACCCTGACCAGCCAGACCGCATACGTAACAAACATGATGAGCGCCACGGCGGCAAATGCTGACAAGCTTGCGGAAATCGGCATCAAAGTCAATGCAAAGGGCACGCTTGACCTCAACGAAGCAAAGCTTAAGGCAGCGGACATCTCTACCATACAGGAGATGTTTTCCTCCGAAGATGTCATGAGTTATGGTTCCAGGCTTGCGTCCCGGGTACAGTTTGCAAACACTGCATCCACGTCCACAACAAACAAGACCACCGACACCAGCACTGGCACGGATACGGATAAGCAGGCGGCTGTATCCGGTGCGGCAGGGGTCAAGGCTGACGGCAAAGCGCTTGCATCCGCCGAATTATATAAGAAAGTGACGGATAAGGACGGCAATGAGGGATACGATGTTGCGAAAATTTTTGCCACGGCCAAAAGCTTTGTCAGCAATTACAACAGCATGCTGAAAACTGCCGAAGCCAGCACCAATTCCGGCGTAGTCGCGAATTTGAATTACATCAGGCAAAAGACGGCACAGAATGCAGACACCCTGAAGCAGTTTGGCATCAGCGTGGACACAAAGGGCAGGATGACAATTAACGAAAGCACCTTCAAAAAATCCGATATGGCCCAGGTTCAGAAATTCTTCAGCGATTATGGCTCTTCTGTCGCCAGCAATGCTTCGCTTGTGGATTACTATATGACCACACAGGCGAATGCTGCCAACGGCTATACCGCTGCCGGCGGATATAATTTACTGGGAAGCTCCGGTTATACCGGTATCGTCTGAATCCGAAAAGAAGGTAAAAAGGAATATTTACGGGATGCGAATCAGCCGAAGTATCATGAATGATTCGCATCCCTTTTTGTCTTGAATGTTAACGCCCATTTCCAAAGGAGAATATGCCATGCCAGTCTACCAACTGACCGAAAACGAAATTTCTTTCCCTCATCCCACTCTGGCCCGCCGGGACGGCCTGCTGGCAGTGGGCGGGGATTTAAGCGTGGAGCGCCTGCTTCTGGCGTACAGCAACGGGATTTTTCCCTGGTATGAGCCGGGAGAGGATATTTTGTGGTGGTGCCCGAAGGAACGCTTTGTCATCTTTCCCGATGAGATACATGTCTCCCGTTCCATGAAGAAATATATGAAGAAACATCAATTTGATTTTCGCCTGAACCGGGATTTTGCCGACACCATGCACCGCTGCCGTATCAAACGGGAATTTGAGGAAGGCACCTGGATTACCGACGAAATGGAGAAGGCCTACTGCCGCCTCCACAGAGAAGGCTATGCCGTCAGCGCTGAAGTCTTCGAAGACGGCCAGCTGGCCGGAGGGCTTTACGGGGTATGCCTGGGAAAATGCTTTTTCGGAGAGAGCATGTTCTCAGAGAAGGAAAACGGCTCCAAAGCGGCACTGATTGCCCTCGCCCGGTTATTATCGGAAAATTGCTTTCTTTTTATCGACTGTCAGTTTCACACAGAGCATCTGGAGAGCATGGGCGGAAGGTATATTTCCTGGGAAGAATATGACAGGCTGCTGCAGGAGGGGCTCTGAATGTTGTCTTCACGCCTTGGCCTTAATCAAACATGAGTCCCTCCTGAGGAACAGACGGCTGGAAAGAACACGCGTTCAAAGAGCAGACCCCATAAGCCTGCAGCGCTCTGCAAGCCCTTTTTTTGTCTGTTATGGAAGACTCCACGATTCATCGGTTGGCAAAAAACAGCACACGGAGCCGGATATCCTTCAGCAATATGACGGGGTGCTTTTTTCAAATGTCGGAACACTATACTGAACATCACACAGCGCATCTAAATCCGCCTGATTATGCGATGTCAGCAATATTGTTTTCTTCCTGTCCTTAAGCCGCATGATAAACTGATATAAATGCTGGCAGGAAGCTTCGTCCAATGCGTTAAATGGCTCATCCAAAATTACAATTTCCTGGTCTTCCATTGTCGCCTGGATAATGCCTAACTTTTCTTTCATTCCCAATGAATAGTTTTTTACCTTTTTCCTGCTGGCAGGGTCTAAATCAAACTTTTTCATTGCGCTTTCTATTTCCCTGCGTCCTATACGGCCTTTGATCTCCGCAAGAAGGCATAAATTCTCAAATCCGGAGAGGACTTCGATAAATCCCGGCGAATCCACTAAAATGCCCACATTATCCGGATAATCAATCCTATCGCCCAGTTTTTCTCCCTGTATATATACATCCCCCTCATCAGGTGTATACAGCCCCGCTATTATTTTCAGCAGCACAGACTTTCCGGAACCATTTCTTCCCCTGAAGCCAACAATCTGCCCCTTCTCTACTTCCAGGCTGACATTTTCAAACAGAATATTTCCCTTAAAAGATTTCTTAACGCTGTCAAGCCGGATCACCTTATTCGTGTTTATTCTATCCATATTTAATCCCTTCCGCATGTTATCTTTCTTACAACATCATATTTTATAAAACAGCCATATATCAGAAAATAGCCGAATATAAAAATCACAGCCGAAACCAGGGCATTCCAATATATGTTATCCCCCTCCTGGCCGATTACACGGCAAAGGGAGGACAGTCCAAAGGGCAGCCACTTACCGTAAACGGATACTGTCGATAAATACAACGACATTGTCAGAAGGAACGAAGCCGTTATGTTATTCAGGCAGGAAAACAGCAAAAAGTACAGCATCTGCAGAAACATCAGCTCCAGAACCCTTAACCCAAACCCTGCGGCCGCCAAAAAACCCAGGGGCCAGTTTTCCGGAAGCGCATCGCTCCCGAATTTTCCCGATATTCCCAAAAAAGTATCCGCACTCCCCAGTATGAAAGTAAATATACATTGTAATCCTAATTGGAATAAAATGAGCAGCAGCATAGAATATTGGACACACATAAACCATTCCCGCTTTCTGGAATATCTTGCAATCTGATTCAGCAGCGCCCTGTGCAGGAAAAGGTAATTGATAAAAAATACCAACGGTATTTTCCAGTCCGCATTTTTGTGCAGGGTAACTATGGTCAAGAGGTACACTATGGTCTGCACTACAATGATTATCCTGTCCTGCATATAATGGGAAAGCAGGAGCAGAATGCCGGCATACAGGGACAACCCGAGAATTCTGTAACAGCATACCGCAGCCAGTGCGCCTGCGGGCGTCCGGAAAGCATCCTGAAAAATGAGGCCGATTTCTGATAGCTGCCCTTCCGGAACAGCAAAGACATTCCCCCAGCCACGTCCGGCCAAACCAATCAGGACGGCTATTATCACATGCAGCAGGATAATGCTGGCTGTAAAGACGGAAATTGCCGCCATTTTACCTGCATAATAATATCCGTACTTTGTAGTCCTCTGTAAGACAAACAGGCCGCTGTCCTTTATTTCACCGTATATTATCACCCCGTATATCACTAACACCAGTTTACAACTTTTTTAAAAATAAAGATACAAACCCATGTTCTTTATT
>CAJUJN010000040.1 GCA_910586775.1 uncultured Acetatifactor sp. | reverse complement strand
TATGGTAAAAGTCCAAAATGGTTTTCGCCTATCTTTGTGATATAGCCGCCTGTGCCGCCGCCAGCCTCGCAATAGGCACCCTGAACGGCGAACAGGAAACATAGTCCAACCCAATCTTATGGCAGAATTCCACAGAAGAAGGATCGCCGCCATGCTCGCCGCAGATGCCCACATGCAACTTCGGATTCACCGGCTTGCCCAGCTTAATGGTCATCTCCATCAGCTTGCCCACGCCGTTCTGATCCAGTTTAGCGAACGGATCGTTCTCCAAAATCTTAGAATCATAGTAAGCGCTCAGGAACTTGCCTGAATCGTCACGGGAGAAGCCAAATGTCATCTGGGTCAGGTCATTGGTCCCGAAGCAGAAGAAATCAGCTTCCTTGGCAACCTCATCAGCAGTCAGCGCTGCTCTCGGAATCTCGATCATGGTACCAACCTCATAATCCAGTTCAATTCCGGAAGCTGCAATTTCAGCGTCAGCTGTTTCCACAACAAGCTTCTTAACATACTTCAATTCCTTTACGTCACAGATCAGAGGAATCATGATTTCGGGCTTCATCTTCCAGTCGGAATGAGCCTTCTGTACGTTGATTGCCGCACGGATGACAGCCTTTGTCTGCATTTTTGCGATTTCAGGATAGGTCACTGCCAGACGGCATCCTCTGTGGCCCATCATGGGATTGAATTCATGCAGGCTTGCGATGAAGGTCTTGATCTCCTCAACTGTCCTGCCCTGTGCCTCAGCCAGCTTCTCGATGTCGGCTTCCTCAGTGGGAACAAACTCATGAAGAGGCGGATCAAGGAAACGGATGGTAACAGGGCATCCCTCCAGTGCCTCATAAATCTTCTCAAAGTCACCCTGCTGATAAGGAAGAATCTTCTCCAGTGCGGCTTCTCTCTCCTCTACCGTGTCAGAGCAGATCATCTCGCGAAAAGCGGCAATCCTGCTCTCTTCAAAGAACATATGCTCCGTACGGCACAGACCGATGCCTTCCGCTCCAAGCTCCCTTGCCTTCTTTGCGTCGGCAGGGGTATCCGCATTGGTTCTTACCTTCAGTACTCTGTACTTGTCAGCCCAGGCCATAACTCTTCCGAACTCACCGGCAATAGTAGCATCAACGGTAGGAATTCTGCCGTCATAGATATTACCTGTGGTACCGTCGATAGAGATGTAATCTCCTTCATGGTACTCCTTGCCGGCCAGTGTAAATTTCTTGTTCTCTTCATCCATGGCGATATCGCCGCAACCGGATACACAACAGGTTCCCATACCGCGGGCAACCACTGCCGCATGAGAGGTCATACCGCCGCGTACGGTCAGGATACCCTGGGAAACCTTCATACCGGTGATGTCTTCAGGAGAAGTCTCCAGACGAACCAGAACAACCTTCTCGCCCCTTGCGGCCCACTCTTCGGCATCTTCCGCGCTGAATACGATCTTGCCGCAGGCAGCTCCCGGTGAAGCGCCCAGTCCCTTGCCTGCCGGTGTGGCAGCCTTCAGGGCAGCCGCGTCAAACTGAGGATGCAGCAGGGTGTCAAGGTTACGGGGATCGATCATGGCAACTGCTTCCTGCTCTGTGCGCATTCCTTCGTCTACCAGATCACATGCTATCTTCAGAGCAGCCTGAGCCGTTCTCTTGCCGTTTCTGGTCTGCAGCATGTACAGTTTACCGTGCTCTACGGTGAACTCCATATCCTGCATATCTCTGTAATGCTTTTCAAGCCTCTCACATACGTCCTTGAACTGCTCGAAAGCCTCGGGGAACTTGTCCGCCATCTGTTTGATCTTCATGGGTGTGCGGACACCTGCAACCACGTCCTCGCCCTGTGCGTTTGTAAGGAACTCGCCGAAGAGGCCCTTAGCGCCGGTAGCAGGGTCACGGGTAAATGCAACACCTGTACCGCAGTCGTCTCCCATGTTGCCGAATGCCATGGACTGTACGTTTACGGCAGTACCCCAGGAATAAGGGATATCGTTGTCACGACGGTATACGTTGGCACGAGGGTTGTCCCAGGAACGGAACACGGCCTTGATAGCGCCCATCAGCTGCTCCTTGGGATCATCCGGGAAGTCGCTGCCGATCTTTACCTTATATTCAGCCTTGAACTGTCCTGCCAGTTCCTTCAGATCATCTGCTGTCAGCTCTACATCCTGTTTTACACCCTTCTTCTCCTTCATGACGTCAATGAGCTGCTCAAAATACTTCTTGCCCACTTCCATAACCACATCGGAGTACATCTGAATAAATCTTCTGTAGCAGTCCCATGCCCAACGGGGGTTACCCGATTTCTCGGCAATGACATTTACCACGTCCTCATTCAGCCCCAGATTCAGGATTGTGTCCATCATACCGGGCATGGAAGCTCTCGCACCGGAACGAACGGATACAAGCAGCGGGTTCTCCCTGTCGCCGAACTTCTTGCCGGTAATCTCTTCCATCTTAGCGATGTACTCATTAATCTGTGCCTGGATCTCCTCGTTAATCTCTCTTCCATCCTCATAGTACTGCGTGCAGGCCTCCGTTGTGATTGTAAAGCCCTGCGGCACCGGAAGTCCGAGTCCGGTCATCTCTGCCAGGTTTGCACCCTTGCCGCCGAGAAGCTCGCGCATATCAGCGTTGCCCTCTGTAAACAAGTACACCCATTTTCTCATGTTTTTTCTCCCTTTCAATAAATTTTAAATAACCAAATACAGTCCGGCCTTTTCCTGTACAGGACAAATTATCCTGAGTATGTGAAAAACAGCCGAACATTTATTGTTATGATGCTATTGTAACAATTTGCCAAAAGAATATCAAGCTAATTTGCAGTAAATTTTGCCATATCTGAGATTTTCGTGCAATCTGTCCACCTTTTTCCTTTTCCGCAGACAAATTAGCCAACCGAAATGTTATGTTGGATAATCTCAGCCGGCCTTTCCCTTCGGAACAAAACTGTCAAAAATAAAAATGTCAAAGTCCTTTCTGGCCTCCGCCAGCTGCTCCCGGCTGCGGATGGTCCATGCTGCCGCTTTGCTGCGGTAAAGCCTGCGGCACAGCCTGGCTGAAAGCATTTTGGGGTACCTGCAGTTATAAGCGATAAAATCAGGCCTTCCCACCCAGTTAAACATCAGGTTCTGCAGCAGGAACGACATCGTTCCCACATATTCCCCTTCCTTAATAAAAGCATCCGAAAGCTGTCCGCGGACAATATTTTTTCTGTGCCTGCGGTACCAGAACACCGCCAGCGGATTAAAGGATTCTATGCAGTACAGCCCCTTGTACCGCGAACACAGCCTGTCCACTGCCCTGCAGACAGACATATCCGTCCGCTCTATCTTCAGTTCTACAATCAGAGGCACCCTTCCGTCCACCATTTTCAGCACGTCCGCGAATTTCGGAATCCCCTCCCCCGAGCCCAGCAGCGTAAACCGGCGCAGTTCCTCATAGCTGTAATCACACACTTTTCCTCCTGCACCGCACATCCTCTCCAGGGTAAAGTCATGAAATACCACCGGCACACCGTCCCTGGACATCTGCACATCCAGTTCAATCCCGAAGCCGCCTTCCACCGCTTTTCGAAAAGCCGCCATGGAGTTTTCCGGAACCTTTGCGGCATTGTCATGAAGCCCCCTGTGTGCGTAAAGCCACTCCATAAAGGGGGATGTGTCCGGTTTATATAAAATCCTCGGCATAATCATCAGGAAGTAAAGAAGCAGCGCTACCACCAGACCTGCCGATATAATAAGCAGTATTTTCATCCGTTCATTGTCCTTTCCGTAATTCGATTTTTCCCCTTCCTCCCAAAATCTCCGGAATATCATGCGGCTTCCCGGAAATCGTTATGGGTGATTCCCTCACTTTTTCAGGTATTGTTCATCCATAATGACAGATTCTGCTTTCCAGGATACCAAGAACGTATTCTGATATTCTCCCGGTATCTGCAGCCCGCTTATCATGCGGCTCTCCAGAATCCGCTTTTCCAGGTACCGTTCCGACATAACGCCTGATTTTGCTGCCTGAAATTCCGAGAGTCTATCCCTATACTTTAATCCTTTTATAACCGCTTTTCAAGAGCTGCCGTACAAAATTAAGAAAAGCTTTGGAATGAACATTGATTTTCCTTGCCAATTCGGCCTTTTTGTGTATAATGGTATAAGAATAAGGTGCCGGGCAGGCCGGATTTTTCTCTGTCGGCACGGGAAATGAGGTTTTAGAATGATCAGTGTAAACAATGTAACCTTACGAATCGGCAAAAAAGCATTATTTGAAGACGTTAACATCAAATTCACCGAAGGCAACTGCTACGGTGTCATCGGAGCCAACGGCGCAGGTAAATCCACCTTTCTGCGGATTTTATCAGGGGATTTGGAAACCACCCGGGGCGATATCGTCATTACACCGGGACAGCGTCTCTCCGTCCTGGAACAGGACCATTTCAAATATGACGAATATCCCGTCATGGATACGGTCATCATGGGAAACGCGCGCCTGTACGAGATTATGAAGGAAAAGGACGCCATCTATGCCAAGGAAGACTTCTCCGATGAAGACGGCATCCGCGCCAGTGAGTTGGAGGCGGAATTCGCGGAGATGGACGGCTGGGAGGCGGAATCCAACGCCGCCATGCTCTTAAATGGCCTGGGGATAAGCACGGAGTTCCATTACTCCACCATGAAGGATTTGGACGGCAGCATCAAGGTAAAGGTGCTCCTGGCCAAGGCCCTCTTCGGCAACCCGGACATTCTGCTGCTGGACGAGCCCACCAACCACCTGGACCTGGATGCCATCGCATGGTTGGAGAACTTCCTCATCGATTTCGAAAATACGGTTATCGTGGTCTCCCATGACCGTTACTTCCTGAACAAGGTCTGCACACACACCGCAGATATCGACTACGGCAAGATTCAGCTCTACGCGGGTAACTACGATTTCTGGTACGAGTCCAGCCAGCTGCTCATCCGCCAGATGAAGGAGGCCAACAAGAAGAAGGAGGAAAAGATCAAGGAGCTGCAGGAATTCATCTCCCGTTTCTCCGCCAACGCCTCCAAATCCAAGCAGGCCACTTCCAGAAAGCGGGCCCTGGAAAAAATCGAGTTGGACGACATGAAGCCCTCCAGCAGGAAGTACCCTTACATCGACTTCCGCCCGGACAGGGAAATCGGAAACGAAGTGCTCACGGTGGAGCATTTGTCCAAGACCATCAACGGGGAAAAGGTGCTTGACGACGTTTCCTTCGTCATGGGACATGACGACAAGATTGCCTTCGTAGGCGGACAGGAACTGGCCAAAACCACGCTGTTCCAGATTCTCATGGGCGAGATGGAGCCCGACGAGGGAAGCTATAAATGGGGCGTCACCACCTCCCAGGCTTATTTTCCCAAAGACAGCACGGCGGAATTCGACAATGACCTGACCATCGCGGAATGGCTCACCGGCTATTCTCCCGTAAAGGACGTGACCTATGTGCGCGGCTTCCTGGGCCGTATGCTGTTCGCCGGAGAAGACGGCGTCAAGAAGGTGAAGGTACTCTCCGGAGGGGAAAAGGTCCGCTGCCTGCTTTCCAAGATGATGATCAGCGGCGCCAACTGCCTGGTATTTGACGAGCCTACCAACCATCTGGACATGGAATCCATCACTTCCCTGAACAACGGGCTGATCAAGTTCCCCGGCGTGGCGCTGTTCTCCTGCCATGACCACCAGTTTGTCCAGACCACGGCAAACCGCATTATCGAAATTCTGCCGGACGGGAAGATTGTTGACAAGATTACTACTTATGACGAGTATCTGGCAAGCGACGAGATGGCGAGAAAACGTACCGTCTTTACCGCTCAGAAGGAAGAAGAAGATTATTAATTATTCATCTGGAAACGGGATTGCTCATCCAACAGCCCGCCTGCATTACAGTAAATCGCATGCTGGCAGACCACTGGACTGCAACCCCGCGGACGGAATCATTTCCAAAACAGGAGATACTATATGCAGGCGATTGATTTACATGTACATTCCAACCGTTCCGACGGCACCTTTTCCCCCTCACAGCTGGTGGATTACGCCATGGAAAAAGGACTGAAGGCCTTCGCCCTGACGGACCACGATACGGTAGACGGACTGGATGAAGCCATACAGTATGCGAAAAATCTGAAACCGGCAGCAGGCGCTGTTCCCGAAGTCATACCCGGTATTGAGTTTTCCACGGAATACCAGGGACAGGATGTCCATATTCTGGGGCTTTTTATCGACTACCATGAGGAATCCTTCCGGAAACAGCTGAAGGAATTTGTGGACTCCAGGACCACCAGAAACCAGAAAATGTGCCGTCTGCTGACTGACGCAGGGATTCCGGTCACGTATGAGGATATGTTGGCCGAATTTCCTGACGCCGTCATCACAAGGGCACATTATGCAAAATATATGCTGAGCCATGGCTACACCAAAAGCATGGCGGAAGCCTTCGACCGTTATATCGGCGACCACTGCCCCTGTTACATTCCCCGGGAAAAGGTCACCCCGGTACAGGCCGTGGAGCTGGTTCTGAAAGCCGGCGGCGTCCCCATCCTGGCCCATCCCGTCCTCTATCATATGAGTGACGGCAGACTGGATACCCTCGTCAGCGAACTGACCGACGCCGGACTCGTGGGCCTGGAAGCCGTCTACAGCACTTACAATGCCGCCGAAGAACGCCAGATGCGGAATCTCGCCGCAAAATACGGGCTTTTAATCAGCGGCGGCAGCGACTTCCACGGCAGCAACAAACCGGGACTGGATATGGGAAACGGATACGGGAAGCTGTTCATCCCCTGTTCCCTGCTGGATAATATCAGAAGCGCTGCCTCAGCTTTACGGCAGTAGCTTTCCCCGCCGAAGGTTCCGGAGCCCATGCACCCCCTGCCATATTCTGCCAGGCCCAAACGCACCGAAATCCAATACATCTGTGTACCCTGGCAAGCCGTGCCGCGAAAGGGGCTCATCATCGGCAAAACAAAAAACTGTCACAGGAAAGAACCTTCGCTGCGAATCCGGAGTTTCCCCATACAGAAACTCTTCTGTCCGCCCCGCATCTTTCCTGTGACAGTTTTTCTGTTTAACCGGGAATCTGTATTCTCTCAGCCCTCCACGATCAAATATCTGCCGTCGCCGATATCAAATACTTCATCAGCGTCCAAAATTTCCTCATCCATGGCTCCCTCAGTGTCGATACCCTCTTCCTCGAAGTACTCGATTACCTCTTCCACAGAATCGACTACCACTGCCATGCTCTCCTCAAGAAAGTTCTCAGCCTCCTCAAGCGTCTCAGCTACTTTCTCAGGAAAAAGCTGAAGCTGGTTATCCAGAAAGCATTCCAACACATCATCATCGAACTGATGCATCATTCCACCCTCCTTTCCTCTTTCAGTATTCTTTATGCCCACATAATAATACGATTGTGCGTTTGTGTCAATATAAAATATATACGAACTTCTCTTTATATTTTCTGGCAATTTATACTGATGACCACAAACATTTGCCAATGTAGATAATATAAAGGGTGAGCGCTTCCACAAGGCCCGGCAAAAATACGGTATACGGTATTCTCAATCTGACAAATACAGCATTCTGGAATATCATAACCCGGGAACACTGTAAAATCAACAAACCATGGAAAGAACCAATTAATGCGCTCACAAGTATAACGGCTCTTCAGGTATAACGCAGCAACTCCAGCGGATGTGAAATAATGGCGTCCGCGCCGCCTTCCTCCAACTCCTGCCTGTCCCTGAATCCCCACAGTGCTCCCACCGTGAAAAATCCCGCATTTTTGCCGGTTTTCATATCCGTGGCGGTGTCTCCCAGATACACCACCTCCGAAACGTCCAGAGACAGCCGGGCCAGAATCCGGAATGCGCCTTCGGGATTGGGCTTAATCGCCACATTTTCTTTCTGACCCTGTATCACGTCAAAACAGTCTTTTCCGAACAATGTCTCTATCACGTTGACCGTCTCGGCATGGGGTTTGTTGGAAAGCACAGCAATCTTCACATCCTGCGCTTTCAGCGTTGCCAGAAGTTCCTGGATTCCCTCGTAGGGGCGTACCCGGAACATACAATTCTCCTTAAATATCTCCCTGTAAAGCCGATATGCCTCCTCAAAATGCGTCAGTTTGGTATCTCCTCCGGCCTCCAGGGCACGCCTGACCAGGTTTGCCGCTCCGTCCCCCACAAAATATTTATACTGCTCCACGGAAAAGGGCCCGTACCCGAACGCTTCCATGGCCTTATCCCCACTGTACTTTATACTCTGAATGGAATCTGACAGCGTTCCGTCCAAATCAAAAATTACCGCTTTCTTCAATTTTCAGCCACTCCTTTGCCTCCTGGTAAAGCCTGCCCACAGGAAGCCCCACCACATTATTGTAATCTCCTTCGATTCCCCTGACATACCTGGCGAAAATCCCCTGGATTCCGTAGGCACCTGCCTTGTCCATACACTCGCCGGACTGCACATACCTCTGCATCTCCGCTTCTGTCAGGGAAAAGAATTCTACTTTCGTTCTTTCGTGAAAAACTTTACGCTGTACCGTACCGTTTTCCTTCCGGCACAGCAGTGTCACACCGGTGTACACCTCATGGATATTTCCGGACAGCCGCCTTAACATCTCCAGTGCATGTTCCGGTGAAGAAGGTTTCCCCAGAATTTCTCCCTCCAGAGCCACAACCGTGTCCGCCCCGATGACAAACACATCTTCTGTCCGTTCTTCCAAAGAAGCAAACACCGCCTCCGCTTTCTGCCGGGACAATTCCTCCACCACCGCTCCCGGTTCCACGGCTGTCACTTTTTCCTCTACGTTGCTGACCTGTACTTCAAATTCTATTCCTATCTGCCCCAGCAGTTCCTTTCTGCGGGGTGATGCCGATGCAAGTATTGTTTTCATATTGTCTGCCTTTCGCTCTGGAAACGCATTCTTTCTGCCTTTCCGCACTTTCCGTCCATATGATGCTGATTTCTGTGCCTGACCATGACGCAAAACAGTCTATGCCTTATAACTTGTTCAGGAACCCCCATGCTCATGATTCATGATGCATCTCCGGCACAAAGGTCCTGGTCATCACTTCCCCCTCTTCAAAAAACGCCTTCGCCTCGCTCATAGCCTCATGACAGAAGGCCTCCTGGGAATTGAACGGCAGCCGGCCTCTCTTGCTTGCCCTTTCATAAAAGCCCTTTGCCTGCAGCACGGAAGCTTTCATATTGTCGCTCAGCTGGCTCTGCAGGATATGGAGCAGCTTCTCCTTCAGTTCCGGCCTGTCCACCGGGAACAGAATCTCCACCCTCCGCTCCAGGTTTCTGGGCATCCAGTCAGCGCTGCCGCAGTAAATCTCATAGTGCTCGTCATTCTCGAAATAGAATATCCGGCTGTGCTCCAGGAAATCTCCCACAATGGAGCGCACGGTGATATTATCGCTGACGCCCTTGATGCCGGTCTTCAGACAGCAGATACCACGCACTATCAGGTCAATCTTCACTCCCGCCGCAGAAGCCTCATACAATGCCGCTATAATATCCTGGTCACAAAGCGCATTCATCTTGGCAATGATTCGGGCCGGCCTTCCGTCCAGGGCATACTTTTTCTCCCGGCCTATGAGATAGCGGAACCTGTCTTTCAGCCACAGGGGAGCCAGAGTCAGCTTGTTCCACACTCTGGGTTCCGAGTAGCCCGACAGCATGTTGAATACGGCCGTGGCATCCTCTCCGATGGCTTCGGAACAGGTCATCAGCCCGATGTCCGTGTAAAGCTTCGCCGTGGCATCATTATAATTTCCCGTACCCAGATGAACGTACCTCCGTATACCGTCCTCTTCCCGCCGTACCACCAATGTAATCTTGCTGTGAGTCTTCAGCCCCACCAGGCCGTAGATTACATGGCATCCCGCTTTTTCCAGCATACGCGCCCATACGATGTTATTCTCCTCGTCAAAACGTGCCTTCAACTCCACAAGGACAGTCACCTGTTTCCCGTTCTCCGCAGCCTGGGCAAGCGCCGCTATGATAGGTGAGTTGCCGCTGACACGGTACAGGGTCTGCTTGATGGCCAGAACCTCCGGGTCCCTGGCCGCCTGGCGGATAAAATCCACCACCGGCTCGAAGGTCTGGTAGGGATGGTGCAGCAGGATATCTCCCTTGCGTATTTCGTCAAAAATCACACATCCCTGAGGCAGCCGGGGCACCTGCTGAGGCGTATACTTAAGCGCCTTCAGATGCTCAAATCCCTCCAGACCGTACATTTTCATCAGCACAGTCAGGTCAAGAGGTCCGTCAATGGGATAAAGATTCTGCTCCTCTATACCCAGTTCCCTCTCCAGGATTTTCAGGAGACGCTTGTCACAGCGCGCTGCCACCTCCAGACGGATGGCCTCCCCCCACTGCCGCTTCTTCAGCTGTTTCTCAATCTCCTTCAGCAAATCCGCCGCCTCGTCCTCCTCAATGGTCAGGTCGGCATTTCGCATAATACGGAACGGATAAGCGCATACAATATCATAATTCAGAAACAGCTTATGCATGTTCCTCTCTATAATCTCCTCCAAAAGGATGATTTTCCGTTCCTCATCCGCCACCGGCAGCTCCACAATCCGGCTGAGCACCCCCGGCACCTGCACCGTGGCAAATTCCAGTTCGTTTCCGCTTTCCTTCTTCCGCACCAGGGCGGCAATATTCAGGGTCTTATTCCGAATCAGCGGAAAAGGCCTGGATGAATCCACTGCCATGGGGGTCAGCACCGGATACACATTTTCCTCGAAATATTTGTCTACAAAAGCAGCTTCCTTTTTTGATAAATCTTCATGACGTCCGATGATTTGCAGCCCGTTCTGCTTTAATTTCGGTACCAGCGAGCGGTTGTAGGTGGAATACTGCAAATCCACCAGCTCATGTATTGCCACATCCAGACGCGAAAGCTGTTCCTGGGGCGTCAGACCGGCTATATCAGGCTTCTGGTACTTTGCATTTACCATATCCTTCAGGGATGCTATCCTGATCATGAAAAACTCGTCCAGATTAGACGCCGTGATACTTAAGAACTTCAGCCGCTCAAACAGAAGGTTATTCTTATCCCTGGCCTCATTCAGAACCCTCTGGTTAAAAAGAATCCAGCTGAGTTCTCTGTTCGTATAATATTTTGGATCATAAAAATCGATTCCATCCATTAGTCCCTCACCTCACCTTAAAATATTTTTCTCTGCTTCAGCACAGGCTCCACACTGAACACTTCCTTGAAAAAGTCACTGTTTGCTTCAAAAAAGCCCTTCTCCAGTGTAAGGTCTTCCTGTGTGTCAACGGTCAATATCAGTTGATTCTCCTTCAATACCGCTTTCAGCCCGCCGAATTTCTGCTTGTGGCTCCTGTCAAGGCTGTTGGCCAGCCTGAGTATGGCAGTCAGCTTCGCCACCACCAGGAAGGACCCTCTGCTCATGCTTCCCATGCCTGTCTGCCCGTCGTAGACGAATTTACTGTGGTTAAACCGGACTATATTCGCCACAATCTCCCTTTCCTGCCGGGAGATGCCGATAATCTCCGTGGACATGACGATCTGGAAGGAAGTCTCCCCGATATCCACCAGGCTGATGTACTTTCCGCATTCGTGCAGAATGACAGCCAGCCGCAGATAGAGGCGTTCCCTTTTTCCCAGACCATGCACCCTTCTCATGCTGTCGAAAATGGTTGTTGTAAACTTCTCCAGCACGTCGGAACGCTTCCGGTTCCCCATGTAGCGCTTGCTGATATTGACCGCACAGGCAATGATATCTTCCTCGAAATCATGCTCGCCCCCGAACATCCTGATCTTCTCCGCATATTCGTAGGCAATGCCGTCACAGAGCGTTACTCCCGGCACCCAGATTCGCTGAATTCCCATAAGCTCCGCGATATTTTTAATCAGCACGGCACTGATGAACACCAGGGGGATGCGTTCCTCCGATATCTCCATGGCACGGGCAATCTGAACCGGATTCTTGCTGTGAAGCACTTCGAAAAGCCTCTCAAAATCCGCCGTCTCCAAAAACTTCTTCCCCTTGCCCGCTTCCTGCTTCCGCACGGCCCAGGGCGAGAGATAGTCATCCACAACAATCAGATTCCGAATCTCCTTATCCTTGAGATAAAGCTTCTTATATGTGTCCAGCCTGGCCATGGCCATCTCATTGATCAAATCCTCAGTGTGGGAACTTTTTACGGCAAAACGGTTCAGATATTCCTGAAGGCGCAGAACGCCCAGGCGCAGATTCTGGGTGGATACCAGCGTATCCTTGTCAAACAGGGACAGCTGGATGCTGCCGCCTCCGATATCCAGGATTGCCGTCTTCTCCTCGATAATCTTCCGGAAACTCTCCCCCTTTGACGCTACGGACTTGTAGTCAAGAAACCTCTGTTCAGCATTTCCCAATGTCTCCACCCGGATGCCCGTGCGCTGGGCAATCTGGTCCTGAACGATGGTGGTATTCTCGGTCTCACGGATGGCGCTGGTCCCATAGGCCTTGTAATCCTTCACCCTGTAGGTCCTCATAATATCGGAAAAATCCTTCAGTGTCCGACAGAGCTCGTCCATCTTTTCGTTGCTTATCTTCCCCATGGCATAGGTATCTGAGCCCAAATCCAGGCGCTTGCTGACACAGTCTATCTCTTTCATGCTGTCCCTGCCGGAGAACTCGAATATCTTCATGGTCAGCTCATAGCTGCCCACGTCTATGGCCGCGAAAGTCCTCACATTCATTCTTTTTTACCCCCTTTTCAGTTCTGCATCCGTCCTGCCCCTGCCTGCACCGCCGGACGGCTTTGTCTTCAGCTGCTGCATATTTCAGGATATTCTATGCTCTTCCCAGCAAATAATCAATAAACTGCTGAGCAGTCCTGCCGGAAAGCCCACCGTGTGACAATTCCCATTTATTGGCTTCCAGAAGCAGCTCCTCCTCCGGCATCTCCACCCCATACCGTTCTGCCAGCGCTTTTACAATCCCCTGAAACTGCTTCTTATCCGGCGTGCCGAAGTAGATGGTCACCCCGAACCGATAGGCCAGGGAAAGCTTCTCCTGCACCGTATCGCTTGTATGCATATCCTGTCTTACATCCGAGATACGCCCGTCCTCCGTCTTGTCTCCGTAATTCTCCCGAATGAGATGACGGCGATTGGAAGTAGCGTAAATCAGCACGTTTTCAGGCTTTTTTTCAAGCCCTCCCTCAATAACCGCCTTCAGGTATTTATATTCTATCTCAAAATCCTCAAAACTCAGGTCGTCCATGAAAATGATAAATTTGTAATTGCGCCCCTTGATTCGGGCAATGGTCTCGTGCAGGTCCTGAAACTGATGCTTGTACACCTCTATAACACGCAGCCCCTTATCATAATATTCGTTTGCAATCGCCTTGATACAGGAGGATTTTCCCGTGCCTGCATCGCCGAACAGCAGACAGTTGTTGGCCTTCCTCCCCGCCACAAAGGCATCGGTATTCTCCCTCAGCTTTTTCTTCTGCAACTCATATCCTACCAGGTCGTCCAGCTTCACATGGGCAATGCGCGGAATGGGCTCAATCTGCACCTCTCCCCCGGCTCCATGGCCAATACGGAAGCATTTGTGCAGGCCAAGCCTTCCCACTCCGTATTTCCTGTAAAATTGAGTCAGAATATCCTTCATTTCCTCCGCCGTGCCTGTCGCGCCCAAATCCCGCGCCAGGCTGCAGATACATTCACAGATGCGGGAATTGTATACGCTGCTCTCCCCGCTGTCTCCCTCATAGTGCTCCGCCATGTGAAATTCCTTCACATGGAGCGCCTCACACAAGGGCGCAAAATCATAATCAAAAAACTCCTTAAAGATGGCGATATCATGGAGTACCGCCTCATTGACGGTTCCCTCCGCCGCTCCGCGCATCTCGCAGCCGCGGCTGTAGCCATTCTCGCCGGTTACCAGCAGATGCGCCAGATAACAATGCCACAGATTGCCGTGAAATCCATAATCCGCCGCCTGTTCCAGAAGGCTGTGGATACACCGGTAAAACTCGCCTGCCCTGTCCTGCTCCGCCCCGGAACGGGTATCCCCGCAGTGTCCTATGACTCCGTCTTCATATTCTGTTATCAGACGCGACATCCTGTGCAGCAGACCGTCCCGCCCCTCCGGAAAATTTCTGTATATTATCAGTTCAAAATCTCTCATCTTCCCGCCTCACCGCTCTCAATAATTCCCCAGAATCTTCATGTTCCGCGCCTCTTCCCGCAGCCCGCGCAGGGCATTTTTCACGGCACTGTCCGCCAGGTTGCCCTCGAAATCAATGAAAAAGCGGTATTCCCAGTTCCTGTCCTCAATGGGACGGCTCTCTATCTTCGTCATATTCAGATGATTGTAGATAAAATGTGACAGCATGTGGTACAGGGAGCCGCTCTCGTGGGGCACCTCAAAGCAGATGCTGACTTTCTTCGCATCTTTTCTGAATATTTTCTGGTTGGTGACTATGATGAACCTGGTGGAATTGGTACCGGAATGGTTGACCTGTCTCTGAAGCACCTGCAAACCGTAAACCCGCGCCGCATGCTCTCCCGCAATCGCCGCCTGGCTCCTGTCCCCGTCCTCCGCTACCTTTCTGGCGGCAAAGGCATTGTTCTGCATGCTGATCTGCTTCCAGTCATGCTGTTCCAGATACTTGGCGCTCTGCATCAGGGACTGCGGGTGGGAATACACCGTCCTCACTTCCGCCAGACTCCCCCCGGGTACGCCCAGAAGACAATGTTCAATCTTTATAATCTGCTCTCCCACTATATAATTCTCATATTCCTGCAACAGGTCATAGATTTCATTCACAATGCCGGCAGTGGAATTCTCGATGGGAAGCACCGCAAAATCCGCGCTGCCCTCCTCTATGGCATTCATGGCGTCACGAAAAGAATCCACATGAAAGCTGTTGACCATATTTCCGAAATACTGCATCATGGCAGCCTGGGAATAGGCTCCCTCCGCTCCCTGGAACACGACTCTGGCTTTGTCCGTCTCCAGCTCGTCCACCCCTATAAACGGCAGCCTGCCCTGGCTGCCCTTCTCTGTCAGAAGCTGATACTGAAGCTTGCGGCTCATGGCTATAATCTGCTCGAAAAGCTCCCCTACACCGCAGCTGTTAAATTCATTATGAGCCAATGCCCTGACTTTCGCCAGCTTCTCAGCCTCCCGCTGCTTATCCAGAACCTTCTTCCCCGTGGAAATCTTGTACTCGGCCACCTGCCTGCTGATATCCATACGCTGCTCGTACAATTCCACGATTTGTCTGTCAATGACATCAATTTGTTCCCTCAACTCCAGTAAATCCATATGCAAAGGCTCCTTTTTTCTTCTATCCCATATCTTTTTTTCTATATTATACCAAAACAATCTTGATAGCAAGTAAAAAGGGGTGTAAAATGTAAATATGAATTATAAACCCGAAAAAATATTGATAGGACAGGTATTGTATGAAAAAAACAGTCAAAACCACATTAACCGTAATCATTGCTCTTCTTCTGATTATTGTGATAATCCTTGTGACGTTTACCCAGCGCATCTCCATGAACCCCGCCGGCACGGTGGGCAACACTGCCGGCAACCTGAACAACGACGGGCTGTTCTGCGAGCATGACGGCATGGTCTATTTTTACAACACATTCAACGGCGGCGGGCTGTTCTCCATGACTCCCGGTGAAAACGACCTGAAGCGGCTCAATGCCCTGGAAGTGCGCAATATACTGGCCGGCGGCAAATATCTCTATTATTTCCACACCGGCGCCTCCACCGTCAGCACCGGCTTCGGACATGCGTTCGGAATGAAATCCTTCCTTCGCAGCAAGCTGGACGGCAGCAACTCGGAAGCCCTGACCAATGATGTCATCGTAACCGGGCAGCTTGTGGACAATTATCTGTACCTGCTGACCTCAGGAAATGCCGGGCCGTCTTTCTACAAAATGAAAATCGACGGTTCGGACCGGGTAGAGTTGGCGGATTATGTCATTAACCCGGCCTGCGCAGACAACGGAGTCATCTACTATAACGGCACCCAGGGCGACCATTATCTCTATGCCCTGGATTCCGCCACGGATGTGCCGTACGAAGTGTGGAAGGGAAATATATGGTATCCCATACTTGACGGAGATTATGTGTATTATCTGGATGTGGCGAACAATTACCGGCTCTGCCGTTATTCCAGGTCACAGAATGTGATTGAAGTGCTGACAGAAGACAGAGTTGACTGCTTCAATTTAGGCGGCGGCTTCATCTACTACCAGAAAAGCGGAGACCTTCCGCAGCTGAAATGCATGCGCATGGACGGAAGCAGCGTGAAAGTCATCGCAGAGGGAAATTACACCCACATCAACATGACTTCCCAGTATGTCTATTTTCAGGAATTCGGCAATGACGTCGCAATGTACCATTCCCAGCTGGGGAGCGATTATTATGAATTGTTCAGCGCTGCCGAAGAAGCGGCCCGGTAAATCAGCCTGCAGCGGATATTTCCGGAGATGTCCTGCTTTCAGTAACCTTTTAATCTAAAAATATGTGTACCGGTCTGGCCACAGGCCCTACCGGTACCGTTTATTGCATCACTCCTCGATATGATCGAGACCCTGACTGAGAATCGTCACAATATGAGAATCCGCAAGGGAATAGAATATTGTCTTGCCGTCCCGGCGGTTTTTCACCAGGTCCATCTGCTTCAATACACGCAGCTGGTGAGAAATCGCCGACTGGGACATCCCCAGCACCGCCGCTATGTCATACACGCACATCTCGCTGCTCAGCAGCACATACAGAATCTTCAGGCGTGTCCCGTCCCCAAATACCTTAAAAAATTCCGCCAGGTCCAACAGTTCCTCCTCCGGGGGCATCTTTTCGTCTATGCGTTTTAGTGTTTCCTGGTCTACATGGATATATGCGTTTTCTTCCATATTGCTCTTTTTCTCCTTACTCTGCTCATTTTGGAGGTCCGTTCAACTGCGATTTTTCTCATAGCGTCTGCATGAATCGTATGAAAAAGCCTGCTGCTGTCTTCACTTTTTGTGTTTCTTCTTTATATTATATATTTTTTTCAGCTTTGGAACAATCATTTCTCTGTTTTTATTTCATTTTTGTTGTATCTTTTATACCCTCATTGCCGGAAAGCCATTTCACCTCATATGCCTCCCAGGGCTCCGGCGGCTCCAGTTTTCGTATCATCTTCTCCAGCACGGCCTCCGGAATATAGCGCGCTCTTGTCTGATTCCTGGCAATCAGTTCCCGATAGGGCACCTCCAGATATAAAATATGCACCCTTGCCCCATATCCCGCAAAAAGACGAACCAGCTTCTGTCTGGTTTCCTGAATGATATTAGTGGCATTCCAGATAAACGGCTCCTTTCTCCGCAGCAAAATTCTTGCCCGTTCCACGGCTTCGCTGACTATCCTTCCGGAGCCTTCCTCCGGCGCTATCCCTTTTTCTTCCCGAATATCATCCAGGGAAATCACCGGCAAACCTTTCCCATGCTCCCCAATCCAGCTGTCTTTCCCGGCCAACGGAAGTCCTGACAGCAAAATCACGTCAAATTCCGTATCGTCATATAACTCCGCCCCCTGCCACAGGTCTTCCTTGTGAAAATACTGATATTTCGTGTATGGACCGGCAAATTGATATGGCTGTCCCCAAATTCCCAGTTCCTTCGCACAATCCGCAAACAACTCCACGTTTTCTTTCAGATTTCCCTCACAGGTGCCTGCACGTCCCATCGTATCTGCCTTTGACAGCAGATAGAGCAGATGCATTGGAACGCTTTCCGCCGCCATTAAAACAGCGGCTTCCGGCCTCTTCCTTGTCCAGAACCATACCGGCAGACCGTGATACCGGATCAGCTTCGCAACAGTCTCCCGCTCCCCAATGGTCAGAGCAAATCTTTCGCTATCCCTGTATGCCATACCGCGGAATATTTTTTCTCCTGCCTTCGTATGTCCCGGAGAAACCCATATTCCATCCTCCTGCCTTGTGCAGACCGCCTTTCCGATATCATGGAATGCCGCGGCAAGGAACAGCAGACGTTGTTCTTCACAGGTCAGTTTCTTCCATTCCGGAAGCATAATCAACTCTTCACATACCATCTCCGTGTGCCGGTACACATCGCCCTCGGCGTGATAGTCCGGATTTTGCCGGATGTTTTTCAGTTCCGACAGTTCGGGATACCTTTCCGCAAGTTCGGCCAGCGTAAGGTATTCCTTTTGTATATTTTCCTTTTTCTTCTCCATAGCTTTCTCCTATTCCAGTTCCGCTCATTCCCTCTTCCGGTACCGATACGGCAGTGCATTTCCAATTATAAGATTTAGTCGGTTGAAAATAAATCCACGCCTTCTGCCAGTCGGTTTGCCACAATGGGCCGGTTCATCCAGTGGCTTTCCGAGTCAAGAATTGTATTCAGAAAAGAGGCCCTTACATATTTCAGACGGTCCGTCACATAGTCGCCTTCTTCCACCTTGATATAGATGCCTTCCATAATTCCCGTCAGGTCGGTCTGGTGCCTGGCAGTTTCCGGTTCCACGCCGCCCCTGCGGCATTGCTCTGCAAAATTCCGTTCCCGCTCTTCTGAGATAAAAAAACTGGGACCAATCCACTCTGCAATTTCTTCATAACTCTCATAATGTCCCGCATCCAGTATACGAACAGAGCGGATAAAGGAAGCATCTACCAGGAACTCTCTCCGTTTCCTGGTAGAAAAAAACCTCCCCTTCTCCCGGTCATAAATATCAAATTCCATAAAATAATGCGGCAGTCTGTCATAAAATACCGTATGCTTTGCATACAGCCATTCCCCGTACATAATATAACGGCTTCCCAACAGCTGACGCAGACTCTCCTCAAAGCAGCCTGCCCACATTTTAAACAGGTCAAACTGCCGTTCACCGTATCCGCCATTCAGGAAATGCCCTCTGCTCTGCAAATACATTTTCCCGTCGGTGCCAAAGCTGATCCCGCAGTTGGCGCCATCCACCTTTTCCTCCAGAACCAGGTATTTGCCTCTCACCTCGTCAAATGCAACACTCTTTAAATCCTCATCTCCCGACTGCTTCCTTGACCCCTCTATATGACGGGTCCGGGGATATTTATAAATCTGTTTCATACTATTTCCTCCAATCTCCATGCATTGTTTCAGATTTCCACGCGACAAATTCCCACGCGACAAATTCCTGCACTACAAATTCCCACACGACAAAAATGCTGTGGAAGGATTCCTTTCACAGCATGCATCGAAAATAAACATCTCCGTCGCCCTGAGTCTGATAGAGAATGCTTATCATTTTCTTATTTATATACTCGCGCTCAAAACATTTATCAACTTTAATGTATAACGAGCGGGCGCTTCTGCAAAGTCAGGACATATAGCAACATACAATAAAAACGGTGCTTCTATTGTCAAGAATAAATGCGCTCACAAGTATAAAATGCCCCATGCTGCTTCCGTAAGCTTCCAACAAAATGGGTATAAAAACACTAGCCACTGTTTCTTTCCAGTGTCTGCATGCTTTTCACCTTTCTCTTGTCAGAAACTCATTACATGGGGTCCTCCAATCTACAACAAAAATTACCAGTTGTTTTTACTATAACATCAATGAAGCGTTTTGTCAAACTCCCCAGGAATTGTCGAAAAATAACTGATACAACTTCCTTAGTCCTGAGCCACCATCTCTCTGTAAAATTCCGTATAATCGGTCCGTTTTTCCTTAGTGAACTGAATTGCTGCCCTGGGATGCTGGTTCAGCAGGCCGGTCATAAGATACTGCAGGTCATACCCCCACACAATACCTTCCGCCTTCAGTTTATTCATATGGGTATCCACAAACTGAATTGCCGGGTACACATTGTACTTGGGATTGCGCAGAAAGCCCAAAAGCAGCTCCATGGCACAGTTGCCCGCCCCGCGTCCCATGGAGGCATAGGTGGCATCCAGCCAGTCCGCCCCGTCTCCCACGGCTTCGATGGTATTGGCAAAGGCAAGCTGCTGGTTATTATGGGCATGGATTCCAACCTTCTTGCCATACTTTGCCGCCACTTCCATGTACATGTCCACAAAACGGGCAATCTCCTCCGGGTACATGGCACCGTAGCTGTCCACAATGTAGAGCACATCCGTGGGCGTCTGGGCCAGGATATCAAGCGCGGCCTTCAATTCACCCTCCCGCACATGGGAAATCGCCATAATATTGCAGCTGACCTCATACCCCTTCTTTGCGGCATCCTCTATCATGTCTACGGCACCGGGAATGGTATTCACATAAGTAGCCACGCGAATCAGGTCAATGGGGCTGTCGGCTCTGTCAAGAATGTCCTTCTTATCACACCTTCCCACATCCGCCATGACTGCTATCTTTAAGTCTGTAGCATTTTCCCCCACGATTTCTCTGATGTGCTCGTCCTTGCAGAATTTCCACTTTCCGAACTTACTCTCGTCAAACATCTCTTTTGACGCCTTGTAGCCAAACTCCATATAATCCACGCCTGCACGCAGATTCGCCAGATACAGCGCCTTTACAAATTCATCCGTAAAATAAAATTCATTTACCAGCCCCCCGTCTCGCAAAGTGGCATCTACAACCTTGACATCCGGGCGGTAGGCTATTAAATTTGATATCTCTTTCATGGTATTTCTCTCCTCGTTATCATTTCTGTTTTTCTATAAAAGAACCTGTATATGATTTTAGTGGTTTAAAGCATGAAAGTCAAGTCCTTTTCTATCGGAATTTATACGGCACGCAAAAAAATCAGCTTTTCCATTCTCCCAACCAGTTTCTCAGAGGATTGATTTCCTTCGCCTGCTTCAGAATATCCTGGCGGTTGGCCCGCATATAGTTTTCCAGCTTCTGCACTTCTGCTGCCGTGAAGCCGCCGGATTTTTCTATTACACCGTCGGGAAGGACGCCGTCTGCATAGTCCTTTCCGCGCAGGAAAGATACCCTTACGATTTTCCTGTTATCCTTTACTACTACACATGAAACCATCATATTCACTTCATTCATACTTCTGCCTCGTTTCCTGTCGCCAAAAGACTGTTATTTTATTACACTCTTCCGGATGCTTTGTTTTAACCGGTGCCGAAGGTGCCATAATACCAAAAGATGCAGCAACTCCTGCATGTTTTTCATTTATTATATCCATGATTATATCTTTCCGCAAGCAATTGTATTCAAATTATCATATATCTATTGCATTTAATATCACTTTCACAGGGAAGAAAAAGCATACAACTGACAAAATTTATTAAACTCAAAATTCACTTTAAAAATTTCCTTAAAATACTCATTTTGTACTTGCCAAGAACCCGTTTCTATGTTAGAATATATTTCGTTGTGAGAGTTACATAAAACCTCTTCCAACGAAATGCCGGCGTGTCGGAATGGCAGACGAGGCAGACTCAAAATCTGTTGTTGGCAACAACGTGCGGGTTCAAGTCCCGCTGCCGGCAGTATGAAAAATCGCTGAAACATCAGTAAGGTCAGGATGTTCAGCGATTTTTATTTTGATTACCTTTCATGTTTCAATTCTTTTCATGATAATAAATTTTAACTGCCAACTTAGATAATGTTTCATTTCTAATTTTTTCATCAGAAATTTTTGATGTAATATAAGCACTAAAATTCGTTTTTCTATTCTCATTAATTAAATTACTTAATGTCAATGTTGACTCCAATGTCTTATTATACATGCCAATAAAAATAACACCTATAAAATCAATTAACACTCCCGTCACAAAGCCTGATATAATTTTGGCATTATCAATGTCTGAATTTAATGTTAAAAGCAAAACAGCAAAAATGAAAATAATTCCAATAATTAAAAGCAAAACTCCCAGAACAAATAAATTAAATGTTCTTTTTTGATTACTATCAAAATAACCATTAATTCTGTCATCTTTGTCAAATAGCAACATTCTAGAGTTTACTTCTTCGTCAAATGACTTTATTTCTGAAAGAAACAAATAGAAATCAATATCTTTTTGCCTTTCTTCTAGCTGAATTATTACGCAATTTATCCTGTTTTCCAATATAGCATATACTATTATCAATAAAGCTAAAATAATACAAACTATTATAGTTTGTTTTCCAGTATTATAATGTGCCACACCTGCCCTTCTTACAGGGCGATATAACATATTATAAAAATTTATTATTTGTGGCGAAATAAGAACTGCGCCAAAGAACATGACTACATATAAACATAATCGTCTAGTCATCAATAACTTATTTATAGCACTTCCAAATACACTGTAACCATTTTTCAACTTTGCATAATCGTAGTCCTTAATCTCATCTATTGTATATTCATTACACATTTCCTTATATTTTTCTAATTTGAGTACTTTAAGCATTTTCATTAGTCTTCACCTGTATAATACTTATAAATCAATCACTTCAGCATCCTGATCTGTTCCTGTGCTCCTGCACCGTCACACAAACCGCATATCAATCCTGATATCATTCCGCTTCACGGCCACATCCGCCAGACTGCCTACCACGAGCGGCATCATGGGCGGCAGATGTCCCAGATCCACATCCATCACCACCGGCACATTCTTGCGCCCTGCCACTTCCAACACAGCACTATAGGCATCCAGATTCATCATGGTCGCACCGTTTAACGGCCGTCCGATGAGGAAACCTTTCACAGCCGTCAGCCATCCGGCCTCCTCCATCTGCCACATGGCGCGGCGAATGGAAAATACATTCAGGTCGCATGCTTCCAGGAACCAGATAATACCGTCTTCCTTGTAACGCTCCACAAACTCTCTGGTTCTGTCAAAACGGGTTCCCAGCAGGTTCACCAGACAGTCCAGGCAGCCTCCCAGAAGCCTTCCGGAAAAGGCAATCTCTGCGGATGTCCGCTCTCTGCCTACATAAGTGCAAAGCGTGCGGGCTTCCGTCAAATGATATGGCGCTAACGGATTCTCCGGCCCTTTCAGGGATTCCTTCTCCCACCCGGAATAACCGCCTGCCCTCACCCTGAACCCTCTGGCTTCTTCTGATGCCTCAGCATTACCGGACTGTCTTATAGATATTTCGGCGCCGCTGCCGTTCTGGCTTTCACTGGCTTCCACCTCCGCCTTCTCCCCTGTCAGAATCCCAAAAGCATCGTACAGTGATTCATGCCAGGGCTCCATACCGAAGGTCCCCGCGCAGGGACCGTAAACGGAAGCCGTATCCGCCAAAGTAGCAAGCAGGTAAGTCAGGTTCGTATTGTCGGAATAGCCCATAAACCACTTGGGTTCTGCCTCAGCAAGCTTTTCAAAGTCCACATAGGGCAGAATCTCGCACATCAATTCTCCTCCGCCGCAGGAAATCAGACAGTCTGACTCTTTCGACAGAAAAGAATCCATAACCTCCCGGCCGCACTTTTCCGGTGTATTACTGATGCCCACCCCTTCCGATGCATGGCAATTGGGCCCCAGCACCAGGAAATATCCCATTTCACGCCATTTTCTTAACGCATTTTCAAATGCAACTGTCCTGTAGTCCCCCTCTGCAAAGCCGAAAGAAGGTGCCATGAACCCTATCGTACCGCCCTTATGCAAAAATTTCGGATACCTCATCCCGTCTCTCCTCTATCCCTTTTCATATCAACGATATATACTCACGATCAAAAACATTTGCCATACTCTCCCGGCCTACTTCTCCGGAAACAGCCTGCCATAAACATCGAAGCAGTCAAACGTAGCAAAATAATCCTTCGCCGTCTCCGCCCTGCGAATCAACTCCACGCTTCCGTCCTCATGCAGCAGAAGTTCCGCCGATCTGAGTTTTCCGTTATAATTATACCCCATGGAAAAGCCGTGGGCACCGCTGTCATGAATGGCAATGTAATCCCCGATTTCTACCTCCGGAAGCATCCTGTCGATGGCAAATTTATCATTATTTTCGCAGAGAGAGCCTACTACATCATACTTATGGTCACAGGCCGCATCTTCCTTCCCCAGCACAGTAATATGGTGATATGCCCCGTACATGGCAGGCCGCATCAGATTCACCGCACAGGCATCTACCCCAACATACTCCTTGTGTGTATGTTTCTGATGAATTACTTTCGTCACCAGGTGTCCGTAAGGTCCCATCATGTAACGTCCCAGTTCCGTATATATAGCCACATTCCCCATGCCCGCAGGCATCAGGATTTCTTCGTAAGCTTTCCTCACTCCCTCGCCAATCACCTTAATATCATTGGGTTCCTGGTCAGGATGATAGGGAATCCCGATTCCGCCGGAGAGATTGACGAACGCAATACACGCTCCGGTCTCCTTCTGCAGTTCCACCGCCAGTTCGAACAACTGTCTCGCCAACACAGGATAGTACTCGTTAGTCACGGTATTGCTGGCAAGAAAAGCGTGAATTCCGAATTCTTCTACACCCTTTGCCTTCAGAATACGAAAGCCCTCAAACATCTGTTCTTTCGTAAAACCATATTTTGCATCCCCCGGGTTGTCCATGATATCCGTGCCCATGGCAAAATATCCTCCTGGATTAAAGCGGCAGCTTAAGCGTTTGGGCAGATACCCCAAAGTCTTCTCCAGGAAATCGATATGGGTGATGTCGTCCAGGTTGATGGTCGCGCCAAGCTTCTCCGCCAGCACGAACTCCTCCGCCGGCGTATCGTTAGAGGAAAACATGATATCATCTCCCCGCATTCCCATGGCATCGCTGAGCATCAGTTCCGTATAGGAAGAGCAGTCACAGCCGCAGCCGTACTCCTTCAATATCTGAATCAGAAAAGGATTGGGAGTCGCCTTCACTGCAAAATATTCCTTATATCCACTGTTCCAGGAAAACGCCTCCTTCAGAGCCCTGGCATTCTCGCGAATCCCCTTTTCATCGTAGATATGAAAAGGGGTTGGACAGTCTTTCACAATATTCTCAATCAGTTCCTTTGTCACAAACGCTTTCTTTTCCATTGTATTCTCCTGTTTTCTATTCCCTTAGTAATTGTCTGGAAATAAATTTGCACTTTCAGGAGTAAAACGCCATTATATATGCGCCTTCCCGTGTGAAATCCTGCAAATTTATTTCGTAGCACTTCCTTAGACACCAGTTTCATGTCCGGGAAAGATTTTCTATTTTCAGAGAGAAGCATTCTGCTTCTCTAAGAAGGCGAACCCCCCTGCCGTCATACAAAATTCTATCATACAACGTTTCAGGATGTGTCCGCCCTGCCTCAAAATCAATCTTTATTCTGCACTCCTGTGCGTCCGCTCAGGAACTGTGTAACACTTCCTTATTCCATCCGGAACAAATTATCATCCATTACACATTCTCAATCTGCCAGTCAATGGGTTCCAGCCCATTCTCCTGCAGGAATTTGTTCGTCTGGCTGAAAGGCCTGCTCCCGAAAAATCCGTTATGGGCAGATAAAGGACTTGGATGCGCCGCTTTCAAAATCAAATGCCTGGGATTATTCAGCATCTTCTCCTTCGTCTGAGCCGGCCGTCCCCATAAAATAAACACAATCGGCCTGTCCTGCTTATTCAGTACCCGGATTGCAGCATCCGTAAATTCCTCCCACCCCTTTCCGCGGTGAGAATTTGCCTGATGAGCCCGAACCGTCAGCACGGTATTCAGCATCAGGATTCCCTGATTGGCCCATTTCACCAGATAACCGTTATTCGGTATATCGCATCCCAGGTCATCGTGAAGCTCCTTATAAATATTCACCAGGGAAGGCGGAATCTTCACATCCGGTTTTACTGAAAAGCAAAGTCCGTGTGCCTGTCCTACATCATGATAAGGGTCCTGTCCCAGAATGACCACTTTCACATCGCTCAGCGAAGTCAAATGAAATGCATTGAAAATATCATCCGCCGGCGGAAATACCTGTGTATTATTGTACTCCGTTTTTACGAACTCATACAGATTCTTGTAATAAGGCTTTTGAAATTCCTCTCCCAACTCCGTCAGCCAGTCATTTTCGATCATTCCCATACTTTTGTCCATCCTTTCCCTTTATCCTGCGTTTTTGCGGCGTTGCAATAAGAGTCATAAGTAAACTCCCTTAATACGACAGTTCCATTGCCCATATACAACCTGACGTCCACTCAGTCCTTCAGGTTAAAAAATAATCACAGCCTCACACTAACGCCGCGCTCTCTCAGATACGTCTTCACCTGACGGATTTCCAACTCTTTATAATGAAACAGACTCGCTGCCAGCACCGCCTCAGCCCCGGCATCCGCCAGCGCCTCATAAAAATGCTCCGGCTTTCCGGCACCTCCAGATGCAATCACCGGTATTTTCACCGTCTCTGTCACCGCTTGTGTAAGCTCCAGGTCGTATCCGGCTTTTGTTCCGTCACGGTCCATGCTGGTGAGCAGAATCTCCCCGGCCCCCCGGCGCTCCGCTTCCGCCGCCCATTCCACTGCGTCCATCCCCATGTCAACACGGCCGCCGTTTTTATATATATTCCAACCGCTCCCGTCCGGACGCCTCTTGGCATCTATGGCCACTACCACGCACTGGCTGCCAAACTTATCCGCCGCATCGGATATCAGCCGTGGATTCATAATCGCCGCAGAATTGACAGAAATCTTGTCCGCCCCTTCCCTCAGAATATCCCGAAAATCCTCCACCGCACGGATTCCGCCGCCCACCGTGAAAGGTATAAACAGTCGGGATGCCACCTGTCTGACCCACTCCAGCTGAGTGGCCCGGCTGTCCGAAGAAGCCGTGATATCCAGGAACACCACCTCGTCAGCCCCCGCCGCGTCATAGGCGGAAGCCACATCGGCCGGGTCCCCGGCATCCCTCAGATTTACAAAATTAATTCCTTTTACAACCCTTCCGTCTTTGATGTCCAGACAGGGAATCACTCTCTTTGTGTGCATCTGTCCTCCATAAAATGTGGCTTTACAACCGCCAGAATATTTTCCTGCCTCTACTTCACCTGGCAGCTTTCAGAATATTTTCCTGCGTCAACCGCTGCTTATTCCTGCCATGCGGAAAGAAACACTCTGCTTTCAAGACATCGCTGCTGCGGAATGTCGGGAAGAAAGCACCACAAAATTCCGCAATATCTGCATCCCCGCCCCGGAACTCTTCTCCGGATGGAACTGGCATGCAAACACATTCCCTTTCTCTACGGAAGCGTGAATTTTTACACCATATTCCGTTGTTGCGGTAACGATGCTTTCGTCGGCGGCCTGCAGATAATAGGAATGCACAAAATACACATACGGATTTCCCTGGCTTCCGTCCGGTGAGCCATTCCCCAGAATACCGAGGCCTTCAAACAACCTCCCTCTCCGTGGAAAATGCAGGTCATTCCACCCGATATGGGGCACTTTCAGCCCGTTCTCCGAAGGAATCCGCCGAATTTTTCCCTCCAGAATATGAAGACCTTCCACCCCCGGGCTCTCCTCGCTGCTTTCAAACAGCAGCTGCAGCCCCAGACAGATTCCCAGAAAGGGAATCTCCTTCGCCACACAATCCCGGATAACCTCCACCAGGCCGAACGCCGTCAGTTTCGCCATAGCGTCCCCGAACGCTCCCACTCCGGGCAGAATCACACCGTCGGCACTCAAAATCTTCTCTGCATCTCTGGTAACAACTGTCTCCTGCCCCAGATGCAGCAGCGCCTTCTCCACACTTTTTATATTTCCCGCGTCGTAATCAATAACCGCAATCATAATCCCTCAATCCGGCCTGTCGCAGAAATATACTCTCCCGCGACCCGCCTTATCATCATATGCCACACAGCATTCCCGGGCAGGTGCAGGCAATCCCCTGAAGTGTGTTTGAAAATTGCTTTCTATAACTGCAAATCTATTTGATGCACAGTATATGTTGGCCTGCCCCTGCCCGCAAAAATCGAACCCGCTTACCGGCACAATCCGTCACTGGTTATCCACATAGTCTCCGGAGTCCAGATCTGCCTCTTCCGGAAGCTCATCGGGCTGCCCTGCTTCTTCACCCTCCGGGCTAACTTCACTTTCCGGCGGCAGTACTTCCTCAACCGGAATATTTTCTTCCTCATAGCCGGCATTTCCCAACAGCTTCATGATTGCCCTCGTGTAGTCAATGTCGCTCTTCAAAGCCCCGATCTCCTGGGCCTCTACCTCTGTGACACCATATTTTCCATAGAGCACATCCAGAATATCATTATAAACTTCATTCACCTCAGCCCCGGCATCCCACTGAAACGCATACTGGAACAATGCCGGATAATCATGTACGCTCTGAATCAGACTGTCCAACGCCTGCAGCTCGCTGCCCTGGGACTGAAGATACTCGTATTCCCTGTACCACATCCGTATATGCAGAATGCATTCAGACTTGTTGAACATCTGCTCTTCTGTCTCATTCCGCTTTATGCCATACAGATTCGTATAACAGGTCTGGTAATCTCCCTTTGCAAAAGCTGTCCTGGCTGCCTGCTTGTTCGTATAATCCACAGACAGATTTACTAAGATAAAGAGCACTGCCCCCACCGAAATCCCCAGCAATACAACAGGCAGCACCTTCTTAAAACTCAGTTTCCTGCCCGGATAAGGCTCTGCCTCCTTCGGCTTCTTCTCCTTCTTCGGCTTCGGTGCTTTGGCCTTCTTGGGTTTTGCTTCTTTTTTCTTTTTATCTTTTTTCTTTTCCTTCTTTTTGGCGTTCTTCTGAACCTTCTTCTTGGCCTTCTTGGCTTCCTCGCCGTCCATCTCCCTGATAATTTCCTGGTTTTCGTCAGAAATCGCAATATCTTCGTTCTCCGGCTCTTCCTCTTCCTCCATCAGGAAATCCATAAATTTGGAAATCACGCCCTTTTTTTTCGGTTCTTCCTCCCTGACAGCCTCACTTATGTCCGGAATATAGTCATCTATTTCATCCAGCCCCACTGCCAGCACATCGGAGTCCATATCCGTTCCGGAAGTCATATTCTCCTCCGTATATGGGATTTCCTGGCTTGCATCTATATTTCTCTCTGCTTCCAACGCAGCCGCCACTTCCATCAGGTTTACCTGGGCTTCTTCTTCCCGTTCCGGCTGCTCTACTTTTCCCGCTTCCGCCACGATGCTGTCCAACAGCTCCCTGTCCTGCACCATGTCGTATTCTCTGACCGAGTCCGCTTTTATATCCTGCCGAGATGCTTCCGCCCCTGCCTGCGGTATTTCCTTTCCGCCGCTCTTCTTCCCCCTGCGCCGCTCTCGCTTCTCAGCCTTGGCAGCTTCCCTGGCAGCTTTTTTCTCCGCCTTCAGCCGCTTTTTCTCCAAAGCCCTTTCCTTCTTGATGTCCACCGCTTTCTCCGCCACTTCTGTCTCTCCAGCCCTCTCTATATCAGCCATCAGTCTGTCCGCCGTATTGTCCTCGTCCCCCATATCCTCAGGACTTCCCACCGACTCATTCCTGTCAGACCTCTTCAACAGTTCCTGTATCTCCTCTACATCGCTGTCTCCGCTGTCCAGGTCCAACACATCTCCCGCCGTCTCTTCTGCCACTGAAGGCTGCCTTCCGGCCTCGCCTTCCGCCAGAAGCATGGCAATCTGCTCCTCCGACATTCCCACCAGATCGTCCAGATCAGGAGCCGTCCCGCGCCCTGTCAGGTTATCGTCGTCTTCCGACATTCCTTTTAACAACTCGTTCAAATAATCCTCTTGTGAAGGCATGATGTCTCCTCCGGTTTCTTATTCTGAAATACCTGCCCCTCCCGGAACACATACTATCTTTCTTATTTTATCACAGTCGGGTAAGCCAGGCAACTGCATCCTCGGAAATTCCGCAGCCCTTTCCCGCCAGTTCCTTCGTCAATTGATACAAATTTTCATTCACTCTGCAAAAATACGCTTTTTGATTAAAAAATGCCGTCTTCTCAAAGGGCCAACGGATAACCGTGGGAAACTGCATTCCCACTCCCAGCTCCAGAACCAGAAGCCTGTGGTTCAACGTTCCCTGAAGCCATTTCATATAAAGCTTCCACCGGTCCAGATACCCGTTCTCATTATAGTTCTCTGCATAGATATTATTCAGTATAAGCGGCGCACCACAATCCGGACATATGCCGAGAGAAATCGGTTCTGTCTTCGGATTTCCTGAGGCCAGGCGGCGAAATACAACCTTCAGCGCCTCCTGCTCTTCCTCCGCCACCTCCGGCAGTACATCCCCGCAGCCGGCGGAACATTGCTTTCTGACAACGGAACCGCAGGGCATAACCACCCTTTCCCTGCGTGCAATCCTGCTGTTCGTTGACACGGACACCATAAAATGGTTCTTCCCTGTCAGCAGCGCATCCAGCCTGTCCAGAGCCGCTTCTGCAACATGCTCTCCCTCCTGCACCAGGCAATATTCACTCCACGCCGGAATCAGCCAGGAAAGTCCCTCTGCTTTCAGACGCTCACACACGCCTCTGTAATCCGCCTGATGTCTCAGCCGCCTGGTACCGTCAAAATCCTCTCCCAGTCCCACCAAAACCATATCGGACTGCTCTATTTTGTCCAAAAACTCCTTCGTATCCATTCCCAATCCCTGCTCCCGACCGATTTCCGGAATTCTCTTCCCTGTCATACTGCCACGAGAAAACTCTGTACCGGACTTTCCCAAAAGGGAAAAAGCCGGGATTTAAGTCCCAGCTTTTCAGGCTTTCTAATTATTCAAATGTCTCTCCTCGACAAGCTGATCTATTATTTTTACCAGATTTCCGATCTCAGGCTTGGACAGCTGCGCATCTGCCCCCAGTGATTCCCCTTTCCTCCTCATCTCGTCATTGACCAGTGACGAGAACAGAACAACCGGAATCATGGCCGTGGTTTCATCCGTTTTAACCAGTTTGGTCAGCCTGTGTCCGTCCATCTCCGGCATCTCAATATCCGAGATAATGAGGCGCACATGATCACGCAATGTTCCTTTCGCCTTATAGTAGTTGATGATATCATATGCCTGCTTACCATTCTCCGTATGCGTCAGATTCTCATAGCCGGCTTTCCTGAGGCAGTCAACGATCATCTTATTCAGCAGCGGCGAATCCTCCGCGATCAGAATGGGCACCATGCTCCGCTCACGCTCACCCAGTTCGTTGATATCGGAAATCTTCAGCCCGGTCTCGGGATTGATATCCGTAACAATCTTCTCAAAGTCCAGAATGATGATCAGCTTGTTTTCCTTCTTGACGATACCGATGGCCACACCCTCTTCCGCACTGGAGATCGTCACTTCCGGTTTGATGATCTCGCTCCAGGATATCTTCTGAATCCCCAGCACATTATCTACATGAAATGCAATATCAAGTTTATTAAAATTCGTTATAATAAACAGTCCCGTAGGCTCCGACTGTCCGCGGCCAAGACAGTTCTTCAGGTCGATCGCCGTAATCATGTCTTCCCGGGGCATGAACACACCCTCGATACTGGGATGCGCATTGGGAATCGGCGTGACTTTCTCGTATTTCATGATTGTCTTAATCTTCGCCACATTAATCCCGTAATAATTATCCCCCAATGTAAATTCCAGAATCTCTAACTCGTTGGTTCCGCTTTCAAGTAATATTTTGCTATCCATCTCTACCCTGTCCTTTCCTGCCCGGAGCTTATCCCAAGTAGGAACAGTTCCCCGCCATTTATAAGGCAAACCGATAAAGCAATGCCCTGCTTTCTATTTTATCATACTTGGATCAAAAATGAAACCATAATCTTTAAAACTTGTCAAAATAATTGCGGCATCCCGGTGTGGCGCCGGACTGCCGCAATATTTTGCCGGATGGCTTACCGGCGATCAGATATTTTCGTTGCGGATGGTCTCAATAATGTTTTTCCGATTGATCTTCCCCATGGAATAGTGCATGATCCCATAAAGCAGAAGCCCCACTGCCAGAGCTGCCCCCGCCGTCGCCGCCCAGGGAAGGCGGAAGGACGTGACAAGCCCCTCTCCCAGCGCCATGTTAAAGCACAGGGACAAAAAGATCCCCAGCGGAATCCCGACAAGCAGAGCCTTCCCTCCGTAGAACAGGTTCTCCAGCCATATCATCCGCCTGAACTCCCGCCCGGTCATTCCCACAGAGCGCAGCATGGCGAATTCCGGCGCCCGCAGTTCCATATTGGTGGTGATGGTATTGAAGATATTGGTGATGCCGATCAATGCCACCACCGTGATAAAGCCGTACAGGAAGATGGCCACCACCAGACTCATGCTCCTGGAGGAACGGTACTGCGCCTCATAATTTGTCACCGTATAATGCGACAGCTGCATCTCATTCCTGATGGCTGCCTCCATCTCGTCCGCATTTTCACATTTGACATAGACCTCCACATTGTCATACTTTATGTTGTCGTATTTCATACCATCCCGCACATGGGTGTCCATCCACGCATCGCTGACAATCAGTATAATCCAGCCGGCCGTGCCTGTCATATACATGGGCTTCACCCTTGTCTGGGTAAGCACTTCCACTTCCAGCCCCTCCGCCGTTTCTATCCCCCTGATCATCTCTCCCGGACGGAAAGAAGCAATATCGCCCTCCTCTCTGTACAGCTTCCCGTCCTCCCAGTATTCCCGGGAAGCATCCGCCATAACGATGGCCTTATCCAAAGCTTCTTCCACGGATACCCCCACATTCCGGCAATAGCGGGCATAAGCCTCCTCTCCCAGGGAACGAATCATCAAAGCCGGCAGCTCTGACACATTCTCCTGATAACTTTCCGAATAGGAAATCAGGCTGTTATCCACCGGAAAACGTGCCGACCGGACCACCTCCGCCTCCTGCACGCCCTCCATCCCGGCAATCTCCAGGGCCTTCTCATAAGACTCCCACTGATTGATGCTTACTCTCAGCTGATATGGCATATCTTCATAATAATAGGTTGAAGAATACATCATAAGATCCACAAAAGTGGACATTCCGATAAACGCGGCCACACTGACCACGATGGAAATCACCGTAGTGCGGTACTTTACTCTGGCACGCCGTAAATTTTTATACGCTATTTTGCCTCCGATTCCGAAGAGCCTGCCGATAAAAGCCGGACAGCGCAGTTCCCTGGCGGCATCCTTTCCGCTGATCTTCACCGTTTCACTGGCGCGGATGGCGTTTATGGGCGATATCCTGGCCGCCCGCCTGGCCGAGCCGGAAGCGGAAAGATATACGGTTACCGCAGACAGCACCGCCCCCAGCAAAACCGCCGGGAGAGAAATCCTGAATATCAGCCGGAATCCCAGGCCTTCCTCCATAAGACCGCCCACTGCCCTCACCAGCACCGCTATGGCCGCAATTCCGCTGATAATCCCCAACGGAACCCCTGTCAGCCCCAGCACGGCCGCCTCGTAATACACGATTTTCTTCTGCTGCCTTCTGGTGGTTCCCACGGAGGCAAGCCTGCCGTACAGTTTCATTTTCTCCGTAAGAGAAATCATGAAACTGTTATGGATACAGAATACACTGGTGACGATGATAATCAATATGGCAATCACCGACATTGCATACAGCATATTCATGGTATTGGATGTAAATATCATAAGCTCCCATCTCAGCAGCCAGTAATTCTCCACCACAAGCTTTGCCACTGTCCTCATCCGCTGCTGCTCCTCCTGGGTAAAGACTCCTCCGTTATAGTAGCGTTTATACAGTTCTTCCTCCACTCCCAGGATACCGGCGTTCACCTGCTCCCTGTTACGCAGCCCCTTTTTCGTATAGGAAGCATATACATCCACCTCTGCAGCCGCCTCCGGCTCTTCCAGAAAGGTATAGGCCGAATACCCCGGCGCAATCCGCGGCTCCACTTCCTCGTTGGGGCGCTCTATGATGCCCACCACCGTATACTGCTTTTCGGAAGACGGCACAAATCTTTCTTCCTCGACATAATAGGGAGACTCCTGTGTCAGTAAATATTCGTCCGTCATCCGCTCTCCCATCTGCAGTGTCAGCACATCTCCCACCTTGATATCCACCAACCCGTTTGTCCGGACATGTTTGCCCACCACCAGTTCCGTGCCATTCTCCGGCATACGCCCTTCCGACAGGGTCAGTCCCAGGATGTCTTCCACACTCTCCTCCATGGCACAGAGATAGAGATAGGGTTTGTCGGGATTCTGGCTGCCTTCCAGCGGCGCATACCCCAAAGTCTCCAACAGGCCATATTTTTCTATATTGGTATTATTTTCAAAATACTTCAGATACTCATTGCCAACTCCCACGAAATGATAATGCCAGTCCCCGTTCTGCTGCTTTTCGTAGGCAATCATACTGGCCCTGAAACTCACCACGATACAGGCAACTCCTGTGATCAGCGCCGTGGCAAGTATGATTCCCACGATGGTTACCGCGGTGCGCTTGGGGTTCTCCTTCAGGGCACGGCTGCAGCATCTCTTTAATACATTTGCACTTTCCTTCATCCTTAAGCCTCCCTGCCTCTGTTGAAGACGAATCCGTCTTCTATTCCCAGGACTCTGTCCGCCTGCTTTGCCAGTTCCAGATTATGGGTGATCATGACTACCGTCTGCTTGTATTTCCGGTTGGATATCTTCAGCAGCTCCATGATCTCATTGCCTGCCCGGGTATCCAGATTTCCGGTGGGCTCGTCGGCCAGCAGAATGGCCGGCCTGGTGATCAGCGCCCTGCCTATGGCAACTCTCTGCTGCTGTCCTCCCGACAGCTCATTGGGCAGGTGGTGCAGTCTTTTCTTAAGCCCCAGCATCCCTGCCAGCTCCTGTACCAACTCCGGGTCCGGCTTATTCCCGTCCAGCTCGCAGGGCAGCGTCAGGTTCTCCTCCACGGTCAGCACCGGTATCAGATTGTAAAACTGATAGATCAGCCCAACCTGTCTCCTGCGGAAAATCGCCAGTTTATCATCGTTCATCCGATAGATATCATTGTCCTCTATCAGCACCCTGCCGGAAGTGGGCCTGTCTACGCCGCCCAGCATGTGCATCAAAGTGGATTTCCCGCTGCCGGAGCTTCCCACGATTGCCACAAATTCTCCCTGGTCCACAGAGAGGTTGGCATCGTTTACCGCGATTACCTCATTGTTTCCTTTCCCGTATTTTTTAAATAAATGCTCTGTCCTTAAAATTTCCATGTCTTTCCCGTCTCCTTTTCCTGTTCCCTTTTTCCGATGCCGCTCACCTGACGGCAAATCCGCCAGATACCAGGCCTGCTTCCTTTCCCCTTCATATTCCTGCGCATGCGGCTCACCTCTGACGGTACACGTCGGCTGCCTGCCCCTCCCGGCAGAAGGGTAAATGGCTGCGCCGATATCGCCCCGGCAGCTTTCTCCTGCAACAGCACCGTTACCTTTCACGGTTACAGTATAAGAAACGAAAATGACATTTACGTGACATTTTGAAAAAAATCCTACTTTACAAACCGCATCACAAAAACGGTTCCCTTTCCCGTTCGGGAATCCACGGAAAGATAGCCCCCCTGCTTCTCCACGATTTCCTTAGCCAGCGCCAGCCCGATTCCCATGCTGTCCTCTCTTGCCGAATTTCCGTTGTAAAAACGACGAAACAGCTTGTCCTGCTCTTCTCTCGTAATTCCCGCTCCGTAATCACGTACAGAGATCTGCGTATATACCTCATTGTCCTCAGCGGCTATTTTCACCACGCTTCCGGCCGGGCTGTGCTCTATGGCGTTCTTAATGAGATTCAGCAGCGCTTCCGCCGTCCACTTCCGGTCCCCGTATAGCGCTGCCCCTTCCGGAATCTCCATGGAAAAGGAAATCTGCCTCAATTCCGCCGCAATTTCCAGCCTAGCCAGAATTTCCTCCACAAAGTGCTTCAGTTCAAAACGGCTGCCCTGCAGTTCCACCACGCCGGCGTCCAGGCGGGACAATTTCATCATGGCTGTAATCAGCCATGACATTCCGGTAATCTGTTCCGTAATCTCCTCCAGAAAATGCCGCCTTGTCCGGACATCCATATCCGGATTTTCCGACAAATTGTCAATCAGTATGATAGCCGATGTAAGCGGTGTCTTCAGCTGGTGGGAGATATTCGTCACCGAATCCGCCAGTGCCTGTTTCTGCGCCAACGCCCGCTCCGCCTGCTCCTTCAGGAAGACCGTCAGCTTATAGATTTCGTTGCGCAGCCCGCTCAGCTCATCGTCCTCATTCTCCTCTATCTCCAGCTTATATCCCCTGCGGTTCAGAGCCTGCATGTAGAAAGTCAGTCTCCGGATTCGCTTCTGTCGTTTTTTCATATACAGATATATGGCTATACAAAGTGCAAAAAATATCAGAATCAGGCTGATATTAACCCCTGTATGCAAAAAAAGCAGCTGCCTCTCCTGACTGCCAAAAGAGTTACTGCCGTATTTCCCGAAGACACCATATTGTGCCAAAACAACTTCTCCCAATGCCTTATTTCCATGGTTCTCCAGCACTCTGACCAGTTCTTCCTCCGGCACTTCCGGGTAAGCCTCCAGCAGATTTCCGAACACTGCTGCCACAAAACCATTGTATTCTGCCCGTACATAGTTCGAATATACGGCCACACTTACATTTGTAATGACAAAACTGACAGCCATAACCGCCAGAATGGCAAATGCAAACTTCTTCAACTCTCTGTTCCACACCATATGCGTCTTCCTCTCTCCTCCTTCTTGTCTCCCTTTCTTCTTGCCGTATTTCCTCTTGTCTGCCTTTTCTCTTGCCTGCCTTTTCTCTTGCCTGCCTTTTCTCTTGCCTGCCTTTTCTCTTGTCTGCCTTTTCTCTTGTCTGCCTTTTCTCTTGCCTGTCTACTCTCCTGCACTCTTTCCTATGCCGCACTGCCGTCTATCAAAATCGGTTAATCATGCTTCCCAGCCTCCAATGAAATACTTGGAAACTGTCGGAAAACGACCGCAACATTGCAGAAACGTTTTATGATTCCATCCTGTACCCCATGCCCCGTACCGTCCTGATCAGCCGGGCATCCGAATCCCCCAGCTTCTCCCGCAGACGCTTCATCGTGACCGACAGCGTATTATCATTCACAAAATTACCGGATATATCCCAGATATCCGACAGTATCTCATCCCTGGTAAACAATTTGCCCGGATAAGACATCATGCTGAACAAAATCTTATACTCAAGTTTGGTCAGCGGTATTTCTGTTCCGCCTCTTTTTACTTTTCCGGTCTCTGCATTTAATACAATATCTCCGCAGTGAAGTATACTGTTTCCCTTTTCGTTCCTCCGAAGAACGGCCTTGATTCGGGACATCAATTCACGGTTCCGAAAAGGCTTAATCACATAATCCTCTGCCCCAAGATCCAGGCCACGCACCACATCTGTCTCTTCCTCTCTTGCCGTTAAAAATATTACGGGAATCCGATATCTTTCTCTGATCCTGCTGCAGAGCCGAAAGCCGTCCCCGTCCGGAAGTCCGACATCAAGCAATACCATGTCATATTCCTTCTGCTCCAGGAAATTTTCCGCCTGGGACATGGTCCTGGCCGTATCTGCCTGATATCCTTCCTGAGAAAGCAAATATTCCAACCCCAAAATAATCGCTTCATTGTCTTCCACCATCATAATTTTCATGACTTCTCCTCCGTCTGACCAGGCTTTATTCCCGCCTGAATCCACACACTCCAGGAAGTACATACCGCAGGCTTTCTACATAAAAAAAGAGTAGCTAACTACTCTTTCCATAAGCTTTCTTCCCTTATCAGATCTTAAATGTACTTCTTGTACCCTCAAAACCGAACACTGAACCAAAACCATACATTCCATCCTGTCTCTT
>CAJUJN010000039.1:15151-37671 GCA_910586775.1 uncultured Acetatifactor sp. | reverse complement strand
ATAAATTTCAGCACTTTTCACAATGGCCTAATGGGGCCAGTGAACAGTAACTTTAAATATTACTTTTTTGCAGATAGTTTGCTGTATTCCCCTTTTCTGTCATAAGAGTCGAGCAGATAACTGTCATCCGTAAGAATACAGTCAATTTCCAGCTTATCCCCACGGAACCTGCTGTGTTTGCGCAAATCCTCCTTCGGCCTCTCCTGCTTCGCCTGAAAGGAATTCCGGTTCTGCGCACTGAAAAATTTCCCGGGAAGATGCCCTGACAGCTGTCCTGTGATATCCTTGAATTTCACCCGCATCTTCTGCAGCAGAGTCTCCTGCCCACCGGCGCTTTCTATTGCGGAGAAATAGGGATTGTCCTGAATTGTCTTCGGCAGAGGTACCGTCGTGGAAGCCGCCGCAACCTGAGAGACATGCGCTGCCGAATGCATATCCGGCTGCTGATTGTCCTGCCCCGACGAACTGACACCGGACCGGGCTGTCGTACTCACATCTCCGACCTGCGCCATTACCTGGGCGGCATCCGCTTCCCCACTGTCACTCCCCGGCGTCCCTTCCCCTCCGCCGTTCCAGATTCCATGAAGAAAACGTTTCCCGTTTCCCAGCATCTTATCCAGCCAGGCCGACAGAGACAGTTCTCCCTCCTGTTTCTGCATCATTTCCATCGCCTGCGCTTCCATTCCGGCAGCCCCAGCACTGGCGGCGCCTTCCTGTTTCTTATAATGGTCATGGTCGTGCATACACTTCGTAATATGATGTATCTCCGAATCATGTCCGCTTCCGATTCCGTTAAACTGCATGGGCCGCCTCCTCTCCTCCTGCGGTCCGGCCTTCTCCTGCAACCGCTTTCCCCGATTTCCATTTCCCTGAGAAACTGTCGGAAATAACGGATACTTCCTGTTTAGAAAAAAACTCATAACTGCGGGAAAAATTGCCGTCAGCCCGTACCCGTTATCTGTAGACATTTCCTTATAATCTGTCTTACCATGATTGTCGGCAGAAATCCTCCAAAGCCTTATGCCTTATTCAATTTTAATAAATTCCACCCGAAGGGCGATTGTACCTGCACTTCTGAGCAGCGGAAAAACGGTATGCTGCATCCCGAAAACCGTAACTCAGAGCGATGTCTCTACCGCATCTTCTCCAGAAAATCCCGCACATTATCGGAAATACAATTTTTAAACACTGCCGAGCCTGCCACAATTACATTGGCTCCCGCTTCCAGCGCCAGATTCACATTGTCAACCCGGATACCGCCGTCCACCTCGATGTCCGTACGGAGCCCCTTCCCCAGCACCATGGCCCGAACCTCTCTCACCTTATCCAGGCACTCCGGTATCAGATTTTGCCCCCCGAAACCCGGCTTCACCGTCATGACCAGCACCATGTCCACCAGCTTCAGATAAGGCTCCACCGCCCTGGCCGGGGTCTCCGGACTGATGGTAATGCCCACTCTCCTGCCCAGGAAGCGGATACGCTGTATGGTACCGACCACATCCTCTGTGGCTTCCAGGTGAAAATTGATCAGATTCGCACCGCAGTCGGCGAATTCCTTTATGTAGCGTTCCGGCCTGTCTATCATCAGATGGACGTCAAATACGATATCGGTACACTTTCTGATTGAGGAGATCACCGGCATCCCGAAAGAAATATCCGGTACAAAAACCCCATCCATCACATCTATATGCAGATACTTTGCTCCGGCGTGTTCCACCTCTTTGATCTGCTCTCCAAGCCTGCTGAAATCAGCTGCCAAAATAGACGGAGATAATATATTCATCCTGCCCTCCTTGTCCGCAGCAGCCGCACACCCTTTTTATTCCGCGTCATCTGCCGACAAGTTCTATTTTAACAAAGATTCTACAGATTGTCCACGTCCTTTTTCAATCGCTCCCAGGCATCTTCATGTTCCGTGTAATAAAGAGGACATTTCTTGCCTCCGCAGTCATAATGGCGCAGAATATCCTCCGTATCCAGGCCGTAAGCGTCCGTCAGCCATGCCAACAGCGAAATCAGGGAATCATAGGTCTCCTGGGTAAAGGAACCGTCCTGGGCTTTATAGCAGCATTCTATGGAAACAGAGTCATAATTCCGTGTCATCACGGCATAGGCAATCTCGTCCAGGGGCACACACTGAATGATTTCTCCATTGTAGCCGATGATGAAATGAGCGCTGACGCTGGCTTCATGCGTATCCTTCTGCTGCTCAAAATAGCTGCGGTTCTGTGCTGCACTGGTACCGGGATTTGCAGTATAGTGTACGAATACATTTGTAACCGATTCCAATGCATCCCCGGGCCTGGAATATTCGTTCGGCGTCAGAAAATTCTCCTCCCAGTCGGGATGTTTCTCGTACACCTCCGCCGGAAGCCCCTGAACCAACCGACCGGATGTCTGCTGTCCCATGGCTCCGCCGGCCAGGCCTGACAGACCACCGGCATCATTTTCCTGCGCATTTCCCGCAGCTTCCGCACGGTGGTTCCTGATCACAAAAGCTGCGCCTAACGCAATGATACACAGAGCCCATACACTCACCATCAACCGCTGCCTCATGACACGCTTTCTGCGCCTGGCATTGGTACGCCTCACCGCAGTCCCCACTTCCGGTCTGGTCTGACGCGCCTGTCCGGAACGCACTGCCGTAGTTCGTGTATATCCCCTGTTTCGGGAGCTATTTTCTGCAACACGGCTCCGGTCAGGGATTTGCCTGTATGATGCAGTTCCGGAATCAGGCTCACGCCTGGAGCTGCGGCCATTGTTACCTCCCTGCGCCGCAATACGGGCTCCTGCCGTATCCGTGAAGTTGCGGTGAAGCCTCACCTCATATACAGCATTTTCCGAAATTTCCTCCCTTCCGGGTCTGCGGCCGGAATTTTCATATACCGCAGGCTGGCGGCTTCCCCCGCTCTCTCCGTATGGTCTGCTTCGGCGGCCTGTTACCGCCGCCACATCGGGCCCGCAATGCGCACGCCTGTGAGCTGCAGGCTCGTCCAATCCGATTATATCCAGGTCAGCCCTGCCTCCCCCGCCGCGGGTTTCCTTACGATATCCGACGGATTCATTATCATAAGTGCAGAACTGCTCTTCTGTTCTTACGGATACTTTTCTGCGGACGGGTGCTTCTTCCCCTGTGGATACCCTTCTGCGAGCCGAAACCTCCCTTACAGACGCATTTCTGCGAACAGGTCCTTCCTGTTCCGCGAATGTCCTTCTGCCAACCGGCATTTCTTCCTCTTCACTGCCGTACCCATAGACGGATATTGCGCCGGAACTCTGTCCTGAGGCTGCTTTACCATATGACTGCCGTTCCCGCCCCTGACGGCTGCGTTGTCCTTCATAACTCACCAGATACGGATTCCTCTTCACACTGGTTCCCTCATAGTCTTCCCTTCTCCGCGCATAGTTATCCTGTCTCTGCATTTCTCCACCTCGTCCTATTTTTCAAGCTATGTTGTATAAGGATAATATAAGGCAGAAATGTATCATACTTGTTTATTAAATTATTAAGATTTGCATAAGATATCTTAATGCAGGCGCATTAAGCCTTCAGTGCGGTGGGAGAGGATAAAAATACGGCTTCTTAAAACAGGAAAAAACGACGAAAGAGACTGATAAAGTCCCAAATCGTCGTTTCTTTCAAGCGGATACCGGATTTGTCCCCCTCATCCACCTTTTACGATCAGAAGCTTCTGCCCCGTCTTCAGCTCATCGCTGTCAAGAGCATTCAGTTCCCGCAGCGTATCCACCGGAACATAATACTTCTTCCCGATATTCCAGAGATTATCCCCATCCTTTACCATGTAAACCACCATACCCGGCAGACTGCTCATCTTGCTGCTGTCCAGTTCCGACACGTTCACCTGGCTGATCAGGTTCACCGGAATATTTTTGAATACCACCGTGGAAAAGCTTAAGACAGCCTTCACATCCATCTCCTCGCCGTCCAGCATGGTGGCCTGAAGCTGTTCCACCTCTGCATGCACCTCTCCCATGTCCTCAGGGGCGATATCGGGCACCTCCAGCGTATACTGGTAGGGAATCTGGGCCTGTGCGCTGCCATAGGGCGACTCGTCCTCCCCTGTGATGTACATCACCTTCACCAGAACGCTCCCCTGCAGCAGAATGCCGTTTTCCACTGTGCCCTGCTGTTCCAGGGTGACAGTGCCTTCACTGTGCAGCAGCTGAAGCACGGTTCCTCCGCTGACATGGATATGGTCCGTCACCTTTGTCTTGCCCGTCACCTTTGACAGCAATCTGCGCAGATTTGCCCTGTGGGTTACGGTATCGATTTCCCTGGATACCCCGTACATATCGGAAATGATTTCCACCTTCTCCTCTTCGTAGATACGGATGGAAATCTCCAGAACCAGTTCCAGCCCCACATTGCGTTCCTCCCCATCAAAATCAGGGCGCACCGCCAGCTCCTGCTGTCCTAAGCGGTATCGGATATCCGGCAGCATTCCTTCCCTGCAGCCGTGGCATTCCAGGACACCGCTGAACGGAAGCGCGGTCTCAAAGCACCGGCATGGGTGGTCCTCCCCCTCTCCCTCATATAAAATGAAAAGATGGATATCCCCTGAGATGGTAATCTTCTCCTCCATCACCTTGAATTCCACATCGCCCAGGGAAATATGGTTCCAGAGGATCTGGAAAATATTAGGGTAATTGGATGGAAGAGCCACCTCCTCCTTCAGGCGGAAAATATCGTTTTTACAGATGGCGATCTGGGCCAGGTTCAGAGGCATGCGGCGGTATTCCACCTTCTCATCTCCATGGATGCCGATGGGCGCTTCCTCGTCGTAAAGCTCCTCCACTTTGGCGGTCATGGTGACCAGGGACTGAATGTTCAGTTTTCGGGAATTGATCATATTCAGGGTGAGATCCTCTACGTTCCCGTCCACCGTCACGGCATCCCCGGGCACTACCCCCTGGATATTGACCTTTTCCTCAAAGGGAAGCCTTCCCTCCAGAACCACCAGATTGCTGCCCTCCTCCTGGGTGTGGTACAGCACCACAAACACAAGTCTGCCCCGCACTATGACGGCATCCGTCCCCGGCTTGATCTCGTCGATCAGCACTTCCCCCTTCTCCAGATTCAGGGCCGCTATGTCCGGTTTATTCTCGGGCAGGTTTACATCATCCTCCAGGGTAAACTGGGTAACGGCCTGAACTCTGGTGCGGTCCATATGTATATTTCTCTTGATCAGCTCCACAAAAAATACCTCCATATATACTCGTATAAGAATATATATGAAGGCATTCGCCGCTATATGCCATATAAAGTCAGGACACCGCCCCGATCAGGTCAGTCACATTTTCCACATGGTACTGCTCCATATAATGCTCTATTCCTTTCACCACTTCCACCGTGGTGTAAGGATTGACAAAATTCATGGCACCCACGCTGACTGCGCTTGCACCGGCCAGAAGGAACTCGACAGCATCTTCCCCGTTTGCGATGCCTCCCATGCCGATAATGGGAATCTTCACCGCCTGAGCAGCCTGATACACCATACGCACCGCAATGGGCTTTATGGCAGGGCCGCTCATACCGCCGGTCCTGTTGGCAATGGCAAATTTCTTTCTGTGGATATCAATCTTCATTCCGGTGATGGTATTAATCAGGGAAAGCGCATCGGCACCCGCTGCCTCCGCCGCTTTGGCCATCTCTGTAATATCGGTCACATTGGGACTTAATTTCATAATAACAGGCTGTTTTGCATACTTTTTTATTTCCTGTGTAATGCGAAATAAGGCATCGGCTTTCTGTCCGAACGCAATGGCCCCCTCTTTTACATTGGGACAGGAGACGTTGATCTCCAGCATGGCTACTGCCGCCTCTTCCCCCAGCCGTTCTGCTACTTCAACGTAATCTTCCACCGTCCTGCCGCAGACATTGACAATGACTTTGGTATCGTACTGTTTCAGAAAAGGAATGTCCCGCTCCAGAAAGACATCAATGCCGGGGTTCTGAAGCCCGATGGCATTGAGCATACCGCCGTAGACCTCCGCCACCCTGGGGGTAGGATTCCCGGGCCAGGGTACATTGGCCACACCCTTGGTCACCACGGCCCCGAGCCGGTTCAGATCCACAAATTCCGAATATTCCATCCCCGAGCCGAAAGTTCCCGATGCCGTCATGACAGGATTCTTCAACGGAACTCCCGCAATTATGACCTCTGTATTCATGTTTGTCTTCTCCTTTTTCCTGTCTGCAATCTTCCGCCTTATAAAATCCCTTATTTTTCCGGCGGTATCCCCGGCAGATGCAGGGCCCGGGAACTCCGATTCTATTCCCTCATCCCGCGGCTGCCCATACACCTGTTAGAACCATTTTTGCTTCCTGCATACAGCTGCGCTCATTCTCTGTCAGGCATTCTCTGTCAGGAAAACCGCTCCCGCCCGTCTGCTATATTTCCACCTCTCCCGCTTCAAATACAGGCCCGTCCGTACAGATCCGGGCATTGTTCACATGGGAATGATGATCGATTTCTTTCGTTTTTACCACACAGCCAAGGCATGCCCCTACGCCGCATGCCATGTGCTCCTCCAGGGATATATAAGCGGGAATCCGATGCTCAGCCGCATACTTCTTTATGGCACGAAGCATGGGCATGGGACCGCAGGCATAGATTATATCCGCTTCCAGGCCGTTCTCCCGGATGGCATCCATCACGTTACCTTTCGTGCCCACGCTGCCGTCCTCCGCAGCAACGTAGACAGTACCATACCGTTCAAAGTCCTCCTTCAAAAACAGCGCACTGTCCCGGTACCCCAGGATAATCTGCTTTTCGGCTTTTCCCCCATCCAGCTGTTTTGCCAGCTCCAGAATGGGCGGAATGCCGATGCCGCCGCCCATGAGAAATACTTTTTTCCCGGCTCCTTTTTCCGTGGTTCCCATAGGAAACAGGGGAAATCCATTGCCCAGAGGCCCCAGCAGTTCAATGGATTCCCCGGCACGGTAAGCGGAGAATTCCCTGGTTCCCGCCCCTGCAACGCGGTAGACAATGCGGAGGGCATCCGTTCCCACAGGGTACGCGGCATCCCTCACGTCCGGCTCCCCGTTCCCTCTCTCTGCGCCTGCCGCCGCAATATCCGCACCTGTCTTCCCGCATATCTCACAGATGCTGACAGGACGGGGCAGCAGGGTGCTCCTGTCTTTCGGATACACCCCCAGAAACTGCCCCGGCTTCGCCTCCGACGCCAGAGATGTCTCAATCCACATATCGTAAATATCCGGTGCGATTTCCCTCTGGGAAAGCACCCGGGCTGTCTGCTTCTGCTTCATCGCGCAATCCTTTCTCCCCGCAGGAATCTCAGGCTTATTTCGCCTGGATGCATTCTTCCTGATCCATACCCGGAATTAAATAGAACTAGTTTTTGACCGTTTTTGTTCCGTATTACAAAAATACCCGTTTGTCAGACCTTTTATTCCATAAATTCTGCCCCTTAACAGATTCTCGTCCCCTCCGGCACGATATCATCCACAAATATCACCTGGCATCCGCAGGCATTGTTGGTTCCGGCCAGCAGCATGCCCTCGCTGGTAACACCCACCAGACGGGCAGGCTTTAAGTTCGCCACCACAATAATCTTCCGGCCGATAAGCTCCTCCGGCTTGTAATATTCCTTGATGCTGGAGACAATAACCCTCTCCTTAAGGCCGTCAAACAGCGTCAGCTTGTAGCAGCTGTGAGATTTACGGATTTCCGTACACTTTAATACCCTGCACACCCTCAGGTCCACTTTTTTGAACTCGTCGGAATCAATCTCTGCCGCAACAGGCGCAACCGGGTCAGGCTCTCCGTATACGATCTGTTTTTCTTCCTGTTCAGGCGCCTCTTCCTTCGGCGCAAGCGCCTGCTCCTCCTCTTCGGTGATGGGGGTGGAGAAATCCAGCAGCGAGAGGAACTTGTCCTTCTCGATGGCGTACAGGAACAGATACAGCCTGGGTCCCTTTTCCTTATTCAGCAGCAGGCGGTATACATCCTTGAAGAAAGTTCCCTGCAACGCTTTCAGATTTGCCGCGTCATACCCGTATATTCTCTTCGGAATTTCGTACAGTTCCTTATTTAATTCATCCAGTGTATATTCGTTTCCGGACAGGTAAGCATGAAGCATCGCCACAGCTTCTCTTTCCTTCTCGTCCAGTTCATTGTACACAGGCCAGTTGCGCACCGGACACAATCTGTTTACATTTTCCGGAGCACAGTTCTCCAGCCAGTACTTCGCCAGGCCCAGACGCTCCTTGAAATCTTCGTATTTATAAGGCGTCCCTATCTTCTCAAATACGGTCTCCAGCATCTCCACATTAAAGTCCACAATGGAGCCCAACTGCACCAGATGGGACATGGGCACCGTACTGAGCTTCTTATCAAACATCAGGCAACTGTTCATGATATCCCGTACATAATCATCCGCGCTGCCGTCCAGGCAGCTGTTGTACTGCTTGTCAAACTCGAAATACTGCCGCAGAATTCCGTCGTCAAAGCAGAAATCGAAAGCCTTGGTGGGCTCGGATTTCGCGTAGAGCCACAAAATCACCTCCGGCTGATAGATGTTCAGCAGCGTCTCCGGGGTCAGGTTCAGGCCTGAAGAACCGGACATCTTACCCGTGGTTCCCTTGATGCCGATAAATTCATATCCCTGGAAAACAGGCGCCTCATAGTTGAATATCTTCTTTGCAATGACTTTGCTGGTGTCATAGCTGCCGCCGGGGCTGGCATGATCCTTTCCGCCGGGCTCGAAATCTACCTGCTCGTATTTCCAGCGCATGGGCCAGTCAATCTTCCACGCAAGCTTACAGTTGTAATCCTTTGTGAAATCATGCTCTCCCTCATGGCCGCACTTGCAGACATAATGCGCCTTCGTGCAGTCGTCGGAAAGTGAGGTGATCTTCGTGGTATCTCTATGGCATTCCGGGCAGTAAATGCTGACCGGGTAATATGCTTCCCGTTCTCCCTCCTGGGCGTCCTGGGTGCGGAAGCTGTCCAGAATATCAAAGATCTCTCCGCGCTTTTTCAAAGCCTCGATGACATATTCCTGATACTTGCCGCTCTTATTCATCTTCGCCTGGTATCTGTAATCCATCTTGATGCCAAAACGTTCGATGGAAGCCTCAAATTCCTTCTCGAAATATTCGGCATAAGTTGCTTCCTCCGTGCCGAATGGATTGGGCGCATCCGCATAGGACACCCCGATATATTTCTCCATCCCCTTGTCCGCTTTCTGCACATTCACCGGAATCTTCCGGATCCTGTCATACTCGTCCCAGGAAAAGAGAAGCTTCGCCTTTTTTCCCTTTCTCTCCAGAGCCTTTACCACAAACAGGCTGGTTGCAATATCCCTGAAATTCCCGATGTGAATGGAACCGGAGGGGCTGATGCCCGCGGCACATACATACTCCTCCTTGTCCGGGTTCCTGCTGATGATCTTCTCCGCAATTTTATCTGACCAATGCATAGTTGTATACTCCTTTTCGCTCGTGAGCACATTCACCGTCGTTTTATGCACTGCTAAGGTGCTCACCCGTTCTGCGTTTTCTTTAACACGCTCTTTTTCGGCAGTTCCTAATTATACAATATACCATAAATAAAGTCAATTACGAAGAAGTGTATTCAGCTCTGACGTGTAAACTATATCTGCATTATCAGATTTTTAAGGGAAAGAAATGGCCGCTTCTATGGCTTTCCCTTTTTACGGGAACATATCATCAGCGAATTTGCAGGAAAATTTGGGGAGATGAATGATATTGATATCAGAACGGATATTATGCAACAGGCGTACATGCGTCCATTAATCACAAAGTTCACTCAATTCATATTTACATTTCCATAAAACAGTCTATAATATAAGTAGAATAAATTTTGGAGGAGCACACCCCATGTATCAAATTGATTTTTCTACCCCATCATCCATATATTTTGTAGGCATCGGCGGCGTCAGCATGTGCGCCCTGGCGGAATTGCTTGCAGACGCAGGCTTTAAAGTGTCCGGTTCGGACCGCGGCCGCAGCGCCCTCACCGACGCACTGGAGTCCAAAGACATCCGGGTATTCTACGGGCAGCGTGCCGAAAATCTGACTGAACCTGTCGACTGTGTCGTCTTCACCAGCGCCATCCACCCGGACAATCCGGAGTACATCGCCGCCCACGAGAAGAATATTCCCTGCCTGACCCGAGGCCAGCTCATGGGACAGATTATGCAGAATTACGACATGCCTGTGGGCATCAGCGGCACTCACGGCAAGACCACCACTACCTCCATGGCCAGCAAAATCCTGATGCATGCCAATCTGGACCCTACCCTGGCAGTGGGCGGCATTCTTAAAGACATCGGCGGCAACATACGCATCGGAAAATCCGGTTACTTCGTGACGGAAGCCTGTGAATACACCAACAGTTTCCTGGATTTTGCCCCCAGAATCGGCATCATCCTGAACATCGGCTCAGACCATCTGGACTTTTTCAAAGACCTGGCAGACATCCGGCACTCATTCCGGCAGTATGCACAGCTGCTGCCCGAAGACGGCTGCCTGATTATCAACGGCGAGATTGACAACCTCTCCGAGATTACGGATGGCTTAAGCTGCCCCGTCGTCACTTTCGGCGGAAATGCTTCTTCTGATTACTACCCTGACCATATCCGTTATGATACTTTCGGCAAACCCGAATTCACTCTGCACGGCCCGGACGGAAAAGAACGCCGCTTCACCCTGCAGGTGCCCGGCGAACACAATATCTACAATGCAATGGCGGCAATCGCACTGGCCGACAGGCTCTCTATCGACGACGCAGTTATAATCGAAGCATTAAAAGCTTACAAGGGAACTGACAGACGGTTTGAATACAAAGGAACCGTCGGCGGCGTCACCGTCATCGACGACTACGCCCATCACCCCGAGGAAATCATGGCCACTCTGAAAGCCGCCCGGAACTATCCCCACAAAAAGCTCTGGTGTGTCTTCCAGCCCCACACCTACACCAGGACAAAGGCATTCCTGAAGGAATTCGCCCAGGCACTGACACTGGCGGACAGCGTCGTCCTGACGGATATCTATGCCGCCAGAGAAACGGACGACCTGGGTATCAGTTCCGAGCTGCTGCAGCAGGAGATTCAGTCTCTGGGAAAAGAATGCCATTACTTCCCCACATTTGACGAAATCGAAAATTTTCTACTGGAAAATTGCATAAACGGTGATATGTTGATAACCATGGGCGCGGGAGATGTAGTAAAAATCGGAGAATCACTGCTTGGCAATTAGTTATCCACAATATCCACAGTATGGGACATAAAAATCTGACTCTCCTGCTGTGGATATTTTTAACAAACCGTTCAGCCAGACAGCCATATTTTGCAATTTTATCCACATTATCCACATTTTCCACATTTTTTTCTCGTACCCGCCGGCTCCAAAAGATTCGGAAAATTGACTATTTTCTTTTTAAAAACCTTGTGCTATACTTTTTCTACCACAAGAGAAGTTACGTATAATGTCTGCAGTAAAGTTATCGTCTTCGCGGTATTGGCCGTCTGTTAGTAACAGTGATTCAAAAAAGATGCTTAGGAGTGTATTAAAATGGCGCATTTGACAATTTACAGAGAAACAACTCCGGATTCCACCGTTGTATCCAACCTTTTTATCGATGAATATATGAGAGACGCCAACGATGCACAGCTGAAGGTCTATTTCTATCTGCTCCGCATGATGAATGCCAGACAGGCTACCAGTGTATCCGATATTGCGGACAAATTCAACCATACCGAAAAGGATGTGCTGCGGGCGCTGAAATACTGGCAGGGCCTCAAGCTTCTGGATCTGGACTACGACGGTGAGAAAAACCTTGTGGGCATCCATATACACGATCTGTCTGCCGGCAATGGGACAGGCACCGTTTCGGATTCCCGGAAGGCTTCTTCCTTCGTTCCCGCGCCTGCTGCCTCAGCTTCCGTTTCCCCTCAGCCCCCTGCGGCTCCGGCGGAAGGGCCTGCCCCCGCGGAAAATACTTCTCATTACAAGAAGCCTTCCTATTCCGCCGACCAGCTGAAAGCATTCAAAAACAAGGAAGACACCGCACAGCTTCTGTTCATTGCGGAATCCTACATCGGCAGGCCTCTGACGCCGCCTGAAATGAAGACGATCTTATATTTCATTGACGTGCTGCATTTTTCCGATGACCTGATCGACTATCTGATCCAGTATTGTGTGGACAAGGGTAAGAAAGATTTCAAATACATAGAAAAGGTGGCCGTGAACTGGGCAGAAGAAGGAATCACTACTCCTTCACAGGCTCAGAAGCAGACCTGCCGTTACGATAAAAATGTCTATGCCGTCATGAACGGCCTGGGCAAAAGCAGCTCTCCTGCCAAAAAGGAACTGGAGTACATCAACCGCTGGATAAAAGAATACGGCTTTACCATGGATGTCATCCTGGAAGCCTGCGAGCGCACCGTCCTTGCCACGGACAAGCACCGTTTCGAATATGCCGAGGGCATACTGAACAGTTGGAAACGGCAGAATGTGCATCATAAATCAGACATTTCCAAGATAGACGATGCCTACCGGCAGCGCCAGAAGCCCGCACCGGCACCCAAACCCGCCAACCGCTTCAACCAGTTCGCCCAGAACAGCTACGATTTCGAAGCTCTGGAGCAGGAGCTTGTGAGCAATTAAATATTGGGGCAGCAGAACCGGTAAAGTCACGAAAGCACACGAGGGGAACTTTCATGAGTGCACTTTCGAATGAAAGTTTCTCTCATAAGTGTGTGCCGAAGAGCCTTTACCCTTTAGTGCCGTCGCGCAGCGACTAAAATAGGAGGAACAAAGTGGCACTGAGCAATTCACAGTACAAATCCATTATCAGGGACTATGAACACACCAGAGATGCAAACCGCGCTCTCTCCGATGCCAGGCGGGAGGAAGTTTATTCCGCCATCCCCGGCTTCCGTGAGTTGACGGAATCCGTCAGCAGCCTGTCTGTTGCCAGCGCCCGCCGTATGCTTGAAGGAGATGAGAGCGCTTTGGATAATCTCCATCAGGGACTGGAGTCCATCGCCGCCCGCCAGAAGCAGCTGTTGGCTGAATACGGCTTTCCTTTCGATTACCTGAATCCCATGTACGGCTGCCCTGATTGCCAGGATACAGGGTATATCACCGCTGACGACGGCTTAAAGAAAAAGTGCCGCTGTTTCCGCCAGAAGGAGATCCGTATTCTCTATGCCCAGTCCAATATACAGAATATGTTGGAGCAGGAGAATTTTTCCACCCTTTCCTATGATTACTATGAAGGCAGCGACCTGAGACGTTTCGAGACCGCCGTAGATTTAAGCCGGAATTTTATACGTTCTTTCGGGGAAAGCTATCGTAATCTCTTCTTTTACGGCACCGTCGGAACCGGGAAAAGCTTCCTCTCCGGGTGCATTGCCCGGGAATTGCTCCAGGCCGGCCATTCCGTGATCTACTTCAGCGCTTCAGCCCTGTTCGACACCCTGGCACGCTATTCTTTTGATTTCAAAGCCCGGGAGGCGCTGCAGGATTTTTATGAAGATTTCTACTGCTGCAGCCTGTTGATCATAGATGATCTGGGCACGGAGATTACCAACAGCTTCGTGACTTCCCAATTATTTTCCTGTCTGAATGAGCGCCACTTGCGCAATAAGTCTACTCTGGTCTCCACCAATTTAAGCCTGGAGGAGCTCCGGGACAGATATTCCGACAGGATTTTCTCCAGAATCACCAGCGGTTTTACCCTGTGCAAACTCACAGGCCCGGATATACGTATCTTAAAAAAGCGAAAGGCAAATACCTCCGCCACATAAACAGAATACCTGACATGCCAGCAAGTCACCTGATGAAAAGAAAGGACAATCCAATGGGCAACCGAGAAGAAAAAAGAAATCTGGAAACCATCCCCGCCGGCGCACTGGGCATCATTGCACTGGAAAGCTGCAGGCCGCTGTGCGAAAAAATTGACAGCTACCTTGTAAAGTGGAGGACCGAAAGAGAAAGCGAACACAAGGATTCCCTGGCTTTCTCCGGCTATCAGCGGGATTCCTACCTCCTGCAGACCAAAATTCCCCGTTTCGGCTCCGGCGAAGCGAAGGGGATGATTCTCGAGTCTGTCCGGGGGCATGACCTGTACATCCTGGTGGATGTATGCAATTATTCCCTGACCTATTCCCTGTGCGGCCACGAGAACCACATGTCTCCCGATGACCATTATCAGGATTTAAAACGTGTCATTGCCGCCGTGGGCGGAAAAGCCCGCCGCATCACCGTCATCATGCCCTTCCTCTATGAGAGCCGCCAGCATAAACGGACTGCCAGGGAATCACTGGACTGTGCTCTGGCACTGCAGGAACTGGTACAAATGGGGGTAGATAACATCATCACCTTTGACGCCCACGATCCCAGGGTGCAGAACGCCATTCCGCTGCATGGTTTCGAAACCGTACAGCCTGCTTATCAGTTCATCAAAGGCTTGCTGCGCAATGTGCCTGATCTGAAACTGGATTCCGAGCACATGATGGTAATCAGCCCTGACGAAGGCGGCATGAGCCGGGCAATCTTTATTGCCAATGTACTGGGGCTGGATATGGGTATGTTCTACAAAAGGCGTGACTACACAAAAGTAGTAAACGGACGCAATCCGATCATTGCACATGAATTTCTGGGAACCAGTGTCGAAGACAAGGACATGATCATCATTGACGATATGATTTCTTCCGGAGACAGTATGCTGGAGGTAGCTGCTGCCCTGAAAGGACGTAAAGCGCGCAAAATTTTCGTCTTCGCCACCTTCGGCCTGTTTACCGGCGGCCTGGAGAAGTTTGACGAAGCTTATGAGAAAGGGCTGATCGACCGGGTTCTCACCACCAATCTGGTCTATCAGACACCGGAACTGCTTCAGCGGGAATGGTATGTCAACTGTGATATGAGTAAATATATCGCTTATATCATCGACACGCTGAACCATGACTCTTCCATCAGCGACCTGCTGAATCCCAATGAAAGGATTCAGAATGTGGTGGCAAAATACCGGAACCGGCTCTTATAAATAATCTTACATGTATTTCGGCACGACAGCGAATTTGGCATTTGCTGTCGTGCCGAAATGAACCGGGAAACCTATTTCACATTTTCTTTCTCCTCACCAGTCCGACCACAATCTTTTTTATCCATTCCAGCGCCACCGACCAAAGCAGACTGGCCAGCAGCAGCACCACCAGAATCGCTCCCGCATAGCGGAATGCATATATGTAGCTGCGCCACAGGATTAAGTAGAAAAAGGTGTGTACCATATATATATTCATGGAATGCTTCCCGATAAATTCCAGGATTCTTTTAATCACAGGCACGCTTCCGAACAGCGCAATAGAAAACCAGGCAAAGAAAACCGCAATACCGGCATCGGCCAGATGCAGAAAACGCTCCTGTACAAAGTAATTCTGCCGGATCATTACACACAGAACCAGACCTGCCCCTCCTGCTGCCCAGCGAAGAACCGGATGCGCCTTCACATTCAACAGCTTATCCATCCAGCTTCCGTAAGCCGCGCATACCCCCACCGCCGCAGTGAAGAGATATCTGGAGATGTCCGGGTTAAAACTCAGGACCACCGGCAGGAAGAAGACCATCGGAAGCAAAGAATACCCCACTTTCCGCACCAGAATACAGAGCGCCGGCACCAGGAAGATCAGCACATAGGCAATCTCCATATACCACCATGTCATATTCAAGGTGGGCGTGTCCAGAATCTGAGCAAGCCCTGCCGCATCGGCAATCATATAGAGAAAGCCCTGCTTTCCCTCGCCATACAGGGAAGCATAGTCGAACCAGTGCCACCAGAGCAGGGTAACGCTGGCAAACAGTGCAAAGAAATTCGCCATCAGCTTTAACATCCGCCGCACTGCCTGACGATACATATCCCGGGGTTCAATCCCCTCCTGCCCGATCAGTCCCTTTGTAATGCCGAAAGCCGTCAGAAACACAAAGACTGCCACACTGATGTTGCCGAATCTGGAGAACGCCAGAAACACCTCCTGCGGAAACGGCCTGTAATCCACTCCAAACTCGGCTACAGTTTCCGCCTCGCTAAACAAATGGTAATTCAAAAGAAAAAGAATCGCCATCCCCTTTACAATCTTGGAAGCCTTCCGTGAAAATTCCCTTTCCATCAGTCCGTCACCCCCATATCTTCCTTTGCCGTCATTGTAAACCCGTACAAAAAGGGAATCGAAAATAAAATAGGAAAGCCATATCTGGCATGTCCCAGAAATCCCGGCGATGCCATGCAAACCAGAAGACTGACCCAAAGCGGGATTCCAGCCAGCCCGTATCGCCCCTGTCCGTGCCTTATCTGATAGAAAGTCATGAAAAACAAAGCCCACACGGCAAGTCCGATGTTCTCCAGGACCCCCACCGGTGTAAACCGGGCGGCAAACCGGTAGCAGAAGATCAATATCTTCTCTGCATTGGGAAACAGCCCGCCCTGCCGGAGCAGTCCATGGTCCGCCTCATAGCGTGTCGAATTGCTTATCTCCGGCGAAAGCCATCCGTAGATATGGGCAAAAAAGCCTTCCACATAGACGCCCGGATGCTTTATCAGCCCCCGCGCCCATGCTTTTATATATGCAAAAATCTCTCCCGTGGATGCATCCCTGCGAAAACAGGCTTTCACAGGGTCTGCGGTGGAAGGGTCGTATTTTCCTGCCAGCTCCTCAACATCTCCCAGGACTGCCTCTATGGCCTCCTTCTCCTCCCCGGAAATCTCTCTGCCGTAAAGCTGAAGATACCGTGCTGTCTGTTGGAACGGAACAGACAGCATCTCTCCCCGGCTGCCCGCCTGCGCGTCACAGACAAATGCCAGTCCGGCCATCAGCAGGATACCTGCCGCCGCGCCTCCCGCAAATGTCCCCAGAAAACGCCTGCCTGCCTCTTTCCATCCGTTTCGCTTCAAAAGGACGGGGAATACAGCAATTCCGCTTGCCAGGACCACATAGACCCCATTATTTCTCAGCAGGATTACACAGACCTGCAAAGCCGCAAAGCCCGCCGCAAGCCAGATACTTTTTAACCGCTCAGGCTTCTCTGTAATCAGTGACAGACACACAATATACCCCACCACTGCCGAGGCATATGGCACATCCTTTAACACGGTAGAGGCCATATTGGAATAAACCGGCGTGATACAGTAAAGAAGAAACAGCACCCAGAGAAGCTCTTTCCTCATATTTCTCTTCGCCAGGACTGCAATGGTAGACGCCAGAGCAGCCGCCAGACCGGCAAGCTGTAACAGCATATAAGCAAACAGTCCTGCCTCATAGGAACCCAGCAGGCGTTTTCCCACCTCTGTCATGCCTCCCGACAACAGAGTATGGAGCAGCGGATGATGCCGGCTGTATCCCGTCTGTCCGATCACCTGCTCAATCTGCCCCGCCGCATCCCAGCAGATATTTCCCGGATACGCCAGAAGCAGAAAGGGAAAATACACCGCGCAGAGCAGAACAAAAGCCCTGGCAAACCCATGCGTGCTCCAGAAATGTGTCTGTTCTTCCGTGCCGGTGAAGGTCCCATTTTCCAAAAACAGGGTAAATGCATTTAGTATGCCTCTCAGCAAAACAGAGTAACCCGCCAGAACCAACACGAATTTAAGAAAATTAACCGGACTGCCAAAGCAATATCCCCAGTTTCCCGTTTCCTGATAACTTCTGCCCAACAATAAAAACAGAGAAAAAAGTACCGGCAGCCCTGCCGGCACAGGCTTTACAGGCCTTACCTCTTTCTCTTTCATCCAGCCGAAGAACAGGATACACAGTCCCCAGATCAACAGAAAGGAAAATTTATATTCTCCCAACAACTCATAGACGGAAGCAATGGCATAGTCAATCCCCGCCTCGAATTGATTTCGGAAAAACGGCGCATGAAATTCAGCCGTCAGTGCATATGCTGCCAGAAATGCCCAGGCGGGCAAGACGATCTTTTCCCTTTTCTCTTTTCCAAGCTTTCTCATATTTTTTCCTATGTGTTTCACAATTTTCTGATGGTAAAACAGTCTGGCGGCATCTCATCAAACCACCTGTTTTGAAAGACTACAAACGCATTATATCATTTATATGCAAAGTTTGCAATGATTTAAGCATCTGCCTGCGCGTCCTCCGCCTTTCCCGCTTCGTACACCACCTGCCCGTCAATGATGGTATAAAGCGTCCTGGTGAAGACTTCCATGGGATTGCCTGTAAAGACAGCGATGTCTGCGTCCTTTCCCACCTCCAGACTCCCTACTCTGTCATCCACACCGCAGATTATGGCAGGATGAATCGTGATGGCTTTGTATCCCTCCTCCAGGGCAAGACCGGATTTTACCGCCAGCCCTGCGCACAGGGGCAGTGACTGAATCAGCGATACAGGATGGTCTGTGGTGATGGCAGTCATGACACCCGCCTGGTTCAGGACGCCCACTGTCTTAAACGCCATGTTCTGCACTTCAATCTTGTTTCTGCTGGCAAGGTCCGGCCCTACAATGGCAGGAAATCCCTCCTCCGCCAACTCCTTTGCTATCATATGTCCCTCAGAGCAATGGTCCAGAGTCATTTTCAATCGAAATTCCCTGGCTATCCTGACAGCGGTAAAAATGTCATCCACCCGATGCACATGGGCTTTCAGAGGAATCTCCCGGCGAAGTACAGGCAGCCAGCATTCCATCCGGAAGTCCTCCTCGAATGCTTCGCCGTTGTCAGCAGCTTTTTTCTTTTGCTTCGCATAAGCGACAGCTTTCGTCAACTCCTCTCTCAGCATGGCGGCAATGGCCATCCTGGTGGAAGGGCTTTTGTTATGCCCGGAGTAATTAACTTTCGGATTTTCGCCGAAAGCTACTTTCATGGCTGCCGGGGCTTTGACCACCAGGTCATCTACACGCCTTCCTCTGGTTTTCAGGAAAGCAAACTGTCCTCCCACCACATTGGAGCTGCCGGGACCGATCATGGCGGAAGTGATTCCCGCCCGGACCGCATCGTCAAAAGCCGCATCCATGGTATTGATGGCATCTACGGCCCGTAGATACGGAGTGATGGGATCCACGGTTTCGTTGCAGTCATCCCCTTCCATGCCCTTTTTCTCCTCTGTGATTCCCATGTGGCAATGGGCTTCTATGATGCCCGGCATGATCAGTCCGTCCTGAATCTCTATCACACGCTCATGAGGAGCGGGATGAAATACAATCCTCTCCCGCTCTCCGATTTCCGCTATTTTCCCGTCGGCAATGCGGATACAGCCATCCTTGATGTCTTCCCCGGCCATCGTTTTGATATATCCACCGACAATATACATGTCATTCCACTCCTAATCTATACTTGTGAGTACCTTCTTTTACCTTCTTCTCTACTGCATGGACACTCACGTATTATACACAATAGCCGGCAATTGTCTCCGGCCCTGTCCTATCTCAAACATACAGGGCTTCCGCACTCTTTCTCATATGCAGATAACTCAGCGGAACAGCACCTCCGGATTTACAGGCGTCCCGTTTGCCGTCAACTTCAAATACAGATTGCTTCCTTCCACACTATAGTACTTTGTCGGCGCGGCAACGGAGGCAATCATATCTCCCTCTTCCACATGGGTATTTAAACTCACATTGATATCGTAAAGCTGACCATAGGTAATCTGGTAGCCGTCACCCAAATCCATGGTAACTGCATGGCCGATTTCCGAATCCTGAAAAATATCAATAACCACTCCTTCCGCACAGGCCGTCACTGCGCTTCCTTCCTCTGCGGCTATCATCATTGCCGGATTGTATTTGAACTGGTCAAGGGTGGAGAAATACACGCTGCTGTCCATGCTGAAGGGAATCAGCACCTCTCCGCTCACAGGGCGCAGCAGGCCTTCACTCTCCGCAAAATGCATGGTTTCCGCAACCACATCACTGCCGGCAGTGTTTTCCGTGCCCTCTGCCTGTGCGCCGTCACCGTCCTGGCTCTCTGCCGGCGGGGCCGTCTCACCGGCATCGGCTTCCTCTGTGGACTGGCTGCCTTCTTCGGGTGCCTTATCCCTGGCTGCGATATCCGCCTCCCCTGATGCGGAATTGCCGGTCACACCGGACGCTTCCAGTGTCTGGGCATCACCTGCCGTCAGTCCTTCTTCTCCGGCTCCGGGTGTATCTCCCGCTATCCGCATATCCTCTTCCGACGACAGAATGCCCTCTCCGGCAGGCATACCTTCCAGCAGCCCGTCAGTCAATCCCGGTATGGTAACCGTCCCGGAACCGGCCTCCATGGGCAGGTAATCCAGATCGTCGTCCGGATTGACAATCTGCTGGTCAACGATATCATTCAATCCGTCGTCCGTCTGCTGATTCCTGGCAATCTCCTGGGCCTTGTCCTTGACATCATCCTCCAACGCCGTGAAATCCAGTGTGTAACCGTCATCCTGTTCCTCCGCCCTGTTTGATTTCATGTAAATGCCTGTCATGGTCAGCGCCGACAGTACAAACGCAGACGATGCGATCATGATGATACGTTCTTTTTTTACATTATTCCTTCTGTTTCTTTTCATAACTGCTTACCCTTCCTTTATATGATTGTGCATCTCCAAATATTGAATACAAATCAAATTTTGCCGATATATGTCAGCAATATATATTCAACCCCTCAGCATTTGCCAACTGAAATATATAACCAGCGAGCGCTGCTGTAATGCGCAACAGGAAACGGCAAATAAATGCGCTCACGAGTATAACAAAATTTGCTTTGTATTGCCTGCTATCAGTTTGTCCCATTGGAAAAAATTTATGCAAATATTCATAGAAAGTAGAGCTCAGAGTTTATGACAAGACGCAACGGCCAAATCCTCCATATACCATTGCAAAAAGAAGCAAAAAAGAAGCCGCCTGTAAAGCAGCTCCTCTTCTTTCTTCATGAACCTCGTAACTTTTCCTTATGAATTGTCGGAAAATAACTGCTGCAATTGCTTCAGGCAAAAGCCCGGAAACACAATAAAAATTTCCATAAACTTGCAGCAGTTATTTGTAGACACTTCCTTACGCCTGCGCGGAATATTTCGCCACATCCACATGCTGCACCGTACCCGCGCTTCCATTCTCATACAGAAAGATACCCGTATTGCGGACAGCGCCTTTCGTCTGTCCTTCCGCTCCCTGCATGGTAAAGTCCGTAGAAACATTTTTCAGGCAGATGGCTCCCACTCCCTTTTCAGAAAGCCTGTAGAGTACATCTTTCCCGTTCTCATCCTTGCACCAAATCTTGAGTTTATCCCAGATCGCATCGTTTTCATCAATCCATCCGTTGCCGTCCTCATCGTACTCTGCCAGATCTGCAAATCCGTTTCCACTGGCGGTGCCGAACAGCTCACTTCCGTCATTGATGGTTCCGTCGCCGTTTTTATCCAGGGCCAGGTAACCGCTTCCCGCTCCCAACTGCGATATTTCATCCATCTCCCCGTCAGCATCTATATCAAAATAGAAGGTTTGATCGGAAAGCTCTGTCAACTCCGTGTCCAGATTGATGACCAGCGGGTCGCACATGGAAAAAGTCTTCATGACCTGGTTCTGTTCATAATACTGCTGGAACTGGCGGCTCATGCCCACATTTACATTGAAATTGATCTCACGTCCGTCGGCAGTGCGCACCGTGCCAACCGTGGAAAAAGCCGTGGTCTCGGACTCTGTCTGAATCACTGCCTGGCTGTAATTCAGCACTCTGAGCCTGGCTGTGGCATCTCCGCTTCCCGCCGCAGACCCGCTCTGATAATACAGGCTGAAACTGCTACTGCTCTGCCAGGTACTCTGCATCCGGGCATACTGACCGGAATCCCTGGTCTGAATGCCGTTCTGCTGCATCCACTGGTTCAGCCGGTTCCTTCTCTCCGAAAACAGCAGGTTAAATATGTAGCTTATGGTCGTATGGCGGATTGCAGCATAGGTCTGGCTTGCCGAGCTCCGGACTGTTACGGTGGAAGCCGATGCCTGCATGCGTCCCTGCCAGTCCTGAAGAGATGCCGCCGACTGCTGCACCGCATCTTCCCCGTTCCCGGCATTCCGGCTGTTTTCATTCGTCTCTGCGTCCCCGGCATTCCCGGTATCCTCGCCCACTGCCGCATTCAGGGAATTACCGCTCCCTGCCAGTCCCTGTCTGTAATCCGTTATTGTAAATTTCCTGATGGTCGTGGTGGTCGCCCGATAGCTTCTGGCTGACTCCATTCCCACTGTACTGGAATCGATCTTCAATCCTTTTACTCCCCCTTAATTTCCTTATGTCCACCCATCCCTAAGGCGCGGCTCTCTCTATCCTCCATGATACAGACAGACTGCCCCCACAGGACTTTTTACGGGTTCCATCCTGTCTCCCACAAACACAGTCGGTACCTCTTAAAGAACTGTCAAGTTCTCTGGGAACTGTCAAACTCCCTGGAAACTGTCAAACTCTCTGGACGCTGTCGAACTCCCTGGACGCTGTCGAACTCCCTGGACGCTGTCGAACTCCCTGGACGCTGTCGAACT
>CAJUJN010000039.1:0-15051 GCA_910586775.1 uncultured Acetatifactor sp. | reverse complement strand
CCCTGGACGCTGTCAAGTTCTTTGGAAACTGTCAGATTCTTTAATATCCGTCTGCACCTGCACCGCATTGCGGTATAAAAAAATGGCATTCAGCAGGAAAGTCCTTTTCCTGCATAAATACCATCCGTGATGTCCATATATATACTCTGTACTCGGCAACAGTCGGCCGAACTGCTCTCCTGTATTAATTATATCGACACAAAAATAATTTAATTTAGTAGATACTCCATTATTTGGAAGGTTTAAACTGTGCCACCTTGTTTTCTGCCGCCTGGCGCGCTATTGCCTGCTTCGCCTGGGCCGCTTTGGCAGACATCATGCCTGCCAGCATCTCCCTGGGTACCACGATATTTGCCCCGAAGGGATTCACTACAATCCCCAGCGCAGGACAGATATTTCCCTTCGCATCCTTGCGGAGCACGATTCCTGCATAGTCTTCAATCTTCAGCGCAAAGTACGGCAATCTCTGCTCCGGATTCTTCTCCTGCCATTTCTCATACTCCGCCATATCCGTAAATGCCATAAAAAACCGCATTCCCTCTGCCCCTGTCAGCATGGGGAACTGCACTTTGCTGCCGGGAGCGATGACAAGGTTTCCCTCAGGCCCCTCTGTGGGCGCCGGGTCTACGATTGCCGGAGAGAGAAAGCTTGCTTTTGCCAACTCCCCCACAAACATATTGCGATGCTCCGGTGTGTCTTCAGCTTTCATCAACTCGATGGCACCCATGAGCATGGGATTGGATACTGATTTATTGAATTCCATAATGTTCCTCCTCGTTTATAATCCCGCATCTGTCCCACCTGGGTCCGGGTCCGGACAGTTACTTTATTCAAACATATAATAATTTCACCGCTTCTCTATTATAACCAGTAAATGTTTCTTGTGCAACTAAAACTTCTGAATTTTATAGCACTGTTTTGATGTTTTTGATCACCGTTTTATCACTTTTTGTGCTGTTTATTCTGAGGTGAACGCCTTTTCATAACACCACCAGCCTTCTCCAAACAGGCGGCATTCCCCCACCACTTCGAAGTTTAACTTATCATAAGAACGAATGGCTTTTATGTTGTTTTTTCACACAAGGAAATGAGCACTCTTAAATCCCCGGCGCTTCAGTTCCTCCATGCCGTACTGCTGCAATCTGGCGGCGGACTTTCCTATAAGGCAAAAAGCCGAAATCTTTCGATTTCAGCTTTTTTGTCGGATAATTAACCGGTACCTCGCTGCGTGAATAACATCCCGGAAGCCTATTTTACGTTCAGCCCACACGATTATAATTAATCAGACAGCCCTTCAGGATAATCTGCCTCTCCTCGTCGGTCAGCTCGCCCAGGCGCAGTTCAAAGGCCTGCAGCCCATCCTTTTCCACCACATAAGCCGTAATTACATCCGTCTTCTCCTCCACAGCCTTCTGTATGCCGGGAATGAAAATGTAATCCAGATTCTTAAACGGCAGCCTGCCCTCTTCGATCAGGAAGGGCAGCATCCCCCAGTTGATCAGGTTGGAGCGGTAACGCTTTGTCGCATATTCATTTGCGACATTTGCCCATCCGCCGAGCACCTTCTGGCAGGAGGCCGCCTGTTCGCGGGCAGATCCGTCGCCGGGCTTCACGGCGAAAATAGTGGAGCCGAATCCGGTATTGGAATGGTTGGCCTCAGGGTATTCCTGTTTGATGACACCCATCAGCTCCTTCAGCACGGGAAGTACCTGACAGGGGTGTTCCCCGGCCATACGCGCCTTCTCTGCTTTCTGTATTTCCTTCGCCCTTGCCACATAGTTGGGGTCCTTGCGGCTTAAGGTGAACTCCGCCAGCCCCAGCGGATTGGAGCGGTAGGAAGATGTCTCGCCGGAAGGAATCAGCTCGTCGGTAGTGGTAACAGGGTCATGAATCTCGCTGACTACCTGGAGGAGCAGGTTCTCCGGCAATGCGCCCATCTCCGGCCAGTCCCTGATATTGGGCCCAAGCTGAATCTCCACATCCGGGTCAGCTACGCCCCTGGAGTCAAAGATACGGTTTGCATAAATTTTGCTGTCAAAATGATACTTATATTTTCCGATCTCCCCGTCGAAATCCGTGGCCGGTGTCAGTGCACCCTGGCTGGCTGCCGTAGCCGCAATGGAACGGGCATCCATCAGCGCAACAGAAGAAATCTGACCGTTCTGAAGCTTGCTGCCCTCACGGTTGGGGAAGTTCCTGGTTGAGTGGCGGATGCTGAAAGCATTGTTTGCCGGGGTATCGCCCGCACCGAAGCAGGGGCCGCAGAAGGCTGTCTTCATGACGGCGCCTGTCTCCATGATGGCAGCCGCACAGCCGTTTCTCACCAGTTCCATGTATACTGGCATGGAAGCCGGATACACGCTTAACGTAAAACCGTCAAATCCGATGGACGCTCCTTTCAGAATGTCCGCCGCGGCACAGATATTTTCAAAGCCGCCGCCTGCACAGCCCGCAATGATTCCCTGGTCTACCATAAATTTTCCGTTTCTAACCTTGTCCTTCAAACGGAATTCCACTGCTCCGTCCAGGCTGACTTCCGCACGCTTCTCGGTCTCATCCAGAATATCCATCAGATTGGCGTTCAGTTCTTCGATGGTATATGTATTGCTGGGATGGAATGGCATGGCGATCATGGGACGCACCTTGGACAGATCCACCGTGATCATGCCGTCATAGTATGCCACTTCACCGGGCGCAAGTTCTTTATAATCTGCCTTACGTCCGTGAATCTCATAAAATTCCTCAATCTCCTTATCCGTCTCCCAAATTGACGACAGACATGTAGTCTCAGTAGTCATCACATCAATGCCGATCCGGAAATCAGCGCTCAAAGAAGCCACGCCGGGACCTACGAATTCCATCACCTTATTTTTCACATAGCCGTTCCGGAACACGGCGCCGATGATGGCCAGAGCCACGTCCTGGGGACCTACGCCCTTCACCGGAGCGCCCGTAAGGTACACACCCACCACCTGAGGCCTGTTGATATCATAGGTCTGGTTCAGCAGCTGCTTTACAAGCTCCGGCCCGCCCTCGCCCACTGCCATGGTGCCCAGCGCGCCGTAGCGGGTATGGGAATCGGAACCCAGGATCATCAGCCCGCCGCCTGCCAGCATCTCCCTGGCGTATTGGTGGATTACCGCCTGATGCGGAGGCACATAGACTCCGCCATATTTCTTGGCGCAGGAAAGTCCGAACATGTGATCGTCCTCATTGATGGTGCCGCCCACCGCGCACAGAGAATTGTGGCAGTTGGTGAGCACGTAGGGCATGGGGAACTTCTGCAACCCGGATGCCCTTGCCGTCTGTATGATCCCTACGAAAGTGATGTCGTGGCTGGTCAGCTTGTCAAATCTGATTTTCAGCTTCTCCATATTGCCGGAGGTATTGTGGCTCTCCAGTATTCCGTAACAAATTGTCTGCTTTGACGCTTCTTCTTTCGTGACCTCTTTTCCTGTTTTACTCAAAATGGCCTGTTGCGCTTCCGGTGTGTCGGCTATGATTTCTCTGCCGTTTACCAGATATGCGCCGTTTTGCATGAACTCTACCATATACTAAATTCCTTTCTTATTTCGTTCTTTTTTCATTTTGCCCGATAAGCCGATAGCTGCCGCCGCATATTATCCCATTATTCAAAAACATATTCATAACAGCAATCTTCTTTCGCGGTGCCTTGTATTATGCGCGTTTCTCCACTATTGGCAAATCCATTCATCTCATAGAACTTTCTGGCTCCCGCATTATCTTTTATAACCCATAATATTATTTTCCGATAACCTTTTTCCTTAATTTGCTGAATCATATGTTTCATCAGAAGAGTTCCTATTCCCTGTCCCACAAAAAAAGGTTCCACATAGAAGTCCGTAATCTCCATGATCCGGCTTTCTTTGGGCCGTCCGTTTATTACGCCCTTCACAATTCCATCATCATACAGCAGCATTCCCTCTAAAACGTTCAGATTACTTTTATACTCTTCATACAAATCGACAACCTGCAGTTTATGAAATGACCCATAATCATCTTCAAATATATGCCTGTATGCAACTCTTTTCCCAAATACAATAATCTCAGCTATCCGGGAAAGATCCTCTATATCGGCTTTCCTAATCATTTATAGCTCCTCAATCGCATCCATATACTCGTGAGCGCATCCTTTCCCGTTCCTTTGTTCTGCCATCACTCCGTCCCCATAATACCTTATCGGAATCAATCCCTTCGCTTCCGATAAAAGGTGTGCCCTTTGCGCCGCATTCGATTATAGGAAGCTTTATTTGCTTCCTGTAATATGAATCAATATTGCGTCTCCCTGAAATCCGGCGCCGCCCACTAACTGCAGCACATCCTTCTCTCCTTCAATGGCATCTCTGTCATAAAAGTGTACATGTCCGGCAAGGACCAGTTCCACAGGGCTGCCCTCCGCTGTGGTCAGTGCCATGAACCGCTCCGAATCCTCGTTGGGATAAATCCCTCCGTAATTACCGGCGCCGATTACCACAGGGCTATCCCAGGCTTCTTTCGCCTTTGTCAGCACAGACTGGGTGATAAAAGGCACATGTGCCATCACAATTACAGGGCGGAGAGCCGCCCCGCGGTTCTCTTCCAGGACTTTCTCATACTCCGGCAGAGCCGCGCTGTCTACCTGACCAGAACTGTCATCTATGCCCACCACTGTAAATTCGCCGAAATCAAGTTTCTGTATCGCCGTATTTCCATTCATAAAGGGCTCCAGAAGCGGCAGATAAGTTTCCCGCCCCGTGTCTGTCATATATTCCCACGGATATGTCCAGTCATGGTTGCCATTGACATAAAGATATGGCATATCCAACTGCGCAAGCTGCTCCTTCAGCCATTGCAGATTCGCCCCGGAAGGCGTGTCGATAATATCTCCGCCCAGCAATACCGCGTCCACTTTGGTTTCATTGGCATATCGGATCCATTCCGGAAACTGTTCCGCGGAAAAAACGCCCTCCTCATTTACAAACCTAGGGTACCTGGCAGCTTCGTTCTCCGCTGCCGCTTCCGATGCATTTTCATCCCGGATGATGACATGGGTATCCGTCAGGAAGAGCAGACTGTATTCTCCTTCCACTCCCGGCAGCCGAACCGTCTCCTCTGTAATATGCTTCTCCCAGTTTCTGTCACCGGTATCTGCACCGTTTCCGGTACCGGCCTCCGCCACACTGCCGTCCCCCACACCAGATTCCGCCACACTGCCGTCCCCCACACCGAATTCCGCCATGCTGCCATCTTCTTCCAAAGCGCTATCCCTGGCTGCGGTTTCCCCGCAGCCGGCCATTCCAACCGCCAAAACTGTAATTATGGCAAAGGCGTGCCATAATGCACGCCCTCGCACAGATTTCTCCTTTATTAAATCCATCACTTTCTCCATGGCGCAGAGACATTTTCTCCGCCGCACACAGTACTCTGCAATTTCCTTCGCCTGAAATCTCCGAGGAAACCGCTCTGCCAACTATCAGGCTCTTTTGGCGCTGCTTTCTATTTCCTTACAGAGTCACTTTATCCAGATGCCAGATCTCATCCACATATTCCTGAATGGTTCTGTCGGAAGTAAACTTGCCGGAGCAGGCCACGTTCAGGATGGCGCTCTTTGCCCAGCCTGCAGTATCTCTGTAAGCCTCTTCCACCTTCTTCTGCGCTTCCGCATAGGCCTTGAAATCCTTCAGGATGAAGTACATATCCGCCTTGGAAGTGGACTTGGTGTTCAGCAGTGAATTGTACAGCGGAAGGAACAGCTCCTTATCCTTGGAATAGGTGCCGTCGATCAGCTGGGCCACTACCTTATGGATGTCCCCGTCGGCATTGAATATCTGCATGGGATCATAACCGCCGTTATTCTCAAAGTGAATGACCTCATTGGAAGAAAGCCCGAATATAAATGCATTCTCCCTTCCCACCTCTTCCACGATCTCCACATTGGCGCCGTCCATGGTGCCTAAAGTCAGCGCGCCGTTTAACATGAACTTCATGTTGCCCGTACCGGAAGCCTCCTTGCTGGCCGTGGAAATCTGCTCGGACACATCCGCCGCCGCGAAGATAATCTCCGCGTTGGACACATTGTAGTTCTCGATAAATACCACCTTGATCTTACCCTTGATGGATGCGTCGTTATTCACCACATCCGCAACGGAATTGATCAGCTTGATGGTCAGCTTGGCATTGCGGTAGCCTGCAGCCGCCTTTGCGCCGAAGATAAAGGTTCTGGGGAAGAACTCCATGCCCGGATTGGCTTTCAGTTCATTGTACAGGTACATCACATGAAGGATGTTCATCAGCTGTCTCTTGTACTCGTGGAGACGCTTCACCTGCACGTCGAAGATGGAATTGGGATCCACTTCCAGCCCATTGTGCTCCTTGATATATTTTGCCAGGCGGAGCTTGTTCTGGTACTTGATCTCCATGAACTCCTTCTGGGCTTTCTTATCCTCCGCCAGCTTCTTCAGCCCTGCAATCTGGGGCAGATCCGTGATCCAGCCGTCGCCTACATTCTTCGTAACCCACTCTGCCAGAAGGGGATTCCCGTGAAGCAGGAAACGTCTCTGGGTGATGCCGTTGGTCTTGTTGTTGAAGCGCTCGGGGAACATCTCGTAGAAGTCCTTCAGCTCCTCGCTCTTTAAGATCTCCGTGTGGAGTCTGGCCACGCCGTTGACGGAATAGCCTGCCACGATAGCCATATGGGCCATTTTCACCTGTCCGTCATACAGGATGGCCATCTTGCGGATCTTCTCTCCCACATTTACATTATAGATATGCGAATATTTCTCTTCGATCTGCTGTACAAATCTGCGGTTGATCTCCTCCACGATCTGGTAAATCCTGGGAAGCAGCCGGGAGAACAGGTCGATGGGCCATTTCTCCAATGCTTCTGCCATGATGGTATGGTTGGTGTAAGCGCAGGTCCTGGTGGTAATGTCCCATGCCTCGTCCCAGCCCAGATTATAATCATCCAGAAGGATGCGCATCAGCTCGGGGATGGCCACCGTGGGATGGGTATCGTTGAGCTGGAAGGTCACCTTCTCCGGGAAACCGTGAATATCGTCATGTTTTCTCATATATTTCTCCACTGCCTCCTGTACGGATGCGGAGATGAAGAAATACTGCTGTTTCAGGCGCAGCTCCTTGCCTGCGTAATGGTTGTCATTGGGATAGAGCACGTCTACCAGGTTTCTGGCCAGATTCTCCTGCTCAACCGCCTTGCTGTAGTCACCCTTGTCAAAGGCGTCCAGACGGAAGCCAGCCATGGACTCCGCATCCCAGATGCGCAGGGTGTTCACAATGCCGTTACCGTATCCCACGATGGGAAGATCGTAGGGAATGGCCCTCACTGCCTGATAACCCTCCTGTACGAAATGATTCCTGCCGTTCTCGTCGCAGTGTACGGACACGTAACCGCCGAATTTCACCACCTTGGCATACTCGGGCCTGCGCAGTTCAAAAGGATTGCCGTCCGCCAGCCAGTTGTCCGGCACCTCGATCTGGAAACCGTCCTCAATCTGCTGTTTGAACATACCGTAACGGTAGCGGATGCCGCAGCCGTAAGCAGGATACCCCAATGTTGCCAGGGAATCCAGGAAACAGGCTGCCAGACGTCCCAGGCCGCCGTTGCCCAGAGCGGCATCCGGCTCCTGATCCTCAAGCACGTTGATATCCACGCCCAGCTCCTCCAGAACTTCCTTTGCGCCCTGGTAAGCCTGCAGGTTGATCATGTTATTGCCCAGGGCACGTCCCATCAGGAACTCCATGGACATATAGTAAACCATCTTTGGGTCTTCTTTGTCATATGCCTCCTGGGTGGTCATCCAGTTGCCGATCACCCTGTCCTTTATGGAATAAGATGCCGCCTGAAAGATCTGCTGAGGCGTTGCCTCCTCCAGATTCTTGCGGAACATATTCATTACATTGTAAAGGATACTTCTCTTGAAAAGCTCTTTGTCAAAAACAGGCTTCTCCTCCGCTTCCTTCACGGCCGCCGCATTTTCGGCATTTACCGTCTCCTCTTCGCAGGCGGTGCAGGTATTACTTTTCAGTTCAACCGGGTCTGTCACATTCCTATTTTCCACGTCTTTTCTCCTTTCGTCCCTTCGTCTATAGAAACGCCGTCCCTATTATACCAGAATTTAGCTGTCTTTCCAACTGATTTTTTCAGAAATTTGAAATTTCAGTTGAAATTCAGTTGAAATTTCCGCTGCCTTTTCGATACAGGTACATTAAAATTCATCGCATCTCCCTCAGGTAATGAAGCAGGTATCATCCAGTCCGTGGTTCAGCAATTTCACAAGAGAAGGAAGTCCGCTTTCCCTGTCATAATAGTTACAGATTGCGTCCAGCTCCGTCCGTTCCTCAGGTTTTACCAAAAAAGCTGAATACGGAACAGTGTGTTTATACCTTTTCCACGGAAATGGCAACCTTCTCGCCGTTCACATTCCATTCCTTCGCCACTGCGAAATCTTTCCCCTCCGTCAGCTCCTCCGCAAGCACTTTTCCGGAGATGGAATCTCTGTTCCGGGCGGCGATTTCCGCCAGTTTTGCATTGCCGTTCACGGACACCCGGATGTGGTCCATAACCTCAAAGCCCGCGTCCTTGCGCATGGTCTGAATCTTGCTGATAAGCTCGTAGATGAAGCCCTCTTCAATGAGCTCCTCCGTCAGATTGGTATCCAGTACCACAGTCAGCTTCCCGTTCTCCTGGGACACATAACCCTCCTTCTGCGTCATATCGATCAGCAGATCATCTTTTGTCAATTCTACGTTTACGCCGTTTACTTCAAAGCACAGCTTCCCGTTGGCATTCAGTTCATCCATGGCAGAGTTGCCGTCCAGAGATGCCAGAACTTTCTGGATGCCGCCCAGCTGTTTGCCGTATTTCGGGCCAACGGTACGCAGTTGCGGCTTGAAAGTGTAAGTGGTGTAGTCCCGCACATCCTCTGTGTATACAACCTCTTTTACATTCAGCTCATCTTCGATGATGGTAGTGTAGAAGCTGTCCAGGCCAGCCGCCTTATTTCCTGCCGCGCCTGCTGCCGAGGCGGAACCTTCAGCTGTCTCTCCTGCCGTCCCGCTTCCTGCCATGTCTGCCGCCGAAGCAAGACCCTCAGCCGCCGCTCCGTCCTCAGCCTGCCCTGAGACTGCCGCAACGTCCTGCCCCGGTACACTACTGTCCGCCGAACCCCCCTGGCATGACTCACTGCTGTCCGCCGCAGCGCTCTCCGATGTCCCTGCGGCAACCTTCACATACATCCTGCTGACAGGCTGGCGGTTCTTGATGCTGGCCGCATTCCGGCAGGCACGTCCCAGAACTACCGCCTCCAGAACCTCCTCCATATCTGCCTCCAGCTTCTTATCGACAAAGCGTTCTTCCACTACGGGGAAATCGCACAGGTGAATACTCTCCGGAGCGGACGCGTCATTGGTGCATACCAGATTCCGATAGATTTCCTCCGTCATAAAGGGAATCATGGGCGCTGCCGCCCTGCACACCGTCACCAGCGCCGTATGCAGGGTCATGTAGGCGTTGATTTTATCCTGTTCCATGCCTTTTGCCCAGAAGCGCTCACGGCTGCGGCGCACGTACCAGTTGCTCATCTCCTCCACGAAATCCTGCAGCGCCTTGGCCGCCTCGGTGATGCGGTATTTATCCAGGTCATTATCCACCTGGCCCACAAGGGTGTTCAGCCTGGAGAGAAGCCACTTGTCCATGACAGGCAGTTTTTCGTAGTCCAATGTATGCTTTGACGCATCAAATCCGTCGATATTGGCGTACAGCACAAAGAAAGTATAGGTGTTCCACAGCTTATCCAGGAACTTGTGCTGCCCCTCCAGCACCGTCTTGCCGGAGAACCGCTTGGGCAGCCATGGAGCACAGCTGCTGTAGAAATACCAGCGGATGGCATCTGCGCCGTACTCGGAAAGCGCCTCGAAGGGATCCACTACATTCCCCTTGGACTTGCTCATCTTCTGACCTTCCTCATCCGCCACCAGCCCCAGTACGATAACGTTTTCATAGGGCGCCTTGTTGAACAGCAGCGTGGACTCCGCCAGCAGGGAGTAAAACCACCCCCGGGTCTGGTCCACAGCCTCGGAGATAAATTTTGCCGGGAACTGCTGCTCGAAGAGCTCCTTATTTTCAAAAGGATAATGGTGCTGCGCAAAAGGCATGGCTCCGGAGTCGAACCAGCAGTCAATCACCTCCGGCACACGCTTCATGGTCTTGCCGCATTTCAGGCAGGGGAATGTCACTTCGTCGATATAAGGCCTGTGAAGCTCCACCGTCTTCGCCTTCTCGTCGCCGGTCAAAGTTGCAAGCTGCTCACGGCTGCCCACGCTCTCCATATGCCCGCACTCACACTCCCAGATATTTAACGGAGTGCCCCAGTAACGGTTCCGGGAAATGCCCCAGTCCTGGATGTTCTCCAGCCAGTTGCCGAAACGTCCCTCGCCGATGGTGGGCGGAATCCAGTTGATGGTCTTGTTGTTCCGCACCAGGTCGTCTTTCACCGCCGTCATCCTGATGAACCAGGACTCTCTCGCATAATAGATCAGCGGGGTGTCGCAGCGCCAGCAGAAGGGATAGTCATGCTCAAATTTCGGCGCGGAGAACAGTTTTCCCTCTTTGTCCAGGTCTTTGATGATATCCGGGTCCGCATCCTTGACGAATTTCCCGGCATAGGGCGTCTCCGCCGTCATGTGGCCTTTGCCGTCCACGAACTGCACCAGAGGCAGGCCGTACTTTCTGCCCACATTGGCGTCATCCTCACCGAAGGCAGGGGCGATATGCACGATGCCGGTACCGTCTGACATTGTGACATAGGTGTCACATGTAACGTAGTGGGCTTTCCTGTTCTGTCGGGAAGCCTCCTCCCCCGCGCAGGCGAACAACGGCTCATATTCCTTATATTCCAGATCGGTTCCCCTGCAGGTCTCCAAAACCTCGTAAGCTGCCTTCCCCTCTTCCGCCAGGCTCCCCAGGACGGTATCCAGCAGGGCCTGTGCCATGTAATAGGTATAACCGTCCGCCGCCTTCACCTTCACGTAGGTTTCATCGGGGTTCACGCACAGAGCCACATTGGAGGGCAGCGTCCAGGGCGTGGTGGTCCATGCCAGGAAATAAGCGTCCTCCCCCACGCATTTGAACCTTGCCACGGCGGAGCGCTCCTTCACCGCCTTGTACCCCTGAGCCACCTCATGGCTGGAAAGGGGGGTTCCGCAGCGGGGGCAGTAGGGCACAATCTTAAAGCCTTTATACAGAAGCCCCTTGTCCCAGATAGTCTTTAAGGCCCACCATTCGGACTCGATAAAGTTGTCGTCATAGGTCACGTAAGGATTGTCCATGTCCGCCCAGAAGCCTACCATACCGGAAAAATCCTCCCACATCCCCTTGTACTTCCAGACGCTCTCCTTACATTTGTCGATAAAAGGCGCAAGCCCGTACTCCTCAATCTGCTCCTTGCCGTCCAGGCCCAGGAGCTTCTCCACCTCCAGCTCCACAGGCAGGCCGTGGGTATCCCATCCGGCTTTCCGGGGCACCATATATCCCTTCATGGTGCGGTATCTGGGGATCATATCCTTGATGGTACGTGTCTCCACATGTCCGATGTGGGGCTTGCCGTTTGCGGTGGGCGGGCCGTCGTAAAAAGTGTAGACCGGGCCTTCCCTGCGGCTGTCGATGCTCTTTCGGAAAATGTCGTTCTCCCTCCAGAATTTTTCCACTTCTTTCTCCCGTTCCACTAAACTCATATTTGCCGAAACCGGTTTGTACATTTTCTGATTCCTTCCTTTCCCTTTGCGCCGCGGAGTATCTTCCAGACTTCTTTTCCCTGCGGCAATCCGATGATTTTAAGATGCTTATTTTATAATGCTTCTTTCGAGAAGAAATTACTTTCCTATGGAAATTTTTTCCTAAGAAGTTGCCCGGTTCCGAAACGCTTTGACCCAGGGAAAATACCCTGATAACAAAATAAGCTCCGTCCCGTAAAAGGACGAAGCTCTGTCTTCGTTTCACCACCTGTTACATCGTACGTCTCATGCCGGGAATTATACTGCAGCTCCTCACAGCTTCTGCACCTGCCGACAGTCAAAGCCCCCGCAGCAGGCTGCAGTGTATTTGACCCTCACGGCTTTCACAGCAGGCTGCAATGTATCTGACCCTCAAGGCACTCACAATGCCAGACTCCCGCTGGCTCTCTGTGTGCCTGTGCATCCGCCCGGCTCATTGCCCGCGTAAAAATCCGTTTCAAACTGCATACCGTCATGAATGATACGTTTTCCCGTAACGTGGGAAGTCCGTGCAAAACTACCTGCCGTAAAGCCGAACCCGCATGTCAGGAGCCTGACACACCATTTCGTCTCCCGTCTTTCGCCCTGCCTGCTCGGAAGTGATCTTCCCTGTCCCCCTACTCGCACCGGCCTCACACCCCCGCCGGCTCGCTGCCGCTTTCGCAGAAATTGAAACAATTCAGTGAATCGCACCGATTCCCTGAACAGGTACTCTCTTCGTCATGGCATTTCTTCTCTGTGTTTATTCATGATATGTCATTATAGCCCCCCGGGTTTTCTTTTGTCAAGCATGATATACGGATTTTTCCGCATTTTTTGCTCAAATAGTAACAGTTCAGACAGCCCCTCTCGCAAAGTCAAAATTGCGCTCTGTGCAATTTTGCGAGACTTGCGGGCGCCAAAACGCATTCTTTTCGCGTTTTGTGTGCATTCTCGTAACAGTTCAGCACCCTGTCTGAACTGTTACCTCAAATAATCAGGACATATATATTTCCAAAAGCGCAGTATAATGATGCTCATCAGTCTGTAAAGGAGGTACCGGCGGAATCTCTACTCAATATCCGTCATAAGCTCCAGCACCGTATCCATTCCCTTTTCCACAGCTATCTGCACAGGCGTCTCTCCCTGATTATTGGGCCGGTTGTAGTCTGCTCCTTTTTTGATCAGATACCGCGCCGTTCCCGCGTCACCGTATTTCAGCGCATAGTACAGAACCGTATTTCCCGCGTTATCCGCGATATGGATATCGGCTCCCGCCTGCATCAGCATTTTGACTACATCCTTGTAGCAATGGTTTCCCGCATGGATCATCAAAGCGGTCATGCCCCAGTTGTCCGTGCGGTTGATATCTACGCCCTTTTCCCGGAATACAGGGAACAAATCTTTGGGCGCAGTCAGGTTCAGAAGCTGTGTCAGCATGAGCGGCGTCCTGCCGTTTTCTCCCGGTATATCCAGATTTTTCAGCTGCTTTAAGACCTTTTCCCGTTCCTCATTGGTTAAATCCCTGCCGAACCTCCTGCTTTGCACCGCGCAATGCGCAGGGGTTTCGCCTGCGGAGTTCCTGATCGTGTCATCCGCTCCGGCATCCATCAGCAGCTTTACCGCATCGGCATGGCCGTAAGTACACGCTTCGTGAAGGGGCGTTGTCCCCGGCCGGGCAGGCGAATCTTCCAGAAGATTTACATCCACGCCCTTTTCTATCATCGCCGCAAGCATACCAATATGACCGTTCTTCGCAGCCATATGCACGGCGGCCATACCGTCCTCATTCAGCTGTTCCATGGATTCTACGGACAAAAGTTCCGCCGCCTCCCGGAAGTAATCATCAGACTTCTGAAACATTCCTCTGCCGCCCTCTTTAGAAGCTATCATACAGGCCGGCGTCCGTCCTTTAACGACCCCGGCATCCATGTCCACGCCCATATCCAGTAATTTACGGATAACGGCAGTCCCGTATCCCACACCCAGACATTCGTCCCGCAGACAGGTTATGCTGCCGTGGAAATGGACAGGCACGGTAAATTCCAGCCCGGCATTCCGGCACATATCCAGCACCCGGAATTGGGGATCGGACATCAGGGCATTGTGGAAAATTCCCATGACATAGCCCACTTCGTCATCGTCGTCCGGATCCACCCCTGCAATCAGCCTCTCCGTCAGATAAAGCGCAAGGCTGATGCCGTCCATGTCATCTCTGGAGGGTGTGCAGAAAGCATTGCTGGTAATCCGGCTGAGATTGGCCATATCCATGGGGATTGTGTCCGCCGGAGCTGCCCCGCAGTCCGCAAGCGCAAGGCAGAATCCGTCATTTCTCCATTTACCGGCATACTGAATGGGCGTCACCCCTTCCGCATTCGCCTTACAAACCAGCTCCTTATGCCGCTGCATCAGCCGGAGCGTCGCGGTTACATGGTTGTTTTTCATGGCAAGCATCAACAGTGAGTTGCCGTTTTCATCCATATAATCCACCCCGGCACCCTTATCCAGAAAAACCTCTGTCAGCGGCCAGGTATATCCTGAGGCGGAGGAGATCAGGAGGCGTACCAACGGCGTAAATCCGTCCTGATCTTTCTGATTGATATCGCAGGTTAAGAGCCTGGCAATGGCGCCTCTCTGCACCGCGGTCTTGTCCGTACGGGTATTTACCAGGCCCTCAACTCTGGGATATGCCAGAAAATGAAAAGCGTTCATGCCCCGCCTGTCGGAAAGGGAGACATCAGCCCCGTGCTCCAGCAAAAGCGAGACCATGTCCAGGTTGCCGCGGCAGCATGCCAGTAACAAAGGCGTAAGACCAAACCCCTTTTCATCCGTCAGGTTCACATCTTCTCCCGACACCCTTCCGTCGTCAAGCGCGGACTTGACAGCGTCATAAAAATTATGCCATACCAGAAGGTGCAGCAGGGTGAGCCCATAGTCGCCGCAGATGCCCGCAGAAGCAAGCAAAGTCTCTTTGGGACACTGTGCAACACAGTTCTCTGCTTCCGCCACCATATCTTTCCTGAAAATGTCGTACCGGTAAATACAGTTTTCAAAATCATCCTCCCACCAGGGAATATATTTGCTCTGATTGGTCCGGGTGGCGGATTCGGTCAGTATTTTTGACAGTTCTTTTACATCCATGCTAAAAAATCTCCTTTTTCATCTGCTGATTTCTTACTGCATCTTCACAGTAAACCCCCAGACTTTCATGCACGGTGGAGCAGCCCGTTGCATGGGGGTTTACTGTGAAAGTCTTGAATCTTGCCTGCGGAAAACGCGCAG
>CAJUJN010000038.1 GCA_910586775.1 uncultured Acetatifactor sp. | reverse complement strand
GAAAGTACAGACAAAAAAGAAGCAAAGCGCAAGAAGAAAAAATGAACGCAAAAAACCTTACCAGTTTTCAGTTGTCATATCTGAAAATCAGTAAGGTTTTTCTGTTATTGAAGTATTCTTTTATCTAACGAGTGATACCCGAAATGTTGCCAAATCGTTGCCAGCGCCTAAACAAATTTGTTTGCAACCCGCATAAACACTAGGTTCTTGAAGCCCATTTCATCACTCGAACTCTATGGTCCCAGGCGGTTTCGAACTCACATCATAAAGCACTCTGTTAACCCCCCTCACCTCGTTAATAATCCGGCTCATCACCTGCTTCAGCACATCCCACGGGATTTCCGCCGCCTCGGCAGTCATAAAGTCAACCGTATTCACTGCCCGCAGCGCAATGGCATAGTCATAAGTCCGCTCGTCTCCCATAACCCCCACGGAACGCATATTCGTCAATGCCGCGAAATACTGGTTCAATTCCCTGTCCAACCCGGCATCCGCAATCTCTTCCCGGTAAATCGCATCCGCATCCTGTACAATCTTTACTTTCTCAGCGGTCACTTCACCCAGAATACGCACGCCCAGCCCCGGCCCCGGAAAAGGCTGACGGAACACCAGATGCTCCGGAATCCCAAGTTCCAACCCCACTTTCCGGACCTCATCTTTGAACAGATTCCTGAGGGGCTCGATAATCTCCCTGAAATCCACATAATCCGGCAGTCCGCCCACATTGTGATGAGACTTGATCACCGCAGATTCTCCCCCCAGGCCGCTCTCCACCACATCCGGGTAGATCGTACCCTGTACCAGGAAATCCACCGCGCCAATCTTTTTCGCTTCCTCCTCAAAGACGCGGATAAATTCTTCTCCGATAATTTTCCTCTTTTTTTCAGGCTCGGATACGCCTGCCAGTTTGGCATAAAACTGCTCTTGAGCATTTACTCTGACGAAGTTCAGCTTATAATTTCCCCCGGGGCCGAAAACCGCTTCCACTTCATCTCCCTCGTTTTTCCGCAGCAGTCCATGGTCTACAAATACGCAGGTCAGCTGCTCTCCCACTGCCCTGGACAGAAGTACTGCCGCTACAGAAGAATCTACTCCGCCCGACAAAGCACAGAGAACCCTGCCCCTGCCCACTTTCTCTCGAATGGCTTTGATATTTTCCTCCACAAAGGAATCCATCCTCCAGTCGCCTCTGCAGCCGCAGATGTTCCTCACGAAATTGTAAAGCATCCTGGAGCCTTCTTCCGTGTGCAGCACCTCCGGGTGGAACTGGATGGCATACAGCTTCTTCTCCTCATACTCCGCAGCAGCCACAGGACAGTTCGCGGTAGACGCAATTCCGCGGAATCCTTCCGCCATCCGCGCTATATAGTCAAAATGGCTCATCCAGCAAACCGTATTCGGTTTAACGTCCGCAAAAAGGCGTGATGTCGTATCCACCTTTACTTCCGTCCTGCCGTATTCCTTCACCGCTGCCCGGGCTACTTCTCCGCCCCGCACATGCATCATCAGCTGGGCGCCATAGCACAGCCCCAGCACGGGAATGCCCATTTCGAATAATTCCGGCGGGCATGTAGCTGCTCCTTCTTCGTAACAGCTGCTTGGCCCTCCGGTTAAAATGATTCCTTTCGGATGCATTTCCCTGATTCTAGCCAGGTCTGTCCTGTAGGAATATATCTCACAATAAACATTGCATTCCCTGACCCGCCTGGCTACCAGCTGATTGTACTGTCCGCCGAAATCAATGACAATAACCAGTTCTTTCTCCATATCTCCTCCTGCGCTAACCTCACCGTACCGCTTCTATAATAAAACACTTCATAAATCCTGTAACCAGAAATATTATAGAATAGGAAGATACGTATGTCAAAGCATTTTCGGTATTCCTGCACACATTTTTGACTGACCGAAACTGAAAATGCCCTTCCTGATCAATTAAGCAAATCTGAAAGCGGCTTAAAGCTATACCCCATCTCTTCCCACTTCGTCAATAGCTCATCCATGATCTCCCCGTTGGTCTTCGACGTGCTGTGCAGCAATACAATCGCCCCGGGATGGATGCGCCCGGTAAGCTTCTCAAAAGCCTCCTCATGGCTGGGTTGAGAATCCTGGTTCCAGTCCACATAGGCCAGGCTCCAGAAGAATGTGGAGTACCCCTGGTCTTTCGCCATCTGCAGATTCGTCGTGCTGTATTTCCCCTGGGGCGGCCGATAGTACATCGACAGTTCCGCCCCTGTCACCTCCCGGAACAGAGACGCCACATCGTCCATTTCTTTCTGGAAAGACGCCTTATCCGAAATCTTGGACATATCCGGATGATGATATGTATGATTGCCCACAGTATGGCCGTCGGCTTGTGTCAAGACATACATAACTCTAAATTGCAGAAAACTTATCTGTTGGTAATTATTTTCCTATATATCCCAAAATCCCTAATCCATGCTCTATATCAAAAATGAAATGGATTCTTCTTTTTCATATGGAACTCTAAACACCTTCCATCTACACAGATCATCACTTTTGGGAAAATCAATATATACTGCACACCGATTAAATTTGCAGCACTACCCGACTGCAGACCGCCAGCCAGGTATCTTCCCATAGGCATCACTGCAAATCCTGGCGGTCTGCAGTATAACTTACAAATTTTGAATTTTCTCCCAAAACATTTCATCATAATACTCTACCAGAAATAAAGGCACCGAACTCAGAATTCCAATTGCCCGGTTTTGATTTATGAATACATCCTTTTGGGCATCATATATCTTTTCCTGCGATACATTTTCTATAAATTTCTGATAGCCGTCCTCTTCCCTATAAGTCGCGATGATTGCCGCTCTTTTTCTGCTTGCATTGCATGCAATATACCACATCTCTTTCGTAATATAGCGAAAATCTCCATAATCTGATATTCCGCCTGCCTTTTCCTTATAATTGCCGCATTCAGCCAAAGGCAGATAAAAGGTTCTGTAGTCCCGCGTATCCGCTGATATTTCTTTTATCGCTTCCACCATGGGATATGAAACATATAGCTTGCCCAGTTCTGTCTCATTATTAAAAGTCTCCAGCATTTCTTCCAAAGCATCTTTCCCGCTGAATTTTTTAGGTATATTATTGTGATGGCCATCATAATCAAAGAAAAGATATACCTCAGAAAAATCAGCTGCTCCCATGCCCTTTAACCCTTCTGAAAGATTGGCATTCATCTCACAGAGAACACTGATTACATCCGTTTGAAAGTTATCCTCCCGCAGCTTTGTCCACAACATATACAAATTTCCTGCCGCAGGCAACGTCATAATCATAATATCTGCCCGCTCTGCAAAAAAATGCTGGCTGATGTTTTTAAAGATATTTTCTTCTGTCTTTTCCCCCTCATAAATGATAGCAATTTTCTTTTTCCTATTCCTAACCATTAAATGCTCCCGCTTTATACATTTTCTGTAAATTATGAGCCCCCCGCAGCGCCTTGTCCGTCAATTCTGAAAACGGGCGGATTCTGTTATCCTCCAGTTTAAAAATGCAGTCAGGCCGCAGCAAATCATTAGACATCAAATCCGTATTATGGGAAGAAATGACAGCCTGCACCTTCGGTATTTCGATTATTTTTCTGACAACTGCCTTCGCCAAATCTGTATGGTAAAATGCATCAAACTCATCCACATAGATAAAAGAGCATCTTTCAATCTGCATATACCAGAGAAAAAAGAAAATAAGGGATCTTGTCCCGCTTGATACCAGGGAAGACAGCCTTACTTCCCTCCCCCCCATTCTGCAATATATACTTTTTCCCTCATCACCATCCTTCACCAGAAGTTGATAACAGATTCCCATGTCCTGGAGAAATGCCTGCAGCTTCTCCACAGCGCCGTCTCTTCCAGCAAGTGCCTCAAAGAGATTTCCCCCTATGTTTGAAAAGCCCATGTACCGGTTTCCTTCTGTGCTGCTAAACCAGAGCATATGATTGACAAACTCCATGAATTGATAGAAGACCCTGCAGGTACTATCCTCTTTGTCCAAAACAGTATTTGCATATACATACTTCACAAGAGAGATGCTTCTGTCCCACTTCTCCAAATCCAGCCTTTCAGCTCCGCTTAATGCAATACTTGCCTGTTCAGGGTTGTTCTCCAATATTTTCTTCCCGTCCACAAATACTTGTTCGCGTATAACCAAATCCACATTTGTCTTCTCATAGCAATACCTCAATTCATGCGTTTCAAATAGAAAAGAATATTCAAAGAATACGGCCGTATTCTCACTATAAAGGTTTGAATACAAAGCCGTCCTTTTTTTTACTTTATCTGTCAAATGCCAGATGATATCGAATATGGCATATCCCAGATTCGTCTTTCCGCTTGCGTTTTCACCAACCACCAGGCAGTCCTTGATAATGCCATTTTTTACCAATTCTCTGTTAAATTCGTAATTTTTTGAAGTTCTGAACGAAAAGAAAAGTTCGTCACGGAAATTTTTATAGTTGCGAACCTTAAATTCCTGAAGCATGCGTTTATCCTCCTGCTACGCAAAGAACAAATCCCTCTCAACTCTTGTTTCTGAAAAAATGATTGGCTAATTTCTATAATCTATTATACACTTCTTTTCTCAAATTACAACTTCTTCGGGAATTTTTCTGCGGCTATTCTGTATCTTTTCTGCGCCTTCCGGGGCGGGGTCCAATTGCGTCAAAGAAAGGAGCCAAGAGGTTCCAACTCCTGGCTCTGTCCCTAATCAATCAACCAGGTCCGAAAGCGGCCGGAAGGTATACCCCATTTCCTCCCACTTTGTCAGCAACTCATCCATGATCTCCCCGTTGGTTTTGGAGGTACTGTGCAGCAGCACGATAGCGCCGGGATGGATGCGCTTCGTCAGCTTGGAGAAGGCTTCCTCATGGCTGGGCTGGCTGTCCTGGTTCCAGTCCACATAGGCCAGGCTCCAGAAGAATGTGGAGTACCCCAGGTCTTTCGCCATCTGCAAATTTGCGGTGCTGTACTTCCCCTGGGGCGGCCGATAGTACATCGACAGTTCCGCCCCTGTCACCTCCCGGAACAGAGACGCCACATCGTCCATTTCTTTCTGGAAAGACGCCTTATCCGAAATCTTGGACATATCCGGATGATGATATGTATGATTGCCCACGGTATGGCCGTCCTCCAGCATGCGCTTCACAATGTCCGGAGCGGACTCCAGAAAATGCCCCACCACAAAAAAGGTAGCCGGCGCATTATGCTTTTTCAATGCATCCAGAATCGGTTCCGTATTGCCGTTTTCATATCCGCAGTCAAAAGTCAGATAAATTACCTTTTCATCTCCCTCGGCACAAAAATACGCATCGTACTTCTTGAGTTCTGCTGCGGACGCATTTCCTGTGGGTTTCTGTCCTTCCTGCCCGAAGCCCAGCCCCCAGTTTTCGCTTTCCTGTACCGCTGCGGCTGTCTGCTGCAGTTCGCCCATGATTTCACCCGCAGACCTGCCCAGAAGAAACATTGCCCCCAGAAACAGAAAAGTCGGCACCACCTGTTTCCATGGAATGCACTTCTTCCATTTGATGCCGCCCATGTGCGGAACTTTGCGAAAGATGTCTTTCACATAAATTGTTTTCATTTCCCTCTCCCGTTCCCGGCCATGCTTTATTACCCTGCATAGCCGGAATTTCCTTTTTCGTTACCAATATATGAGAGAAGGGCTTTTTCAAATTCTCATCTGTACACTTTTCAATATTTCTGCAACAGCAAATAGGCAAACCCCCATGCACCCGGCTCACCACCCACAGGAAAGCCCATGGCCTGCTTCGGCTGCACTATGCTCAGACCGCCTTATGTCGTTCATGCTGTACATATCTGTGCTTCTTGTCATGGCGCATCTGCACAAAGCAGCTGTCGCACACCCCGAAAGCGGCTCCTACCGGCAACGGTTTCCCGCAGTACTGGCACTTGCGGATATACTCCCTCTTATCCTTCGCCAGATACCGCATGATGGTATCTTCCGTTTTCCCCCGCTCACGCTCCAGGCGCACGGTGTCGATTTCCTTGCCCATGCGCACCGAAAACTGGTAATACAGATCCAGAAGCTTGTAAAAGGTCTCATACCGCATCAGCCCGGAATCAGAGCACATCATCAGCGCAGGAAAATGCAGGGACACATCCGCGGTATAGGTTTTGCAGTAATACAGCCACAGCGCCACCACATCCCGGTTCCTGGTGTCAATAGAACAAGTCAGCATACGATAGAGCATACGCTTGTCCTCAAACCCGTCGATTTCCTTCCTGTCCCGGTAGGCCCGTTCATATAAAAACAGCACTTCCTCAATACTGATCTTCTCAAAAGGCGGCTCGATTTTTACGGATTTCCATATGGTCATCACTGCATCCAGCGGATCACTCATATCCAGAAGCACCTGCGGAAAGCCCAGACTCACATGGTCCACATCCGGCTCCGTTTCATGGAAATGCTCCCTGATATAATCCAGATTCTCCTGTCCCACGGCAGTCACATAGCCGGGGTCATAGAGCCCGAAACGCCCCGCCCGTCCGGCAATCTGATGGATTTCCTCCGTCTTCAGACGGCGGGTATGTTTTCCGTCAAATTTATCCGTCTGTACGAACACAATCCGCCGCACGGGAAGGTTCAGCCCCATGCCGATGGCGTCCGTGGACACCACAATCCTGGTCTGTCCTTCCGCGAATATGCGTATCTGCCTGCGCCGGATTTCCGGCGGAAGGCTTCCGTAGATCACGCTGACCCGGATACCCCGCCGCTCCAGGCGTCCCGCAATATCCAGCACCATTTTCTTCGTAAATACAATCAGCGCATCTCCTTCCCGCACATCCTCCGGGAAAGAAAAAGGAGCATCTTCACATAACAGCTGAGTCTTCCGTTCGTATCTGTGTATTTCATAAGTATCCCCGCACAGGGAGATCAGGTGAGTGATAACATTTTCCGCCGCAGGGCTCATACAGACATGAACTTCCCCGGCCTGTACCCCCAGGATAGCCCTGGTCCAGGAATGTCCCCTGTCAGAATCCGCTATCATCTGCGCCTCATCGACTACTGCCACGTCGTACTTCTGCTCTGTATCCAGCATCTCCACTGTGGAGGAAATGATCCGGCTGTTTTCCTCATAGATACACTCCTCTCCTGTCAGCATGGTGCACGGAATCCCGTCATCCTTCATTTTCTCATAGACCTCCAGGGCAAGCAGCCTTAAAGGTCCCACATAGGCACCGTTCTCTGCCTGTTTCAGCCGCTCCAGAGCCTGATAGGTCTTTCCGCAGTTTGTGGGACCTATGTGAAGAACAAATTTCCGATGCATCTCAAGCGCTCTGGGGAACTCTGTCTCCGGTCTGGTGGGAACCAAATCTATAATCTGATTCTTAAGCTCCACATCCGTATAGCGCTGCAAAAGAGAACGCAGCGTCTTCTGGCAGACAGGAAATCCCTTCTCATTCCGGACATAGTCCAGGAATTTCGCGGTGACTAACTCCTGTTCGTCCTCCCTGAGACCGGTTACATCCATGCGCACCAGTTCGTTCATCATGATATCCCGAATCTTCATGACCGCCACCTGATTGTTCTCCCTGATCGCATAATAGACCAGATTCCGAATCTGCCTGTGATACTCCTCCAGATGCGCCTGGCTCACCTTGCCGTCCCTTGCCCTCTTCATTTCCTCAATCAGACGGTTTATCCGCTCTACATAGCCTTTTTTACCGCTGTTATTCTTCTTTTTTACGCTTTTTGCGCAGTCTCTGTACTGACTGAAATAAAACTGTGATAATTTTTCTTTCTGTATCATTTTCAAATCCCATTCCGGCCATATCCGGTGCCCTTACTGTGAAAGTATTGAATCTTGCCTGCGGAAACCGCGCAGTCAAAACGAGCTCCCCTGCTCATTTTGCAAGACCGCTGTGCGCCAAACCCGCTTCCCAAAAGCAACACGCCCTGCGGCTTTGTGTGCATCTTCACAGTAAACCCCCGACTTTCATGCGAAGTGGTGCGGTCGGATGCATGGGAGTTTACTGTAAACGTATCGCAAACTAACCTGCGCAATCCACAAATTAATTTCCAACGCTTCCTGTGCCTGTGAGCATATTAAACCTGAAAGCATATTATAGTAAACGACATTTCCTTTTGTACCCGGATACTTTGCTGATATCGTGGAATATGCGGTTTCCATGCAATCAGGCACAGGAACTGATGTTGTTTACTATAAGCCTGTCAACATGCTGATTTTGCCATTTTCTTTACCTCACTGCTGAAATGCTCACCTGTTATGCATTTACATTGACAAAAATTTCGGTACGAAATATAAAATTGCCGCCATTCCATATCCCGTTTCCGAAATCACGATAAGAACTTTCGTTTTTGCACTATATTCTATAATAATCGTTAAATGCGAAACTGTCAATTTCAATATGCATCCGGGCATTATTTTGAGCAATATTTTTCTATTCTGACCTTTTCTGTCCCAACCGGATAAGCCCAAACCAAAAGTCCGCCTGATAATGCCGGAAAATATTGTGATACTCAGGACCACCGCAATATACCAAATTTGTTCTGAGAAGGAATATGGCCGGGAATACTGTAATAAACATCTCATATCTGGTTATTCGCCGGCCATTTTGAAAAATCTTCACCGTCCTGACACTTCTGTCAGTCCCTTCAGCCATTCTGTTACCTGCGGCAAGGCTTTTGTGACATCATCGTCATAAACCTCCAGTGCGGGCTCCTCCACTGTCCCGTTGAAAGCTTTCTGCAAATCTGTCACACAATTCGCCATCCCGCTTCCGCCGTGGGTTACAATCACATAAACCGGTTTCCCCGCAAAATCCACCTGCTGCACAAAGGAATTCACCGCTTTTGGCAAAGTCACCCACCATACCGGGAAAACCAGAAAATCTCATCATACGCTTCCAGGTCCGGCAATTCCTGAGAAAATATCTGCAGCAACACCTCGCCATCCATAATCCCTCTGTCCGCAATCTCCTCACCATAATTTTGCACGCAAAAAAGACACACCAATATGATGTGCCTTTCGTTGACAGTATTCATACAGGTACTTAAAAACGGCATTCTCATGCCTCATATTCAGTTAATCGAAGTCACCATCCTATAATTCCTTTTCATATCACACTTCCTCCTTTAACTGAATTTTTAAGTACTTTCATCAGTATAACATCCGCAATTGCAAAAAGCAACCAAAAAGCATTGAAAATTGCCGAAAAAATGTTTAGGTGCAGCTTAAAAGTCAAAGAAAAATATCCACACCCATTGTTATATTTACTGCATCCTGAGTTCGGCCCCCATTACTTTGCTCAGCTTTTTCACGACCTGGTTCGCGGCATTTTCAATCTCCTGAGAAGTCAGTGTCTTCTCGTCAGAGCCAATGGTTAAGCGGAGCGTTACGGATTTCTTTCCTGCCGGAATCTGTTTTCCCCTGTATTCATCCACAAAAGCGACATTTTTCACAAGTGAGCCCGCTTTCTTTTTGCCCATGACGGCATCATGGATATCTGTCCACCGGGCATCCGACTCAAAGAGCAGGGAGATGTCATAATCAGTCTCCGGGTATTCCGCCAGGTGGGCAAATTTGTTTGTCCTGGATTTCAGGGGCTTAAGCTTTGTGGCATCCAGTTCAAAGAGCATGACGGAGAGGTTTTTGATACCGCATTCCATGGACACTTTCTTTGCCAGAAGGCCCATTTCGCCAATCTTTTCATCCCCCAGGCAAATATTCAGCCACACTACGTCGTCGGCCCATACCGGCTTTGTTTCTTTTTTGAACACAAAGGATTCCATATGAGTAAAACGCGGCATATACTCGAGGACTCCCCTGGCTTCACGGAAAAGTTCCGTAATATTCTTTTCGCTGCTTGCGAAAGCCCCGCTGATAAACTTACGCTGCTCCGGCAGCGATTCCGTTTCATCATAGGGAGCGCTGTAATTTCTGTCAAAAAATACCTGGGCCTCTTCAAAGATGGAGAAGTCACTGAAATAGCGCTCATTTTTTACAACGGCCTCACAGAGATTAGGGAGCAGGGAAGACCGGATATAACTTAAGTCCGGTGCCGGCGGCGTGGCAAGCTTCAGCACATTTTCCGTATTCTGCAAAACGGCTTTTACATACACATCGCTCATCCAGGGATAGGTGTAGACCTCCTGCATACCACACCGAAATGCAAGGTATTCCTTGATATTTCTGAGCAGATCCTGGTCCTTCTGGTTGATCGCTCCCGTAAAAGCGGTGGTGAATTCCGTGGCTTCAAAATGATCATATCCATACATTCTGGCCACTTCCTCCATGACATCGTCTTTCATGGAGATATCACCGTTAGAACGCCATGAAGGGGCGGTAACATGCATATTGTCACCCACGATTTCCACATCGAAGCCCAGCAGCTCCAGCTTTTTGCGGATGACATCATTTGACAGATTTTTCCCGAGGCGTTTCGCCAGCCATGTCAGGTTCACGTCGATTTCCGCCCGTTCCGGCTTTTTCACATACCTGTCACAGAATCCGGTCACTTTCAATTCTGGATATATTTTATGAAAATACTGCATAGAAAGCGCCACGGCCTGGCTGCACCGTTCCGGATCGATGGCTTTCTCATATCTGGAAGAAGCTTCCGTCCGGTTATCGTACCGGAGTGCCGTTCTCCTGATTCCTGTGGACTCGAAATTCGCCACCTCCAGGATGACACGCTCCGTATGAGGCAGAATGGAATCTTTGGCGCCGCCCATAACGCCGGCAAGGGCAACCGGCCCTTCTGAATCCGTGATCACCAGATCGTCCTCACACAGTTCCAGTTCCTTCTCATTTAACAGCCGCAGCCGCTCCCCCTTTAAGGCAGGCCTGACAACGATATGATCCGTAATATGGTCCGCGTCAAATGCATGGGTGGGGTTTCCCGTGGCAAGCATAACGTAGTTTGTGATATCCACCAGGGCATTGATGGGGCGCATTCCCACTTTCCAGATTCTGTTCTGCATCTGATAGGGGGATGGCTTTACTTCCACACCGGCCATCTCCACACCGATATATCTTGTACATCTGTCCGGATCTGTGATTTCCACTTTAAAATCCGACTGTACTTCCGGCTCATAAGGACTGATTTCCGCCAGGGGCAGAGCATACAGCGCAGCAATCTCACGGGCGATGCCGTAATGCCCCCAGAGGTCCGGACGGTTTGTCATAGATTTATTATCAATTTCCAGAAGAATGTCATCCATGTCCAGCGCCTCTGCCAGGGAAGTTCCTGCAGGCACGTCAAAAGCGGACAGATCCAGAATTTCCGCCTCCTGTGATGCCGGGAATAAATCCCCCAGGCCGATTTCATCCGATGCGCAGATCATGCCGAAGGATTCCACGCCCCGGAGTTTGGAATTTTTGATCACCACCGGTTCCCCTTCTCCGTGCCAGCGGACAACGGCGCCGGGACAGGAGACGGCTACGCGCATCCCTTCTCTCAGATTGATTCCGCCGCAGACGATATTTTTAATTTCACCGCCGCCGATATCCACTTTGCACACCCGCAGCTTGTCTGCGTTAGGGTGGGCTTCGACTTTTTCTATTACGCCCACAACCATATTTTCAAAACGCCGGGCCAGATATTCCACGTCCTCGACTTCCACGGTTGACATGGTCAGATCATACGCCAGCTTCTTCAGATCCATATTTTCCGGGATAGTTACATAATCCCTGATCCATGATAATGATAATTTCATTTCCCTCTCTCCTTATCTGAACTGCTTCAGGAATCTTAAATCGGCACTGTGGAACAGTCTTACATCATCCACGCCATAGCGCATCATGACCAGTCTGTCCAGGCCGATATTTACATAGAAACCCGTGTATTCATCCGGGTCCAGTCCCGCGGCCCGCAGCACATTGGGATGCGGCGAGCCCCCCGGCATGACTTCAATCCAACCCACATGCTTGCAGACGCTGCAGCCTTTGCCTCCGCAGACCTGGCACTCCATGTCGATTTCAAATCCGGGCTCCACAAAAGGGAAGAAGCCGGAACGCATCCTGACGGCCACATCCGTGCCAAATACTTTGCTCAGAATACTCTTAATCATCACCTTACCGGATGTGAAGGTAATGTCCTTGTCAACAATCAATGCTTCATACTGGAAAAAGGCTCTCTCATGATGTGCGTCCGTTGTCTCATTCCGGTATACGCGCCCCGGATATACAAAACGGTAAGGCGGTTTATGGGTCTGCATATAGCGGACGCTGCCGCCTGTCAGATGAGGACGCAGGCAGAGTTTCTCGTTGGTACTCCCGCTGTCATGCCCCTCCAGCCAGTAGGTGTCCATACTCTCACGGGCCGGATGGTTCTGAGGGAAATTCAGCTTGTCAAAGGCGTACAACTCGCTTGTGATGTCATCTTCCTGGAAAATCTCGAACCCCATGGAACGGAAGGTGTCGTTCAAGTCATAGCACATCTGTGTGATGGGATGAAGTCCTCCCGGCGTCGGCATAATGCCCGGAACGGAACAATCGAAATCCGGGGATACTTCAGACGCTTTCAGCTTCAACTCCGTTCTTTTTGCGTCGATGAGTTCCTTTACCTGATTCTTGGCCTGGTTCAGCAGTGTTCCCATTTCGGGACGAAGTTCAGGAACCAGATTCGGAAGTTCTTTCATCAGAAGGCTCAATGTCCCCTGTTTGCCGATATAGGCGCTTTTTACGTTTTGCAGCTCGCTTTCGCTGGCCGCCCCGGAAATTCTGGCTTTCACGTCAGATAGAATGCCGGTAATTTTTTCTTTCATTGGGATGCTCCTTTCTGTTTCTGGCATAGAACGCAGGAAACTGCCGGACTGTACGGCAGCGTCCGCGTCTTTATAAAATTTCACAGGGAATGTTTTCCCAAAACAAAAAACACCGCCCCCTGTCGTTATACAAGGGACGATGTGAACCGCGGTACCACCCTGTTTCAGAGTATCTTTTTATCTTTCTATCATACTCTGCACTCGTTCTGTGTAATAAAATCTGCTACACGGGCATCCGACTTAACGCATTGCCGTCAATGCTTTTCGTCAGAAGGCTCCCATACTGAAACTTCCAAAAGGCTCGCAGGGGAATGCTCTCAGCCGGTGACATTCCGTCTCTGGTCTGCTGTAACGATTGTACTCACGTATGTTCAAAGCCTGATTAGTGATTCATTTTAATATGGATTTCGTTTTTTGTCAAGCGGAAATGCGATTTTATAGGAGAGTTTTGCACGGTTTTATACAGTTCTTCTGCCCGCTTCACCCTTCCATTTCAACTGCCGCCATGATTCCCGCCGGCCTCACCAGGTAACAGTCCGTCCAGTCATCCCCTTCGGTGCGATAGGAATCCGGCCCGTACCAGACGAAATTTTCATTTGCATTATGCAGAGTGCCGAACCCGTTAAAACGGCTGCCGTATAAGCGTAGCGTCAATTCATGTCTTCCTGCTGCCACAGGTTCCAGCTGCAGCCTGTTTGGAGCATATGCCACAAGCCCCTGCCTTTTTCCATCCAGGTACACGGCCAAAGCAGGCGCTTTAAACCCGGGAATATGCACATGACAGGAAACACCGTCTCTGTCTGCTTCAAAAGGAAATGTATATTCCAGATTTCCCGTATAAAACGGCATCCCCTGCCTGGTAATATCGCCAATTCCCATGTTTTTCCGCTCCTTTTTGATCACCGCCCTGCTGCCGCACAGTTCCACGTCAAAGTCGCCCAGAATATACAGGTTTTCCAGTCCCGACTTTTGATTGTAAGCGATTTCCACCGTCAGCCGGTTTACGCCTGCCTGCAGCCCGGGCAGCCGGACTACCGAAATCGCCGGATCAACATACCACCCAACAGGACACATCTCCACAGCCTCCCCATTAAGAATCACTTTGCTGTGGGCAAAATCCTCTATGGCAAGCGAGGCCTCTGCCTCTGTTTCCGATACGAAATTATAATACAGAGTCACTCTGTGCGTTTCTTTTTCCTCCATGAACCAGGGCTGATACATCCGCTCTCTGCGCAGCGCAAAACCAAGCCTGCGCCGTATCTCGTTATCTGCTTTCAGAATTTCCTGCCTCAGCTGAATCCCGCCGCCGTCAAGCTGCCAGCGTGCATAGTCCAACAATAATACGTTTGGTTCCAGACGCCTGACAGAACACGGCTCACTCAGCTTCATCACAGTTCTTACCGTCTCTTCCGCTTTTATTGCGGAACCTTTCGCTGCAGATACATCCCCGGAATTCATTGCAGCAAGTACTTCCGACGTTGCAACATTCCCGCTGACCGGCTTTTCTTTACCGCACGCCCTCTCTGCACTCAGCCTCAGCAGGATACTGTCCTCCCGGTACATATTCAGTTCCAGAACCGTGCTTCCCTCCTCCTGCCTGGCCGAAACGCTGTCGGTCTCTCCTGTCATGGCGTCATACCGCATTACCCTGTAATGCCCCTTTATCCTTACCTCGTAAACTTCCGCTGCGGAAATACCGCTTTTCCTGCGGTTTACATGGCAGATGAACAGCCACCTCACATCGCCCTCTTCCCTCATCTGATAAAAGAGATTATCCGACCTGTTTCCGTTTTCTTTGCGGATTTCCAGAACACGCTCTTCTTCCAACGCCTGCAGCACTTCACCCTTCTCTTTGGGAATGCAGCTGCACACTGCCGCCAGTATCAGGGCTCTGTCCGATTTTTCTCCTTCCACCATATCCGGAATTCTTCCCACAAAAATGATTTTTCCTCCTCTGGCGCGGAATGCTTCCAGGATATCCAGAGTGGTGGAACGGATGGTTTTCAGGCCCGGCACTACCACCGCAGAATATGCCATACAGCCAACCTGCAATATTCCGGTCATCTGCCGCTCCATCAGACACTGGCTCTCCGACGGATACTGCCTATCCATCGAACACTGCCGCTCCACCAGACACTGGCTCTCCGACGGATATTGCCCATCCACCAGACACTGACCCTCCGGCGGACACTGCCGCTCCACCAGACACTGGCCCTCCGACGGACACTGCCCATCCGCCGAACACTGCTGCGGCAGCAGGGACTCCGACAGAAAATCAAAATCCACCGCACCGTATAGCAGCCACTCCGTCAGCTCCCTGAAATCCCTGTCCAGTCCTGCTCTCGTTTCGCCGGTCTGGTCATTGGGCCCGGAGCAAATCCACATGGACTCCACCGGATGCAGGACTGCTGTCTTTACCACAGCCCTGCCCCGGGTCAATACCGTGTTAATCCGCGCAAAATAATCTTCTATATAAGGGAACTCTTCATACCAGGGCGACTGATAGAAAATGGACGCCGGCCAGTCCCGCTTCGCCTCTCCCTGCATGGACATATAAGACAGATGAGGCACACGCACCGTAACCCCCAACGCTGCCTGCCAGTCTCCCTGCAGCTTATAAGTCACAAAGTCACAGTCCCAGTGCGTCACGCCGTACAACTCGCTGGCCACATCCTTTTTTCCGTTCTGTCTGGCCACGCTGACTGCCTGTTTTACCGTATTAAACTCTCTGGAATCCAGTAGAATATCAATGCCCGGTATCTCCATTTTCCGGTAACACCGCATGCAGTCTCCCACTGTCATGGCCTGACCTTCCAATGTATCTTCCCCCAGGACATGCCCCGTCATGGCAATGCCGTGCCCGCCGCACCACTCGCTGATCTGATCCATATAAGCGCTGACAAAGCATTCCGCTGCCGTTTCTCTGTAACGATACCGATTCACATATTCCCCGTCTATCCTCTCCCAGATATATTCCGGTGCTATATCCAGCGGGTCAATGCCGTACCTGCGCTCCATCTGCTCCGCAAGGTAATCCGTGTAAGGCAGGGACACATCCTCCCCTGACAGAGCACAGGATATCGGAGCATGCTTTCCCAGCCTCGGCTCATCCGTGAAAATAGCCGGAACCGTCTTTCCGAATTCGCTTCCTGTTTCTCTGTAATAAGCTTCATGGGTCAGTTCCAGAAACCGGGCAATGGCTTCGGGATTCATGGTATCCACATAAGCCTGTGCCTCGAACCACTGCTCCTCTTCCATGATTTTCACATATGCGAAACGGATTCTCTCTCCTTTCCCCCGTGCCTTGCGGATGTCCTCTCCGGTATACAGCCTGTGATACTCACGCAGACGCCCTTCACAGAACAAAAGCCCATAGGCAGTCACATAATATCCCAAAGGCTTCTCTCCACGCTCCACAGCCTGCTCAAAGCTTTCTCTGTCCCGGCAATATCCCGGCAGCACGCCGCCTTCCGCATTTTTTTCCGTCAAAAGCAGAAAGCGCCCCCTCATGCGGAAGTCCTTTGTCACCAGCCCGCCCGCATTTCCGGACGGGAACCTGTCCTCATCATAAAGCCAACAGAGCAGCCCCTTTTCCCTGCAACGTTTTACGGTATATGCAACCAGGCGCATATATTCTTCCCCCAGATACTCGGTATCCAGCCCCGTTCTGGGGTGAATGTCCACACCTCCAAAACCCATTTTCGCAAAACAGTCCAGCTGCCAGTCAATCAATTCCTCTGTCACCCTGCAGTTCCACGACCAGAACGGAATCCCTCTGTATTGTACCGGAGGATTCCGGAAAACGATTTCTTCCGGCCCTGTCATCATATTGTTCTGTTCCATACCTGTCCCTTCCGTTCCCCTGTCAATTTCAAAACGCCTGGCTTTGTTATGCCTTTACTTCCCCAAACACCTCAATGTCTGCCACCTTTTCTCCTGACAGGAAAACACCTCTGACAGTTATCTTAACCCTCAATACCTGCCGCCTATTCTCCTGACAGGAAAATACCTCTGACGGTTATCCCAACCCTCAAATCCTGCCGCCTTATACCGGATAAGACAATATCTCTGCCACTTATCATACCGAAACCCTTGACACCACCACCGCATACGCCGTCATCAGCCCGGAAGCCGAAGCCGTGACACGGACACGCCCTTCTCCCGTTATCCGCAATGCCACGCTGGCTCTTCCCTGATAGAGATGAATCCCATCGCCGCAACAATCCTCCCAGTTCTTCATATCCCCGTTTTCCACACCCACAATTTCTGCCGGCCCCTCCACGGAAAAGCAGACCTTTGCGCTTTCCCGGAATACAGGGTTGCCGTCAATATCATAGGTCCGCACCTTGAGAAACATCTGAAAAGGCACATCCCCCTGCTCCGCAGGAGTAAGCAGCACTTCCCGCTCCTCTTCCTCAAAGGCCAGCTTTACCGCCCTTCCGGGAGTAGCCACCACCTGACGGCACACTTCCTCTCCGCCGTTCTTTCCGATTACAGTGACTTTTCCCGGCAGATAAGGCAGATACCCTGTAATCATATGGTTGGGATATTGGCTGGCAGGCTTTGCCAGAAACACTTTTTCGTTTACGTGAATTTCCACCTCTTCGCAATTCGTGGCAACCGCATAGGGAACGGCCATTCTCTGAAACTGCGGAAAATCCCAGTGCGTCACATAGGGCGGACATCCCCAGTGCTCCTTTACTCCTTCATCCTGCAGAGTATAGTCCAGCACCGCAAACCTGATCATAGGCTGCCCTGTCCAGTAACTCTGATACAGCCATGCGGGAAAGCGTTTCTCCATATCCTCCGCAAACAGTGCGCCTGACCATCCCCGGGCAGGATACCCCATGGACTCACCCAGATAGTCGATTCCCGTCCAGATCATTCCCCCGATGCAGTAATCCCGCTTTTCCACATCGAACCAGGGATTTTCCTCCGTGAAATTCTGGAATTTGTCTTCCTCTCCCCGGAAATACATGTAAGTCTCCGTTCCCAGAATCGCTTTGTCCGGAATCACCTCATGAATGGCATCGTACCACTGCTCCTGATAATTGCAGCATAAAAAATCCACCTTTTCGGCAATCAGCCGAATCCTGTCCACCCTGTCATATATGTCGAAAATCTCTCCGGTCTTCATCTCATCCACAAACTGTTGGATATCCCTGACCTCTGCCATATCCACTTTTGTCCCGGGATAGCCGAAATGCGGGTTCATGGCCACCGATATGGGCCTGGTATCGTCATGCTCCCTGACTTTCTCCACATGCTTTTCCAGAAGCGCCAGCATGAAATCATGTGCCTGGTTTTCCACTTCGTTTCCCACGCCCCAGAACAGGATGCAGGGATGGTTTCTGTCCCGTTTCACCATACAAGTCAGGTCCTTTTCCCATTCCTCCTGATAATACCTGCCGTAAGCGCCGCCTGTCCATTTGTCAAAGCATTCTTCATAGACATAGAATCCCATCTCATCACACAATTCCAGCATTTCGGGCATAAAAATATGGTGAGCCAGCCTGAGCGCATTGCAGCCGATTTTCTTCAGTTCTTCCAGCCTCTGTCTGAGCAGCTCCTTTGTCACGGCCGTCCCAAAGCATCCCGCATCCTGATGCAGGCATACGCCTTTCAGTTTCGTCTTTACTCCGTTGATTCTAAGACCGTCTCCGGAAGAAAAAGACACCTTGCGAAAACCGATTTTAAAACTGACCTCATCCTCTCCCGATACCGGCTGCAGTTTCAAATCATAGAGTTCAGGCGCCTCCGCGCACCAGGGAATATAGTCCGGCACCTGCATTACGATGACTTCTTCCCCGTCCTCCGGGCGGCACTCCTTGCGTTTTTCCCCGGCATTCTTCCAACAGCATTCCTTCCCTTTTCCCCCGGCATTCTCCCAACGGCTTTCCGCATAATATTCCTGGCCATTTTTCGATAATACAGCCTTTACCGGCACCTGCATTCCTGTCCTGATTTGCAGAATCGCCTTTCTGCCGTCAAAAGACATGCTTATTCTCACATTCTCTTCCGCAAAATGTATCACAGGAAGTATCTGCAGATAAACCTTGCGGTAAATCCCCGCACCGCTGTACCAACGGTCAGCCGGTGTCTTTGTATTATCAACCTTCACCATAATATCGTTATCCCCGTCTTTTAACAAATCCGTGATATCCAGCGAGAAACTGCTGTAACCATATTTCCTGCCGCCCGCAGGCGTACCGTTTACCCAGACCGTACTGTCCTCGTAGACCCCGTCAAAACAGAGCAGATACACCTTATCCTGCTCCCTGCGCACTTCCAGTTTCCTCTTATACCATCCTATGCCCCATCGGTCATAAAAGCCCTGCTCCTGTGCCTGCCCCATCCTGCGGTTCAGAGGACTGGAAACAGCCCAGTCATGAGGAAGGAGCACCGGTTCAAAATGCAGTTTTTCCACAACCCCATTCCCAAAAAGCTCCCCTTCAGCCCCCGCCCCCGTCTTCTGCAATGCAAACTCCCAACCGTCATATAAATATTTTACCTGTCTCATGTCACTCACTTTATTCCTTTCCGTTTATTCACATTTCCCGCCACCCCGCCTCTGCCGGCCCTCCTTGAAATGATGCAGTCAAAACATAAAACGCCCCTGGAAGGAATGCCCGCGCTTTGGGCTTCGGAACTTCTTCTCCCACTTTACCCCTTCACACTCCCCATAGTCAACCCCGTCGTAAAATATCTCTGTAAAAACGGATAAATCAGCATCAGCGGAATAATGGAAATAAAAATCTGGGCAGACTGCATATTCGTCTCATTTACATTCAGCAAATCCAGCATTTTGTCGATATCCATCTCTTCCAGAGCCGAGGAAGTGGACACTACCATGGTCTGCAGATAGGACTGCATGGGATAATTTTCCGTATGATTGGAATAAATCAGGCCGTCAAACCAGGCATTCCAATGATTAATCAGGCTGAACAGCGTAACCGTGGCGATGGAGGGCTTCGATACCGGCAGGAAAATCCTTGTCAGAATCTGAAGTTGGTTCGCTCCGTCTAACACAGCCGACTCCTCCAGTTCCTCCGGTACTCCCCTGAAAAAGTTCATCAGCACAATACAGTTAAAGACAGGCACCGCGCCGGGCAGGATCAATGACCATATGCTGTCTATCAGCCCGGTCTTGGATACGATGAAATAAGTGGGCATCATACCACCGTTGAACAGCATCACACAGAACATGAAGGCCACATAGTATTTCCTCGCCGGGAATTTCATCTCCGACTTGGACAGGGGATAAGCCACCAATGTAATCATAACCACATTGATGCTCACTCCCAGAACCACTCTCTTTAAGGTCACTAGCATGGATGTCCAGAACCTGGAATTATTCAGCACATACTTATATGCTTTCAGGGTGAAATTCACAGGCAGCAGGGATACCCTGTTCTCGATGATTGCCTGGGATGAGCTGAAGGAATATGCCAGGATATTCAAGACGGGCACGATACAGCTTATTGTCAAAAAGGCAATCACTATGACATTTATGATTTCAAACGCAATTCTTCCCTTTGATTTCTTTATCTTCATGCCTCTACCCCCTACCACACACGATAACCGGCCAGCCTGTCAGCCAGTTTATAACTGGCGAGCACCAGGATACAGGAGACGCCTGACTTCAGCAGGCCCACCATCGCCGACAGCGAATACTGCTTATTCACAAGTCCCAGTCTGTACACCAGAGTATCTATGATATCCCCCGTCTCATACACTGCCGGATTGTACAGGTTAAAAATCTGGTCAAACCCTGCATTCAGCACGTTGCCGATTGCCAGCACCGTCATCAGTACGATAAACGCCGAGATACCCGGCAGCGTGATATGTATGGTCTGCTTCCACCTTCCCGCGCCGTCCACAGCCGCCGCCTCATACAGAGCAGGGTCAATCCCTGTCAATGCAGCCAGATAGACAATCGTATTGTAGCCAAAGTTCTTCCAAACATCGCTGATTACCATGGTCTGGCGGAAGGTGGCGTTGCTCCCCAGAAAATATACCGGCTCGTCAAGAATGCCGAGATTCATCAGCAGCGTATTGAAGAATCCGGGGCTTGATGCCGCACTTCCCGGTGCCAGGAATTTAATCATGATACCCGCCAGGATGATCCAGGACAGGAAGTAGGGCAGATAGGTGATGGTCTGTACCGCTTTTTTCAGCCATTTTATCCTCACCTCGTTCAGCAGGAGCGCAAAAGTCACAGGTATGATGATATTGCAGATTATCTTCTCAACCGCGATAATCAGCGTATTGCGCACTGCCGGCAGCGTGTCCGGCAGAAGAAACAGCTTCTTAAAATTGGCAAATCCGACAAATCTGGAGCCGAAAAAGCCTTTGCCCGGCTGAAAGTTCTCAAATGCCATCAGTATCCCTGCGGGTATGGGCAGGAAGTGGTAAATGAACAGCAGGAGCACCGGAACAAACAACATGGCATGAAAGAAAAGTGCGTCCTTTTTATGCGACATATGAGCTTTTCCTTTTGTTTTCGCTTTCATATTCCCTCTCAATCCGCTGCAAAAGCAGCCCTTTTATACACAAAGCGGAAGGTATCGGATTTACATATTCCATTACCTCCCGCTGTCGACCTTCTTTATTTCAGACCGGCTTTTGCCCTGCTGACATCTGGAGCAGGGCATGCCGCATCTGTCTGGCTTCCCCTGTTACCGGGCGTCATTCGCCTCATCCATGGCATCCTGCCCGCCGTATGCATACCATGTATTCAGGAAGGAATCATAGCTGTCCACCTCCTGAGCGCCGGTAACGACTTTCACAATGGTCTCTGTCAGCTGCTTCTTCAATGTGGTGGAAGCCTCAGATACCGCATCGGAAGGAATCCCGTTAAAAGCGGCATCCACATAGTCATGATCCGCAATCATCTTGTGAAGAACCGACCACGCGCTTCTCTCATCCGCATGTACGGTGTAAAGAGACAGCCCTCTCTTCTGTACTGTGTCGTTCGGGTCAAATGTACCGTCCGCAACCGCATCCATGTAGGTCTTGATAGCAGTATAATTCTCCAGCTGCTTTGCGGTCAGCACGGATTCGTCTCCTGTTTTCAGAGCCTCCATCAAAGCCAGATTTGTGGAGCGGCCGTTGGGAGCCTCACCCGAGATAAGGGATGTCTTCTGGCCGGTATAGTTCACACTGTCGCCGAAATACATGTTATATTCCTCTGCGGTGCAGTACTCCGCATTCTGGTACTTGACGCTCAGATTCCAAAGCTTCACCAATACTTCAGGGTTCGCACACTTGCTGCTCACAAAATATACCTTGTTCACAGTCGCGGATGCGTATGCCTTTGTCGCCTCACCGGTTGCGGAAGGCACGGCCGCGGCCACGATATGGCAGTCGGGATTGTTCAGGCTGGCATTCTGCGCCGGGTCCATGGCGCCCCAGTTAGGTCCGAACCAGATTCCGCAGCGTCCTGCGCCCGCCTCGGCAAAGACACTCTGATCATCCATGGTAATGAAATCCGTCGCCAGGCTCTTGTCATCATACAGTTCTTTCAGGAACTGAAGCGCCTGCTTCATTCCTTCCGTATTTGCGCCTCCCCAGATGATCTCACCATTTCCGTCATCTATATAGGACAACCCGCTGGCGCTGAACCAGCATCCAAAACCGTTGAATATGGGCTCCGCATTCCCTACAGAATTATTCAGCACATTGATACCGTCCAAAGCAAGCCCGTAGGTATCATTCCGGCCGTTTCCGTCCGGATCGTCATAGGTGAATGCATGGGCCACTTCCTTCAGCTCATCCATTGTCTCCGGTATCTGAAGCCCCAGATTGTCCAGCCAGTCCTGCCTGATCCACATCACATGGGCATTGCTGTAAGGGTCACTCACCTTGGGAAGCCCGTACAGCCTGCCGTCAATGTACAGACTCCCCAGCGCCATGCCGCCGTCATAATTGTTCATATACTCTTTCAATTCAGGACTGGCATATTGCTCATAGGCTTCCGTAATATCCGCAACCGCTCCGGATTCCACATAATTCTTGTACTCTGCGCCCGTCCCTTCGAAGACATCCGGATAGTCGCCCGACAGGATTGCCGTGGACAGCTTCGTATCGGCCTGGGAAGGGTCTACCTCATACATAATCTCCGGCATGATATTGTTGGCATTATACAAGCTCATCCAGGTATTATCCTCCACCGTCTCGCCGCCCAGAAACGTAAAATCCGCTGCCGCCGAATAACTGATGCCTATCTTGATTGTAACAGGCTCCTCATATCCGTAATAATTCATATCCGCCGACACTCCTTCTGCTGCCTGGGATTCCTTCTGAGATTCCTCATCAGAGTTGCCCGCTCCGGCATCTGAGCCCGCTTCGCTGTCCTGCGCTGTACTGTTCTGCCCGGTGCTGTCCTGAGAAGCTCCTTCCCCTTCACTGCCGCAAGCTATCAGAGATGCTGTCATAGCAGCCATTAATAACATCGTTACCAGTTTCTTCTTCATCGTTTTCCCTCCTGTGTTCGTTTGATGAGTTCATTATAGCGTCTCCTCTCACAGGATGCTATGGGCATGTCTTTACATTGGTTGCCCGAAACTACTTCTTTCTCCCATCTTCATCTCCCTGTACTCCGTTGGGGAGATTCCCACTTCGTTCCTGAATGCCCTTGTAAAGGAATGCGGCGAGAGATAACCTGTCCTGGCCGCTATTTTCTGAATCTTCTCATTGCTATTTGCCAACATGTCCTTGGCCAGCTCTATCCGTTTGTGTAAGATGAAGTCGCTGATGGTTTCATTCTGCATCTGCCGAAAGAGCCTGGACAGATAGCTTGCGTTAAAGCCTCCCACATCCGCCAGCATTGTCAGGGAAAGCTCCTCATCCAAATGCTTTTCTATATAATCCACCACCCTCCCAAGGGCATGGTTTGCCAGATTGTTTTCATTTGTCTCCAACAGGGAAAAAATCGCTTCTGACACCTCTGTCAGATACTCCGCAGCCTGCGCCCAGCTTTCATGCTCCTCCACCCTGGTCAGCTTATAGATTCCCAATTGAAAAGCTATCTGCTCGTTTAAATGATTTTCATTGATAAACTGTAGAAGCAGCACGGAAATACTGTAATAAATCTCCAATGCAATAGTATCATGGCTGCTGCTCTTCCCCGCCATCTCCCGCAGGCACTTGCGAAGCAGCGCGAAATAATCCTGCTGCTTGCGCGTCTCCAACAGATTCCGCAGAGACACCATCCAGGTAAAATAATCCTGACATGCCCTCTCCTCACTTTCCGGAGCCACGGCATCCAGCCTCAAAATCGCTTCCCGGGCCCCGCCCATATATCCGAACATATACTGCTTCATCCTTCGCAGACATACGGCAATATCGGCAAAAAGCACCGGCTCCGACGCAGCCACCGCCGAGACCGTGGCATTGTAAAGATTCCGGAAGCGCTCCTGTGCATATTCCACAGCGCCCTGGGAAATCACGGCAACCATCTGCCAGTCTGCCATTTCTTCTATGGGCTGTACCAGCAGAAGCTCCTGACTGCCGCCCAGGATGTGCACATAGAACTTCAGCTTCAGAGGCACATTCTCCTGCAGAATTGTAATCAGTGCTTCCTCCTGAAATAAAGACTCCCTTTCCTGCTCTTTCCAGTCCTTTTCTATCCTGAGAAAGAAAGGCAGCACCTCCTTCCCGGCATCCAGTGGGATTCCCAGGGACTGCATTCGCTCATTGGGGTTGTGCGGCAGGCTTCCTGCGCACAACTGGTTCATAAAATCCTGTTTCAGCCAGTACTTTGCCTCATTCAGCCATCTTTCCTGTTCCTTCTGCTGCATCTCCCGCTCCAACTCCTGCCTGCTCATGAGCAGGAAATCCCGAACAGCGTCCATGATAACAGCATCATCTTCGCTTTTCAGAATATACTTTACATCCCCGTGATTTATAATCTGATACACATCTTCAAAATTACGGTATCCCGTTAGAAATACTGTCTTGCACCTGGGCCAGTTTTCCTTGATATGACGGAACAGAGTAATCCCGTCCATGCCCGGCATGCGGATATCCGTCAACACTACGTCAAATCTTATCTTTGCCAGTAGCCTGACGGCCTCCATGGCGGAATTTGCCGTATATACGCCAAGTTCCCTGTCACACTCGTCAGTATATTCATTTTCGGTTTTCCGTACCTCGCTGCCGTCGTGCCCGCCCGCTGTATATTCATGCCGGCAGCCGTTTCCTGCCTCAAGCGTAAACTCATACTTAAATAATTCCGCCAGCCAGGACAAAATCTCCGCTTCATCGTCTACAATCAGCAAATTCTGATTCATACACACCCTCCTCACGCCATCTGAATCTCTATCGTGACAGCAACTCCCCCAAGGCTGCTTCTCTCCACCAGAAGCCCCGACTTTCCATGGAAATAAATTTTCAGTCTGCGGTGAATATTTACGATTCCCGTCACTTCCTCCGCATCCTGTCCTTCCAGGGCCTCCCGCATCCTGAGGATGTCCTCGTCGCCTGCCTCTTCCCCGTTATCCTCCACCCGAATCCGTATGCCGTCCTCCCGGGCAATGAAGCAGACCAGCAGGATACCGCCGCTGACTTTATTCTCCAACCCATGGTCAAAGGCATTCTCCAATAAAGGCTGGATAATCAGCCTTGGAACCAGTAAATCTCTGTAATTCTCCGGCAAGTCCCCGAAAGCCACCTTTACGCGGCCCGAAAATCTGTCCTGTTGAATGGCGGCATAGCTTCTCGCATGCTCCGCCTCCTGCCGCAGCGGTATGAAGTCGGCGCCGTCCCTTGTCAGATATTTAAAATAATTCCCCAGATGCACCGCAAATTCTTCCGCGCCGTCATAATCCTGCCGCTTGATACGCCTGCTCAGAATAAAGAAGCTGTTATATAGAAAATGAGGATTAATCTGCGCCTGCATCTGTTTCAGCTGCGCTTTCTGCACCAGATTCTTCTGCACATATACTTCATCAATCAGCTGTGACAGCCTGTCTTCCATTTCGTTAAAGGCCAGATAAAGATAGGAAAACTCATCCTCCTTCCCATGATAGATATGCTCGTCCAGATTGCCTCTCTTCACCCGCTCAAAAGCCTGTACCAGGATATTCAGCGGCCTGTGCACCGTCTTTCTGGTATACCATATGAAGATGATCGAAATTCCAATCATGCAGAAAAATGCAGCCGCCACGTAGTACCAGGATTTCGTAATATGTTCCATAAGCGGCGCTTCCTCCACATACTGTACAAAGGTTCCCGCTTCTCCCCGTTTTCCGACCAGAACGAGGTATTTCCTGCCGTTTACCCGAATCTGCCTGATATCCATCAGCGGCATTTCCCGCTCTCCCTGTTCCAGCTGCTCCCATACCATGCGCCCCATGCCTTCCCTCGGGCTGCTTTCCAGCATGACATCACTTTTCTCGTTATAAATGAACACGCCTCCCTGCTCTGAAGTATTCAGAACGGAAAGGCTCTCTTCAATCTGCCTGCCCGAAAAAACAAGGACAAAGACAAACTGCGGATTCTTTGCAATGATGCTGCCTTTCTCCCCTGTTCTGACAGAATAAAAATCCTCACCGTCAAACTGAACACCGCTCTCATATTCCTGCAGATACCGCTCCATATTTTCCCTGTCCTGCTCTGTCATACGCCGGATGGTCCCCTGGGAAATAAAATAGTCATTGCGGGGAATGTAAAGAAAGCCTGACTGAATCAGCCTGCTCACTTCCGTAATCGTTCTAATCCGCTCCTGAACCGTCAGAACAGCCTCCCTTTCCTCATATGCGCTTAACCCCGAATCCGGATATGCCAGAAAGGGCAACTGGCGGTTATTGAAAAAGTCCAGCTGCAGAGCCAGAATCCCCTGAATCTCTGTCTCAAAGGTCTGCTGGTAGTATTCCGCCTGCGAGTTCATCTTCTCATATGTAATCTGACGGACTACATACACCGTTCTGACATGCAGCACCAGCATAATGAGCATGATGCTCGCTATAATGACAGCAAACACCATGGCAAGCTTCTGTTGCAGTGACTGCTTTCTTCGTCCTGTCATATCCTTTCCGCTCCTTTCGGCTATGCAATTTTATGGTTTTCATCTTGTTTTTCATCGCAATATCATTTCCATTGCAGCCATCGCGAAACAGTTGGTCAGCAACAGGATACCTTCATTATAATCAAAATACCCCGCCTTCACTATGTACAAATTTTTACATATGGAACTTCTTTTTACATTAACCGGCAAATGTCCTTTTCAGCCTTTACATTTCTTACCTTTCCGGATACAATGGGCATAATATTTAAACCCGAAAGGAAGATATACGCATGATACTCACATCCAATATAAATATCATATGGCAGACAGAACAGACCTCCATATTAAGACGCGCCTACAACAGATTTCTCCGGGACATTTCCATGACCCTCGCACCGCCGGATGCCGCGTTATCGGATGCCGCCCCGGCAGAGCTTGTGATAGCCACTGACCGGACGCTGCCCCCTGAAGCTTACACCATATCCATATCCACCCTGTCCGCAGCCCAACGGCGCATCCGCATTACCGGCGCAGACGAATTGGGGATCATTTACGCCCTGCTCTTCCTCAGTGAAAAATTCCTCGGCGTAACCCCTTTCTGGTACTGGAACGACCAGGCTTTCACCCGAAAGCCTTTCATCGAGATTCCTGACGGCAGCTTTTCCTCCCCTTCCTTCTCATTCCGGTACCGCGGCTGGTTCATCAATGACGAAGTGCTGCTGGACGCATGGGGACAGGACCATTACGACCCCAAAACGGGAATCACGGAAAACGAGGCCTTCGAAATGGCCATGGAAGCGCTGCTTCGTCTCGGCGGAAACATGGTGATTCCGGGAACCGACCACAACAGCCATAAATTCCGCGGTCTTGCCGCGGATATGGGCTTCTGGATTACCCACCACCACGCGGAACCCCTGGGGGCCAAAATGTTCGCCAGGGCATATCCCGACCTGGTTCCCTCCTATCGCCTGTACCCGGAACTTTTTGAAAAACTCTGGCGGGATGCCATCGAAGAGCAGAAAGAAAATAGGGTAATCTGGAATATCGGATTCCGCGGACAGGGAGACCGCCCTTTCTGGTCAGACGATCCCTCCTACGACACGCCCGGGAAGCGCGGCGCTCTGATCAGTTCTCTGATTACAAGGCAGTATGAAATCCTGTGCGAGTATATGGAAAATCCTGTATGCTGCACAAATCTGTACGGAGAGGTGATGGAATTGTACCAACAGGGGCATATCTCTCTTCCGGAGCAGGTCATCTATATCTGGGCGGACAACGGATACGGCAAAATGGTTTCCAGACGGCAGGGACGGCACAACCCCAGAATCGAAGCGCTGCCGCCTTCCCCTGCGGGAAAACACGGCATTTATTATCACGCCTCCTTCTATGATCTGCAGGCCGCATCCCACATCACCATGCTGCCCAACAGCACACAGTTTGTGGAAAAGGAGCTGTGCGGCGCGGAGGAACGGGGCGTGCATGAATTCCTGGTGGTAAACTGCTCCAACGTGCGCCCCCACACCTACATGCTGGACCACATTGCCCATATCTGGGGAAAGCAGGCTCCTGCCTATACAAGCCTTTATTTTCCCCGCCATGCGGCGGAAACGGAGGCGTTGTACCAACAGTACTTCCGCTCCATGCTGTCCTACGGCCCCAACGAGGACGACCATGCGGCGGAGCAATATTACCACTACACCATGCGGGCAATCTGCCACGGATGGCTGGCGGGGAATTTCGGCACACCGGAGAAAGACCTTTTATGGCTTGCCCCGGAAAAAGACCTGCCCGCCCAGGTGGCCGCCGTCAGAGACATCGGTACCCGGGGACTTTCACAAATGCGGGATTACTATCTCTCCTGCAGTGTCTGTGCGGAGCAGATGTCAGAGACAGACGGTTCAGACAGCGGAGAATTGCAGCTGTTTCGGGATTCTGTCCTGCTCCAGGCTGTCATCCACTATAAAAGCCTTCTGGCACAGCTGAATGTGTGCAAAGCCTTCGAAACCTTCCGTCAGGGCCATTTTGAGGATGCCTTTGTCCAAATCGGCCAGGCGGTAGAATACCTGCAGGAAGTCCTTACCGCCATGGAAGCCGCCGGACATGGAAAATGGCAGGGCTTCTATGATAACGACTGTCTGACGGATATTAAGTTCACTGCCTATATGCTGGAAAAAATCATGGGATATATCAGAAATGAAGGGGACGGACCCCATTTCTATCAATGGTTCGGACAGTATATGAACCAGGATGCAGGGAAAAAGGTGGTCCTTATCACCAATATGAGGAATCATCCGAAGGACTGGGAACTGTATCTCGCCATGAAGCAGAAATAGCGGTCCAGCTTTTCCACTTCTGCCTGCCCTTTTACCACGGGGCTGTCGGGAACTGGCATTCGTTCACAATATATAGTTGTGATTTCTAACATATCACAATACATATTGTGGGAATACAGTTATTTCCCGACGGCCCCGCGAAAGTCATGCCGGCATGCTTCCACGGCTCCAGGATATAGTGGAAGCAGTTGACGAAGGCCATTTTATCCTGCATTTTTTACCGTTCATTGTCCGGCCTTCCGGCGTTCATGTCCGTATAACAGTCCAGCAGTCCCACGGTCTCATTGGCCGGGCGGCCGTACATATTGCAGCATTTATGGGAAACCTCCCCGCCGCCGCTTTTCTTCTCATCCATCTCCACACTCATGCGCATCACGCCCATCTGTGTCTCTCCGTCCAGATGTCTTAAAATATCTTCAATCAGTTTTTCGTTTTCCATTGCCTGCACCTCCCGTCTTCTACAGCAGATAAATGCGTTTTTCCCCTGGCGCTGCTTTGTCCAAAACCACAGTCTTTCCATTCCGAAACAATACAGAATCCCGGGGCCGTTTTCCTTTTACAAAAGCCATTATACCAGAATTACGCTTTTCTGAAAAGAATTCCACAAATCAATCAGCACAAATTACCGCAACTTACCGCAAATTTATTTTAGTACTTGCTAAATTAAATTTATATGATATACTTCTGAAATAAGGCATTTTTCTCACCGCATACGCAGCGGTAAAATCCATCAACAGCCGACAGCGAACATCCATGCACAAAAAGTGCGGGAGTACTGCGGAACTTATAACAGGAGGTGATAAAAATTGGATGAAAAAATCCTGAAAGCATTAGGCGAGCCCAGGCGTTTCCTGCTTTTGCAGCTAATGTCCGACCGAAGCTACTGTGTGCGCGCTCTGGCAAGAAAAAGCGGCCTGTCCGAATCGGCAGTTTCCCAGCACCTGAAAATCCTCCGGGATGCCGGTCTGGTGTACGGCGCCAGGAGAGGCTATTACACCCACTATGGCCTGGATAAAACCGTACTGCAGCAGGTTATCTCCGAACTGGAACAGCTCCGGGATGTGAAACGCAGGCCCTGCGACGGTCCCTATTACGGCTGTCCGGAATCGGAATATCTCAAATGCAGAACCTATGTGCCGCCGGAAAAGAGAAAACCGGAAAAACAGGATATTTTTCCCCACAACACAGCTGCCGGAAACGACACCGGCAAGGCACATACAGAATCATAAAAGAAAGGAATAACCATCCCATGTTAAAACGCTTTATTTATTACTATAAGCCGCACAAAAAGATGCTGGCTCTGGATATGCTGGCCTCCCTGCTCATCTCGGTTATCGGCATGGTGTATCCAATCGTAACCAACAAGATGCTGAATATCTATATTCCGGAAAAAATGTATTCCACCATCGTCATTGCAGGCCTGATCGTGCTGGCGCTATACATAGTACGAATGCTGCTGCGGTATTTCGTGCAGTACTACGGACACATGATAGGTGTAAAGATGCAGTCTCAGATGCGCCAGGACCTGTTTGCCCATCTGGAGAAACAGCCCTTCAGTTTCTATGACAACCACGAGACCGGACGCATCATGACGCGCATCACCAGCGATTTGTTTGAAGTATGCGAGCTGGCTCACCACGGCCCTGAAAACCTGCTCATCAGCACGGTTATGATCGTCCTGTCCTTCACCTATCTGCTGATGATAGACCCTGTCCTGACGCTGATTATCTTCGCATGCGTGCCTGTCCTGGTGGCGGTCACACTGTACTTCCGCCGTGCCATGAGCCGTGCTTTCGACGACCGCCGCAAGAGCAATGCCACCATCAATGCCGCCGTGGAAAGCAGCGTAACCGGCATCCGTGTAACCAAGGCTTATACCAACAGCGCAAGGGAGATAGAAAAATTCAGGGAAGGGGACAGGCAGTTCGTGGACGCCTCCCGAAGCGCCTACCATGCCATGGCACAGTTCCATTCCTCCACCTCTTTTGTGACGGATATTTTTAATGTATTCATCCTGATTGCGGGAGGCCTGTTCCTGTACTCGGGCAGAATATCTTTCGGTGATTATTCCACTTTCATCGTCTCGGTGAACCTGTTCATCAACCCGGTTAATACTTTGATCGGTTTCATGGAGCAGTTCCAGAACGGCGTCAGCGGCTTTAAACGTTTCGTGGAAATTATGGACCAGGCGCCGGAAGAGGATGCGCCGGATGCAAAAGAATTAACAAATGTCCAGGGCGTCATTGAATTCAAGAATGTTACCTATGCCTATGACCCTTCCAAGGAAGTCCTCCACAATATCAATCTGCGCCTGGAGAAGGGACGCAAGCTTGCCCTGGTGGGACCTTCCGGCGGCGGCAAGACTACCCTGTGCCATCTGCTGCCGAATTTTTACAGGCTTCAGGACGGCGACGGCTCCATTCTGATCGACGGCATGGATATCCGCCGCCTGACCATGGAATCCGTTCGCCGCAGTATCGGCATCGTCCAGCAGGATGTGTTCCTCTTCGTGGGAACCATCCGGGAAAACATCCTCTACGGACGCCCTGATGCCACTGAGGAAGAAGTATATGAGGCGGCAAAACGGGCCAATATCCATGACTATGTAATGACACTGGAAAAAGGATATGACACGGAAATCGGTGAACGCGGTGTCAAATTGTCCGGCGGACAGAAGCAGCGCCTCAGCATTGCCCGCGTCTTCCTGAAAAATCCCGCCATCCTGATTCTGGATGAAGCTACCAGCGCCCTGGACAATACCACCGAAGTGCTGATACAGCAGGCACTGGATGAACTGTGTAAAGGGCGTACTACTCTGGTAGTTGCGCACCGTCTTTCCACCATCCGCAATGCTGACGAAATCGCAGTGGTTATCGGCGGACGTATTACCGAGCGGGGCACACATGAGGAACTTATGGCGGCTGACGGCACTTATAAGAAATTATATTCCCTTCAGTTCCGGGATAATGACTTCTTCGAATAATCTGTTCAGACCGGAGAGACAAATATGTGTAATAAACCAGTGGCCATCGGGAAGTGGCCCCATTCCCACAAGATACATTGTGCCGGAATATTATTTTCCGACAGCCCCTGTTTAATCCTGTCTTCAAAGCATCTCATACCCGGCAATCCGGATTTTACCAATACTGCTCCGTCACCGCCACTTTATCCAGACGGCACGCGCATCCCCCTTCCATCTCAGGCCATTTTTCCAGAAACACAGCCGCATTTTCCTTCAACGGATACACGACAATTTCCAACCGCGGCGGAAAGTCAAAATATCCAAGGCTCAGCGTCACCTCCTGGCCAGTGTAGAAATGATCGTTTACCTTCTCCCCTTCTGCGTAGATTTCCATACGTTCTCCCGAATAGGATATCTGCAGAATCGTATCTCTTCCCGCCTGCCGGTCCCGTTTCCCGTTGTAAGATATCAAAACCTCATATTTCGACATCCCTGTATTCCGTAAAATCAAAGACATCTCTGCCGTCGCCGTTTCATCGTCCATCTTCCTCTCATATACCGTAAATCGGCCTTCCTGCCCGCATTCCGCAAATCCGGGCAGCATTTCTCCTGATATCCTGGGGAAGCATCGGATGAGCGTATCCTTTCCTCCTGTCACCCGGACTTTCCCCTCTTCTTCCCAGACAAATCCTTCCGACAAAATCAGGTAATCCTGATCCAGACTCAGCTTCTGTGCCGAAAGTGCTTCACGGCGGGACAATTTCAAGATATCCGCCCGTGTCTCACCTTTCCAGATAAAGACGCCATTCTCTATACTTTCAGGCATATCCATGCCCTTTAGACGCTCCGCTCCCTGAAGACAAGCTGTAACGTCTTCTTCCGCTCCATCAGCCACCACCGGACAATTGGCGCTTTGCTCCTTAAAGCCGCCTGTTCCGGCAGCCTCAGGCACATAATCTCCATAAAAAACCCATGCATCACCCTTTTTCGTCCTTAGCCTGCAGAGAGGCGTGGCCAGGGCAGTGCACAGGCAGGCATCTCCCAGCTGCATCCTGTAAGGAAAGAACCCGTACTCACCATCCTCGATATCAACAGCCGGAAACTGCACTTCCCCATCGCCGCATATTCCGGTCAGCACCACATTCGGGTGCCTGTCCATCCTGTGCCTCCGCTGATAATTATTAAAGAAAATATACCCGCCCTTCTCGTCATGCCTGCAGGAGAGCCTCAGCGTGTGGAAATCCCCGGGTCTGACTTCCGGCGGATGAATCTCCGTCTCCATTGCCGCCAGCTCCCCGCCGAAATCCTTCAGAAAAAGAGCCAGCAGCCGTATCTCCCGGTAAGTATCGGAAATCGTCCCGTACTGCCGAATCGGTGCATTGAAATCATAATTAATCTCCGGCAGGTCATTGGCATACCCGGTTGCCCGGCTTTCCTGTAATGTCGAAAGCTTCCCTCCGGGATTGCTGCCCCCATGGTACATATAATAGCCAAGCAATGCCGCTCCGCTTCCCAGCCTGGCTATGGACATTGCCCCGATATCTTTTCCTTCCGCCACCGGCCTTCTGTGGGATGTCACCTGCAGTCCGCCGCCCAGTTCCGCCGTGAGGAAAGGGTACCTGGATTCATCGAAAGTAATATCCTCCCCCGTATGATGGTCACATGCAATCTGGACGTCATTGCGCGCATAGCTGAACACAAAATTCGCATTGGGCTCCAGTTCCGTGGTCCTCTGATCCCAGGGTGCCTCACAGTATCCGCCCATCACGGGAAGCAAATCCCCAATGCAGGCGCCTCCCCATCCGGTAGCCGTATACAGCGGAACCCGAAAACCGATTTCCTTCGCCATGGCAGTGAGCGCCCGCATATGCGCTTCACCGGCTTCTCCCTTCAAACCACCCACATGCCCATATTCATTTTCAATCTGTACGCCGATCACCGGGCCGCCGTCCCCATGCAGAAATCCCTTCGCATGCTCAAACACACGCTTCCAGTAACGCCTTACATAGTCCAGATAAACCGGGTCATTGCTGCGCAGCCCCACGCCTTCTCTTTCCTTTGCCTGAATCCAGTCAGGGAACCCGCCATTCCTGACTTCCCCATGCACCCAGGGGCCAAGCCTCAGAAACACCAGCACTCCCGCTTTCCGGCAGGCTTCCAGAAATCCTTTCAGATTCCGGCAGCCGGTAAAGTCAAAAATGCCCTCTTCTTCCTCATGATGAATCCAAATCACATAAGTGGACACAATACCCACGCCGCCTGCCTTCATTTTCCGCAGGGACTCTTCCCACAGTTCTTCCCGGTAACGGCTGTAATGCATCTCTCCCATCACCGGAAACCAGGGATGGCCGTCTCTGAGCAGGTACCTGCTATTATAACTATATTCGTAAGCATATTCATTTACTGTTTTCTGCGACACATTGCATAAGGGCTCATTCGTTATATCTTTACATTGACAAACATTTTCAATACGAGATGTATATTCTGTATCCATTTTATCCTCACACCTCCCGGGATGTACTCAGATTTTCAACCCGTATCCCCTCACAACAGCACACCTGAATCTTCTGCAATGCCCCCGGTGCCAGCACCAGATCTTTCAATAAAACATCCTTCACCTCATGCCCCTCTTCCTCAAAGCCTTCCATACTGACGGCAGGACATTCCGTGTAGCTTCTGTCATCCCCGTAATACCGGCCGGTAAGGTAGATTCCTTCAAATACAAAATGCTCAAAAACCGGCGGCTCTTCTGCACCGATTCCGTCATCGTTATACCCCACGGAGTGCACCTGTATCCGCGGCAGGCGGCAGTCTCTGACAAAAATATCTCTGACATACCCGCCCCGCTTCCTGGTTCCCTTGATTTCCAGCCCGCAGAGGGAATTGCGCAAATCACAATCCCAGATTCTCACATCTCTAATTCCGCCGCTCATCTCGCTGCCCATGCAGATGCCATGTCCGAAAGCGCTGTAACAGTCAAATATCCGTATATATTCACATGGTCTGTTGATAATATTCCCCTCCGGATTTTTGCCTGACTTGATTGCTACCGCATCGTCCCCCGTATAAAAGGTACAGGCAAACAGGGTACAGTTTGCAGAAAAATCCGGATCCCATCCGTCCCCGTTCCACACCTTTTCCGAACGGAAAATACAATGATCCGTGGTAACCGAATCGCTGTATATCATATGCACATTCCAACAGGGCCCGTTCTGCAGTGTCAGCCCGCTGATGCGCACATTCCTGCAATTGCTCATATTGATCAGGCGGGGCCGCACCCTGCCCGGTATGGTATCATCATTTTCACATTCCTTCACCTTGACCCCCAGCGATGCGATATAATCCTTCAGCCGCTCCCTCTCATCCTCAATCATCTTCCGCGCCAGCACCGCCCCGCCGCCGGATATGGTTCCGCGGCCGTGTATCAGCACATTTTCACAATCCGCTCCTCTTTTATGGTCCATATGCCCGAGATTCAGCAGGCTGCTGTAGCACTCACGCTCAGTCCCCTCAAAACGGCTGGGAATCCGGGGCAGATAATCCTCAATACACTCCGTCCCCTGAAGCACTGCACCCTCTTCCAGATACAGTTCCATATCACTGTGCAGCCGCAGAGCCCCGGTAAGGTAAATGCCGGCAGGAAGATACACCGCGTCACCGGCTCCGCAGTCGTCCAGCGCTTTCTGTAACATCCGGGTATTCAGCGTCTCACCGTCCCCTTTCGCATGATAAGGCGCTGCCGTCACATCAATGCGCCGCTTCCTGATACCGGTTCGCACCTCTGTCTCCAGGTGCATTGGTTCGATGCAAATCCGATAGGTTGTATCGGGCTCCAGGTTTTCAATGGAGGCATGCGTCTTTTCCGTTTCACAGGTCCTTTCTTCATCCACATACACCTCATATTTTGCCGGTGCAGCGTACGGTTTTTCCCACCATACCGTTATTACCGTATCCGTTGCCAGACTATGTATCATATCGTCTTCCTCCCTGATTTTCATGGCAGTGTCACCTTTATATGTCCAAATCCGTCCCAGCCTCGGTAAAATTAACAGTTCCAGGGCGTCTTCACGCCTCTGTTTTCTCAAGCCCCACAGAATTCTGTTCAAGGCAGAAATATATACTACAGCAGAATACAGCGAATATGCGGATACAGATTCCTGACTTTGTGGATCAGATTGATGCCGTCCGGCCGGGGCATTTTAATATCCGTAATCAGTAAATCGACAGCCTGCCTCTGCAGGAGTGCCAGCGCCGCAATCCCATCAATACAATTTAAACAGAGAGACAATTTTCCGTCCGATTTTATACACAGGCCCTTCCAGCTGCCTGCGTGCGTTTTTCAGTTCCTTTCGGATTTCGATATGCTGGGGACAGTGCTTCTCGCATTTTCCGCATTCGATACAGTTAGAGGCGGCAGAGGATGTCCTCCGCATGGCGGTGCACATGAAATATTCCGTGAACGCAGCGTTCTTCCCTTCAGAATAACGGCGGTTATATGCGGCAAAGGTTCCCGGGATATCCACGTTTTTCGGACATGGCATACAATAGCCGCAGCCGGTGCAGCCCACCTTCATCTTCGCATTGACAGCCTGTACCACTTTCTGAAGCATCTCTTCCTCCCCGGGGCCAAACTCGCCCACGGAAACCTCGGAAGCCGTTTTCACATTTTCCTCCACCATCTCCCGGGAATTCATACCGGACAATACACATGTTACCTCAGGCTGGTTCCACAGCCAGCGAAAAGCCCAGTCTGCGGGAGTATGCTTTACGGGATAAGTATCAAACAGCATTTCCGCCTCTTTCGGCAGATGGTTCACCAGTTTCCCGCCCCGCAAAGGCTCCATGATGATGACGGGCAGGCCTTTTGAAGCAGCATATTGAAGCCCCCTGCGCCCGGCCTGGGTGTTCTCGTCCATATAATTATACTGGATCTGGCAGAAATCCCAGTCATAAGCGTCCGCCAGCTGACAGAACATATCGGAATTTCCATGGTAGGAAAAACCAACCTGGCGGATTGCGCCGCTTTTCTTTTTCTGCTCCAGCCACTCCGCTATCCCCAGGCCCTTCAGCCGCTCCCAGGTCTTTACATCTGTCAGCATATGCATGAGATAGTAGTCCACATAGTCCGTCCGCAGACGGTTCAGCTGTTCCCGGAAATATTTTTCCATGCTGTCCGCTGTCTTGATCAGGTAATGGGGAAGCTTCGTCGCAATGGCTACCTGGCGGCGGATTTGATTGCGCTCCAGAATTTCCCCCAGCGCCGCTTCGCTGCCGGGGTACACATACGCCGTGTCATAATAATTCACCCCGCCCCGGAAGGCAGCCATAATCTCCTGTTCTGCCTTGCCGATATCAATTTTCCCCCCTGCCCGGGAAAACCGCATGCAGCCGTAGCCCAGGATGGAGAGATTGTTGCCGTATCTGTCTTTTCTGTAATTCATGGTCAGGTCCTCCTGATAGCCAGTGTACCATACTCTTCTTTGATTTACAAAATATTTTTCCTGAAAGGCAGGCACATCTCCTACAAGACTGAGCGTTGCCCTTTTGTGCTGTTATACCTGCTCCTGTCAGCAGTTTCTCTGCTTCGTTGTCCAGGTACGCAGGTTCCTGGCAATCCGGTGAACATTTCAGTAAACAGCCGGCTTCTTTCCCGCAATTATTGATTCCTGTCACGAAGTTTACACAATCTTCAACACAGCATTCGTTGCTTTCCGAATCCGTCATACAGCAGCATCTGTGTATCGGAAAATCAGCCCCGAAAAAATGCACATACAAAATATAGTATCACTTTCAATCAATATTCTATATTCATACTATATATTGTGTTTGTGTCCATTTTATAATATTTTCCCCTTCACCATTTTTCTACATGCCTGATTCTCTTTTTTCGTTTACAGAGAGCCTGTTTTATGCTATAACAGCCTTGTAAAACATCCACTGTATCCCGATATCTATTCCATTTCGCGGTACTCTGCTCCATTATTCCAATGCAAAAAGAAAGGAAACAACACATGGAAAAACACAATACCACTATCTCCAACCCTCTGACCGCCCCGGATTTTCTAAACTCCGCCACAGGTCCCATTGCTATCCGCATGACCAATGACTACCTGTTCAGGGCACTGCTTCAGCGCAATAACAAGGTTCTGCGGGGCCTGATCTGCGCATTGCTCCACCTGAAGCCCGAACAAGTTCAGTCCGCTGTGATAACCAATCCCATTGAATTGGGCAGCGCCATCGATGAGAAGACATTTATCCTTGATGTCAAAGTCATTTTGAATAACAATATCATCATCAATCTGGAAATGCAGGTCATCAATGAATATAACTGGCCCGAGCGCTCTCTGAGTTACCTTTGCCGTGCCTTCAATAACCTCAATCCCGGAGAGGATTATCATAAGGTGAAGTCTGTCGTCCAGATTGGCCTGCTGGATTTCAGTCTATTTCCGAAACATCCGGAATTCTATGCTACCTACCAGTTCCTGAATATAAAAAACCACACGGTTTATAGTGACAAACTGCGTCTTTCTGTGGTAGACTTGACTCACATGGAACTGGCAACCGAAGAGGACAGACTATACCATATCGACAAATGGGCTGCCCTCTTCAAGGCAACCACATGGGAGGAAATCAAGATGTATGCACAAAAAGATGAATATATCCGGGAAGCTTCCAATACCATCTATCAGCTCAGTCAGGACGAAAATGTCCGGCTTCAGTGTGAGGCCCGGGAAGACTATTACCGCAGGCAGCGCTCCGTCCAACACTATATCGAAGAACAGGCTGAACAAATAGCTGAAAAGAATTCCGTCATTGAAAATTTAGACACTGTCATCAAAGAACAGGATTCTGTCATCGCAAAGAAAGAAGCTGATATCAGAGCCAAAGACTCGGTCATCGCTGAAAAAGATGCTGACCTCAAGGCCAGGGACTCGGTCATCGCTGAAAAAGATGCTGATCTCAAGGCCAGGGACTCGGTCATCGCTGAAAAAGATGCTGATCTCAAGGCCAGGGACTCGGTCATCGCTGAAAAAGATGCTGATCTCAAGGCCAGGG
>CAJUJN010000037.1 GCA_910586775.1 uncultured Acetatifactor sp. | reverse complement strand
CAAAATTTTTTACACTTCTTTTACTTCTTTATCTCACATGAGCAAAATCACAGGGTATGAAACAGCTTATGGCGGGCGGCGGTGTGGCCCTGATCGGCATGCAGCTGATCCCTCTGTTGGCAAATCTGTTCAACTAAGGCGGGGAAGTGCCTATGGACAGTATTTTAGAAAAAATCGGCCAGTGGATCCATGACTTCCTGGTGGAGTGCATCCTGGGGAACCTGGCCGGGATGTTTGACCAGGTGAATGAGACAGTAGGGAACGTGGCAGCAGATGTGGCAAGGACACCCCAGGACTGGAATCCCGGGGTGTTTTCCTTAATCCGTTCCCTGTCGGACAATGTGGTGGTGCCCGTTGCGGGCATCATCCTTACCTTTGTACTCTGCTATGAACTGATCGCAATGATTATGGAGAAGAACAACCTCCATGATTTTGACACCTTCAACCTGTTCAAGTGGGTCTTCAAGGTGTTTGTGGCTACCTACCTGGTGACACATACCTTTGACATTACCATGGGGATTTTTGAACTGTCCCAGACGATAGTGCGGCAGAGCGCCCGGCTGATTACCGGGAGTACCTCCATCAACTTTGCGTCCATTATGGGAAGCCTTACGGCGCAGTTGGATGCCATGGGGAACGGGGAGCTGTTCGGGCTGCTGATTGAGACGGCGCTGATTAAGCTGACGGCTCCCATTCTTTCTGTATGCGTTATGCTGGTACTGGTGGGGCGCATGGTGGAAATCTATATTTACTGCTCCGTGGGGGCGATTCCTTTTGCAACCATGACGAACAGGGAGTGGGGGCAGATGGGGAACAACTACCTGCGGGGCCTGGTGGCGCTGGGGCTGCAGGGATTCTTTATTATGGTATGCCTTGCTATTTATTCCGTCCTGGTGTCCGCCATAGCCGGGGCGGCCAACATCCATGCGGCTATCTGGGCATGCGCCGGATATACTCTTCTGCTGTGTTTTTCTCTTTTCAAGACGGGCACCATCTCCCGTTCCGTTTTTAATGCGCATTGACGCAGAGGGAGGCGGATATGGAGGGGAAGAGGATGCCCAGGCGCTATCGTCTGGATGGGGACGGCAAAACAGGCAGAACCTGGGGAGGGAAGCTCCCGGAGGAATTTGGTACAAAAGAGAGGCTGCTGTTCCTGGCGGACAATGACCTGGCCATGTATGGGCGGCTGACTCTGGATACGCTGAATGCCGTCCAGGAGGCCGGGTTCCGGTATGAGCGCGGGAATCTTCTTTCCTTACAGGAGCTGGAACAGCAGGGGCGGAAGAACAAAGGGAAATACCCGGAGGTGTACCGCCTTTCCCTGGGGGAGGCAAAGAGCCGTGGGGAGTTGGATAGGTTTTATAATTCTCTTTCTCTTGATTCCAGTTGCAGGCTGGCCATGGATTCCGCTGTCTACTTTGGTTTCAGGGAGGGAGCTTTAAAATCGGGATGTATGGAACACATACTGGAGGCATACGGGTTTGACAGGGTGGAGTGGATTCTTGCGCATACCATACGGGAAAACCGGGATGACCCGCAGATTTCCCAGGGGAACAAGGAATGGGCAGATACGTTTCATGTACCCCGGAATGATACCATAGGGGGAAGCATGTGGCTTGACTGTGTGATGGGAGAATCCATGGCGGCGGTAGAGCAGGCGGCGGATATGGTGCGGGAGGAACACAACAGACATCGAAGCAGACAGAAAGAAAGCCAGGCACGTCGCAAGCCTTCCATAAGGAAGCAGCTTGCCGCTGGCATTCCGGCAGCACAGCCTTCCGGCCCGGAAAAAAAGGTGGCGGAGCATGAAGAGCGGTAGCCTGTACGGTGAAGTTTACAGAAATAAAAATACAGAGGAGGGCTGCTGGTTTCCGTGCAGTCCCTTTTCGGAAAGGAGATTATCATGCCATTTGTATCTGTCCCCAAAGATCTGGGGAAAGTGAAAACCAAAGTAGCCTTCAATCTGACGAAGCGGCAGATTGTGTGCTTCGGCCTGGGAGGGTTGGCAGGGATACCGACTTATATCCTGTCTCGAGGCAGCCTGGGGAACGAGACGGCGGCGCTGCTGATGATTGGGCTGATGATGCCCTTTTTTCTGTTCGGGATTTATGAAAAGGACGGCAGGCCCCTGGAAAAGATACTGAAAAACTATGTGGATGTGCGGTTTCTGCGCCCGTCACAGCGGCCGTACCGGACGGACAACGGATATGCCGCACTGGTGAGGCAGGCGGAGTTTGACAAGGAGGTGGAAAAGCTTGAAAACAAAACAGCAGGCAGGGCGGGGAAAAAGCCGCCCGTCAGGAAGAAAAAGCACAGCGGGAGGGGCTGACAGGAAGCCCCTCCGCTTACAGCCGGACAAAAAGATCAGTCCAAAGGACAAAAGACGGCTGGCCCGTGCCGTGGGGAAGGCGAAGCGGGACGGGAAGATACCAAAGACAGCGCAACAGACCATTCCCTATCAGGAAATGTACCGGGACGGTATCTGCAGGGCTGAGGGGAATTTTTACACGAAGCAGGTGGAATTTCTGGATATTAACTACCAGTTGGCCCGGAATGAGGACAAGAATGCCATCTTTGAGAATTGGTGCGATTTCCTGAACTATTTCGATTCCTCCATCCGCTTCCAGTTCTCTTTCTTAAACCAGAGGACGGACCTGGAGGGCATCTGCGGTTCCATCCGCATCCCGGAACAGGAGGACGGCTTCAACAGCATCCGCAGGGAGTATGCGGGGATGCTTCACAGCCAGTTGGAGAGGGGCAACAACGGTCTTGCCAGGACGAAATACATCACCTTCGGGGTGGAGGCAGACAGCCTGAAAGCGGCGAAGACCAGGTTGGAGCGGATTGAGGCAGATGTACTGGCTAATTTTAAAGTCTTAGGGGTAAAAGCCAGGGCTCTGGACGGCTATGAGCGCCTTGCGGTACTGCATGGCATGCTTCACCCGGCAGGAGAGAGGAAGTTCCGGTTCGCCTGGGATGCCATCTGGCAGACAGGGCTTTCTAGCAAGGACTTCATTGCACCGGACAGCTTTACCTTTCGGGACGGGAAGTATTTCAAGATCGGGCAGACCTTTGGAGGGGTGTCATTCCTGCAGCTGTTGGCGCCGGAGCTGACGGATCGGATGTTGGCGGACTTCCTTGACCTGGAGGACAGCCTGGTGGTGACGCTGCATGTCCAGTCCATAGACCAGAGCGCTGCCATCAAGACCATCAAGCGTAAGCTGACGGATCTTGACAAGATGAAGATAGAGGAACAGAAGAAGGCAGTGCGCTCCGGGTATGACATGGATATCATCCCCTCTGACCTTGCCACCTATGGCAGCGAGGCGAAGACTCTCCTGGAGGATTTACAGAGTCGCAACGAGAGGATGTTCCTGGTGACCATCCTGGTGATGAATCTGGCGGAGAAGCGACAGAAACTGGAGAACGTCATCTTCCAGGCAGCGGGCATTGCCCAGAAGTATAACTGTGCTCTGCGGCGGTTGGACTACCAACAGGAGGAAGGATTTGTGTCCTCCCTGCCCCTGGGGGTGAACCGGGTGGGCATCCAACGGGGACTCACTACATCCAGTACGGCTATCTTTGTGCCGTTTACTACCCAGGAGCTCTTCCAGGACGGGGAGGCATTGTACTATGGGGTGAATGCCCTCTCCAACAACCTGATCATGTGTGACCGCAAGAAGCTCAAGAACCCTAACGGGCTGATTCTGGGGACACCTGGCTCCGGGAAGTCCTTTTCCGCCAAACGGGAGATCGCCAATGCGTTCCTGGTGACAACAGACGATATCGCCATTATTGACCCTGAGGCGGAGTATGCGCCCCTGGTGACAGCTCTGGGCGGGCAGGTCATCAAGGTGTCCCCTGCATCCAGCCAGTACATCAATCCCATGGATATCAATTTAAACTACAGCGAAGAGGATGACCCGTTGATTTTGAAAAGTGACTTTATTCTCTCTTTGGCGGAGCTGATGATGGGTAGGGTGGAGGCGGATGAAAAGAGTATCATTGACCAGTGTCTGCGGAGGGTATACCAGAGATTTTTTGCGGATCCGGTGCCGGAGAAGATGCCCATTCTCCAGGATTTGTATGATGAGATTGGGAATTACGGCGGGGACAGGGCCAGGCACATTATGGACTGCATGGGCATCTATGTCACCGGTTCCCTGAATGTATTCAACCACAGGACGAATGTGGATATCGCTTCCCGGATTGTCTGTTATGACATCAAGGAACTGGGGAAGCAGTTAAAAAAGCTGGGGATGCTCATCGTGCAGGATCAGGTGTGGGGGCGCGTGACGGTAAACAGGGAAACACATAAGTCTACACGTCTTTACATAGACGAGTTTCACCTTCTGCTGAAGGAAGAGCAGACTGCTGCTTATTCGGTGGAGATCTGGAAGCGGTTCCGGAAATGGGGCGGCATCCCCACGGGTATTACCCAGAATTCCAAAGACCTGCTGGCCAGTCGGGAGATTGAGAACATTTTTGAAAACAGCGACTTTGTATATATGCTCAACCAGGCGGCGGGAGACCGGCAGATTTTGGCAAAGCAGCTGAACATCTCTCCGCACCAGCTCTCCTATGTGACTAACTCCAACGCGGGGGAGGGGCTCCTGTTTTACGGGAATGTGATTATCCCTTTTGTGGACCATTTCCCGAAGGACACCCATCTGTACAGGCTGCTTACAACTAGGCCTGAGGATCTGGCGTAGGTGGCCGGGAAGCATAAAAGAGGGCGATTGATATGGATATTTTGAAAGAACAGCAGGCCGTGCTTCAACGGAACCATGTCTATAACATGGACTGCATCCAGGTATTGAAGCGTCTTCCCGCCCAGAGCGTGGATCTGATCATTGCTGACCCGCCCTACTATCGTATGAAGGGCAACTTTGACTTTAAGTTTCAGTCGGCCCGGGAGTACCTGGAATGGTGTTCCGCCTGGGCTGCTGAATGTTATCGGGTGATGAAGCCCACAGGGGCCTTTTACTGTTGGGGGAGCGCCCGAATGATTGACAGGCTTTCTGTGTATGTGTTTGATCCTCTGGGGTGGGTGAAAAGGAATCTGATTGTCTGGAATTACAGGACCGGGAGGCCGGGGAAAGCGTCCTACCGCTATGAGACCGAGTTCTTATGGTTCTACAGCAACCTGCAGCATGAAATCAATCAGGATGCAGTCCGTATTCCCTACAGCCCCGGAAATGAGAAGGACAAACGGAAAAACCCGAAGGGGAAATCCTGTGGGAATGTGTGGGAGTGTTCCAGGGTCAACCCCAACTACCGGGAAGCCACGGGGCATCCCACGCAGAAGCCGGAAAAGCTGGGGGAGCGCATGATACTTGCCAGCAGCAGGCCGGGGGATTTGGTCTTCATCCCCTTTGCCGGTTCAGGAAGTGAGATCGTCCAGTGTATCAGACATGGGCGGGATTTTATCGCTGCCGAAATCAATGCGTCCTATGTGGCGGACATCATCCTGCCGCGGCTGGAAAAGGCCATCGGGAAGGAGTGGAAAAATCTGTGAGTAAAAGTGTTTCGGTTTTACTTCAGTGGTATTTTCAATGGATTTCCAAAAACAGCAGGAAAGGAAGTATGTTAATGCCAATGTCGATAAGATTGAGCTTTTTGTAAGGCAGCAGAGGCCCGGATGGGACTGCTGGGGGAACGAATCGGACGGAAGGAGGCTATATGATACAGAATAAACCACTGGCGGGAAATGATGCGGTCAGGGAGTATTTGAATCTCTTGATGGGAGCCAGACAGGAGGCCGGGCGGGAGTATGCGGCGCTGCTTTTTCAGATGGATGGTATGCACAGGCAGTTGGATGCGGCACTCAAGGAGCTGGCACAGGTCAGGGGGGAGCTTGCGAAGATGCAGGAAAGCCCGGAGAAAGGCTTCCTTGCCCACGCCATGGAGACAGCCGGGAAGCGGCTCAGTGCCATGCGTCAGGGACTTTTAGAGATGAAGGAACAGATGGTAAGCGGCGCGAGGGAGGCTGTGGAGGGTGTGAAGAAGTCGGGGATAAAGGCTCTTGATAAGGTGGTTTCCGCTGCCAGTATCAGAAAGGGGCTGGAGGCAATGCACCAAAGCCTGGCGAACTCCATTGAGGATGTAGAAAAATCTATTGAAAAAGTGGAAACAGTGGGCCGGGAATTACGGAGTGTAGGCGAACATCTGAAAAATGCAGGCTGCGCCGCCATGGGCCGGGAACAGCAAGAGGTGGACGGAGGTACGGAAGGACATTTTCAGGCGGCGATACTGGTTCCGCTGCGCAAGGAAAAGAGCATTTTGAACCGGATAAACAATCTGGTGCTTGCAGCAGTGGGGAGTGTGGAGCGCCTGGAGCGGGAGGCAGAAAAGGCCAGGGAAGGGAAACGGGAAGGAAGGGGAGAGTCGGACAGAAATGGAAGCGTACAAAGGGAGATGGCCCGTCCCGATGGAGTGAGGGAAGCTGTCAGGGCAGGAAACGAACCTCCGAAGCCTTCTGTGCTGAAAGACATTCAGGAAAAGAAAAGGGAGACAGCCATCCGTCCCGCTTCTGCACCTGAGAGACGACTGAAAACACAGGAGGCGGCTTTATGACAGGGAGGATGCCAGAATCTGGAGGTAAAAAAGGATGAACAGCATGATTAAGTGGGTTGGAGGAAAGCGTCTGCTGCGCAGGCAGATACTTGCCGAGTTTCCGGAGAGGCCCTCCTGCTATGTAGAGGTATTTGGCGGGGCGGCATGGATCCTTTTTGCAAAGGACAGACATGCGGAGGTGGAAGTCTATAATGACATCAACCATGACCTGGTAAATTTATTCCGCTGTGTGAAGTACCATGGGGAGGAATTATATGAGGAACTGCGCTGGGATCTTGTTTCCAGGGAGATGTTTGAGCAGGCAAAGGAGGATATGAAGAATCCCGGACTGTCAGATATTCAGAGGGCAGCTCGGTTCTTTCTGCTTGTGAAATGCAGCTATGGCGCAAAAATGGGAGAGTTCAGCGCAAAGAGGGTCTCCTTCTCCAGCACAATCGACAGCCTGGCGCTTTTTCGGAAAAGGTTGAACACAGTAGTAGTGGAGCAGCTTGATTTTGAAAAGCTGCTTTCCCTCTATGACAGGGAAGGAACGCTGTTTTATGCGGATCCTCCTTATTATGAGACGAAGGGGTATTATGCGGAGGAATTTATGGCTTCAGACCATCTGCGGCTGAAGGAGTGCCTTGACAGGGTGCAGGGAAAGTTTCTGCTGACCTACAATGACTGCCCCTATATCCGGGAGCTGTACCGGGACTACCAGATTATTCCCATTGAACGGCAGAATAACATGACTGCGGCCACCTCCATCAGGGGGTATAGGGAAATAATTATAAAGAACTTTTAGTGGAAACCGGGACTCTGAGTTTTGCAGGGTGACGCAGTGGGATAGCGGGGAAAGCGGCGGCAGACAGGAATCCGAACAGCCTGGGCAGAGCAGCGGTGCTGTCAAGTCCTTTGCTGTGGGGCAGTTGGAGGAGAGAGGAGGGATACGGGATGGAAACAGGAAATAAGGCAGTGATGCCGCTGCCGAAGGAGGCGGCAGGATGAGGGAGCAGGAATTCAAGGCACGAGACAAGATGGTACAGAAGATGACTCGGGATGGCCTGCGGGAGAAAAACCTGACAAAGGGCACAGAGCAGGGTATCAGCCAGCGGGACGGAGATTTTTCCTTCCAGGTTCAGAGAGAAGAGAAATGGGAAGAAGGCATGGCGGGAAGGGAATTGCTCCGTAAGGACAGAAATGTCTTTGAGGGCAGACAGGAAGGGCGATGTTCCGCACAGCCCAATATCGTACATACCATGCAGCCGAATCAGCCGGTGCCGGACAGGGGGACTGCCAGGCTGGGACAGAGCAGGAAAGCTGTCATACAGGGCATGGGTACGGAGAAGGATCCTGCAGAATACCGTGGCATGGAAGGAGGCGGCCAAAGCCGGAACCGGGAGACTCCCGAATGTGGGGAGGCTTCTCCAGGTGAAAGGCGAGAGATGGCAGGTTTCCGAAATCGCTATGCCTACGGAAAACAGGGGAAAATGCTGATTCATACTCCGAGCGAGAACATTCCAGAAAATGTTCCAGTACGGAGTGGCTACAGCAGAAAGCCTGTTGATGACGGACGGGAACCCGGTCTGGCTTATCCAGAGATACAAAGGGACAGGGAAGAGGAAAGCACAGAGGAAGCAGTGGCTAATATGCCGTCAAAATCTGTGAGACAGCGGGTGTCGGCTATGCCGGAAAAACAGCGCAGGCGGAAGGTGCAGAGAGCTAACGCAAGAGCGTGGAGAGAAAAACATTTCACATCGGAAAGTCTGCCGCAGGATTCAGGTATGGTGGTGAGAAGAACGGAGGCCGGATTCCAGGGACAGGAGAGACAGAGGGGTGAACGGTTAAAACAGGAACCTTCTGGAGAAAAGGATGAGACGGTATCTTCAAAGTCCCCAAAGGCAGAAAGATGTGGGGCAAATACCAAAGTCAGGGTTCGGACAGTGGCGGATGCTTTCGGACATGCGGGAGAAAAGCGGAATAACCGAAAGGAAGACGGCGGTAACAGAAGAAGCGCCAGGAAAGGGCGGCTGCAGTTTGAGCCGGAATCCAGATCCGGAAAACCGGAGGAATCCCTGTTGAAACGTACAGGGGGAGGTCTGGTGCATACAGCTCAGTCCGCCGCTGTGGGGAAGCTCCACCAGAAGATCAGGGAGGTGGAACAGGACAATGCCGGGGTGGAGTCGGCCCATAAGGCGGAGGCTGTCATGGAGCGGACGAAAGGCCGTGCCTACCGCATGGGAAGGGAGCGGCTGCGAAGCAGATCGTACCGTGCCATGAAACGTGCCGAAAAGCGAGCCATTGTGGCGGAAAGGGATGCCGCACTAAAAAAGCTCCAGGCAGAATATCCCCAGCAGCAGAAGAAAGTCCTTGCAAAGTGGGTCCAAAAGCAGAAGATTAAAAGAAAATACGCGGCTGCGGCCAGGGAAGCGTCAAAAGGTGCCGGACGTTCCACCAGGGTTCTGTCCGCCACAGGGCGCGTGTTCAAACAGGCGGCAGAGTATGTAAAAAAGAAGGCAGGGGGAACCGCTGCGGGGATCATTCTTGCGGGAGTCTTGCTTTTTTCTATGTGCGGCTCCCTGTTTACCTCCTGCTCTTCCCTTTTAACCGGGGCGGGTTCATCGCTTATGTCTGCCTGCTATCTGGCGGAGGACGGAGAGATCAGCAGTGCCGGGCTGCATTATACGGAATTGGAGGCAGACCTGCAGCTGGATATTGCGAATACGCAGTGGAGCCATCCCGGCTATGACGAATACCGCTACAATATCGGTGAAATTGGCCATAATCCGTTTGAACTAATGGGCTACCTGTCCGCTGTTTTTGATGACTTTACTTATGCCCAGGTGGAGCCGGAGCTGAACAGGCTTTTTAATTTGCAGTACAGGCTTACGCGGGAAGAAATTACGGAGACCAGAACCTACATAGATGAAGAAGGGGAAGAACAGGAATATGAGTGGCGCATCCTGAAGACTGTCTTGTCGGTGCGTCCGCTCTCGGAAATCCTGTCCGGCAGCCTGGCCCCAGGAGAACAGTCGGAGCGGTATGCTATCTATATGGAGACTTACGGAGGCCGCCAGTATTTTGGGAATCCCTTTGACTTCCCCTGGCTGGGCAGTGTCACCAGTTCTTACGGCTACCGGGTGCATCCTATCCATGGTGGAAAGGATTTGCACAGGGGAGTGGATATCAGTGCCGAATGGGGCACACCCATAAAGGCCGTTCAGGACGGGCGGGTGGCATCTGCAGGGGAGGCGGGAAGCTACGGCCTGTGCCTTGTGATTGCGGGAGAGGACGGTTACCAGACCCGGTATGCCCACTGCAGCAGCCTGGCGGTCAGTGCCGGACAGGAGGTCAGGAAAGGGGATATTGTGGCCTATGTGGGGAATACGGGGGACAGCACCGGTTCCCATCTGCACCTGGAGGTGGTTCGCGACGGGGAGTACCTGAACCCTGTTTATTTTGTGGAAAACGGCGGAGGCGGGTATACAGCCGGAGGGAGCGCGGCAGGCAGTCCCCAGTTTCCGGCAGACCCCGGGATGCCCATGGGGGACGGCACCTTTGCTGCTGTGCAAAAGGAGGCGGAAAGGTATATGGGCCGTCCTTATGTGTGGGGAGGTTCTTCCCCGGAAACATCCTTCGACTGCTCCGGGTATGTGTCCTGGGTCATCAACCAGTCAGGTGCCGGGAGTGTGGGAAGGCAGACAGCCCAGGGGCTGTGTAATCTCTGCACCCCGGTAGTCTGGGAGGACTTAAAGCCGGGGGATCTGGTGTTTTTTACCGGAACTTATTCCTCCCTGACTCCCGTGAGCCATGTGGGAATCTACATGGGCGGGGGACGGATGGCCCATGCAGGGGACCCAATAGGCTATGCGGATATTGGAAACAGCCGGTACTGGAAAGAACATTTCTACTGTGGGGGAAGGTTGCCGTGACAGGCAACCAGAGGCCGCACAGAAGTAGAATGTGGATATTAGGAGCTTCTTCCGCGTGGCGATTTGGAATCTTCGTATCGGAAGAGCGGCAGAGAAGGAAAGCTGAAACAGACTGAATGATGTGCCGGGGCAGACAGCTGCCCGGTAGAGAAAGGAGGCGGTTACATATAGATATAGTCAATGAGAAGAGGGAACCGGCAGAGAAAGCATTCCTGGAATTTCTGGCGGATACAGGCTATCCCAACACGGATAACCCGGATGGAATCCCAACAGTGTCACTTCTATATCATGACGGAGGGGAAATGGTACTGCTGAGGGACATTCTCCTTCCTTATGTAGATGGGGAGATTCAGAGGCGGAACTTGTATGGGAAGGACACTCTGTACAGAGTGGATTATCTGAGGGCAGGAAAAGCAGTGAGAACTATGGGTGTGTTGGAGGAAAAGAAGGATGTAGACTTCCCGGAACGGCTCGGCGGTATGCGCAACAGTGCAGATGCGGAGATACAGGCATTATGCCTTCTGCTGAAACACCATATTACGTTATGCGGGTTGGAACGCCTTGCAGAGGAGGAAATATCCATGCAGGGGGCAGACAGGGGAGAAGGACAGTTGGATGGTGTTGGGGAAAGCAGCTTGCATCAACAGGCTAATATTGCTTATTATAGGAAGCTGCTTTCTTATGTAAAGAGATTCCGTCATATTCTGAATACACAGACAGGTTCTGTTCTGCCGCCTTTTCCGGAGCGGGGGCCGTTTATGGCAGCATGGTACAGAGAGCATAAAGGGAAGGAGGCGAAGCCGCATGAGAACAGAAAGGCTTAAGGAAGAACTGGAGAGAGCCAGGCAGAAAGCTGCATTATGGCAGGCCAGGGCAAAGGATCTGGAACGGCAGCTGACGGAGCAGGAGAATCTGGAGATTATCCAGGCGGTGCGCAGTATCACTGCATCCCCGGAGGAACTGGGGGACATTCTGGGGAGAATCCGGGCAATGAAGGAAATAACGGTGGAAGCGGCAGGGAAGGAAATGCCGCAGGAGATGCAGAACAGCATAATAAGGAAGGAGACAGAACAGCATGAAGAATAAATTTTATAATGTGCTATTGGCGCTTGTGCTGTGTATTGGCGCTATTTTTGTACCTATAAAGGCGGAGGCTCAGGGAGGTCCGGATACAGAGGTGGAAGAGACATCCGGGGCGGCAAGCGCCAGCACCGATCCGGAGGCAGAGAGGGAGCCGGTGCCCTTCACTCCCGGAGGCCAGGCTACTGTGGTGGATGAGGCAACAGGGGAGGACGGGAAGGTTTTCTATACGTTTACCACCCCGGAGGGAAACGTGTTCTACCTGGTCATTGACAGCCAGAGGGAGGAGGACAATGTATATTTCTTAAATGCTGTGACGGAACAGGATCTGCTTGCCCTGGCGGAAGGCGGAGAGGATGGTGCTGCTGAGAGCGCCATTCCGGAGATTAAGGTTTGCGTGTGCCAGGAACGGTGCAGGGAAGGGTGGGCGGATGTCTCCTGCCCGGCCTGCATGGAGAATCCAGACAGCTGTAAGGGGAAGGAAGCGGAAGTACGGAATTCAGAGGGACAGGAGGATGGAGGGGAAAAGAAGCCTGCCGGGGAGAGCGGTGGTGGAAGCAGCACTTTTGTGTTCATCCTTCTGGCTGCAGTAGCAGTGGGAGGCGCAGGATATTACCTGAAAATCTATAAGCCAAAGCATGACCTGGATGACGCGGAGGATCTGGACGAGCTGTTGGGAAATGACGAGCAGGAGGTGAACGAGGACGAGACAGACGGTGCCAGGGAGGGCAGGGATGCCGCCTGGAACCGGGACGGGCAGAAGCCGGAAAGAAATGCACCGGAAAGCCATATATCGGAAGAGTATACACTTGAGCCTGGGGAAACGGCAGCTTCCGGTGAGGATACCGCGCTTTATGACGATTACCCGGAGGATGTCTCTTCTGGCAGCCCGGACGACAGCGCGTGGGAGGGATAGGAAATGGCAGGGTTTACGGATTCCCCCTATGAATACATGATGCGGCAGGAGCCGGAACCGGGGAGGCCGGAGAGGGGAAGCGTATTTCAATATCCTCCCGGACACAGGTGCCACGGATGCCCATATGGGCGGGACAGACCCTGCATCGGGGTGTGTATGAAGGAGATTTACCCGGGAAAGAGAAAAAACAGGGCAGAAGGACAGCAGAGAAAGGAAGTGTGACACAGAGCAGATTGTATTATCTGATTTTTCTTGTAAATGGTGGAGAAATTGTAAAATCGGATCTGCAAAAGCCGCATAATGAAGCCCCGGTGAATCCGAGAGTATAGGAAAGAAAAAGAGAGGGGATGTCATGGAAAGCATGAAGGATTCAAATACATTTAAACTTGTGATTTGCGAAAAGCCCTCTGTGGCCCAGGCGGTGGCGAAGGTCATCGGAGCCGGGAAGCGGAGGGACGGATATCTGGAGGGAGGCGGCTATCTGGTTAGTTGGTGTGTGGGGCATCTGGTGGGGCTTGCGGCGGCAGATGCCTATGATGCCCGGTATTCCAGGTGGGCCAGGGAAGACCTGCCCATTCTGCCCCGGGAGTGGCGGTATACCGTGTTTCCGGCCACCAGGAAGCAGTTTGAGATCCTGGGGAAACTGATGGAGCGCCCGGATGTGGCGGAAATCATCGAGGCTACGGACGCAGGCCGGGAAGGAGAGCTGATTTTCCGTCTGGTCTACGGACAGGCGGGCTGTAGAAAGCCGTTCCGGAGGCTGTGGATTTCATCCATGGAAGATTCAGCCATTCGGGCGGGCTTTGAGAATCTGCGGGACGGGGCGGGCTATGACAGCCTGTATGAAGCGGCGCTATGCCGTGCCAAAGCGGACTGGTTGGTGGGAATCAACGGTACCAGGCTCTTTACTACCCTTTACGGCGGAAAGACTCTGAATATCGGCAGGGTGGTGACACCCACACTGGCGCTCTTAGCAGAGCGGGAGACGGAGATTGCCGGATTTCAGAAAGAGAAGTATCATGTGGTGGAGCTTGACTGCGGGACATTCCGGGCGGCAGGCAGACGATTCAAAAGCAGAACAGACGCAGAGAAGCTGCGGAAGTCCTGCCTGGGAAAGCCTGCAGAGATACTTTCCGCCAGGCGGCAGGAAAAAGCGGAAAAGCCTCCAAAGCTGTACGATCTTACTACCCTGCAGCGGGAGGCCAACCGGTTCTTCGGCTACACCGCTCAGCAGACACTGGACTATCTCCAGTTCCTGTATGAAAAGAAGCTGGCCACCTATCCCCGGACGGACTCCCGCTATTTGACGGAGGACATGGGGGAGGGGCTGCCCGGGCTCTGCCGGACGGTGGCAGGCGCCTTTCCTTTCGGAAAGTCTTTTTCCGGGGAAACGGCTGCAGGACAGGTTATTGACAACAAAAAGGTAAGCGATCACCATGCCATCCTCCCCACAGGAGAAGTAAACAGCAAAAGTGCGGAGGCACTTCCTACAGGGGAGAGGAATGTCCTTGCCCTGGTGACGGCAAGGCTTTTATGTGCTGTCTCCCCCGGTAACTATGGATATGAGGACACAGTAGTGACGTTGCGCTGCATGGGGGAGGAATTTTCCGTGAAGGGCAGAAGGGAGACGGCGGAGGGATGGAAAGCCGTGGAGAGGGCTTTCCTGAAAAGCGTAAAACCGGGGAAAGAGTCGGAACAGGCACAGGAACAGGAGCCGGAGATGGCAGGCCTCCTGCCGGAGCTTTTGGAGGGACAGTCTGTAATCGTGGAGGCCGCTGTGGTGCGCAGTGGGGCCACAAGTCCCCCGAAGCGCTATACGGAAGACCTTCTCTTAAGCGCGATGGAGAATGCAGGAGCGGAAGACTTTCGGGAAGCAGGGGAAACGGAGCACAGGGGAATCGGAACCCCTGCCACCCGGGCGGGTATCATTGAGAAGCTGGTGAAGGGAAGCTTTGCGGAGCGCAGGGGCAGACAGTTAATCCCAACTACCCAGGGCATGGGGCTGATAAAGGTGTTGCCGGAGACTCTGAAATCTGCCAGGCTGACGGCGGAGTGGGAGGCGGCGCTGAAGGAAGTGGAGCGGGGAAAGCAGAGCCCGGAGAATTTCCTGGCCGGTATCACCCGGATGGTGCAGGAACTGGTGGAGTCTTACCGGAATACGGAAACCACGGTGCAGGGAGTCTTGTCCGCACCGGCAAAGGAGGCCATAGGGAACTGTCCCCGCTGCGGGAAGGCTGTGTATGAAGGGAAGAAGAGCTTTTACTGTTCCGGTTATCGGGAGACACCGCCCTGTGGTTTTGCCTTGTGGAAGGAGAATCCTTATTTTAAGAGCAAACGGAAGGAGCTGACAAAGGCGGTTGCCGCCGCTCTCTTAAGGGATGGGAAGGTGAGGATGAAGGGGCTTTATTCCGAAAAGAAAGGGATCCTTTATGATGCAGCGATTGTGATGGAGGATACTGGGGACAGGTATGTGAATTTCAAGTTGGAGTTTGAAGGGAAAAAATAGAAGGGTGTTACAGATGTGGGGTTGTCTGTGTTGGTGTATATGGGCAGCCCTCTATCTGGATGCCGCCAGAATTAGAGAAAAGAAGGCATGGCATTTCAAAATAGGGTTGAGATACTACTGATAAAATAGTAATATGGAAAGAGTTAGCATCCATGGAGAGGTTACGGAAGGCTGATAGCCAGAATTTGTGAAGAGAGGTAACCTGATCATTATATTATACAGCAAAAAGAGAGAAGCCAATATCCGAAGTCCCAATTCGACTTTGTGTTCCAGTTTGGGGGTAATATTTTATGAGAGAAAGCTTAAAAAACTTTTATAACTATATCGCTTCAGACGAAGAATTATTCGTGTATATTCGTATCAATGCCGGTAGATGGAATGAGAAATCATATCTTCAAATGAAGAAGATAGTCAAAGAAGTAATAAAAGACTATAAGAATGAGGATTGTTATCCAAAAGCATTTGTAAGTTATTTTGTTACCAATATACCATCAATTATCAATATATTGTCCGGTTTCAGAAGATGTCTAGATGAGGAGATTTCTGAGTACCGTACGGAAGAAATGTATTTAAGTATGATTGCGGAACGGATAAAAGAATTAAAAAACCTTCAGCTTGAATTCATGCATTCTTTAGGGAGCTTAGATATATCGGGAACATGAAAGCGAATTGGGAATATCCGAACAAGAGCAGGAAGCCTGCTGGAAGGTTGTGGAGCGGTATATTGCAGAATACCCGTTAGGGGAAATGTATGAGGGATTCTGCGTCTATGATTCATTTTGCAGAAGTTTATGACTATTGGGGTGAGTGTCTGCAGGAGATTATCGGTCTGCTGCCTGGTTCCCGGTGGCATATACATATTGACGATGTAGATGTCATGCAGGATTATGATTATCCTGATTGACAGCTGCAAAGATAAATAAGGAAGTAAAGAGGTTTCGCCATATGTGATGTCTGGCGGAATAAATGAAAAAGTCTTTTAATCCCCCATCTGAGATGGGGGAACAGGCAAAGCCGTAGCGGTGCGTGGAGTATAAAAAACTCCTATGCTATAATGATATTGGTTTCGCAGGCCATATCAAAAGCATAGGAGGTATCCAAAATGGATAATCAAAGTATAACACACACAAGATGGAATTGCACCTATCATATTGTTTTTATACCGAAGTATAGAAGAAAGATAATGTATGGAGAAACTAAAAAAGATTTGGTTGCAATCATCAAGAAGCTGTGTGAGATGAAACAGGTGGATCTAATTGATGGGCGGGTATGCAAAGATCATATTCATATGTATGTTGCAATACCGCCGAAGATAAGCGTATCGGAATTCATGTCATATCTGAAAGGGAAGAGTACGTTGATGCTTTTTGACAGGCATCCGGAGTACCGAACAAAATGGGGAGACAGGCATTTCTGGGCGCGAGGATACTATGTTTCGACAGTAGGGAATGTAAACGAAGAAACGATTTTGAAATATATTCAGGAACAGGAAGAGAACGACAAGCTGGAGGACGGAAGAAAGTAGGAGAGCCTTCTTTAGGAGGCAACCAGTAAAAATGGTACTGCGAAATCCCGCCTCTGGCGGAACCAGAGAAATACCCCGGAGGGGTTAAAGTTAGACCCCCATTTGAAATGGGGGTTGCTAATTAAAACATAATAACGAGATAAAGACAGAGCGTATAGAGATCACCATCCTGTGCGCTCTGTTTTTGTGTATAGATGTGAGACTAATAAAATCTATATTCATGGTGGAGGGAGGTTACACATGGTAGGAAAAGTGCAGCTCGTATCGGGGATGGCTGACTGGACGGCCCACAGCATCACCCAGGATGCGGACAGCTGGAAGCAGTACCTTACCACAGCGTCCAGGCTGTATAAATACAATTTTGATGACCAGCTTCTGATCTATGCCCAGAAGCCGGACGCAGAAGCCTGTGCGTCCATGGAGCTGTGGAACAACACAATGCACCGGTGGGTGAAGAGGGGCGCAAAGGGAATCGCTCTGCTCCGGCAGCGGGATGGGGGAAGACCTTATCTCACCTATGTATTTGATGTGGCGGACACCAGGCCGGTACGGGGGGCAAGGGAGCCGCGCCTGTGGAAGATGGGGGAGGAATATCTGCCTGCCGTTTTGGAGATGCTTAAGGGGCAGTATGGGACGGACAATAGCGGGAGCCTAGGAAAGTGTCTGATGGAAGCCGTGGAACATGCGGTGGAGAAGGCTCTTCCGGAATATTTACAGGATCTGGCCTATGACAGGGGCAGTAGGCATGGGGCTGTGCAGGACAGCCCTGTGAGAGGAAAAGACGGCAGGAGTCCGGAGGCATATTTCCGTGAAGTGCTCTGTGCCAGCGTCCAGTACACCGTGCTCACCCGATGCGGACTGGATGGGGAGGAATACCTGGAACCGGACAGGCTCGGGGGGATCCGGGCATTTTCAGACCCGGCAGCCTTGCACCATCTGGGGAATGCAGTGAGTACGGTTTCCATGGGAATCCTGCAGGAAATAGGAAGGACAATCCGCCACCAGGACAGGGAGCTGGCGGAAAGGCTGCAGAAAATCCGGAAAGAAAAGGAAGATGGAAAAAACGAGGAAAAACCTCTTGAAAATCCTCCACCGATCCGTTATACTGATGACATACAAAAATTTAACGCTTTAAAGCGAGAAAGCATAGAAGGGAGAGAGCAACATGGAGAATCTGGCATACAGGAAGTGCGGGGAATACCTGATTCCGGAGCTGGCAGCGGACGGGGAGGACGAGACGGAAGGAATGCTCCTGGGGAAATACGGGATGCTGAGGCAGAGCTTCCTGCAGGAGTACCACAGGGGGACATACACCTCCATGCTGCTGACGGGCAGGCTCCTGCCGCATTTGAGGGAAATCGACAGGCAGGCGCAGGAGCAGGTGGATCAGGCCGTGGCGGGGATGATGAAGCAGAGCGGAGTGGACGAAGCTCTGAAGGAGAGGAACCAGATGGCCTGGGTGCAGGCAGTGAACGGCTTCATGGAGATAGCAGAGGAAGAGGTACTTCGGGAGATCGTGTACCACTAAGGAAGGAAGAGGCAGTTGCCCCACAGGAACCGGAAGGGCTTTCCAGAGAGAGGCTTTTGGGTGCAGAAGGAGGAAGGCTTCCGGAGAGAAATAAGGAGGCAGCAGAAAAAGTTCAGAGTAAAGAACAGGAGACGGCGGGGCAGAACCCTGCCGTTTCTGTGTCTCTGGAACAAGATTCTGTCATTTCTGCATCCCTGCCCATTTCAGAACAGAATGATGTAGCCAGGGAGCCAGGGACGGGGGAAAGTCTGGAAACAGAATCTGCGCAGATTTCTCTTTTTCCCACGGTGGAAGGACAGTTGGAGCACATCGCCAGAGCCCAGGAGATGCGGCAGACGGAAAAGGACGGTTCTTCCACGACTCGTCCCATACCCTGGGACGTGGTAGACAGGGCTCTTACCTGTGGCGGCAACGATAAGGACAGCCTTCGGGACAGCAAAATGCGCCTGGTTTCCTATTACATGCAGGGGCACAGTCCGGAGGAATGCACAGCTTTTTTAAAGAAGGAGCGCAGCGGCAGGCTGCTGTGGTATGGGGGATGTCGGATTGGGTACGGTTCTATGGGGGTTGAAATCATCAGGCAGGATGAGGCTTCCGGAACAAATGGGTACGATGCGGTGAAGTTGGACTGGAAAACAGTGGAGACGCGCATCCGGGGCATGGTGCAGGGAGGCACATATCTGAACCGGGAAGAGACGGCATTTATCCCCGAGTATGAAAAGCAGGAGCTTGCCCGCCAGATTTACGATTTCCAGTACAGAGATTCCGCCAGACGTGGGAAGGGAAAGCGGGAATGGGATTCGCAGGCGGCACAGCGGGACTACCGTCCCATGCTGGAGGATGCGAAATATACCGGAATTCTGTATCAGGATATGAAAGAGGCCTTTGGGGCAGTCTCCCCGGAGGATGCAGAAAACTACCCTCTCATGAGGAAAACTCTGGAGATGATGGAGGCTTATGTGCAGGGGAAGTATTCTCTGTTTACCCCTCTTTCCGTGGAAGCTCTCCGGGGGCAACACAGGGGCAGGGAGGGAGCAAAACAGAAGAAACAGGAAAATGCAGAAGAGCAAAGCCGGGCTGTGGGAAAGGCGGAACCGGGCCAGGGTGCCGGACAGGAAAGGAATCCGGAGAAGAAGACAGGAAACAGGATCGGCAGGCAGGAGAAAACGGTAGCAGGGGGAGAACTGGAAACTGCCGCCCGCATTCTTGCCGGAAAGCAGCAGAAGACAAAGGAAGGGACGGGCGGACAGCTTGCTTTTGATTTCAGCGTGTTTGAACTGGCGGAGGAACCGGATGTGCCGGAATGGCTGCAGGAACAGGAGCAGCCGGAAGGGGAAGACGGGGAGCCAGGCAGGAGCAGCCGGGACCTGGGAGAAGCAAAACTGCTGATTGATGCCTTCTGCCGGGACGAGTATGACGCGGAGCCTGTGGACTTTGACAACCTGGAGCATATAGGTCTGGCCTGGAACTTCATAGAGGATGAACAGTATGAAATTACCATACTGGCGGAAGCAAACCTGCTGGATTTTTCCATCAGCAAGTTTGTGGATGATATTTGTGTAGAAAAGCGCCAGTACGGCAGCCTGCGGGAGTTGATTGACAGGGAGCTGTATGAACTGGACTATGCAGAGCTTGTGCATCTGGGCAATGTGGATTCTGAAAGACTGGTGGAATTGGGTATCCCGAAGGAACAGTTGGGGGAAGTAACAGGAAGTGTCCTGCAGGAGAGGGAACAGTGCCGGACGGAAGCGGAAACCGAAACAGGGAAGAGCAGTCTGCCCCATGTGGAAGGGGAAATCATAAAACCGGGAAGGATGGATCTGCCGGAATCGGGAGGACAGGCGGGAACCGGGGAGAAGGAGATTTTCCCGGAGACAGTGGAGATTGATGGCGGGCAGGTTGTCGCTGCAGAACCGGTGGAGGAAACCCATATCGGTCTGCCTTATGAGCTTGTGATGCCAAAGGATCCTGTGGGCCAGGAACTTCCTGCCGGCCCAGAATCCCGTCCTGGTTCTGAACTGCACAACTTCCGTATCACGGATGAAGCCCTGGGCACAGGCGGACAGAAGGCAAAATTCCAGAACAACCTTGCGGCAATCCGCACCCTGAAAGAGATTGAGGGGGAAAACCGCATGGCAGCGCCGGAGGAACAGGAGGTTTTGTCAAAGTATGTGGGCTGGGGCGGTCTTGCCCAGGCTTTTGACCCGTCCAATGAGAAATGGGCGAAGGAATATGCCCAGTTAAGGGAAGCCCTGACTCCGGAGGAATATGAATCCGCCAGGAGTACGGTGCTGAATGCCCACTATACAAGCCCCATAGTCATTGGGGCGGTCTATGAAGCTCTGGGGCGCATGGATTTTATTCCTGGCAATATCCTGGAGCCTTCCTGCGGTATCGGTAATTTTTTCGGGCTGCTTCCGGAGGAATACGGACATTCCAGACTTTACGGAGTGGAATTAGACAGCCTGACCGGGCGGATTGCGGGGCAGCTGTACCAGAAGGCGTATATCACTGTGGGCGGGTTCGAGCAGATGGAATTTCCGGATGATTTTTTTGACCTTGCAGTTGGCAACGTGCCTTTCGGGGAGTACAAGGTGCATGACAGGCGTTATGACAGGCAGAATCTTTTGATACATGACTATTTCCTGACGAAGGCGTTGGATAAGGTGCGCCCGGGCGGTGTCATGGCTTTCCTTACTTCTAAGGGCACCATGGATAAGGCAAACAGCAGCGTCCGGGAGGGGCTGGCGCAGAAGGCGGACCTTCTAGGGGCCATCCGCCTGCCGAATACTGCGTTTCAGAGAAATGCAGGCACTACTGTCACGGCGGACATTCTCTTTTTTCAGAAGCGGGGAAGTGCGCCGGAGAGACTGCCGGACTGGGTGCACACCGGGCAGACGGCGGAAGGGATTCCCATAAACCGTTATTTCCTGCGGCATCCGGAAATGGTGTTGGGGAGGATGGCCTTTACGGCAAATAGGTATGGCAACGAAACGGATACGGCCTGCCTGCCCTTTGAGGGAGTTGAATTAAAGGATCTGCTTGTACAGGCTGTGAGCGGCATTGCAGTGCCGGACCGGGAGCTTTTGCAGATGGACGCACCGGGGCAGAAGGAACAAGGAAATACGGAAAGCATACCTGCAGATCCGGAGGTACGCAATTTCAGCTTTACGGAGAAGGGAGGGAAATTTTACTTCCGGGAGAATTCCCGCATGAAGACGGTGGAACTGAAAGGGCTGCCCGCACAGCGCGCCAGGGGCATGATCGCTATCCGGGACAGTGCCAGGCGGCTCATTGATCTGCAGTTAAGCGGTGCAGGGGACGAGGAGGTTACAAAGGAACAGGCGGGGCTGAATGCGCTTTATGACAGCTTTCAGAAAAAATACGGCCTGTTGAACAGCCCGGGGAATCGCAATGTGTTCCGGCAGGATTCCTCCTATCCCCTGCTCAGTTCCCTGGAGGTATTGGACGGGGAGGGGAATTTCAAATGCAAGGCGGATATGTTTTACAGGCGGACTATCAACTACAGAAGCCCTGTGAGCAGTGTTGACACGGCGGTGGAGGCTCTGGGGGTATCCATAGGGGAGCGGGCCTGCGTGGATCTGGAGTTTATGGCATCCCTGATGGGCGGAAGTGAGAAGATTCCGCAGATTGTGGCCGATTTAAAGGGCATCATCTTCAAGGCTCCCTCCACCGGCCCTTTTGACCCCGGCATGCAGGGGGAGGGATGGGATGCGGGCTGGCAGGCGGCGGACGAATACCTGTCCGGCAACGTGCGCCAGAAGTTGGAGGAAGCAAAGGAGGCGGCCTCCACATACCCGGAATTTGCCGTGAACGTGGAGGCATTGGAAAAGGTGCAGCCAAAGGAGCTTTCCGCCCCGGAAATCAGCGTCCGCATTGGTGTCCCCTGGATTGACACGAAATATTACAGGCAGTTCCTGTTCGAGCTGCTCAATCCTCCCACGAGGCTGCGGCGGGGGAAGGTTGACGTGCTGTATTCGGAATCCACCGGTGAGTGGCATGTGAAGAGGGACGTGGAGGCGGTGAGACAGTCCGACACCCGGGTATGGAATACTTATGGGACAAAGCGTATAAGCGCCTATGAGATATTTGAGAACACTTTAAACCAGCGGCCTATCCAGATTTTCGACTATAAGGAGTCGGAGGATGGCAGGGAAATCCGTGTGCTGAATGGGAAGGAGACCGCCATCGCACAGCAGAAACAGGAGGCCATAAAGGAGGCGTTCCAGAATTGGATTTTTAAAGAGCCGGAGAGGCGCGCTGACTTATGCGGCATCTACAATCGGCTGTTCAACTCCGTTCGTCCCCGGGAATACGACGGACGGCATATTATCTTCTCCGGCATGAACCCGGAGAAGCGCCTGGAAGCGCATCAGAGGAATGCGGTGGCCAGGATCCTTTACGGCGGGAACACGCTGCTTGCCCATGTGGTGGGGGCAGGCAAGACCTATGAGATGGTGGCGGCGGCCATGGAAGGCAGGCGGTTGGGACTGTGCAGGAAGACTATGATTGTGGTGCCTAACCACCTGACGGAACAGTGGGGCGGGGAGTTTCTTTCCCTTTACCCCGGCGCGAAGGTGTTGGTGGCGACAAAGAAGGACTTCGAGCGGAAGAACAGGAAGCGTTTCTGCGCCCGCATTGCCACGGGAGACTATGACGCGGTAATTATCGGCCACGGCCAGTTCGAGAAAATCCCCCTCTCGACGGAGCGGCAGGAGGCTGCCATCAAAGAGCAGATAGACGGGGTGGTGGATGCTATTCTGGAGGCGAAGATCGAAAAACAGGAATACTTCACCGTCAAGCAGATGGAGAGGACGAAAAAACGCCTGGAGGAAAGGCTGCAGAAGCTTCATGACAAAAAGAAGGATGATACCGTAACCTTTGAGGAACTGGGCATTGACCGGCTGTTTGTGGATGAGGCGCATTATTATAAAAACCTTTATTTGCAAACAAAAATGAGTAATGTTGCGGGGGTCACCCAGTCCAGCGCCCAGAAGAGCAGCGACATGTTTGACAAGTGTCGTTACCTGGATGAAATCACTGGTGGAAAAGGGATTGTTTTCGCCACCGGGACTCCTATCAGCAATTCGGTAGTGGAGTTGTATACCATGATGCGCTACCTCCAGTATGACATGTTGGAGACGGGGTTTACGGACAGCACCGGGCAGACCAGGAGTCTCCTGCATTTCGACAACTGGGCTGCCACCTTTGGGGAACAGGTGACGGCGGTGGAATTAAAGCCGGAGGGGACGGGCTTCCGGCTCAAGACCCGGTTCTCCCGATTCTACAATCTGCCGGAGCTGATGAATCTGTGGAAAGAGGCGGCGGACATCCAGACGGCGGAGATGCTGAAGCTCCCGGTGCCGGAGGCGGAGTACATCACCATCCAGACGGAGCCTTCTCCGGCACAGAAGGAGATGGTAAAGGGGCTTGCGGAGCGGGCGGAGAAGATACGCAGTGAAAAGTTGGATCCAGTCATAGATAACATGCTCAAGGTGACCTCGGACGGGAGGAAGCTGGCCCTGGATCAGCGCATTCTGAACCCATTGCTTCCGGATGACCCGGGCAGCAAGGTGAATGCCTGTGTGGAGAATGTATTCCGGATTTGGCAGGAGACAGCAGACACAAGAGGGGCGCAGCTTATTTTTTCAGATCTTTCTACTCCAAAAGGAAAAGCGGCGGCAAAAAAGGAATCACCGGAACAGGAGGCGGAAGCCCAGAATGCGGGACTGGAAGGAAAGCAGTCTTACGGAGAAAAAGCCACACCACAGGGCACAGAGGGCAGGGCAGAGGAAAAGCGGGAGGAAGCTGCCCCACAGGATGGAACAGCCATAATACCGGTCAACAGGACGGCAGGAGAAAATGGCAGTGTGGAGGGTGAGCCGACTGCAGAGGAAGAAGCTGCAGGACTTTTAGCGGAAGAAATCAGGATGGAGTCCAGCGTTTATGAGGATATACGGAAGAAGCTGATTGCAAGGGGAGTTCCGGCGGAGGAAGTGGCTTTCATCCACAGCGCCAACACAGAGACCCAGAAAGCGGAGCTTTTTGCAAAAGTCCGGGAGGGGCAGGTGCGGATTCTGTTGGGCAGTACCCAGAAAATGGGGGCCGGGACCAACGTGCAGACCAGACTTGTAGCATCCCATGACCTGGACTGCCCATGGCGCCCGGCTGACCTGGAGCAGCGGGCTGGCAGGATCATCCGAAGGGGGAATCAGAATCAGCATGTGCGGATTTACCGTTATGTCACAAAAGGAACATTTGACGCTTATACCTGGGGGCTGGTGGAATCAAAGCAGAAGTTCATCGGCCAGGTCATGACCGGCAAGTCCCCTATGCGCTCCATGGAGGACGTGGACGCAACAGCGCTTTCCTACGCGGAGGTAAAAATGCTGGCCACCGGGGATTCGCGCATTAAGGAGAAGATGGATCTGGACATACAAGTGACGAAGCTGAAAATGCTGAAATCCAATCACCTCTCTCAACAGTACGAGCTCCAGGACAGGGTGCGGGGATATTACCCCAATAAACTGAAAGAGACACAGCTTTACATCGACTGCCTGGAGGCAGATCTGCCGGTGTTGGAGGCGCATCCGGTGAAGGAGGATGTCTTTTCCATGACCGTCATGGGTACGGACTATGCGGAACGCAAGGAGGCGGGGAGAGCCATCGTGGCGGCCTGCAGGCTTATCGACGAACCAGGAAAGGAGATAGAGCTGGGGGAGTACCGGGGCTTTCCCATGAAGCTGTCGTTCTCTGATGCTAAATTCAAAGTGACCATGAAGCAGCACCTGACCTATACGGCGGAGCTTTCCGATGACCAGGTGGGCAATATCGCCCGTATCAACAATGCCTTGGAACGGATTCCACAGAGCCTGGAGGCGCAGAGGGAGAATCTGGCACGGTTCCGGGAGGAGATGGAGAATGCGAAGGAAGAGATGGAGAAGCCGTTCACCCAGGAGCAGGAGCTGACGCAGAAATCTGCCCGTCTGGCGGAACTGAACACAGCCCTTGACAATGAGGAAAAGGGCAGGGAGGAACCGAAGGCTGAAAAAAAGACAGGAAAAGGGCAGGAGAAGCAGGTGGAAGAAAAGAGTTGGGAAAACGGAGAAGTCTGTCCGGGGAGAGCACCAGAAGGCAGGCCCTCTATCCTGAAAGCGCTGAAGGAATATGAACCCCCGGCACCGGCAAAGCCCGGCATGGGGCGGAAACGGGAGAGGGAGGTGGACGGATGAGACCAGATGAGGGACGCACCATAGGGCTGTATTTTAAGGTTTCCCCGGAAGAGATGGCTCTGATTGAGCAGAAGATGGAACAGGCAGGCACTGCGAACAAGCGGGCCTACCTGAGAAAGATGGCTGTGGACGGCTATGTCGTTCATCTGGATTTGGGAGAGATGAAGGAGCTGCTGCGGCTCCTTCGGTCTGTCTCTAATAATGTGAACCAGATTGCCCGCAGATGTAATGAGACTGGGAATCTTTATGGGGAAGACGCGGAGGATCTGCGGAAGGGGTATTTGGAAGTTCAGAGGGAGGTGGCAATGTTGGTGGGGAAATTTGCATGTCTCCAAAAGTAACGAGAAGGCACGGAGAGACAGAACCCCTTCCGTGTTTTTTCATTTGAATCGTTTATTTTTTGTTGGTTTTATGCTAAAATGAATGGATGGCATCAGAAGGGAGGATGGCGAATATGAAAATAGAGGCAAAAGGCCCAATACTGATTAAAATGAAAACACAAAAGATAATCGAAAGCCTGCAGTCAGGGCGGGTTTATATGAATGAATTGGGATATTTTATAAAGGAAGAAGAACAGGAGGATGATGAAGTTTGGGATCGCATAGAAAATCAGATTAATTCGAGTGCATATGAAGCACAGGGAGGCATTCCTTGTAATTTTGCCCTGAAGCAGGAAAATAGCAGCAACTTTGGTTTTTGTATGTTTTACATATCCAATGAACATGCTAAATTTCAATTCAGTGATAAACAGAAAGAAAGGTTAGTGAGGTTTGGTGACACTGCTTTGATTATAAAGGATGTTGGTGAATTTATACGCAGAGCGACAAATGCGGCATCAAAAGAGGGATTTGAACTGCATCATAGAGAAGTGTACTATTATGATGAAAAGCAGGAAGTGACGATTGAAATGATGGATCTTTTGACAAAAGGGATGTATAATATATCGTTCTTTAAAAGAGAAAAATTTCGTCATCAGCAGGAATACCGTCTGGCAGTGAATATGGAGAAAACGGAAAGAGACCATATTGAATTGCAAATAGGAGACATAAGCGATATTTCAGTTCAAGTCAGTACGGAACAGATGTTGGAAGAAGGGATTGACATTCAAAACTAAATGATGTGATTATATGGCCGGTTGGTTCCAGTGCAGGAAACAGCCGGTCTTTTCATATGTGAAATAAAGGACATGACAGTTTTGAGAGTGTGAGCAAGAGAAGGTTTATGCTGAAGCTGTGTCAGCGGGAGAAGGAGGGGATGCGTATGCCAGGAGTGACGAAAGAGCAGATAAACCGCGCCAAAGAGTGGGATCTGCTTTCCTATCTGCGTACTTATGAGCCACAGGAGCTAAAAAAGTGCGGTGGAAATGAATACTGTACCCTGTCCCATGAGAGTCTGAAAATATCCAATGGAAAGTGGCATTGGCACAGCCAGGGGATAGGCGGCAGGACGGCTCTGGATTATTTGGTAAAAGTTAGGGGGATGGGGTTCGTGGAGGCGGTTGAGATTCTCTGCGGGGGGATGTCTTATAGGTTACGGGAGAATGTGTCACTGGCAGTGTCGGTGTCCGGCAGGGAGACGGAGCGGTCTGATTCTCCAAAACGTCTCATTTTGCCGGAGGCAAACCGATATGGGACAGCTATGGTGTCGTATCTCCAGAGAAGGGGCATTGATGCGGAAATCATCAGCAGGTGTATCGGTCTGGGAATTCTTTATGAAAGCAGGAAATACCATAACTGCGTATTTGTGGGAAAGGATTCTGAAGGAACTCCGCGATATGCCTGTCTGCGTGGCACAGGCAGCCGGTATATGGGGGAGGCAGAAGGTAGCGACAAGCACTATGGGTTTTTTCTGCCCGTTCAGGGCATACCGTCTCAAGGCTTATCCTCTCAGGGAATGGTCTCTCAGGACAGGGAGTGCGTCTCTGTGGCAGTGGCGGAGAGTCCAATCGATGCCCTTTCCATTGCGTCAATCAGGAAGCAGCAGGGGGAATGCCAGAAAGGAGAAGCATATCTGTCATTAGGCGGAACAGCTCCCTGTGCACTGCTCCAATTTCTGGCGGACCACCCGTCCGTCACAGACATAAGTCTCTGCCTGGATAATGACAGCGCCGGGCTATCCGGTATGGAGAGGATCCGTAAAGCCATTCAGAAATCATTGGAGCTTTCCGGCAGGAAGTTGAAAATTCAAGACTGCCCGCCGCCAGTGTCCTGCGGCAAGGATTATAATGAGCTCCTGCAGAAAAAGCTTGCAAGGGAGCATGGAAGGGGAGGCGGGACATGGCTGTTGTAAAGCTCCTGCCCCGGAAAGCTGCACCGGGACAGGGCAGAAAGCAGTCCATGGAAGCCAGGCTTGATTATGATGAAAATCCGGACAAGACCCGAGAGGGGGAGTTGGTTTCTTCCTATATGTGCAGCCCGGAAACTGCCGCCGCAGAATTCGAGGCGGCAAAGGCTGTTTATGAAGCCGTTACCGGGCGCAGTCAACCCAAAGACCGTGACGTGACTATGTACAGGGTGATGCAGTCCTTTAAGCCGGGGGAAATTACACCGGAGGAGGCGAATAAAATCGGATATGAGCTTGCCATGGAGTTTACAGGAGGACAGCATCAGTTTGTGGTCTGTACCCATGAAGACAAGTCCCATATCCATAGCCACATCGAAATTAACAGCACCAACCTGGAATGTGACGGTAAATTTAAGAATGTGAAGGATTCGGTAAAAGTCCTGCGGCGGATTAATGACCGGATTTGCCTTGCCCATGGGCTTTCCATCCCGGAGCCGAAGCGGGAGCGGGCTTTGTCCCCAGGGGAGAAGGGAGCGGTACAGCATGGCAGGAGCTTCAAGGAGCGCCTGCGCCATATGATTGACAGCCAACTGCCCGGATGCGGTGATTTTGAGGAATTTCTGACCCGGATGCGGGAGAACGGGTATGAGGTCAAGCGTCGGGGAAAGTCATTGGAATTCCGTGCCCCAGGACAGGAACGCTTTACCCGATCTTTTCGTCTGGGGGAGGAATATACGGAAGAGGCGTTGCGGGAGAGGATTGCGGATCGGGATAAGACTCCTGGCAGGGAACAGTTGCAAGGGGGGAACCAGGGAAGTGTTGACCAACATGGTATGACGGATTCTTATGGCACAGGGAACTTTCAGGATGCGGGCAGTGATCAGGGCTGTGAAAAGCCATATCAGGGAGAACAGGTTCGTAAAATATCTGTTGGCAGTCATTTTGAGAACAGCACCCAAAGCACAGCAGGACGGAAAGCGGGGCAAAGACCGAAATCAGCTGTTGGTGTAAGAAACCGGAATACGGACAGGAAAGTGAATCTCCTGGTGGATATTCAGGCAAAGCTCCAGGCAGGGAAGGGGAAGGGCTATGAACAGTGGGCCAGGGTGTTCAACTTAAAGGAAGCGTCAAAGACTATTAACTTCCTGACGGAGAAAAAAGTGGCAGATTATGAAGAATTGGAGGCCAGGACAGAAGCCGCAGGAAAGAAGTTCGATTTCCTTTCCGCCCGTATCAAGCAGCTTGAAAGACAGATGGCAGAAAAAGCACAGATGAAGATGCACATCATCAACTATGCTAAGACCAGGGAGACATATGCCGCATATAAGAAATCCGGGTACAGAGAAAGCTTTCTGAATCAGCATCAGGAAGAGATAAAAAAGCACCAGGCGGCAAAGGCGGCCTTTGATGCGTTGGGCGGAAAAGACATTCCGAAAGTGGCGGAGCTTTCCAAAGAATATGTTGCTCTTCTTACGGAGAAGAAACAGTGCTATGAAGAATACAAGGCGGCAAGGAAGGAGATGATTGAATATCAGACGGCGAAGCATAATGTGGATGTGGTACTGGGACTGGATGAGGCTGCCTGTAAGAAGCAGTGGGGCAGGAACCAGGAGGAGCGCTGACGGCTGAAAAGAATCTGCCCTACTTCTTATACACGATGGAGAAAAGGATTATATGATGATGAAAAATGCAGCTGCTGTTATTGGCAGCTGCATAATGCACATGGTGAGATGTAGATGGAAGTGTACCATGTCACGCTTTTGATTTCATATGCGTCGAAGCACATGAACTTATGGTAAAAATATGCTTCTCAGATCTGGAATAATTTTTATTGCTTGACGGCTCTGAATTGAATTTTCATGTAGTCAATAACTCAACAGCTATTCTGGTAAAGCTTGTCCAGCAATCTGGAGACGGCATCTGAAATAATTTCTTCTTTTAATCCCTTTTCAATCCCTTCAAAAGGTTTATTCACAAACGTTCGGCTCCAGCGTTCCATGGACGGCCTCCACACACCCGGAGCTGCCGAATTCGCAGACCAGTTCTCCGCCCGGCTTCAGGCTGTAATAGATATTTGACAACATAGCTTGCTGATTCTTTCCACCAATCCAGTGGAAGACCGCATTTGAAAAACAATATCTGCTTTTTCAGCCAGATGGAAGCAGAAACCGTTCCCTTTGATAAAGTTTAATTCTGGATGTTCTTTTTTGGCCAGTTGGAGCATTTCTTCTGAGTCATCTATCTCTGTCACCATATATCCTCTGTCGGCAATGTGATCGGTAAGGGGACCGTTGCCGCAGCCCAGGTCTATGACGGGGCTTCTCAGCTGCTTTGTGATCAGGCAAATCACGGCTTCTCCATAGGCAGGGACAAATGAAAAGTTTTTCTCATAACCTGCGGCATCTCAACTGATATTCGTCATGGTGGCACCCTTCTGAAATATGCGTGTTTTTATAAGTTAATCTTGATTTTCAATCTTCATGACAGTGCACCATAAAATTCAAATATATTTAGTGTGAATTATACCATCTATTTTGGGAAGGCCTAAGCAATGGTTTAATGATAATTTAGCGGTAACCGACTGGAGGGAGTGTTTTGATTTCCTTTGTAAATATATAGGCAGTATGTTATAATTTTCATATCTGGCATCGAAAAATTTACAAAAAACAGAAACATTTCATTGATTATTGATGGCGGAAAATTTTGATTGCGACACTGTTGTGTTCTGTGGGAGGAGAGGTAGCATGTGGGGAAGGAAAGGATTCGATAACAAATAATAGGAGAATTACCGATTAAGCTACTCTGATCTGCAATGAAGCTGACTTACTTTAGGCATTGTAGAAGCCAAATGTTAATGTCAGCGGTGATAAAGTGGTAAAATATACAGAAATGGAGAAATAAATGAATACAAATTTATTCAGTAAGTTAAAAAATAAGTTGCTTTCCGATTTAAAAAATGAGAAGTCAATATATTCTGATTTGGTGCCAATAGATAGTCTGGATAGCGAAGCAGAAAGCTTAAAAGCGCTTCATTGGGCTATATCAAATTCCAAGATTAAAAATATTGCTTTAACAGGTCCTTACGGTGCCGGAAAGAGCAGTATCATTAACTCATATTTAAAACAGTACCCCAAGTGTAAAGCTATTGGCCTTTCTTTGGCCACTTTTGACGGCAGATCATGGGATAAAGTACAAGAATTGTTTGATGAGCATAAGTACGATGATGCCCATAAGGCAAAGAAGGCATTTGAGGATGAGCTTGAAAGAGGAATACTCAAGCAACTTTTTTATAAGGTCGATGCGGTAAAAATACCTCTAAGCCGTTATCGGAAATTGCATCATGTGAATCTTTGGAAATACATAATAGGAATCATATTTTTGGTAATCGCCATTATTTCCGGAATATATTTGCTATTTCCTGATGAAGTGGTAAGTGTTTTCACAACATATAGAGACGGAATTGCATCCTTTAAAGAGGCAATAGCGCGTTTCCTAGCGTTTGTGATTGCTCTTTTAGGAGTCGGCTATATCATTCGCTATATTACGTCAAAGTTTACAATTAAGGAAATCAGCGTTGGTGATATAAGTGCACAGGGAGAAGAAAATTCGGATGATTCTGTATTCAACAGAAACATAGATGAGATGCTGTATTTTTTTGAAAGGACAAAATATAATGTTGTTTTTATAGAAGACCTGGATCGTTTTAACAGCACATCGATTTTTATTAAGTTGAGAGAAATTAATACTATCTTAAATCAGTATGATGTGATAAAGAAAAGAGGAAAAATCACCTTTGTATACGCTGTGAGGGATGATCTTTTTCAGGAGGAGACAGAGCGTACAAAGTTTTTTGATTTTTTGATACCGGTTATTCCTGTCATCAATTCCACCAATTCCGGCGAGGTAATGCGTAACCTGCTTGGAATGGGCGAGGAAAGAAAAGATGATAAAGAGTACCCGGAACATGATGTTTCACAAAAATTTGTGACGCTGGTTTCGCCGTATATTGGCGATATGCGCATTCTGATTAGCATTGTCAATGAATTTTGGATTTATAAGAAGACAATAAAGGAAAGCCAGGATGTGTCTTTAAATGACGAAAATATGCTGGCTCTTATGATATATAAAAATATATGTCCTAAGGATTTTGCTTTGCTGGAATCAGAAGCCGGAGATGTGAAGGATGCGTTTCGGTATAAAGCAGAGGCTTGTAAAAAGATGCAGGAAAAGCTGAATGACGAAAAGGCAAACCTTGAAACAGAGATAATCCGGTTACGACAAGATATCGCAAAATCAATCAAAGAAATCAAGATTTTGATATTATCTGAATTGATGGAAAACAGAGGTATTGTTTCTGAAATTAAAGTTTCAAATAGTATGTTTAACTATAATCAGATGTTGGAGGCTTCTTTTGATTTTGAAAAGATACGAAAAGGGAGGATTTGGGTATATTATTTTCCAATAGATCCTGGTAGTTACAGTGATAGAGAAAATAAAGTTTTTGCAGATATTCAAGATTTGACTGAACAAATGAAAGAGTTATTTACAAGATATGATAGACATTTAAAATTTTATAACAAACCTGCAGAAGATGCAAAAAAGGAAATAGAACAACTTGATAAAGAAATTTTAGCACTTAGAGCAAAGACAGTGCAGCAGCTGCTTGAGAGCCATGCGGCAGAAGATATTTTACCCGAAAATGTATGGGCCAATAATCTTTTGATGTTCATGCTTCGCCATGGCTACATTAACGAGAATTACGCAGATTATATAAATTATTTCCATCCTGGAAGCATTACGAAAGAAGAGTTAAATTTTATTTTATGGATTAGAGACTTTAAAGGCGAGAATGATTTTTCGTTTTCTATAAAGCATTGCGCCAATGTAATAGACCGCTTGTATGACTACGAATTTGGGCAGGTTGAAGCATTGAATTATGATTTGGCAGATTATTTGATAGGTCATGGGAACAATAGTGATAAACAACAGGCTTTTATAAAACAACTGGTTAACCAGTCAAAGGTAAGCTTAAGGTTTATTAAGGCTTATATTGACAGAGGAATAAATATAGAACAATTTATTCGGTTAGTATGTCATGCCAGTCATTTTGTCTGGGCAGAATTTATGTGCGATGAACAATTGTCGGTAGAAAAGAAGAATCAATACTTTAAATTGATGATTAATTCGTGTGACGTATCCGATATAAAAAACAACAATGGAGGATGTGAAGATGAGGAGAAGGGAATCTATAGTAAGGGTGTGGTAAAAGAGTATTTTGAAGATCAGGAGAATATCCTGCATGAACTGGCCGGTGTTCCCTGGGACAAAATAAAGCAGGTCATAGATGAATTAGACATAAAATTTTATAAGCTTAATATGGCTGGCTTGGAGAAAGATATAATTGATGATATCATAAGAAAAAGGTATATTGAGTTGAATCATTCCATAATGGAAGCGTTATGTAAGGCATTGGGAGATGGGGACAGCGATGATAAGTTGTTTCAATGCAATTACCAGTGGCTTTGCGAATTAAATAATGAATCTTTGTTAGAATATGTGCATGATGAGTTTCAGGAATATGTCCGTGTCTTTATTATCGGTGAAGAATCCAATACCGAGGAAGAGAAGGAATCTGTAGATGCCATCCTGCAAAGAATATTCGAAGAAGATACAGCGCTGTGTATTAAAGTAATTGAAAAGGAGCATTTGGCATATTGGAATAAATTGACGGATTGCTTAAAGGATTTTGAGGACAAAGACAAACAGGAAATATGGGATTGTCTTCTGCAAAACAATAGAACGGATGCATCATGGGATAACTATTTGGACTATCATGCATTGTTTGGGCTAACCGAAGCCCTTTTGCGATATTTTGACGAAAACATAGATGCAATATTAAGAAGCGATGCGGGTGAAGGGACTACAGATGAAATTGTTAAGGAACTGATAACCGCAGATTTATCGGATATAAGTTTTGAGAAGCTAATTGTAAATTGCAGGATAGACGAATTTACAAATAAACTTAGTGAGTTTTCAGAAAATAAATTAAAAATATTGATTCAAAATCGCTATTTCAAGTTTACTCCAGAGAAATTGCTGGAGATAAAGGATATTTCCAGGAGTTTAGGGACAGAGTTTATTTGTGAAAATGTTTCTGCTTTTCTTGCGTGTATGGAGCAATGCAATATAGATTTGACTGATATAAAAGGTATCATAGAACTTAAAATTCTTAACAAGGAAAATCTGCTGAAGGTGTTAAACATTGTTGAACCAACGGATGTAGATAAGGAATTTGCGCTGTTAGCAAAAGATTTAAATTTTATATTGCCAAAAGAATATGTAGAAGCAATATGGCAGGTGCTTGACGAGCAGGACAAGTGTCAATTCTTGTATGTTCAAATGAAAGTATTTAGTTTGGATGAAATAGCAGAGAAATTTGGGGAATTGGGCGGTGTATATGGACAGTTCTCATCCAGAACAAGACACAAATATAGCTTGCATAAGACCGAATACAATGAAGCATTATGCCATAGGTTGGTGGAGATGGAGTTTTTATCATCCTGTGATATAACGGAAGAAAAAGTTGGCACAGATCCTATCACATTTCAAGATAAGTATGAGAAACATATTACTGGATATGTAAAGAAGAAATCTGAGAAACAGTAATAGAATGATAGCTTTGTTTTTAGGAGTAAGCAGAATTTGTTTATGCTGATTCTGAAACAGACGTTCCTGTGGCTTTAGGGTGGAAAAAGAGAAGCAGGTGCAGTAGATGAAATTTTGATTGTTGCAGAAAGTGGGGCTAATGACAAAGGTCGAAGATTCTATGGAGGATGTGCAGAGTAGATGATAAGGGCATTCAGGGATTTTCCATGGCGGAGTACCGCAAAAATATGCCTAGAAGACGAAAAGGTTGATATTGCCATTGATTCTGTTATAGGCGGCCTGTTCTGCATATGGGAGGGAACGGCGGCTGATTTTTCCAATTTTTCTGAATGTCCTATGTGGAAACTACGCTAAGAGGTTGTCCAAGGTTCTGTTTTGAGTACAGCTATCATGACAGGTTTTGTATGGATATGCTATGGCTACTGTGAAATAGACCTGGTGCATATTATTTTATGATTGCAGAGAAGATTATCGGATTGGCGATGTTTTCTGTATTTGTTGCTTCGTATACAAGGAAAGTTATAAAATAGCATAGAAAATTTTGAAGAAGGAGTGCCGGACGCATGGAGAAAAACAAAAAAGCAGAAGAAACTGTAAAAGAGTGGCTGAAAGAAAATGGATATGACTATGAAGTGAGAACGTATCTGCAGGGTGGGGCTGTAGGAGAATGCGTGAGAAAAGACAAGGATATAATCTCCATTCCTGCCGAAGTGGAGGATGTGGAAAGATTTATGGAGCAGTTTGTGAAATCCTTTGAGGATATCAATGGAATTACAGAACTGAAAAAAGTACCGGAGCGCGGAGCCGTACAACAGGAAAAAGAAGAATTTATGCGCTTTGGGGTGGAAAAGCTGTTCTGGGTCAACGAGCCGTCTAATTATACGATTGACAGAAATGAAATCACAATTCAGACAGAACCCGGCACAGATTTGTGGCAGAAAACGTATTATCATTTTCGGAATGACAATGCCCCTGTCCTGCAGATGGAGACAGAAGAGAACTATTTCAGCTTTGTGGTAAAGACGGATTTCGCGGACAGCCATCACAGGTTTGACCAGTGCGGCATCGTGATGTACCTGGATAGTGAAAACTGGCTGAAGGCTTCTGTGGAATATGAGAATGAGGAATACCAGCATCTGGGAAGTGTAGTGACGAATAACGGGTATTCAGACTGGGCCACAACCACCATAGGGGCATCCGTTAAAACAATGTGGTATCGGTTCAGCCGCAGGGAGGATGATTACTGCATTGAATGCTCAACAGATGGTGTGATGTTCAGCCAGATGCGAGTATGTCATATGCACCATGGAAAGGGAAAGATAAGGTTCGGCATTTATGCCTGCTCTCCGGAAGAATCCTCCTTTCAGGCAGTATTTTCTAAGATGCAGGTCATGGAATGCCAATGGAGGGCCCATGACGGACAGCAGCCGGACAGTGACGGATGATTTTACAGATTGGAGGAAAAGCATTGAGTATAGCCGTGAATATTTATTACAGAGGGATAAACGGGAATGCCAGAAAGTTTGCGGAAGAGATGGAAAACAGTGGGATCGCAGATGCGGTCCGCAAGGAGGAAGGGAATATAAAATATGACTATTTCTTCCCAATGGCGGATCTGGAAACGGTATTATTAATTGATTGCTGGGAAGACCAGAATGTCCTTGACAGACACCACGCTTCTCCCATGATGGAGAAGATAACGCAGCTTCGGGAAAAGTATGATTTGCATATGGAAGTGGAGCGGTATGTGTCTGATAGGAATGGAATGTCGGAATCGGACAGGCAGTTTATAAGAAAGTAGAACCTATATAGATTATTCAATTGATTTCATATGGGATTTTACTTATAATTAATATATAGAGCAACTGATGATTTTATATAGGTAAATGTGATATACAAATAGATACTGTTTAGGAGTGAGTTAAAAAGATGAGTTTTGATGCACACGAGGAGAAGATCAGAAAAATATTTTCTGGAGATGCACAATTTACTATCCCAAGAAATCAGAGAAAGTATGTATGGGAAGAAAAGCAGTGGAAGGAATTAGTTGGAGACATTGATTACATTAAAAAGTGTAAAGTGAATTCTTCCGACGATATTTCTCATTTTTTGGGAAGCTTTGTATTGCAGGAAAATGTATCGACGTATGAAATAATTGATGGACAACAGAGAATCACTACATTGTTTATCATGTTGTCAGCAATATGTTTATTGTTTAATGAAATGGAATGCCAGGAGGAACATGGCATAACAAGACAGTATTTAAGTGGTAATATTGGCCTGAAGTCACAGTATATGAGATTAGATAATAAGAATATCTCTAACATTGCAATAATTATGGGTCAGGCATGTACTTATAGGGATAATCTAAAAGAAAATGAATTATTGGATAGGGCATTAATTAAAAAAGAAAGTGAAGGAAATAAGAGGGTAATAAATTGCCTGCATTTTTATTATGATTATTTTTCGGAAAATTATCATTCCATAGAGGAACTGACTGCAATAAGAGAAATTATCTTAGATATGAAAGTCATTCATATTGCATCTGAGGATGAGTTAGACTGCTATGATATTTTTGAAATATTAAATGCCAGAGGAGTGGATCTTGAGGACAGTGAACTGCTCAAGAACTTTATATTTAAGTATGCGCAGCCACAATACACTATTGACCGAGCAAAAGATATATGGACACAGATAGAAGAAAACATGGAAAAGTGTAAAGGGAATATGGAACAATTTCTGTCCCACTTTGTAATTTATAGATACTACAAACCATCAAAAGAGGAAGGAATCTTTCATATAATAAAGTCAAATGTCCCCAAAAGTGAGGTAAATAGCCTGCTTGATGAGTTATATCAGGCGAGTAAGCGATATGTTATATTTTATGAACCAGAACAGGCAATTAATTCAAAAATTGCGGAGTGTGTGCGTTTTTTTGCTTTAGTGAACCACAGGCAGTTTCGCCCTTTGTTTTTGTCGCTTATGGATGTCTATGACAGAGGATATTATACGGAGAAACAGTTAAATGATATATGCACATATTTAAGAAACTTTTCATTTGCATATACATTGGTTATGCGAAACTCTTCAAATGATATTGATTCAAAAATTCATAAATTATCTCAGGAAGTATACAAGCAACACACCGAAATGGAGTTGAATAACATCAAGATAGAGTTAAATAGATTTTATCCTGAGTATGAGGAATTTGAAAATGCTTTTATGAATATTGGTTTTTCGAATAAGAATAAGAAATATATTAATTCAAATAACAGAAGGAGAATGTTTTACATCCATAGCGAAATTGAAGCTTTTGAACAACAGACAAATGAGCTAGTCTGTAATTTTAAAGAGTGCAATTTGGAGCACATTATGAATGACTCGGAAGATGATGCTGATACAAGCAAGGTGGGAAACATTCTCTTATTATCAGAACGAATAAACCATAATATGGGTAGTATATCTTTTGCGGATAAAAAAGAGAAGTTAAAGAATTCTAAATTAGAAACAGTAAAGAAATTCCTTGAACATTATGGTTCCTGTAATGAATGGGATAAAGACAAGATAAATAAAAGAACACGGGCAATTGCAAAGTTAGCCTATAACAAAATCTGGAAAGTCTGTTAATTTAAAATTGTACCATGGAAAGAAAGGGGAATGCTGTCAAGGCATCCCCTGTTTTCGTAATTTCAAAAAATAGAATATCATCTTGTTTGCAGTTCAAGATTAGGTATGATTCAATGATTGTGGATGTGACTGTAATATAGATGCCGATGAGCTTTGCGACGAAGTGTGGATTTATGTGATAGGAGAAAATAATTTGTTAAGGAATATATACAGGCTATGCCTGTAAAAGCCATGCCGCAGGCATGTTCGCAAGGCGCAAGCCTCCGCTCACGGAGACTTTGCGTCCTTTGCCGGGGCCTGGGGTGTCCCCAGCCAGCGTTTCAGAATATCCGAAAAGGATATTCTGAAACATTGCTGGCCACAAAACGGGAGGAGATAAAAGAAAATGGTGCGATTTCTGAAAATCTGGAAGAGTAAGGCTGATAGGGAGAAAAAAAGGAAGGCAGGTTGCTATTAGTGGAAGAAGATGAAATATGATGAAAATGATGTAATACTTGTACAAGAAGGGACACAAAATAGCTATTTGTGTTTTTGAGATAGGGAAGAACTGCTATTTTTGTATTTTATTTTCTCGGAAAAGCGAGATAGTTTCAGCAATAGAATTAATTTCGCGGTCTGTGAGTCCAGAGACATCAAGAGTGCGAAGTTCTGTATTTCCAATGAGGTAATCACAGGAAACATTATATAATCTTGCCAGTTTCAATAAATTTTTGTAAGAAGGATTCTTTTCATTCAGTTCGTATGCAGAAAGGGAGCTGACGGAGATTCCGAGCCTTTCGGAAACTTGCTTGAGTGATAATTTTTTGCATGTGCGTAAACTCCGAAGTTTTTCACCAATACCCAGTATTTCCATTTGCGGCCCTCCTTTGCTGTAATTTATTATTACCAGTGTACAGAAAAGAAATCATTTATATGTAGAAAAATTTCTCTTAAGAGTAGAATACTAATTGATAATGAATAGAATATATGGTATGCTTAATAGTAAAGAACCTATGGCGGAAAAAAGTAATTGAAACGATTGCTGGAGAAGAGGTGTATATAAAAGAGAATTAATTATTGAACAACAAATATAAAGGGGAAACATGAATGAATGTATACAGCAGCCGGATAAAGGAATATATGGAGCTTTCAGATCTAACAATGGAAGATGTTGCGAAACGAAGCGGCTTACCTCTTAGCGGGATAGAATCTATTATATTAGAAGATAGAATTCCTAAAATAAGTGAACTGTTAGCAATTGCAGAAATAAATGATATATCAATGGACTATTTTCTGGGGCGAATAAAATATCCGTTGTTTGTATCCCGGACAAAAATAGAAGCTGAGTTTTATTGTACCATTGAGCAATTACCGAAAGAGGATCTTAGTGAACTGCTGAAAAGAGTAGAAGCAAGAAGAGAATTGAAGGAATAGAATGTATAGAATGTATAGATGAATGCAGGCTGTGGACATATATGGAACAAAAATTTATATGAGGAGCTTATTGTCTAAAATAAAATTTAGATGGTAATATTAAAATGCGATGGAGCGATTGCCGGAACATAATCAGGTATTTTTGATAGGAAATATTGAATCAGATTTTCAGTTTGACCATAGTTTTTTTAAATATAATTACTATAGGACAACATTAGCGGTAGATAGAAAGAGTGGGACATTGGATCATATTCCTATTGTTGTATCAGACAGGGGATTAGATTTGCAGATGATTAGTGGGAATGCTCGTGTAAGAGGATCCCTTCGGGTATATTCAGATTATAGACGAACCGAAAATAAAACTAAGTTATTTGTACATGCCACAGAGTTAGAGGCTGTTAATCAAGACAATAAGGTTTGTAAGGGGAGGAATGAAATATTTTTAGACGGATTTATTTGCAAAGAGCCAGTGTATCGCGTAACTCCGCTGAGACGGGAAATTACTGATATATTGGTTGGTGTAAGTAGAGCATCTAAAAAAATAGACTATATCCCTTGTATCTGTTGGGGGAGATGTGCCCAAATTGCGGCTGATTATCACTCATACTTCGCATACTGATATATGCTAAAGAATTATAAAAATCAATTGCTCCG
>CAJUJN010000036.1:17839-41269 GCA_910586775.1 uncultured Acetatifactor sp. | reverse complement strand
TCCGCAAAATCAGGGGTTGCAAGGGGTTTGAAATTGGTCAAATTTATGATATAATATGACCATAGTTGATTTCCCCTGGCGAACGGAAGAAAATGCTGCGGGTTTTGGTAAGCTGATAACAATATATACTGCGCACCGGTTAAATTTGCAGTGCAACCCGACTGCAGACTGCCAGCCAGGTACTTTCCCGGGGACACCACTGTAAATCCTGGCGGTCTGCAGTATATACTCGCGCTCGGAAACATTTGCCAACGTGAATGTATAACGAGTGAGCGCTTCCGCGACACAGGACAAAAGAACGACAAAGGAAAGCGCTCACGAGTATAGCAGGAAAATCCTGTCAGGGAAGGTCTAACCAACTGCCTGCACCGGGTCCGTTGTGCGGTTTTCCGTGGCGGAAAGATGATATTCCCATACATAGAGAAGGCTGCATGGTCGAGAATGGGAGCAGGGGAAATTCTGGAGGAGATCAGATGAAATTGTTATTTAAACAGAGATTTTTTTCCTGGTTTGACAGTTATGATATTTACGGGGAGGACGGCGGGACTTTATACACAGTGGAAGGGCAGCTGTCCTGGGGACATTGTTTGAAGATATTTGATCCCCGGGGCAATGAACTGGGCACGGTAAAAGAGCGGGTGCTCACCTGGCTGCCCAGGTTCGAGCTGTACCAGGGGGGCAGTTATATCGGCTGTATCAGCAAGGAATTCAGCTTCCTTAAGCCCAGGTATGAGATTGACTATATGGGCTGGCATGTGGAGGGAGATTTTATGGAATGGGATTACCGGGTGGAAGACCGGTCAGGGAAAACGGTTGCCGCCGTTTCCAAACAGCTTTTCAACTGGACGGATACCTATGCCATAGATGTGTATGACTCTCAGGATGCCCTGGCGGTACTTATGCTTGTGCTGGCAATCGACGCGGAGAAGTGCTCCAGAGGGAATTAGAGGGGAATGGAGGAGAGGAATGAAACTGTCTGCCGGAACAGAAGAGGCTGACCGTATTATGGGATGATGTCCGGGGATATGAGGGAGAGGCGGATGCGCCCATCATTACGGAGCATATCCGGCGCATCCGGAAAAAGTTGGGGAAAGCCCGGGAGAAGGAGTAAATTGAGACAGTGCGGGGGATATCGATGGATTGGCTGAGGGAGGAGGCTGCGCGTCTGGGAGCGGAATTCAGGAATGCTTTCCTGACGAAGAGACTCTTTTTTATATGGCGGCAGGAGGAATCTTTTGCATACATTGATGTAGCAGGACTTTGCGGAACGGATAACAGAAAGGGAAAAGCATGAAAGCGGTTATTTTGGATATGTTTGGAGTTATCTTAAAGCAGACAGGGGAGGAGTTTTATTCTTATGTACGACAGTTCTTTCCGGAGAGGACAGAGAAAGAGATCTATACTATCTGGAACCGGGCAGATCTGGGAGAAATCTCTTCGCTGGAAGTCTGGCGGCAGCTGGGTTTTCAGGGGAATCTGGAGGAACGGGAAAAGGAATTTCTGGATACCCTGGAGGTAAACGGGGGCTTTTATGAGTTTGCCTCTGAGGCGGGAAAGCAGTGTAAGCTGGCGATTCTGTCCAACGATTCCAGCAGATGGAGCCGTTACATACGGGAAAAATTCGGCATCAATCCGTATTTTGATGTCATCAATATCAGTGGGGACCTGAAGAGGAAGAAACCTGACAGATATGTATTTGAGCTTACCCGGCAGCAGCTGGGCGTGGAAGCCAGGGAATGTGTCTACATTGACGACAGGAGGAAAAATCTGAGTGCAGCCCGGGACGTGGGGATGGATACCGTATTGTTCAACAGCAGAAATGTGGATTTTGGAGGGAAAACGGTCCATAATTTCCGTGAACTGGGAGAATTGCTGGGAATCTTCAAAGTCCCGGTAGGGATGTTCCAGGGTTCGCGAAGCGGTTCCTGTAATTTGGAGACACGTCCTTACTAGCTGACACTTAAGTTTGCATATTTTTTTGGAGATACTCCCACAGCCTTGGTGAAAGCCTTGAAGAAGCTGCTGTAGTCTCCGAACCCGCTTTTTTCGAAAGCAACGCCTACGCTGTCACCGTCATTGAGGTGTGCCTTTGCGATACTGATGCGGCGTGCGGTGATATATTTATTGATGGTGGTGCCGGTGGCCTGCTTGAAGATCCGGCAAATATAGGATTCGCTCAGGAAAAAATTCGCAGCCAACTGTTCTACCGTAATATTCTGACCGATATTTTGATTTATATAGACCAGGATATCGTCCACCTGCTGACTGTATTTGTAATCGCTTACACTGTTTTCGGCGGCATTGGCATCGGAGAGGGTATTGATCATCACCAACAGTTCCATGAAGGCAGCCTGCTCCACAATATCATGGGCGTAGCCCCTGGCGGAGGTGATCTTGCTGATATAATAGAGAAAGCGCCTCTGTGTGGCCTTGTCCAGGGAGACTTTGTGCTGAAAATGGATGTCCCGGTTGGAAAAGCAATAATCCAGATCCGTATCAGGGGTAGAAATCCGTTTGACGAAATCCGGATAGATGGACAGCACAATCCGTTCATGGACACTGTTGTCAATCTGGGTCAGTTTATGGCTTTCATATTGGTTGATAATAAACAAATCTCCCGGGGAAATGGGATAAAAGCGGTTGTCGATGAGAAACTGCTTTCCACCGGAGATGGAATAATACAGTTCGTAACAGTCATGGATATGCATGTCCATGGCTTTTTCCTCTTTATAGAGGTGGGCGATGGAAAAGGTTCTGGTGCGCTCGCAATTTTCGATGGCGGTTTTGCAGGAATTGACTTCTTCCATGTTCAGGAGGCCCCTTTCGTTATAAGTGATCATATGTTTACTTCGGCTTATCCGGACAAGTCATTTGAATCCAATATTGCTGCCTGAATCTGATCATACAGCAAAAGTTCAAAATTTGCAAGGTTTTGAGACATATTTGAATAGACTTTGAGATTTTTTTCGGGTATACTATAATCACAAATAAAATTTAAGAGAAAATTTATGGAAAAGCTATCTAGTTTATGGTAAAATGTAAGCGCTTACAAAAGAAGTGGCCTATATATGCAAAGAATGAATGGTCATTGCGATTAGTTTTAACGGTTTGAAGTGAATGACTTGGAGAAATTTTCCTGTTTCTCTTAGAGTAAGTTTATCTTGCGTTCGGAAGCATTAAACGTAAATGTATAACGGGTGAGCGCTTCCGCGATGCAGAGCAAAAGAGCGGCAAAAGAATGCGCTCGCGAGTATAAACGCAAATAAATCCAGACAGAAAGAGAGGTATCAACGTGGAGCTTAGAACAGCAGTATCCCCCAGAGATGTGAAGCACTATACCACGGAGCGGCTGAGAGAGGAGTTTCTGATTCAGAATCTCTTCGTGCCGGGCGAGATTAAACTGGTGTACAGCCACATCGACAGAATCATTACGGGTGCGGCGGTGCCCGTAGAGCCGATTGCCCTGACGGCGGGCGATGAGCTTCGGGCGGAGTATTTCTGCCAGAGAAGAGAGCTGGGCGTCATCAATATCGGAGACGCGGGAACCATCACTGTGGACGGCAAGGTATACAAAGTAGGCTTCAAGGAGGCTATGTATATCGGCATGGGTTCGAAGGAGATTGTCTTTGCCAGCGAGGATGCTTCTCAGCCTGCAAAGTTTTATCTGAATTCCGCGCCTGCCCACAGAACCTGTCCTACCGTGCTGATTAAGCCGGAAGGAACACCGGAAGAGGGTGTGATCATTGTGAAGGATGAGAACAAGGTGGAGCTTGGATGCCTGGAGGACGCAAACCACCGTGTTATCTGCAAATACATCCTTCCCGGCCAGGTAGAGAGCTGCCAGCTGGAGATGGGCATGACCAAACTGGAGCCCGGAAGCGTATGGAACACCATGCCCTGCCACACCCATGACAGACGCATGGAGGTGTATCTGTATTTTGAGATGCCGGAGGATGCTTTTGTCATGCATTACATGGGCGAACCCCAGGAGACACGCCATATCGTTATGAGAAATGAGGAAGCCGTGATTTCTCCCAGCTGGTCCATCCACTCGGGCTGCGGCTCCAGGGCTTATACCTTTATCTGGGGCATGGTGGGGGAGAATCAGGATTTCGATGATATGGACGGCATTGCCATGAAGGATCTGATGTGACGGAGTCACCGTTATGATACATTTTGAGAAGACATACTGACGATCATTGAAACTTGTCAGGCGTCCCGACTCACGAGCGAAAGATGCCGGGGACATTGTGGCAAATTTCATCGCTCGTGAGTATAACAGAGGATAATTTTGACGGGATTGTGTATATGAAACGTCCGGCAAAGGAAAGGCAGGACGGCCAGAGGAATTCAACAGAAGGAGGAGAAACAGACATGTCAGAATTTACAAATTTTTCACTGCAGGGAAAGGTAGCGCTGGTGACAGGCGCATCTTACGGAATCGGCTTCGCCATTGCTTCCGCATATGCGGAATGCGGCGCAACCATCTGCTTCAATGATATCAATCAGGAGCTGGTGGACAAGGGCCTGGCAGCTTATGAGGAGAAGGGCATCAGGGCGCACGGCTATGTATGCGACGTGACCAACGAAGACGCCGTAAACGCCATGGTTGCACAGATTGAGAAGGAAGTGGGCGTCATCGATATTCTGGTAAACAACGCCGGCATCATCAAGAGAATCCCCATGACCGAGATGACCGCGGCCCAGTTCCGCCAGGTAATCGACATCGACCTGAACGGTCCCTTCATCGTATCCAAAGCCGTTATCCCTTCCATGATTAAGAAGGGCCATGGTAAGATTATCAACATCTGCTCCATGATGTCCGAGCTTGGCCGTGAGACCGTGTCCGCATATGCTTCCGCAAAGGGCGGCCTTAAGATGCTGACCAGGAATATCTGTTCCGAGTACGGCCAGTACAATATCCAGTGCAACGGCCTTGGGCCCGGCTACATTGAGACGCCTCAGACGGCTCCTCTGCGTGAGGTTCAGCCCGACGGCAGCAGGCATCCTTTCGACCAGTTCATCTGCGCCAAGACTCCTGCCAACAGGTGGCTGAAGCCGGAAGAACTGACAGGACCCGCAGTGTTCCTGGCTTCTGAAGCTTCCAATGCGGTGAACGGACATATCCTGTATGTGGACGGCGGCATCCTGGCTTACATCGGAAAGCAGCCTGAATAAGTTTCGGTGTGAAATCAAATAAGCTGACGGTCGGATGCCATATCTGCAAGGAGGGACGGCTGTCAGCTTATACGATGTGGCAAATGCCGCCGGAAGTGAAGTATTGCGGCATTTATCTGTGTTATGAAAAAAATAAGAAATCGGAGACAGGTGGAATCATGAAAATAGCATTGATTAACGAAAACAGTCAGGCCGCCAAAAACGAGCTGATCTGTACGACTTTGAAAAATGTAGTTGAACCCATGGGGCATGAAGTGTATAATTATGGCATGTGCGGTGCGGAAGATCCCAATTCCCTGACCTATGTGCAGAACGGCATACTTGCGGCGGTACTGCTGAATTCAGGCGCGGCGGATTTTTGTGTTACGGGCTGCGGTACCGGAGAAGGCGCCATGCTGGCGTGCAATTCCTTCCCGAAGGTGCTGTGCGGACATATCGAGTCGCCTCTGGACGCCTATCTTTTTTCTCAGGTTAACGACGGCAATTGCGTTGCCCTTCCGTTCGCGGAGAATTTCGGGTGGGGCGGCGAGCTGAACCTCCAGTATACTTTTGAAAAGCTGTTCTGCGCTCCCGGTGGCGGCGGATATCCCCCCGAGAGAGTGGAGCCTGAGCAGAGAAATAAAAAAATACTGGATAAAGTAAAAGAAGTAACTCATACTGATATGGTAACCATCTTAAAGAATCTGGACAGGGAACTGGTAAAGGGCGCTTTGTCAGGGGCGAAGTTCCGGGAATATTTCTTTGCAAACTGCAAATGCGACAAGATTGCGGAGGCGGTTAAGGAAGTGCTGGCATAAGGAAGTGTCTGCGACAATTCCTGAGGGGTTGAAAGAACCGGCATGAAATAATGAAAAAGCATGTGCGGACATGCGGAAAAGAGGGAAAAATGAACGCAGTATTAGAGCAGATCAGTAAAATCGGTATCGTGCCTGTTGTAAAGATTGACAGGGCCGAGGACGCGCTTCCCCTGGCGAAGGCGCTGTGCGCGGGCGGACTCCCCTGTGCGGAGGTTACCTTCCGTACCGGCGCGGCTGCGGAGGCCATCAAGATCATGACCACAAACTTTCCTGATATGTGCGTGGGCGCCGGGACGGTACTGAACGCGGAACAGGTTGACGCGGCAGTGGAAGCCGGTGCGAAATTCATCGTCAGCCCCGGATTAAATCCCAGGACAGTGAAGTACTGTATCGAGAAAAACGTGCCCATTACCCCGGGCACATCCAGCCCCTCCGATATTGAGCAGGCCATTGAACTGGGCCTGGACGTGGTGAAGTTCTTCCCGGCCGAGCAGTCCGGCGGACTGGCAAAGATCAAGGCCATGGCGGCTCCCTATGTAAATATGAAATTCATGCCTACCGGCGGCATCAATGCCGGGAACCTGACCTCTTACCTTGATTTCAACAAGATCATCGCGTGCGGCGGCTCCTGGATGGTTCCCGGCGACCTGATCAATGCAGGCGAGTGGGACAAGATTGAGCAGCTGACCAGGGAGGCGGTTCAGACCATGCTGGGCTTTGAACTTGCCCATATCGGCATCAATTCCGAGAGCAAGGAAGAGGCTGACAAGACCGTAAACCGCCTGTCATTCCTGTTCGGCACGCCGGTGAAGGTGGGCAGCGGCGGCAGCTTTGCGGGCACTATTGTGGAGGTGCTGAACGCAAAGGGCAGAGGATCCCATGGGCATATTGCCATCAGGACGAATTACATCGTGAGAGCCATCAACTACATGAGCACCGTGCTGGGTGTGGAGTTTGAGGAGCCCATCATGAAGGGTGACAAAATTAATGCCATTTATCTGAAGGAAGAAATCGGCGGCTTTGCGGTGCATCTTCTCCAGAAATAAAATGATTTTGCACGGCATGGCGGACGGGCATGGCCGTGCTGCAATGTGCACTCAGGGATGGAAATGTCTGTATGTTATTCTGTGTGATGATTGTGAACGTATATAATATATATCCGCGCTCAATAACATTTGCCGACATAAATGTATAACGGTGAGCGCTTCTGCAAAACAAGGGCAGAAAAGCGGCAAATGCCGCTTCCGGCAGTTGTGCGGCGCAGGGAAATGCGCCTTTTATGGGAAGCAGGGGATTGCTTCCCATAAGACATAATATGAGAAAGGATTTGACAAAAATGGCGAAAGTAATTACCATGGGTGAGATTATGCTGAGGCTGTCCACTCCCAATTTTGAAAAATTTATTCAGGCGGATGAGTTTGACGTGAATTACGGCGGCGGGGAAGCCAATGTGGCAGTGTCTCTGGCAAATTACGGACATGATGCGGAGTTCGTTACTGCGGTGCCGGACAATGAGATAGGCGAGTGTGCAGTGGCAGCTCTGAGGAAGTATAATGTGGGAACAAAACATATCGCAAGATGCGGCGAAAGACTTGGCATCTACTATCTGGAAAGCGGTTCATCCATGAGGCCTTCCAAGGTAGTATATGACAGGGCGCATTCCTCCATCTCCACTGCAACGGCGGCTGACTTTGATTTTGACGCCATTTTCACAGGCGCAGACTGGTTCCATTTTACGGGAATCACTCCCGCTGTGTCCGATGCGGCTGCTGCTCTGACAGAGGAAGCTTTGAAGGCGGCGAAGAAGCATGGCGTGAAGGTTTCCGTGGACCTGAACTTCCGCAAGAAGCTGTGGACATCCGAGAAAGCGCAGAAGGTGATGAAGAACCTGATGCAGTATGTGGATGTGTGCATCGGAAACGAAGAGGATGCGGAACTGGTGCTTGGCTATAAGCCGGGTAAGACGGATGTCACCAGCGGTGATCTGGAACTGGCCGGATACAAGTCCATCTTCGAGCAGATGGTGGCTGACTACAACTTTGAATACTGTGTTTCCTCTCTCCGCGTGAGCCATTCCGCTTCCGACAACGGTTGGTCCGCATGTATTTACTCCAGGGATACGAAAGAATTCTATCACTCCAGGGAGTACAGCATTCATCCCATCGTTGACCGTGTAGGCGGCGGCGACTCCTTTGCAGGCGGCGTTATCTGCGGCATGCTTGACGGCAGGGATTTTAAGGCTGCCCTGGAATACGGCGTGGCGGCTTCCGCTCTGAAACACACCATTCCCGGCGACTTTAACCTGGTCTCCAGGAAAGAGGTGGAGACACTGGCAGGGGGCGATGCTTCCGGGCGGGTGCAGAGATAAAGCTGGTGCTGCTGTGAAGCGCCGGTGAGGAAGGGCAGCGGCTTAATTGTCCTAAAACAGAAAATAGAACATTGCAGATATTTCCTTACAACCGCCGGGGTGAAGAACTTCGGCGGTTACTGATTTTTCTCAGCTTTTTTGCAAAAACAGGCATAGGTTTGTCTTTTACGGCAGAATTTTTTGGAATTCTAACCGCAGGAAACCTTGTGTCACAGATTTTCTTTTTGGGCACTGCCGGATGGGATATGCCGATCCAGACAATCAAACTGATTGCCGTTGCACCATATCAAGAATACTGTTTTATCTGGCCAAAATGTTTACGGGAGGAGAAACAGAAAAATAAAGATAGGAGGCACACAATGGGAATGGAACATTTCTTGAGCAGCAATGATGAAAGGATGGACAGCCAGCTCCTGTTCACGGCGCAGATCGACAAAATGACGGCCATCCTGCGCAGGACACTGCTGATCGATAAGAGCCGGAGGGAGAACGACGCGGAGCATTCCTGGCACATTGCGGTCATGGCCATGCTTTTTCGAGAATACGCGGCGGAGCCGGTGGATATAGGCAGGGTGGTCCAGATGTGCGTTGTCCACGACCTGGTGGAAATCATAGCAGGGGATACCTTTGCCTACGATGTGGAGGGCAATCAGGGGAAAGAGGAGAGAGAGAAGGCCGCGGCCGACCAACTGTTCGCCCGGCTTCCCCGGGAGCAGGGGCAGATGCTTCGGGCATTCTGGGAGGAATTTGACGCCATGGAGACTGCGGATGCCAAATATGCCGCCTGTATGGACCGACTGCAGCCGTTCCTTCACAACACCCTGACAGACGGGCATACCTGGGTGGAAAGCGGGACCAACCGCGCAATGGTGGAAAAGAGAATGGCGGTGGTGAAGGAATTTATGCCGAAGGTGTACGGCTGGGTTTCCGACAATCTTGACCATGGGATTCAGGCAGGGTGGCTGAAGCCCTGAGGAACCTTCCCGGGAATCCTTTCGCCGGCATTGGAAGAATTACAGTTTCCGGCAGGCGCCGGGCATTTTCCCATATGGATACTTCCCGGGAGGACGGGCGCTTATGGAGGGAGCGTTCGTTATGAAATATATGACTTTCAATGCTTCCTGCGCGTATGCAGGTCTGGCAAATATTCCGGAGCGGTTTGGAATAGAGACGGAGGACCGGGAGATTGCGCTGGCTATGGGGCTGCCATACTTATTTGCAAAGGAGGGGGAGTATACTGTGAAAGTCCTGCCTCTTGCCCGCGGAAACCGCGCAGTCAAAATGAGCTCCCCTGCTCATTTTGCAAGACAGGCCTCATGCTGCAGACGGGCTTCATCTATATCTGGGTCCCAGGGGAATTCACATGGCGGAAACCAAATTGAACAGGGAGGATGCCGTTGGAACAGGGAGGTTGTTGGTATTATACTTGACTTTTAAATCTTACTGCTGTAATATTAAAGAGTGATTATATTTTTTTTTTTTGACTTTAAATCTTACGAATGTAATATTTGTAATCGCATTGAAAAAAATTTTTCACGGTACCCGAGTATCTGATAAATGTCACATCGAAGCGTTTCGGTGATATTGTACCGGAATAGTGTGGTTCATGATAAAACATAGCTTGAAGGAGAGTAGTCATGAGTACAAAACCCAGGGGTAGAATTGGCGGGAATAGAAGCGACAGGAACGGAACTGCCAGGAACGGAATTAACAGGAACGGAACCAGCAGGAACAGAATTAACAGGAACGGAACCGACAGGAACGGAATTAACAGGAACGGAACTGGCAGGAACAGAATTAACAGGAACAGAACCGGCAGGAACGGAATTAACAGGAACGGAACCGACAGGAACAGACAAAAAAGCAGAAGGGCGAAATCCGTATTGAAGGCAGTTATTCTGCTGGAAATGCTGGCCATCGGCGTGGTTGTATATGCTCTGCGCCTTTCCATGAGGGCGGGAGGAAATGAAGGCAGGGACTCTTTGACGGGAATCAGCGAAGTATTCGCAGGCTATTCGGATATGGAACCTGCTGACGGAAGCCGGGCGGGCGTTGACGGCCTGGCTTCCGAAAAACAGGAAAAGAACCCGCCGGAATTGCTGAAGGAGTACATGGAATTGATTACCCAAAAGGCTTATGAGCAGATGTACGCCATGGTGGATGCGGAAGGCTCCGGCAATATTTCCGAAGAAGCCTTTGTCAGCCGGAATTCCGCCATTTATGAGGGAATCGAGGCGGAGAACATGACAACGGAAGTCACCGGGTACGACGAGGAAAAGGGGCTTGTAACATTTCAGGTTTCCTTCGATACCCTTGCCGGTAACATCAGTTTTGAAAATGAGGCTCTCTTTCTGGAAATCGGAGGATGCCGGCGGCTGGTCTGGTCGGATTCCCTGATCTTCCCGGGACTTTGCTCTGCGGATAAGGTGAGGGTCTCCGTCACCAAAGCGGACAGAGGGCGCATTGTGGACAGGAACGGGGAAGTTCTGGCAGGCAGCGGCGTGGTGTCTTCCGTGGGAATCGTCCCGGGGAAGCTGGAGGACGAAGAGGAGGCGGTGAGCAGGGCGGCGGAGCTTCTGGGAATGGAGGAGGATGTCATTCGGAAAAAGCTGTCCGCCGGATGGGTAAAAGAGGATTCCTTTGTCCCCTTGAAGCTGATTCCCAGGGTGGACGAGCGGAAACTGATGTCGCCGGAGGCGGAGGAAGCGCAGCGGGAACTGGAGCGGCATGAGAAGCTTCTGGAAGTGCCGGGAATCGCCATACAGGACCAGACAGTGCGCAGTTATCCGCTGGGGGAGGCGGCATCCCATCTGACAGGGTATGTCCAGAATGTCACTGCGGAAGACCTGGAGGAACATGCCGGGGAAGGATATACGGCAGGCAGCGTCATCGGAAGGTGCGGAATCGAAGCTTTATATGAAAAGGAACTGCGGGGCAGGAACGGATACAGGATTTATATCACGGATGAAGAGGGACAAGAGAAAAGGGAACTGGCGCGCAGGGCGGTGCAGCACGGAACGGATGTGAAGCTGACCATTGACGCAGCGCTTCAGGCAGAATTGTATGAAGAATTCAAGGAGGATAAGAGCTGTTCCGTGGCAATGGAGCCTTATACCGGGGAGGTTCTGGCGCTGGTCAGTACGCCTTCCTATGACAGCAACGATTTTATTATGGGCATGTCTACGGAAAAATGGTCTTCTTTAAACGAAGATGAGAACATTCCGATGTTGAACCGTTTTCGTCAGGCATGGTGCCCGGGATCCACGTTTAAGGCGGTGATTGCCGCAATCGGACTGGAGACGGGAGCCGTAGACCCGCTGGCGGATCTTGGAAACGACGGAGCGCGGTGGCAGAAAGACCGATCCTGGGGCGGGTACCATGTAACCACGCTGCATCCGGCCAGTCCGGCTGATTTAAGAAATGCAATGCTCCTTTCGGACAATATCTATTTTGCAAAGGCTGCGCTTCAGATTGGGGCGGAAAGGCTGGAGACGTCGCTGAGCGAATTGGGATTCGGGGAAACCTTGCCTTTTGAGATCGGAATGACGCGGAGCCGCTTTTCCAATGGGGAGCATATGGAGACGGAGATACAGCTGGCTGACAGCGGGTACGGCCAGGGACAGATTCTGGTGAATCCGCTGCATCTGGCAAGTATGTATTCGGCATTCTGTAATGAGGGGAACCTGGTACAGCCTTGGGTGGTCATAAGCCCGAAGCCTGCGGCAGAGGTGCAGCAGGACGGAGAGAACGAGTCAACAGCGGTGCAGCAGGCCGGGAACGGAGAGTCCATAGCAGGAGCGCAGCAGGCTGAAAACGGAGAATCCGGGACGGAGACGAGAACGGCAGAAGCATCCCGGCAGGGCGAAGCCGGATATTGGATTCCGGGCGCTTTTTCCCGGGAGACTGCGGAACAGGTGCTGGAGTCGCTGAAAGGGATTGTCAACGACCCGGGCGGAACCGGATATGGCGCGCACAGGGAAGATGTCCTGTTGGCAGGCAAGACAGGAACAGCGGAAATCAAGGCTTCCCAGAGCGATACCTCAGGAACCGAACTGGGATGGATGGTACTGTTTACCCCAGAAAAAATGGTAAACCGTCCTATTATGCTCGTCAGTATGACAGAAGACGTAAAGGGCAGAGGAGGAAGCGGCTATGTGGTCAAAAAGGACAAAAAGATTTTGGAATTCTGGTTCGGCGGAAGCGGAACGTGACAGAAGGGGACGGAATCTGCGGATGTACACCATGGAGATTCTGGTTGCCGCCCTGTTCCTGATATTGCTGTACCGGCTGTGGGATTTGCAGATTGTACAGGGGGAGCGGTATGCGGAGGAATTTGAACTGAGGATTACCAGAAAGGTGCGGGAAAGCAATACCAGAGGGCGGATTTATGACTGCAACGGGGAAATCCTGGCCAGCAATAAGCCTGTTTTCACGGTGACCATGGTGGACGGGGAGAGTTATGCCACAAACCGGGAGAGACAGCTGACGCTGAACGGTGTGATTTACCATGTGATGAAAAGACTGGAAAAAGACGGAGAATCGTTAAATCAGGAACTGAAGATCAGGATAGGGGACAACGGGCAATATGAATATACCGTTGCGGGTACGGGACTGACCAGATTTCTGGCAGATGTATTCGGGGAAGCGAACCCGGAGAATCTGACGGAGGCGCAGCGTGAGACAACTGCCGAAGAGATGGTGCAGTTTCTGGCGGGAAAGGATAAATTTGCGCTTTACGAGGAAAGAAGGGGGCCGTATACGGAGGAAGAACTGGAGGAATACGGGCTGCCCGGAAGTTATACCAAAGCGGAGGAGCTGGCGTTGGTGGGGGTGCGGTACCAGCTCTCCCTCAATGCCTACAGGAGATATGTGCCGGTGACCCTGGCCAGGGGTATATCGGAAGAGACGGCAGCTTATCTGGCGGAAAACAACCAGTCCCTGCCCGGGATAGAAGTGGGGCAGGACTGGGAAAGGGTTTACGACGGGGGAGAGGCTTTTTCCCATATTCTGGGGTATACGGGGAAGATTTCCACGGAGGAACTGGAGAAGTATGCCGGTTCGGAGCGGGATTACACCGCTGATTCCCTGGTTGGGAAAGCCGGGATTGAGCAGTATTTTGAGGAGACCTTGCAGGGCATTGACGGAGAGCGGCAGATTCAGGTCAATAATGTAGGAAAAGTGCTGGGAGAGGGGGAGGTCCTTCGGGAGATGGAAAGCGGGCGGGACATTTATCTGTCCATTGACAAGGAACTGCAGATTGCCCTGTATCATATCCTGGAGCAGAACCTGGCGGGAATCTTGGTGAGCAATCTGATAAATACAAAGGAATTTGACAGGACGCGCGTCGCGGACGCTTCGGATATCCGGATTTCTCTGTATGATGTTTACATGGCCCTGATTGACAATTCCGTCATAAGCCTGGAAGCGTTCCGGCATCCGGAGGCAACTGCCCTGGAACGGGAACTCGGGGACAGGCTGGAGGAAAAACGGGAAGAGGTATGGGATTCACTGAAAAGGGAATTACTGGAGGGGAATACGGCGTACGGGTCTCTCAGCGCGGAAATGCAGGAATACATACGGTATATCGTCAATGAAAGCGGTATTTTAAAAGATATATCTGCCGGGGAAGGGGATGCCATAAGCAACGATGATGTCTGGAGGGAATGGAAAAACGGAGGTAATATCAGTCCGGGGGAATTTCTGACCCATGCCATTGAAAGCGGATGGATCGTAGCGGGAGCCGTAGAGTCCGGGCAGCAGTATCTCACCACGGAGGAAATGTATCTGTTATTGGTGGAGGGGATGGAGAAAAGAATATCAGACAGCATTGGATTTGAAAAAATGCTCTTCAAGTGGCTGGTCCGGGAAGAGCGGGTCACGGGGAAGGAAATCTGCAGTCTTTTATATGACCAGGGCGTCTTATCCGCTTCGGACGAGGATTATGAGAGCCTGATGTCGGGAGCAACGGAGCCCTTTTCTTTTTTGAAAAAGAAGATAGAAAAGCTGGAGATTACTCCCGCGCAGCTGGCGCTGGACCCCTGTTCCGCATCGGCGGCGGTGATTCAGCCGGGGACGGGAAAAGTGCTGGCGCTGGTGTCCTATCCGGGATATGACAACAACAGGCTGGCCAACCAGATGGATTCCGCGTATTATAATAAACTGTTAAACGATAAGTCTCTGCCGCTTTTCAACAGGGCGACCCAGCAGCTGACGGCTCCCGGCTCTACTTTTAAGCCGGTGACAATCGCTGCGGGGCTGATGGAGGGCGTGATTTCCCGGGACAGCTCCGTGCTCTGCGACGGCGTGTTCGACAAGGTTACGCCCAGCCTGAACTGTTGGAACCATTACGGACACGGAACCGTGCCCAATGCCCCCACGGCGCTGCAGTTTTCCTGCAATGACTATCTGTGCGAGATTGCGTATCGGCTGGGGATGCTGGGAGTGACGGAAGCAGTCAGGCTCACGGAATTGGGAGAGCATACAGGCGGAAGCGGTAATCCGGAATCGGAAGGGGATACGGGCGGAAACGGGAATCTGGAATCGGAAGAGTATGCAGGCGGAAACGGGAATGCGGAATCGGAAAAGTATGCAGGCGGAAACGGGAATGCGGAATCGGAAGGTCATGCGGGCGGAAATAGGAATGCGGAATCGGAAGGGCATGCGGGCGGAAATAGGAATGCGGAATCGGAAGGGCATGCGGGCGGAAATGGGAATGCGGAATCGGAAGGGCATGCGGGCGGAAATGGGAATGCGGAATCGGAAGAGTATGCGGGCGGAAGCGGGAATCTGGTGCCGGTGGTGTATGAGGGGAGCCGGGCATCGGATAACAGCGGTGTATATGCAGATAATGCGGCTCTTGGCTTCCTGCAGAAATATGCCGGAATGTTTGGTCTGGATGAAAAGTCGGGAGTTGAGATCACGGAAGCGGCGCCTCATGTGACGGATGCTTACGGGATTCCCTCGGCAATCGGCCAGGGTACCCATAATTATGCCACCATACAGCTGGCGCGCTACGTGAATACTCTGGCTTCAGACGGGGAGTTGTTTTCTCTGTCACTGTTAAAGGGGATCGCGGGGGAAGACGGGGAGATATCGGAATATGAGACGGAACCGGTCAGAAAGGTGGAACTGCCGGATTACGTGTGGGAGACGGTTCGCACAGGCATGATGCAGTTTGCCCGGAACAATGCCATATTGAAGGACATGGAGCTGAGCATTGCGGGAAAGACGGGAACGGCCCAGGAATCCGAACTGCATCCGGACCACGCCTTGTTTGTGGGGTATGCGCCGGCGGAAAATCCGCAGATTGCGGTGGCCGTGCGGATTGCCAACGGGTACGGTTCATCCAATGCCACTGATGTGGGGCGGAGTATTTTCAATTATTATTTCGGATTGGAGAGTCCGGAGGATATCGTCACGGGCAGGGCATCCCGGGCAAATAATACCAGGAGTGACTGACGGGAAGCGTTTTCCGCAAATGGGTGTCGTTTCCACATAAATAACTGCATTACGGCGCCCAGATTCCCAGATCAGCCAGAATCCTAAGGGTAAGTCCCGTGGCGGCAGTGCCGGTGGCGTAGTCGTCCTGCCGGATATTCGTGGCAAAATAGTAAGTACTGTTTCCGCGTTCAATATATCCGATAAACCACCCGGAAGTATTCTTTCCGTTGACGGATTCCGTGCCTGTCTTTCCGTAGAGAGTACCGTTTTCCGTGACGGAAAGACGGATTGCGTTCTGCACGACGCCTGCATTTTCCGGCGAAGCGGGAAGGGTGCCGTCATGGAGTTTCCGCAGTAGTTTAACCTGTTCCACCGGAGAGATTTTCAGGGAAGAATCCAGCCAGTAGGATGAGGTATCGCCATCCGCGAGCTGGTTTCCGTAACCGATTTCTCTGATGAAATTACGCGCGGATTCAAGCCCCATCTGCTGATCAAGCCTCTGGAAATACCAGTTGACCGAATTGGCCATGGCGGATTCCAGGGTCTGGTCTCCATTCCAGGTATCATAGGGATAGCTCATCCCGTTCCAGGAAAGCAGGGAGTTATCCTGCGTAATGATACCGTTTTCCAGGGCGTGAAGCGCGAGATATATTTTGTAGGTGGAAGTCGGAGGGATGCGGGTGAGGGATGCCTCCCTGTTATAAATCAGCCAGGAGCCGCCGGCTTCGTCATAAAGTACAAAGCATCCCTCATTTTCGCCGAAATAACTGCTGTAATCTGCGTAGACAACCTGATTTTCGCTTTCCGTAAAGGCATAGCGGTCAGAAACAGCCGCCCCTGTGGACAGCGCGGGGAGAAAGCATGATAAAAGGAGCGCAATGCAGGCGAAAAACGCCAGGCTTTTCATTTTCCCGCGAAAAGAGACCGGGCTGTATCCGGCGATATTCAGAATCCTCTTTTTCATCTGTTCCATGCTTCCGCCCAGTCCGGCGGCGAAAGGGAAGGCAGCAAGTGAGATTTTTTCCGCATAATTGATCAGAGTGTTTCCGTAGCTTTCATAGTCGCCGCTGTGAAGCATCTGCAGCACCGCTGTGTCGCAGGCGATTTCCCTGTCGCTGCGCATTTCTTTCAGGGCATGCCAGACGAAAGGATTGAACCAGTAAAATATCTGAGCCAGGTTCATCCAGACATTGGCATACGCATCTCTATGCTTATAATGCTGAAGTTCGTGCAGCAGCATATACCGCAGTTCTTCAGCGTGAAAATCCGAGATCAGATGAGTGGGCAGATAGATGCGGGGCCGGAAAATTCCTGTAATGACAGGGGATTTTAAAAAGACCGTACTGTATACGGGAATGTCACGGGTTATCTTCATTTCGCCTATACAGTTACGATATACAGTCCATGCGGCAGGGCTTTGCAGCGGCAGGGCAGACTTCTGCAGATTGCGGAGCCGGAGAGCTGACCTGACAAGCAGGACCAGCATGGCAAGGATGCCGGCAAACCACAGAGCACACAAAAGAAACCCTACAGGAGAGGGCGTTCTGCTGCTGACGGATACGCTGAAATCGTTCATCCAGCTTAAGTTTCCGGATGCTGCCAGGCCGGCGGCTTCCCCGGGGACTGTTCCGTCGGGAGAGGCGGAAGCAGCTTTCCGGGTGCTCAGCCAGGGAAAAATCTGCGCCATCCGAAACGGCTGCAGCGGCAGGAAGGGAACGGCCATCGCTCCCAGCAGCAGAAACCATAAGTGGTACCGTGTACGGCTGGTGAGGCTTTTCCGCAGAAGATGCCTTGCCGCCAGGAGAATTCCGGTTATCATGCTGATTACGATATTGGAAAGAAGAAAGCGTACAGTAAAGTCTGCCATATCATTTATCCTCATTTATTTTCCTTTTTGGAAGGTTCATTTGTCCCTGTGGGGCGGTTTTGCAAGGAGGGCGCGCAGCGTGTCGATATCGTTCTCCGACAGTCTGTCATTGTCGATATAGGCGGAGAGCATGGCTGTAATATTGCCGTTGTAGAAACGCTTCAGGAAGGAACTGCTCTCCTGGCCGATGTATTCCGCCTCGCCTACTAAAGGGGTGTAGACGAATACACGGCTCTGTTTTTCATAGGAAAGGGCGCCCTTGTTCACCAGACGCTTGATCAGGGTCTGTATGGTCTTGGGGCTCCAGCTGGTAGTTTTGACCAGCATATCCGTGATTTCGTTGGTGCTGATGGGAGCATGCTTCCATACGATTTTCATGACTTCGAATTCCGCTTCTGATATCTGGGGCAGAGATTTCATAGGTATTCTCCTTATGGGTGCTTTATGTTTATACGCATGGTCTGAAACATTTTATACAGCAGAGTTTATGCTTCGCAGAAATTGTGCTGTCGTGAACAAAATGTGTAATGCGTGAGCGCCGCTGCACTATTATTTTATACTGCATGTCGATGAAATTTGCAGTAAACTATAACAAAGCCTCTATTACTATAGCAGCTTTATGACCGCCAGTCATATATGCTCGTCCTGGACGGATTGGTACTCGTGAGCGCTTTCCTTTGCCGCTCTTTTGTCCTGTGTCGCGGAAGCGCTCACTCGTTATACATTTACGTTGGCAAATGTTTCTGAGCGCGAGTATAAATTCCGGCGGTCTTGGGTATAAGTCCTGGGTATATAATAGAATCTGCTCTATATTCCATTATGTAAGGTAAGAAGCGGTTAATGAATGCGTTCACAAATTTAATGCAGCTTATCTTTCAGGGTACCTGTCCGTGAACTGAAAGGTTCGGGCAGATACGTTCCGTTCCGGCATCTTACAAGTGTAATAAAATTATAATGGATTGGAGCGGTCTTGTCAACAGGGGGCAGGCGGTTTTACGGTTCTTTGCGCCTGCTATGTGGGACAACAAGGTAAATGTAAGCGCTCACGGGTATAATAGGATGCTGACGGCGCAGAACAACAGAACAACAGAACAACAGAACAGCTGAAGAGCAGCCGTAGGGTATCAGAAGAACAGTATTTTAGAAAATATTAATATTTTTTATAAAATAGTATATTGCAATATATAATAGTGTGTGATACAATGAACCAGTCAAAACGAAATACGGGAGTTTGAAAGTATATTCAGAGCAGGGAAATGTCCTCCGACAATTCCCAGACAGTCCCGGCAGAAAGAAAGGAGGCCATACATGAATACACAGTTTAAGAAGGGGGCGCTGGAGCTTTGCGTGCTGTCCCAGCTTGTGTGGGGAGACAAATACGGTTATGAGCTGACGGAGAGGATATCCGGAGAAATGTCCATAGCTAGCGGCACATTGTATCCCATTTTGAGAAAGCTGAAGGAAGACGATTATGTGACCACATATCTGGTGGAGTCCGAATCGGGTCCGGCGAGAAAATATTACAAGCTGACGGAAAAGGGGAAAGAGTACCAGACATCTGTAAAGCAGGAATGGAAAGCATTTACCAATGCGGTAAACCAGTTAATTCAGGAATAGGAGGGATGAGGCCATGACGAAGCTGGAATATATGAAGAAACTGCAGGAAAAGCTGGAAAAATTCGGAAAAGAACTGCAGGAAGAGATCCTGGAAGATTACAGGCAGCATTTTGCCGAGGGAGAGAATGAGGGGAAATCGGAAGAGGAGATCATTGACGAACTGGGCAATATCGAAGAGATGATCAGAGAGCTTTCGGAGGAGGACCTCCCCGAAGGGTTTGCGCAGCTGGATCCGGGCGGCAGGGCGGAAAATGCCGGGCAGGTGACGGAGACGGGGGAAGAAGAGGAAGAGCAGGACGTGAAGGATACGGATCTGAAGAAAAGCTTTTCCTATTCCGCGTACTACAAGGGTATAGTACTGGAAGGCAAGGCAGCAAATGTCTTTGTGAGCCGTTCCGAGGATAACAGGATCCATGTGGATTACGAGGTAAAAGGGGTAAGCAACCAGCTGAATTACGAGTATTATCAGCATGAGGAAGACGGTGTCTTCTATGCCGGAGTGAAACGCAGGAAAGGTGCAAGGGACGAGGGCGACAGCGAGGAGAAGATGGTGAAGGTGACTCTGTTTGGACACACCATTATCTCCTACGGAAATATCAGTAATTTCAGCGGCGGCGGACAGAATATCACACTGACTGTCCGGATACCGAAAGGGGTGCCGAAGCTTACGGTGAAAGTGGGCAGCGGCAATGTCAGCGTCTCCGGAGTGGAGCTGGAGGCCTTCGAAGGCAGCAGCGGCAGCGGCAATGTGGCACTTGACGAGGTGGTGGCAGACAGGATGAAGGCTCACAGCGGCAGCGGTAATATAAAAGTGAGCCATACGGAATTTATCTCCGGAAGTCTTGATACCGGAAGCGGCAATGTGAAAGCCGAGATGATCAAGGGGCGGGATTTAAAATGCGGCACCGGAAGCGGCAATGTCAAGGTGGATGCCGCGGTGGCGGAATATCATCTTTCTACCGGAAGCGGCAGTATTAAGTTGCGGGCCGTGGGAGCCTCGGAGCTGGCTGACATGTCTACCGGAAGCGGCAGTATCAGGCTGGAGCTGGAAGGGGCGAAAGGCATGGAGGCTGCGGTGAGAAGCGGCTCCGGCAGTATCTATATTGACTGGGACGGGCAGGAAAGCCAGAAGGTGAAAAACGGGACTTACGCCTATGGGAACAGCGCCTGCAAGGTAAAAGCCAGTTCCGGAAGCGGCAGCATCAAAATTTCCGGGAATTAACGGCCTGACAGGGCATCGCAGGGAGTTCTGCCGCTTTTGTGATGACATTCACAGAAGCGGAGGGGATGCTCCCTGTTTTTAAGACAGTATCTAACATCAAATTATCCTTTCGTCTATATTTTTCATTCCCCATTTTATCCCGATATATTTTGTGCGGACTGGCAATAGAAAGTTGAAGCTTTAAAATACTTTAGAATCGGTTTCGAATCGGTATTGCGTTATAGAGGGAGAAAGCGGTTCTTAATGTTTTAAGACTTTATTGATAACCGGTGCCAATGATGCTATAATGTGTAAGGAATCGTCTGCAAATAACCGCTGCAGGTTCATGGCGAGTTTTATGGTATTTCCGGGTTTAACCTGAATAAGTTACGGCGGTTATTCTCCGACAATTCATAAGAGAAGTATCATAGTAAACGTATTACGGATATTATACTCGTGAACGCATTTAATTGCCGCTTTCAGCTCTGGATTGCCGATGCGTTCACTCGTTATACTGTGCAGACGGCAATTATACTGCAGACCGCCAGGATTTACATTGATGCCTCAGGGAAACTACCTGGCTGGCGGTCTGCAGTCGGGTTGCACTGCAAATTCAACCGGCGTGCAGTATAATTTCGGTTGTGGGTATAATATTATTTGCCGGAAAAGTGTATAACGAGTGAGGGCTTCAGCAGTTATTTGATTTTATGATGTGCAACGGAAAAAGGGCAGATGAGTGGGCTCACGGGCATGGCTTTCAGGCAGGATAAGCGTATGATTATGGCATTTACGATAGATGCCTGCTGATATATCATGCAAAATGACTTGCAGGAATGAAAGGATAAAGACAGGAGGAACCGGAAATGCCGCAGAATGTTTTTTCGGAAAAAGAGAAAAAAGTGAGTTCAGCCTCACCCCCCGATTTCTCAAAACAGGGCCGGATGGCAAATCTGGAACTGCTGCGCTGCGTGGCGATGATGATGGTGGTAGTGCTGCACTATCTGGGGAAGGGGAATCTTCTGGCTGACCTGACGGACCCGCATCTGACAGGGGCGGAGCTTGCAGCGTGGTTTCTGGAATGCTTCTGCATCGTGGCTGTAAACGTATACATGTTTATCAGCGGTTTCTTTTTATGCGCCTCTTCTTTTAAAGTGAGCCGCCTGGTGCAGCTCTGGCTTCAGGTCTGGGTGTATTCCGTGGGAATCGGGCTGTTGGGCGCGCTCACCGGCGTGATGACCGGCACGGATGTGGATACCCATTTCCTGCTTACGCTGCTGTTTCCCGTTTCCATGGGACATTACTGGTTCATGACCGCATATGTTTTTCTGTACCTCTTGCTTCCTTTCGTGGGAACGGCGGTGAGAAAGATGGATAAACGGCAGCTGCAGGCGGCGCTGGCGCTGCTTTTATTTGCCTTTTGCATTGTAAAAAGCGTTCTGCCCGTGCGGTTTGAAATGGACGGGCAGGGGTATGACTGTCTGTGGTATCTGTGTGTATTCCTGACAGCGGCTTATGTGAGGAGGTTCGGCGGCGGAGTTTTGAAGAAAAGCTGGCCCGGGCCGGTGCTGTATGGGGGAGGCTGTCTGCTGGTTTTTGCGGCAACGCTGCTTCTGCGCAGAGTTTATCTTCAGAGGGGCAGTCTGGAGACTATGCTGAAGTTCTGTATGGAATACAATCATATTTTTCCGTTTCTGGCGGCAATCGGACTGTTTATGATTTTTTACAGGATACAAATACACGGGAAAGCGGCAACATTTATCAACCGCATGGCACCGTATACCCTGGGGGTATACTTGCTTCATGAGAATCTGGGGCTTCGTTATACCTGGCAGAACTGGTTCGGTGCCGGTAAGGTGGCGGAAGCGATGGCAGAGGGGCGCGCCGGGGCCTGGGGCATGCTGCTGCTATGGACGTCAGCGGCAGCAGCCGCAGTGTTTGCCTGCGGCGTACTGGCGGATGTACTGAGGAAGCAGGTATTTGGTTTAGTACATCGGGGGCTTATGAGGGCAGGGCTTTACCGAAGCCTTGTTGCGAAGATAGAGAGCCTGGACGGAATATTCAGAGCCGGGGGCTGACAGGGTATGTAAGGATGTGTCACGAAATAATTTCCACCTGTAGGTTGCTAACCAATGGCTCGTCTGCATTGCAATTGCCTGCATGCAGACAAGCCATTGGATTGCAACCGCCAGGTGGAATAAATTTGCAGGATTCCACACGGGAAAGGAAACATAAAAGATGGAAGCAAACAGAAAGCAGTACCAACAGCCGCAATGGCGAAGCGGCAATCTTCTGGAGAATCTGTTTATCGTGATTCTGGCGTTCTATCCGCTGCGCCACATCGGCCAGGGGATAGATTTGTGGGATACCGGCTATAATTATGCGAATTTTCAGTATATGGGAACGGAGCATATGGGTTCCATGTGGATGTTTTCCACTTATCTGGCGAATGTAGCCGGCAACTGGCTGACGAAATTGCCGAATGCGGATACTTTGAGAGGCATGAATCTGTATACGGGGCTTTTTGTCAGTGCCCTGGCACTGGCAGGATATTTTTTCTGTACCAGGAAGCTGAAAATGCCAAAGGGAATTGCTTTTGTGGGTGAGATGGCTGCAATCAGCCTGTGCTGGTGCCCCACGGCGCTTTTGTATAATTATCTGACATATGTGCTGTTTCTGAGTTCTTTTATCCTGCTGTATCTGGGATTAACCAAAGAGAAAAAAGGATTTCTGGCAGGAGCGGGTGTCCTGCTGGGGGCGAATGTACTGGTTCGTTTCTCTAATCTGCCGGAGATGGGGATGATTGTGGCTGTCTGGGCATATGATGTCATTGTGTGGCTGGAGGAAAGGAAAGACAAGAGGCCGGGGCGTACGGGAAGTGCAGGACACTGTAGGGAGAATGCGGGACGTCGGACAGAGAATGCGGGACGTCGGACAGAGAATGCGGGACGTCGGACAGAGAATG
>CAJUJN010000036.1:0-17739 GCA_910586775.1 uncultured Acetatifactor sp. | reverse complement strand
AGAGAATGAAGGACATCGGACAGAGAATGTGGGACATCGGACAGAGAATGAAGGATATCGGACGGAAAGGGGGTTCTGGCAGAGGGTGCTTGGGCATACGCTGTGGTGTTTCCTGGGATATGCGGGAGCACTGGCGGTGCTGCTCAATTATATTCATATCTGCTATGGGATAGACGCTTATTTTGAGGGAATTACCAGACTGTTTGCCATGACGGATACGGCGGTTGACTACAAACCTGCTGCCATGCTCATGGGAATTGTGGGTCGTTACGTGGAGCAGCTATACTGGGCTGTCAGAATGGGGGTTATTCTGCTGGGAGGTATGACGCTGTTTGCGGTGTCGGGATGGCTGGAAGAGCGGCTGAGAAAGAAGGAAAACGGCAGTAAGGCTGTAACTGCCGGGACAACCGACGCAGGCAAAGGCTCCTGTGAGAAGGCAGCCGGGTTCCTGCATATTGGGACAAGGCTTTTATGGACAGCGGTCAGTGCCGCCATGATTGTCTGGCTGTACGTACGGGGATATTGTTCTTTCTTATTCTACAGCTATGACCCTGTTGTAAGGCCGGGGACCATGTTCATGATGCTGGCCATGCTGATTGCCGTTATCCGCATTTTCCATAAAGGCAGTCCCCGGGAGGAAAAGCTGCTCAGCGGCATGGTGGTGCTGGTCATCCTGCTGACGTCCATAGGCAGCAATAACGGCGTGATGCCCTCCATGAACAATCTGTTTGTGGCGGCGCCCTACACCCTGTGGGAGAGTTGGCGTTTCCTTCAGAATGCAGGAGATAAAAAGCTGAAACACGGACTGGTGGTTTCAGCTTTTCCAGCGAAGGGCATTTTGACGGCATTTCTGGCGCTGTGCCTGTTTCAGTTCGGAGGGTTCGGAGCGCAGTTCGTTTTTGCCGAGGCTACAGGAGTACAGGATGCCAGTGCTTTTGTGGAAAACAATGCCGTCCTGAAAAATGTAAAAATGAATCCCGAGAAGGCGCAGTGGATGACGGAAATAAGTGATTATGTCAATGAGAATGAGCTGCAGGGAAAGGAGGTCATTCTCTACGGGTATATTCCGGCGCTGTCCTATTATCTTGCGATGCCGCCGGCCTTTAGCGCCTGGCCTGACCTGGATTCCTATAACCTGGAGGTTATGGAAGAGGAACTGGCAGAGCTGGAAGAGTTGATTACGGAAAAAGGCGCGGAGAAGCCGGTGATTATCCTGGAAGATTCCTATGCATTATATAAGGAAGAGTGCGCCGGAGAGGTCTCCCTGTTCCCGCTTTCCGAGGAAAAGCGGCAGAAGATAGGGACGGATCCGAAATGGATGCTTTTGATGGATTTTATGGACAGGATGGGCTATGAGCGGGCTTTCCGGAATGTAAAATTCGGGCTTTACCGGTAGGAAATGATGTGGATTTAAGGGATAAAAAGGCCAAAAGGCCCGCAGCTTACAGCAGCTGCAGGCCTTTTTTCTCAGCTTCCTCCATTGTCTCATCCGGCCACAGGGAGCACTGGACCTCCCCGATATGGGCCTTGCGCAGGAAGAACATACAGATGCGGGACTGGCCGATGCCGCCGCCGATGGTATAGGGCACTTCCTCGTTGATGACAGCCTTGTGGAAGGGCAGTTCGGCGCGCTCCATGCACCCGGCTGTCTGCAGCTGGGAAAGCAGAGCCTCTCTGTCCACCCGGATGCCCATGCTGGACAGCTCCAGGGCAATGTCCAGGACAGGATAGTAGACGATGATATCGGCATTCAGCGCCCAGTCGTCGTAATCCGGCGCGCGTCCGTCGTGGGGCCTGCCGTTGCCCAGGGGCCCTCCAATCTGCATTACACAGACCGCTCCCTTTGCCTTGGCAATGTAATATTCCCTTTCCTTAGGGGTATTGTCAGGGAACATTTCTTCCAGTTCGCCGGTAGTGATGAAGAAAATATCGTGGGGAAGTATTTCCTCGATGTAGTCATAATGTATGGACATATATTTCTCGGTCTTGCGCAGTACCTTATAGACGGTGCGCACAGTGTCCTTCAGGGTGTCCAGATTGCGGGCGTCCTTTTCGATGATCTTTTCCCAGTCCCACTGGTCCACATAGATGGAGTGGATATTGTCCGCCTCCTCGTCCCTGCGGATGGCGCTCATGTCCGTGTAGAGGCCTTCTCCCACGGAAAAGCCGTATTTCTTCAGAGCGAAGCGCTTCCATTTTGCCAGGGAATGCACGATTTCCGCTTCCCGGCCGTCCTGATATTTGATGTCGAAAGCAACCGGGCGTTCCACGCCGTTTAAGTTGTCGTTCAGGCCGGATTTGGGGTCTACCATGAGAGGGGCAGATACCCTGAGAAGATGCAGGCGCTCCGCCAGCAGGCTCTGGAAGAAATCCTTCACCATCTTGATGGCTACCTGCGTGTCGTACAGGTTTAAGCCGGATTCATAATTTTGGGGGATTGAAAAGTTTGGCATGATGCTGTTTTCCTTCTTTCTCATTTTTTGCATGTCGAACAGATTTGCAGTCATTTTGCGCTTTATGTATTGGCTTTGCAGAAGCGTTCACGTTTTCATCCATAAACATATGTCCGCAGCAGAACATATATACATGAACATATCCGCTTACCGTAATACTGTATCAAATTGCGCGGATACGTAGTCATTACAGAATCCTATCCTATTTAAACGCTTTTCTGAGGATTTTGCAAGGGTTTTTCCTAATTTTACGAGAGGAATTTACAATTTGGAAACATTTCTGTATTATAAGGATAACATCTGTAAAATCAGGCATGTTATACTCGTGAGCGCGTTTCTTTACTGCTTTGCACTGCGGAGACGGAGGCTCGCTTGTAAACGGCGGCTGTTTCTGGCCGTAAGTAAGGAAATGCCTGCAATTCCTGAACATCAAAACGGAGGTGGATTCTGTGGCGGATATTTTGATAGTGGAAGACGATGCCGCGATTGCGGATCTGATTTATATGAATCTGTGTGCGGAAGGGTACCGTTGTACCTGTGCCCATGACGGCATGGAAGGGGCGGATTATATTGAGCAGGGAAAATTTGACCTGGTGTTGCTGGATATCATGTTGCCGGAGGTGGACGGTTATGAACTTCTGGAGTATATCAAGCCTACCGGGACTCCTGTGATCTTTCTGACGGCAAAGGGAGCCGTGGAGGACAGGATACGGGGGCTGAAAGCGGGGGCGGATGATTATCTGGTGAAGCCTTTTCAGGTAGGCGAGCTGCTGGCCAGGGTGGAGGCCGTGCTCCGGAGAATGGGAATGGGTGGGAAACAGCTGGAACTGGGAGACGTGACGGTTTTTACGGATTCCAGGCAGGTGCTGAAAGGTGGAAGCCCGGTGGTTCTGACGGCGAAGGAGTTCGACCTGCTGGTGGAGTTGGTGCAGAATAAAAATATTGCTTTGTACCGTGAACAGTTGTACGAAAAAGTGTGGAAAGAGCCTTTCTTCGGAGAGACAAGGACACTGGACGCCCATATCCAGCGCCTGCGCAAAAAGCTGGGCTGGGAGGAGCGGATTAAGACGGTGTTTCGGATAGGCTACAGGCTGGAGGGATAGGATGCGGCTTTTTACAAAGTATTTCCTGTTTGGGACGTTGGTGCTGGGGTTGGCTTTTTCAGTGTCGGGGTATTTTCTGCTGCATTATTCCATGGAGAGCAGTCTGGCAAGAGAAGCGGAGTTTGCTTTGACACAGTATCAGTATGATAAATTTACGGTTCAGTCTGCCATGCTGAGCAATTCGGATATTTCCATTTTTGTTGATACGGAGGACGGGCTTATCCCGGACAACGGGTATATTTTCTCTGGTTGGAAGAGTATTGACACTTCGGCGGTGCGGCAGCTTCAGGGAAGTATGGAAGTGGCGGACAGCGGGCTTGTGAAAAGTCTGTTTGCCGCCCTGGCGGAGGAGATCAGTTCTCCAGTGGCTTTTTTTGCGAAGGATGGAAGCCGGCTTTATTCGGAAATTGAGGGGATTGATGATTCCTTTCTGGAGGGGCTGTCGGAGGAGGCGCATGTGTGCCGGTTTCGGGATACCCCGGAAGGCGGCTGTGTACTGGTGGGGAGTATTCTGGATTGCAGCAGCCTGGGCACGGTTGAAAATATGTGGAGCGTTACGGAGGATAATCAGGGGATGCTCAGGGTAGCGCCGGAGGAAGGAGACGGCATAGAAGGAGACAGCGAGGAAGGGGATGGCATAGAAGGAAACGGCGAGGAAGGGAGAGCGGAAAGCAAATACGCTGCAGAAGGTGAAAATGTCATGGAAGGAGACTGGCTGAAGTCAGTGGAGCAAAGCAGAAGCGCCGAAAGGGCTCTGCAGGATGCAGCGGAGTACCAGACAGGCAGTTCGGAAAGTTTTGAGAAGGTTTTCTTTGTGACTCAGTGGGACATAAGTAAGACCATAGGACAACAGCAGACCCTGAGGCAGTATTTTATCCACTGCTACCTGATTGCCATGACGGCGGGAATGGTGCTTCTGGGAATTCTGTCCGCGTTTCTGACCAGGCCTTTGAAGCGGATGTCGAAGGCGGCAGGCAGGATGGCCGAGGGCTATTACGAGGAGCGCCTGGCCATATCCGGAAAGGATGAGATCGGGGAACTGGCGGGAAGCTTTAACCGAATGGCGGATGCCGTGGAGGAGAAAATCGGGGAGCTGTCCAGGGCAGCCAGGGAGAAGGAGGATTTTGTGGCGAATTTTGCCCATGAGCTGAAGACGCCCCTTACCTCTATTATCGGTTATGCGGATACAATCTATCAGAAAGACCTTTCCCGGGAAGACATTCGCAGAGCGTCCTGGAATATCTGGAATGAGGGGATGCGGTTGGAAGCGCTTTCCTTTAAGCTGTTGGAACTGACGGTGCTGGGGCGGCAGGAGTTTCCTTTGGTGGAGATGCCGGCGGACGAACTGCTGCAGGACGTGGCAGAGGGGCTTGCGCCTCTTATGGAGGAAAAGAAGATTGAACTGAAGCTTGAGGCAGAGCAGGCCTATGTCAAAGTGGATTATGACCTGCTGAAAACGCTGCTGATCAATCTGGCGGATAACTCCGCCAAGGCGGGGGCAGGCCGGATTGAAATATGGGGGCAGAGGAAAAAGGAAGCGGATTCGGCGTTTCCCTGGAAATATCTGGTCCGGGTCAGGGACAACGGATGCGGCATGGAGGAGGAAGTGCTTTCCCGTATCACGGAGGCTTTTTACATGGTGGATAAGGCGCGGAGCCGGAAGCAGCATGGGGCAGGGCTTGGGCTGGCGCTGGCGGACAGGATTGCCAGAGTGCACGGAAGCGCGCTTATGTTTGAGAGCCGGAAAGGAGAGGGGACGGAGGTGCGTTTTTGGCTGGAGATGAGCCAGGCTGCTCGGTTGGAAAATGACGAGGAGAATATCCCGGGAGCCGGAGACAGCATTGGTCCGGGGATTGGCAGGGACGCTATATCGGAGACCGGTGAAAGCGTTTTCACGGAAACCGGCAAAGAGAATGCTTTCAGGACAGGTGAAGAGGATGAGGAAGGTGGGGCAGATGACAGGAACAAAGAAGGCTGATCAGGTACAGGAGAGACATTTTAAGGCTTTATCAGGGAAAGCGGGTGCTGTACTTACCAATTCTCTGGGGATTTTGTTTGCTTTCGGAATCGCCTTCGGGGGGCTGTTTCTGGTGTACCACCGCCTTGTACGGGAGGAGAATGAGTTTCTGAACGAAGGCAGCAGGATGGAAGTACTGGTGCAGTCTGAAGCTGTGCCGGTGCAGGATACCGGTGAGGAAGAAGTGGTGCAGGCGCTGTTGACGGAGAGCCAGCTGCGCCGGGTGGTGGAAAAGTGGGAGACGGAAACAGGAGCGGTACCTCACGAGCCGTGGGAGAATCAGTTGTCCCTGGCAGAGGCGGCTGCCTGCGGCAGAGAGTGGGTCGAAAACTTTCTGCTGCCTAATATAGGCATTGAGGATTATAAATTGACGGAATACAGTGCAGACTGCTCTCTCTGGGCCTGGCGGACAGATGTGGAGGAGGGTGCAACGGACCCGGAATACAGTTACTGGACTGTGTTTATGGATGCCCGGGATCTGACGGTGAGACTGATTCTGAATGCGGTGACAGGACAGGTGTTGAGCGCTTATGTCAACAGCACGCTTCTGGTGGAATATCAGGAAGAAGATAAGTTACAGGAACTTCTGTATGCCTATGCCAGTTCTTTCGGCCTGGAAGAGAAGTATATCCTGTATATGGAAGGGGAGGAAAATGAGCTCTGGGTGCTTAGCCGGAACGGGAGCGAGGGGATACATGCTTCCATGAAAACCAATAGTTTTGTCATTGTGTCGGCAGAGAACAGATATGCCCAGTCGGAGCCTGTGGAGCTTTTCACCATTGATTTAAAGATGGGGACGCATTAAGATGAAGCAGCCCTCCCTTTGATTTTACAACTTAGGCACAAGTAGGACACAAGCCTTTGACATTTTTCTGCTATCATATTATCGAAATCAGATATCGTTCAAAAAGAGGAGCGGTTACGGAAACGAAACTGCTCCGGATCGGGAGGTAACGGAAAAATGGTAAAAAAGAGTTGTAAAGCCTGGATGGCAGCTATAGTAGCCACAGCGCTTTTTACAGGCATGCTGGGCGGCTGCGGAAAGGCAGGCCAGGAGAGCGGCAGCGGCGGCAGCGGCGGTAACGGGGGAAGTGTGTCAGAGCCGGGCGGCAGCAGTGGAAGTGCGTCAGAGACAGGAAACGGCGGTGACGCCGGACAGAAAAAGGGCATGTACGTAGAGAAGCAGGAGGCGCTGCCGGAGGAACTGTCCGACTGGACCATCGTGCAGATGTATAAGGCGGAAGATAAACTGCGTCTGCTCGCAATGAAGCAGGACGGCGACAGGACCGTCTTAAGCCAGTGGGAAAAGCAGGGGGAGGACTTTGCGGAGGTGACGCCGGGGTGGTTTGCCGGCCTGGAGCTTCCCGCCCTGGAATGGATGGAACTGGGGATGGCCCAGGGAGAAGGGGACCGACAGTATCTGTATACCGGTTACACGGCGGAGGGCGAAGAGGCTTTCAAAACCCGCCTGTGGAAGGGCGAAGGAGATACGGTTCAGGAAATTACGCCCCAGGAGTGGACCGTTCCGGATGAGGAATACGGCGGTTATGAGTTTGTGACGGGAATAGCGGCGCTGGACAACGGCACTCTGGCTGCGATTTCTTATTCATCCGTGCAGCTTTTGTCCGGGGAGGACGGCAGCATACTGGAGAATGAACAGCCGACTGCCTTATACGAGGGCGGCGTGGTGACGGACGGAACGAACACCTATCTGTGTACCGGAGAGCAGATTGAAAGGAGGAAGGACGGAAAGAGCGCCGGGGCGGAGAACATTCCCTATCCCGGAAGTACCGGCGGGGACGGGGCAGTTGTCATCGGCGGCGCGGGCTCCCTGGCTTTTGACGTATTGAAGGACGGGACTCTGGTGGGAGCCGTGGAGACGGGGATCTACCGCCTGGCAGCCGGGGATGCCCAGGGACAGTGGGAGCAGCTGGCGGAGGGCATGGAGACGGACTTTTCCATGACAGAGTTATGGTGCACCGATTTCGTCGCTTTGGAGGACGGCAGCATTTACGCGCTGTTCCAGGAAAACGGGGAGATGAAGCTGAACCGTTACGAGTATGATCCGGAAGCGGTTTCTCAGGTGAAGGAAGTGCTGAAGCTGTACACGGTCTACGAGAATCCGCTGTTAAAACAGGCGGCGGCCGCATACCATAAGGCGCATCCCGAAGTGAAGATTTCCATAGAGTACGAATACCCGCAGTATTATTATGAAACCCCTGACTACGACGCTGTCTACCAGAAGCTGAACACCATGCTGATGGGGGACGGGGCTCCGGATATTGTGGTGATGGATCATCTGAACCTGGATTCCTATGCGGATAAGGGGCTTCTTGCAGACATTGACGATGTGGTTAAGCCCATGGAGGAAGGCGGTGAACTGCTGTCCAATATTACGGGTGCTTATGTGCGGGAAGACGGTAAACGTTATGTGGTGCCCCTGCAGTTTGGCTTCAACATGGTGATGGGACGGGATATCACAGTGGAAGATATGAGTTCCATGGAGACCCTGGCGGGCTTTCTGGCAGGCGCCGATTCCGGTTACCTGGGCGACCGGACCGTGGCGGAACTGGTGGATGAATTTTATCCTTATTTCTGTGACGAGATTGTAAGCGACAAGCAGCTGGACAGGGAGGCTATGGGCAGGTATCTGGATTACCTGAAGATGATCGGGGATAATTGCGGCATCGTTGCTTCCAGGCCGGAGGATAAGATCATGTCCGGCATGTGGGAGCTTGCCTCCGAGGCGAAGCTGGCATTTAACAGAGTAGTAGGGTTTATAGACTGCATGTTCCCCATGAGCATGGTGGACTATATCAAGGGAGACTACACTGCCTTTGAGAATCGGTTTATCCCTTCCGCGCTGATAGGGATTTGCTCCAGGACAGAATATATGGACACGGCCAGGGATTTCATAAAGTTCGCGCTGTCACAGGAGGTGCAGGATGTGGACAGCTTCAACGGCTTCCCGGTGAACCGCGCGTCATTAAAGAAGCTGGCGGCAAAGGACCGCTCCAACTTCTCGGCGGCGACCATGATCAAGGATGATGAGGGCGGCTATATCGAATTTGACAGCAAGCCCTATCCCCAGGAGACGGCAGACGCGCTGGCTGCGCTGTGCGAGACTCTGGATAAGCCCGTTAAGGAAGACAGTAAGATCAGAGAGGTGCTGATCGAATGCCTCGGCGGGTTCCTGGACGGCTCCCAGTCCAGGGAGGATACTGTCCAGAAGATTGAAGACGGGTTGAAGATGTATCTGGCGGAATAGTGTGAGAAGAAGTTCTAAGCCTGCAGAATGTGCAGGTTTAGAACTTTTTATATAAGCAATTCGCCTGAGACTTCATAGTCTTTTTTCGTACATTTTTCGTACAGTGATAAATTTTTCTTGCAATTCTATGCATACCATGTTACTCTAAACGTAAGCAAAGAATTCAATTCTTACAGGAATCTAAAGACTGAAACAGTCTTCTCTGTAATTTATGCGAATAGAAGCCATGCAAAGCGTGGAATCTGTCAGATCGAACTTCTTGCCGGGTGTGAGCCTATATCCCAGGGAACTTTAAAACGCAGCCATAAGCAGGGAGGGAGAGATGCCTTTCCCGGAGGGCTGTCTGTGCCATCGAGAAAGGAAGGGTGGATTCGTTATGGAGGAAACAAAGAAAAGGAAGCAAAAGAGGAAGAAACACAGAGAAACAGACATAGCCTATCAGAATAAGGACATTACCAGCAAGCTTTTGGCCGAATATTTCGGAGGGAAGAGCTTTCGTGTATACGGATTGGACATACCGGAAGTGAAGGCTGTTCTGCCTACGAACATACCGTCCGTAAGAGCGAACGAGCTGCGCCTGGACAATCTGTTCGAGCTTGCGGACGGTACCGTTGCGCTGGTGGACTATGAAAGCGAATACAAAAAAGAGGACAAGGTAAAATACCTCAATTACCTGGCGGGAATAGCCGATCGGTATCAAAAACAGAAAAAGGACTGCCCAACGCTCCGCATGCTTGTCATATACACAGGGGACATAGAGAGAAGACAGGTTTCTGACGAATACAATATCGGGGCGGTCAGGGTGAAGCTGGAGCCGGCATTCCTCTCGGAGCTGGATTCCGGGGAAATCTTTCGGCATCTGAAAGAGAAAGTGGAAAAGAACGAGCTGCTGGACGATGAGGAGCTGATGGAATTCATCATACTGCCGCTTTCTTTTCGGGAGAAGGAAGAGCAGAAAGAAAAAATACGTGAAAGCGTAAAACTGGCGGCACAAATCCAGGACAGGAGCCGGCAGCTCTTTGCGCTAGCCGGGATACTGACCTTTACAGACAAATTGATTGACACGAAAACGGCAGATCAAATAAGGAGGATGATTGGGATGACCAAGGTTGGGTGGATTTTTGAACAAGAAAAGCAACAGGCGCTTGCAAAGGCTGAGGAAGAGAAGCAGAAGGAGCTTGCAAAGGCCGAGGAAGAGAAGCAGAAGGAGCTTGCAAAGGCCGAGGAAGAAAAGCAGAAGGAGCTTGCAAAGGCCGAGGAAGAAAAGCAGAAAGAGCTTGCGAAAGCAGAAGCGGAGAAACGGCAGGCGGCGAGAGAATCTGTGGTTAAAATGATCAGAAAAAACTATCCCACAGAAGAAATCGCGTTTATAGTCTCAGACTTTTCCTGGAATGACATAGAGGCGGTGCGGGAGGAACTTGCAGGGGAGGAATGATTACATGGTCTGCACGCCTGCTGTCCGGGAAGAATGCCTGTCGGAAAAGCAGACGGGGCGGAACCGGCTGAAAGCGGCATAAAGACATACTGCCTGCCAAAACTTCTGATTGCAGTTTCCCCCGTTTTCCAGTATAATCATATCTGGCAATCAGCAACAAAGGAAAGCATTTTCCGAAAAGAAAGGCAAGGTTTACTATGGACATTTTTCAGACAATCAAAGAAGAGCTGAAGGTGGAGAAGTGGCAGGTGGAGGCCGCGGTAAAACTTATCGACGAAGGCTGCACCATCCCCTTTATTTCCCGATACAGAAAGGAAGCCACCGGCTCCCTGAACGACGAGCAGCTGCGCGACCTGCATGAGCGCCTTATCTATCTCCGTAATCTGGAGGAGAAGAAGGAGCAGGTTCTGGGCAGCATCGAGGAACAGGGCAAGCTGACGGAAGAACTGAAGGAAAAGATTCTGGCAGCCCAGACTCTGGTAGTGGTGGAAGACCTGTACCGTCCCTACCGTCCCAAGCGCAGGACCCGGGCCAGCGTGGCGAAGGCAAAAGGACTGGACGGCCTGGCAGAGTACATACTGGCCCAGAATGCCCAGGCGCCCCTGCTGGAGGAGGCGGCAAAATATGTCACCGGCAGTGATGTGGAGGAAGAAAAAAGAGTAAATACTCCGGAAGAAGCCCTGCAGGGAGCGAAGGATATTATCGCGGAGAGTATTTCCGACAATGCGGATTACCGCAGTTATATCCGTGAGGCTACCATGGAAGAGGGCATGATTGTCAGCACAGCCAGGGATGAGAAAGCCCAGAGTGTATACGAGATGTACTATAATTTCGAGGAGCCAGTGAAAAAGATAGCAGGGCACAGAGTATTGGCGCTGAACAGAGGGGAAGCGGAGAAGATGCTGACTGTGAAAGTCAATGCTCCTGTGGAGCGAATCCTGCGCTATCTGGAGAAAAAGACCATTACTTCAGACAACCCTTACACTACGCCGATACTGCAGGAAGTGTCAAAAGACAGCTACGAGCGTCTGATTGCGTCCGCAATTGAAAGGGAAATCCGGAACGAGCTGACGGAAAAGGCTGAGGACGGCGCCATCTCTGTATTCGGCAAGAATCTGGAGCAGCTGCTTCTTCAGCCCCCCATCGCAGGGAAGGTGGTGCTGGGCTGGGACCCGGCTTTCCGTACCGGCTGTAAGCTTGCCGTGGTTGACCCAACCGGCAAAGTGCTGGATACGAAGGTGATTTACCCTACCGCGCCTCAGAATAAAGTGGAAGAGTCCAAGAAAGAATTGAAGAAGCTGATCAGCAAATATCAGGTGGACCTTATTTCCGTAGGAAACGGTACCGCTTCCCGGGAGTCCGAACAGATTATCGTGGACCTGCTGAAGGAACTGGACAGGCCGGTTCAGTATGTGATTGTGAGCGAGGCGGGAGCCAGCGTATATTCCGCCAGCAAGCTGGCCACCGAGGAATTCCCCAACTTTGACGTGGGGCAGAGAAGCGCCGCGTCCATTGCACGCAGGCTTCAGGACCCGTTGGCGGAGCTGGTGAAAATCGATCCGAAGTCCATCGGTGTGGGACAGTATCAGCATGATATGAACCAGAAAAAGCTCAGCGAAGCCCTGAGCGGCGTGGTTGAGGACAGTGTGAACAAAGTGGGCGTGGATCTGAATACGGCATCCGCGTCCCTCCTGGAATATATTTCCGGAATCAACAAGACGATTGCACGGAATATCGTTGATTACCGGGAGACTAACGGACGATTCACCAACCGGAAGCAGCTTCTGAAGGTGGCGAAGCTGGGACCCAAGGCATATGAGCAGTGTGCAGGTTTCATGCGTATTCTGGACGGCGACAATCCGTTAGACGCCACTAGCGTCCATCCCGAGTCCTATGAGGCAACCATGAAGCTGTTGGATAAGCTGGAGTTTACGATGGAAGATGTCCGGGAAATGCAGAAGAAGGCAGCTTCCGGAAAGAAAGCCGGTTCGGGGAAAACAGGTGCATCTGCGGGTAAGACGCCGGCGTCTTCCGGAACGGAAGGTAAAAATCAGGCAGCGCAGAAGAAACAGGGACAGAAAGGCATCCGTATCTCTAATACCAACACAGCCATGGGCAAGGCGCTGGCAGCAGCCATGGGCGGAGCAGCGGAGCAGCCTGACGCAGATAAGAATCGCCCGAAAGGGCAGGCAGCTGCCGATAATCGGAAAGAAGTGCGGCAAGCCGTCGAGTCAGCGGGCAGTTCTGATATACTGGCCAGGTTCGGCAAGAAGATTAAGGACAGAAAGCAGCTGGCCGAGGAATTGGGAATCGGCGAGATTACCCTGACAGATATTCTGAAGGAGCTGGAGAAGCCTGCCCGGGACCCCAGAGATGATATGCCCAGGCCCATCCTGCGCAGCGATGTGCTGGACATGAAGGATTTGAAGCCCGGGATGATTCTGAAGGGAACGGTCCGCAATGTCATTGATTTCGGCGTGTTCGTGGATATCGGTGTCCATCAGGACGGCCTGGTGCATATATCCCAGATTACGGACCGCTTTATCAAACATCCCCTGGACGCAGTCAGCGTGGGCGATGTGGTGGAAGTACAGGTGCTGGGCGTGGAGGAAGCCAAGAAGCGCATCAGTCTGACCATGAAGATCAATAAAGAGAAGAAATAGAGGATTTTTTCATCCATGAAAATGTCGCAGAGGGTTATACTCTGCGACATTTCGTATTCCTTTTTTAATTATCTGAAAATATTATACTCAAATTTCGCATATTTTGCAACCCCAATGACGATTCTTTTATTTATCCCTTTTAAATTTGCTTTAAATCGGCTTGTTATAGCAGTCCCTTATTCTGTAAACTTATAAGCGTCCAAAGTACAGTATATTACGGACGGGCAAACCGCGTGTAAGGACACAACGGTGTACGATTAACAAAAGAGGAGGAACGCTGCTATGGCGAGAGGAGAAAATGTATTTTATCGGAAGGACGGACGTTTCGAGGCCCGCTATGTAAAGGGCAGAAAGACGGACGGTAAACCTGTTTACGGTTTCTGCTACGGGAGAACCTATGAGGAAGCCCGGGAAAAAGCAGAACGGGCAAAGCAGATGCTGAAAAAGGCCGAAAGCGCAGAAGAGGACGGCAAAAATACGATATCACAATTTTGTGACAGCTGGCTGCTTGCGAACAGTACAAGGCTGAAACCTTCCAGCTGCGCAAAATACCGTGCAGATATTGAAAATCATATCAAGCCCTTTTTCGGGACAAGACATCCCGGAAAGATTCAGCCGGAGGAAGTGGATGCCTTTACCCGGATGCTTTTGGAAGAAAAAAGGCTGTCGCCCAAAACCGTCCGCAATATTCTGGCGCTGTTTCATTCCATCCTTTTTTATGTAAAAAAGCGTCTGAAAGAGGAGCCCCAGGCTCTGGATATCAACTATCCGAAAGAACCCCGGAAAATGGTAAGGGTATTGGATAAACGGGAAGAATCTGCCCTGCTGCAGATTCTGGCCAGGGAGATGGACTTAAGTAAATTCGGCATCTATCTGGCAATGCGTACAGGAATGCGGATTGGGGAAGTATGTGCTCTCCGTTGGTGCGATATCTCTCAGGAGAACGAAATTATCACTATCTGCCATACTGCACAGAGACTGCCGCAGGATGTGAACGGCCCGGAGATCGTGAACAGAAAGAAAAAAGCCGGGGAAACAGGCAGGAAAACGGAACTGGTTATCAGCACCCCCAAAAGCGACAGTTCCCTGCGGCAGATTCCGCTTATGCCAGATATTGCGGCTCTGTGCGGCCGTTTCCATGCGAATTCTCAGGATGCCTTTGTGCTTACAGGCACAGATAAGTGTATGGATCCCCGGAATCTGCAGCGCAGACTGAAAAGATACCTGAAGGAATGCGAAATTGAAGAGGTACATTTCCATACCCTGCGCCATACTTTTGCAACCCGCTGTGTGGAGACGGGATTTGATGTAAAAACCTTGAGCGAGATATTGGGACATTCTAATATCGGCATCACCCTAAATCAGTATGTTCATCCAAACATGGATTTAAAGCGCCATAATATGGGGCTCCTGAAATCTGTGATTTCCCTGTAGGGAAACGCTTTGCAGTCATTTCTCCAGTCATTTCCGCAGTCGTGAAAGCCAGCTCGGCTTTCAGAAGGTCTCATACAATAAGCCCTGACAGGTGCCGGTTCTCTCAATGTCGCAGAGTATAACCTTTTGCGTCATTTTGGAGCTTTTTTTTAGTGTAAAATTCGGAATCTTGTACGCAGACAGTTTTTGTGGAGGACAGCAGAAAGAGGGGATATTTTGGAAGCAGTAAGGCGGGGGGGTAAAATAGGGAAGCTGACAGTGGGGGAAGACACGGGGCAGCGCAAGAACGGTTACATAATATGGAAATGTCATTGCGAATGCGGGGGAGAGATTCTGGCGGACACCCGCATGCTGCAAAGACGAAGCGTAAAAGACTGCGGATGCGGAGGCAGGCTCCGCCCTGGATAGCGTGATATATCAGGACGGCGTTTCGGGATGCTGACAGCACTGCAGCCTACAGAGGAAAGAGGCAGAAACGGCAGCATCATATGGCGGTGCCGCTGCGACTGCGGAAACGAGGTGCTGGCGGATTTAAGCCAGCTCACTGCGGGGAACAGGAAGAGCTGCGGCTGTCTGAGTCACCCGGCGCTGAAAGACTTCGCGGGGAAGCGGTTCGGCTACCTCACAGTGCTGGAGTATGCGGGAAAAGAGGCGGGAATGCATAGATGGAAATGCCGCTGTGACTGCGGTAAGGAGACCGTGGTGGGCCAGACCCTTCTTCAGTCAGGCAAGACGAAGAGCTGCGGCTGCCTGCAGGCCGTCACTTACAGAGAAAATCTGAAGCTGATGGAAGGAACCTCCGTCACAATGCTGCAGGCCGTGAAGAGCGGCCGTCTGCTCAAGTCCAATAAAAGCGGTTATAACGGCGTGTATTATGATAAGAGGAGAAACAGGTGGGTGGCCCAGATCACCTTTCAGGGGAAGACAAAATACCTTGGATCTTTCGAAGAACTGGAAAAAGCCGTTAAGGCAAGGCAACTGGGTGAGGAAATTTATGACGAATTTCTGGAGAAGGTTGGAGCTATTGACAGTGGGCACAGTGAGAATCATTCGGGGGAGGGAGCAAGCCGGAGGGAAGCTGACAGATAATTTCCTTTGGCTGCATATCTGCGCATATGGAAATGAAAAAAGAATGTGTTTTATCGTTTCATCTGCTTGGCGCATTTTTCTGCGGACATACAGAGGAAGAGAAGACCAGGAACAGTGTATTAATAGGAAAAACCAGCAGAAAGGTATTGTCATTTCTACAATATTTTATCGTGAATCATGGGCGGACTATTTCGGCGGAGGAACTGATCGGGCAGTTTTGGGCGGACAGCGGCGACCCGGCCAGCCTGCTGCGGAATATGCTGTTCAAAATACGGAAACTCCTGAAGGCGCTGTACCCGGAAGAAGACGGGCTGATTATCACCCTGCAGAATTGCTACAGATGGGCTCAGGAGACGTGTCTGAAAACAGATGCGGAACAGTTTGAGGCTTTCTGCCTGAAAGCCAGAGGGCTGCCGGAGGAAGAATACTGCAGCCAGCTCTGCCATGCCATCGAACTGTACAAAGGAGATTTCCTGGCGGGTAACGACTCGGAATGGGCCAGGACGCTGCGGCAGTATTACCGGACGCTCTATCTGGACGCCTGCAGGGCGGTGCTTCCCATTATGTATAAAAAAGAACAGTGGGTGGAACTGGTCAATGTCTGCAATCAGGCCTATACGGTGGATTTCGGGCAGGAGGATTTTACGGCTTACTATATGCAGGCGCTTATCGCTCTGGGGCAGCCGGGGCAGGCGGTGGAGAGATACCGGGACTTCAGTGATAAGATGCTGGAGGAATATGAGATGCCACCCACGGAGCGGATAGAGCAGCTTTATATGCTGGCAGAGGGATTTATGAAGAACGGCGCAGACGAAAAGGATATCCTCAGCCTGATATGCGCAGGCGAACCGGATACCCATGCCTTTTTCTGCACTTTTGGGATACTGCAGAGCATCGTGGCTCTGGAGCGCAGACACATGGAACGTTCGGGACAGATTTCATCTCTGATGGTGATCAGCCTGGACAGCGGCGCCGTGCCCACTACGGACAGCAGGAGGCTGGAACGGATACTGCTTGAGACATTGCGGGCGGGAGACCCTGTGGCCAGGCTGAATGTGGGGTCCTATGTCATCATGCTGACGGGAGCTGACGAAGAGAGCGCCCGCATGGTATTCGGACGCATCGACTGTGCGTTTCACAGGAGATACCGGCATTCCGGCGCCCGGCTCAGCTTTCGGGTAGCGGATCTGCGGCAGAGATATGAAGCCTGTGCAGACAGCGGGACTGAAGAATAGAGATGCGGAAAATTTGTGCCATAATTTGGAAAGAAATAAACGGACTGTAAACAGGATGCTGTTAATGTGTGGATATAGTCAAGAGAAAGGTGGCGGATATGATGTTATGTGGGAAGATGGTTCCCTGTCAAAGCCGGGAGGCGCTTGTGACTGTAACGTCTTACTGCGGCGGGCACATGGACGGTTATCTGCGGCATCCCAGGCTGGAAGGGAAAGCTGTGAAGATACAGAGCCTGGCACAGCTGATATTGATGCTGAATATGCTGCTTGACATGGAAGCCTGTCCGGGCAGCCCGCTGCCGCTGGTGGTTCCGAGAGACGACGAGGGACATCTGGCGGATTTCAGGATTCAGATTCTTTTCAGGGAACATTACACCTGGCAGGGGAAACTGGTCTGGCAGGACGAGGCGCAGGAAGCGGTGTTCAGGAGTGTGCTGGAATTGATACAGTTGATAGATGAGATCCTGGAGGAGTGAAGGGAGGTAGTTTGCAGGATTGCCGCTTTGCAATAGTGATATCAGATAACAGGAAAGCAGTTCATAAGGGTATAGTGGACAGCAAATAAGCAGAGGAGGGAAGAGGGGTAAGAAACAGAAAAAATCAGGGAAGTAACTTGTTTGGCAAAACGGAAATTTAGGAACTGAAAAATAGGCAGGATAGAAGTAAGTAAGGAGGATAGGTAATGGACAAAAAAAGTATCTTAAAAAGTATTGCTGCCGCAGGCATGATGTTTGGCGGAGCGAACATGCTCGAAGACGGCAATGTTGTGTACGCGGCAGAGTTGGAGGAGCAGGAGAAGGAAGCGGTCGATAAGGCTGCAGAAGAGCTGGAAGCGGAAGCGTCTACATCGGAAACTCCCAGTGAGTTCCTTGAGATAAGCAATTCGGAGATGGAGCAGGGGATAGAGATAGTGGATGATGCTCCTGTGGAGGATGTGCAGGTTGATGGGAGCGCGGCAAGCGACAACGCGGAAGATAATGAGAGCAAGACTGCGAACGACAGCGCAGAAGTTAATGAGAGTGGGACTGCGAACGACAGCGCA
>CAJUJN010000035.1:24186-43681 GCA_910586775.1 uncultured Acetatifactor sp. | reverse complement strand
ACAACAGTCTATACCATCGGTTTCTTTCAGTCAAGCCGACGTGTGAACAGTAACAGTGGCAAAGCGCAAGAGCTAAAAATGCGAAAAATTTCTTGACATAACTTTAGCTTTTGCGTACAATAACAGTGAAAGCCAATAAACTTTCAAATGTATCTCCGCTTACCGACAGCGGAGCTGAAACAAGCAGTCGGGCTCAAATGTATCTCCGCTTACCGACAGCGGAGCCGAAACAAGCAGTCGGGCTCAAATGATCCGTAGAGGTTCTGTCCATGGCAGAACCTTTACTTTATACACGAAAGGCATCCTATCAAATGAGACAAGGAACTTTTTGCTTTATTACAGATGATTTTTTTACCAGATACAACTCTGACGGACACTTGATGAAAAATAAAGAAGGACACCATAACCGGCCTTGTTTTTACGCCTTTCCGGATAATGCGGAACCAAATATCTACTGGTGCATTCCAATTTCTTCTCGAACAGAAAAGTATGAACAGATTGCGGAGAATAAAGTCGCAAAGCAGATAGAAAAAGGATATAAGACTCCAAAATGTAATACCATCCGTTTCGGGGAAGTCTTAGGCCAAAAAAGGGCCTTTCTAATTCAAAATATGTTCCCGGTCACAGCTAAATATATTTCCAATGTTTACATAGATAAAAATACCCAATCTCCAGTTACTATACCCCCGGTCACCGAAAAAGATATTGTCAAAAATGCTAAAGATATATTAAAACTTGTATTCCGTGGGTACAGTAATCTCGTTTTCTCTGATATTCGTAAAATCTATGCCGACTTAACGGAAGAACTGCATGACCCCGCTGCAGTATAAAGCCATATAATCCTGGCTCCCTGGGCATGGTTGAATTTGTTTCCAATGATTTCACCCCTCACTCCCTGTAAACCTCCCCCGCCTCCGCCCGCGGAATCCCCAGCGTCACTTTGGTTCCCTGTCCGTCCTCGCTTTCCACCTGCACCGTGATTCCAAGCTTCTCATAAACCCTGCGGCACAGATACAACCCGATTCCCGTAGAACGTTTATCCAGCCTCCCGTTGTACCCCGTAAATCCCCTCTCAAAGATGCGCGGCAAGTCCTCCGCCCGGATTCCGATACCGGTATCTTCCAACAGAAGCAATACCCTCTTTCCGCTCTTCAGCCCTGCCTGAAGCATCTCCTCCGTCCCCGGTTCCGCCCGGAGAGCTCTCCCTGCTGTCCCTGCTTCCGCCCAGACAGAAATACTCCCCCTGGACGTATACTTGATACTGTTAGACAAAAGCTGCTCCAGGCAGAAAACAAACCATTTCTCATCCGTCACAATTCCGAAATCCAGTTCTCCCAACTGCAGCTTCAGTCCCTTATTGATAAACAGAACCGAATACTTCTTCACCGCCTGCCTGACCAGAGACTGCAGATTATACTCCTGCAGCACCATATCATCGGAAATGCTCTCCAGACGCTGAAAAACCAACACCATCTCCACATACTGCTCGATTTTGAACAGTTCTTCCTTCATAAGAAAGCTGTCCCTGTCAGGCAGCTCCGACCGCTCCAAAAGCAGCTTCATGGCTGCGATAGGTGTCTTGATCTGGTGCGTCCACATCAGATAATAGTCTCCCCGTTCCGCCGTTTTCTGCTCCCAGCGCCGACGCTCCTTTCCCTGCCGCTCATTCATGGCTTTCAGAAACAGCGCCTGAGCCTCCTCGTAGCTTTCCGCGTACTCAATAGAGTCAGCCAGCGGCTCCAACTTTTTCTCCTCATCCCCCAGAATCATCTCTCCCGACTGCTCATAATACCGGAAAATCGCTTCCAGCCGCCTGCTGCGCTGCACATACTTAATCCCCTCCAGAATGCCCGCCACTGCCCAGACCGCCAGTGTCAGCACCGCCGCATAACAAAGTTTTCCCAGATTCTCAATATGGTACAGGCTTCCCACTGCCACAAACAATCCTGTCGTCAGAAAGTACAGTGCCAGCATGAACTTTTTTTCCTGTAAATAGCGTATCCACAGTCTCATTTTCATTCTCCGATAATGTGTCTTATCAGAAGCAATCTCTTCGCTTCTGATAAAAGGCGCGCACTTTGCGCCGCATTCGACTACAGGAAACTGCACTGGCTTCCTATCATATATCCCAACCCTTTTTTCGTGTGAATCATCTGCCCGGCCCCGGCAGCCTCCAGTTTCTTCCGCAGCCTGGTCATGTTGACAGTCAGAGTATTGTCGTCCACAAAGCAGTCATTGTCCCACAGACGCTTCATAATCGCTTCCCTGGATACCGTTTTTCCCGCATTTTCAAACAGAAGCTGAAGGATACGGAATTCGTTCTTCGTCAGGTCCAGCTTCTTCCCCTCCACCAGGAGAGAGGCATCCGTCAGGTCCAGAATCAGTCCCCCGCACTCCATCACATTGGTCTGTTCGCGGAAAGCGTAGGTCCGCCGGAGCATGGCCTGAACCTTGGCGGAGAGCACTTCCGGTTCGAATGGTTTTACTACGAAGTCGTCTCCTCCCATATTCACTGCCATGACGATATTCATGTTGTCACCGGCAGAAGAAACGAAAATGATCGGAACCTGGGAAACCTGCCGGATCTGGGCGCACCAGTAATAGCCGTTATAAAAAGGGAGTCCGATATCCATCAAAACCAGCTGAGGCCCATACGCCGCGAATTCTGCCAGCACATTGCCGAAGTCCTCCGCACAGCGCACCTCATATCCCCACTTTTCCAGATGAAGCTTTATCTCCCCGGCTATTACCGTATCGTCTTCCACCACCAGCAGTCTGTATTTCACTTCGCCGCCCAATTCATTGTTCATTCTGTCTTTCCTCATTTTCATCTGTTATAGTCTCCCGGAATCTCTAAACCGCTTTTCATGGGACTTTTCGGAAACCATTGTTGCTGCTTCCTCCGCCTTTCCCACCACATAATTGATCCGAATCCTGATTTTTACTGAGAATTCGAGAAGCTATCTGTTCTACTTCAATCAAATAAAAGAATCACACCCGGAAGTTCCAATCACTTTCGCAGAAAATGCTTTTGAAAACGCTCCCCTTACGCCCTCAACACACTTTCAATACTGCTCTTCCTCTTCCCCTTCATGAATATCTGCCTTCGGTTTCTTCAGTCCTTCGATTACGATCCCTTCTTTCTCCGCATAGTCCCAGAGTGCCGCGTGAATCGCCTCCTCGGCAAGCAGGGAACAGTGCACCTTCACAGGCGGCAGACCGTCCAACGCATCCATAACCGCCTTATTGGTCACTTCCAGTGCCTCCTGTATTGTCTTGCCTTTCACCAGTTCCGTCGCCATGGAACTGGTAGCCACAGCCGCCCCGCAGCCGAAAGTCTTGAATTTCGCTTCCTGAATGATACCGTTTTCATCAATATCCAGATACATCCTCATAATATCGCCGCATTTGGCATTGCCCACGGTTCCTACACCGCTGGCATCCTCTATTTCTCCCATATTCCTGGGATTCTGAAAATGGTCCATTACTTTCTCGCTGTACATGTTTATCCTCCTCTACATTATACTCGTGAACGCATTTAATTGCCGCTTTCAGCTCTGGATTGCCGCAATGCGTTCACTCTTTTACTGAGCAGACGGCAATTATTTGCGTTTGTGGGTATAAATACCGCAACCGCCTCCCGGCACCCTGGCCTGCGCAACACACTTCCGGCCAGGTGCAGGCGTTCTGACAATTCTCCAAACCGGAATTGTCACTTTATCCTTCTGGCAACAATTTTATTTGATGCGTGCAAATGTTTCGGTACATTCGGATGTTCATCTTCAAATACATAAGATTTAAACGCATTGCCGGATTTACTTCCCTGTCTTCTGCGACTTCACAAAGTCCTCATACAAGGGCGACATCTCCCTGAGCCTGCTCACAATCGCCTTCAAAGCCTCCACCACCTCGTCCAGTTCTTCCTTCGTATTCTCCTCAGACAAAGTCATCCGCAGAGAACCGTGCGCCTCCTCATGCTTCAGCCCGATGGCCAGCAACACATGAGACGGGTCCAGAGAGCCCGAGGTACAGGCAGAGCCGCTGGAAGCGCAGATTCCCTTCATATCCAGCATGATAAGCAGCGATTCCCCCTCTATAAACCGAAACGAGAAATTCACATTCCCGGGAAGCCGCCTTTCTCTGTGTCCGTTCAGCCGGCAATAAGGTACCTGTTTTTCGATATTTTGTATCAGATAATCCCGCAGCTCCCTTTCCTTCTTTCCCTTGTCCTCCATCAGCCTCATCGCCCTTGCCGCAGCAGCCCCGAAACCCACAATGCCGGGGACATTTTCCGTACCGGCCCTTCTGTTTCTCTCCTGGGCTCCGCCGTGGATGAAAGAACGAAGCTTCAGCCCGGTGCGGATATACAGCATCCCCACCCCTTTGGGCCCGTTCACCTTATGCGCGCTGGCACTGAGCATATCCACATTCAATTCCTCCACGTCAACGGGCACCTGTCCAAACGCCTGCACCGCATCCGTATGGAACAATATCCCCCGTTCCCTGGCAATGGCGCCAATCTCCCCGACGGGCTCTATGGTACCGATTTCATTATTGGCAAACATCACACTGATCAGAATCGTGTCAGGACGGATTGCAGCTTTCAGCACATCCACATCCACCAGCCCGTCCGCATCTACATCCAGATAAGTCACCTCGTACCCTTTTTTCTCCAGGTACCTGCAGGTATGCAGAACAGCATGATGCTCCAGCTTTGTGGTAATAATATGCCGCCCCTTTTCCCTGTAACTCTCTGCAGCTGCCTTCAATGCCCAGTTGTCAGCCTCCGTTCCCCCCGCCGTAAAATAGATTTCCTCCTGTCTGGCATTGATAACCGAGGCAATGGCTCTCCTGGCTTCATTGACAGCTTTTTTTCCGGCAGAGCCAAGGGAATATATGGCGCTGGGATTGCCGTATGCTTCCCCGAAATACGGAAGCATGGCTTCCACCACTTCCGGCGCTGTCTTCGTAGTAGCCGCATTATCCAAATATATCATTGTACACTCTCCTTTCGCATCCTGGCAATATAGCGCTCCGAATCCTGACCGCATCAAAGCTCCTCTGCCCGCCACACCGTGCCCTCAGCCTGCAGCATATATTCCCCTGTCTGCTTAACGGCAACCCCATTTCTGCCCTGCATGACACACAGCTGACAGGCAGCGCATCTGCCTCCGCTCTGACCAATCATTTTCCGCATCTATACCAGCGCCGCCGGAATTTACGAATCTGTTCCGGGTAAAAATATGATTGGCGGTCTTTCGTTATAAAGGTAACAGGAATTCCCCCAAGGAGATTCAGCATATGTCCGAAACCCGAAGCCCAATTCCTCAGGAATTCTATTTTCATACTATATAACTAGGAATTCACAGAAAGTATATCACCCGCAAACGGTTCTGTCAACCTTCCCAAAAGAATATAATAAGGAAAAACAAAGGTCTTCCTGTATCATGAAAGCAAAACAACAACATCCTCTCATTGTGGGCACCTTCATCCTCACCGCCGCCGGCATCCTCACCAGGCTCATCGGGTTTTTATACCGCATCTATCTCTCCCGCCTGTTCGGTGAGGAGGGCATGGGAATCTACCAGCTTTTAAGCCCGGTTCTCTCTCTGTCCTTCTCCCTGACCGCCGCCGGATACCAGACTGCCATCTCCAAGCTGGTGGCGGAACAGGCTGCCACCCGGAAAAGTCCCGCTCTGACACCGCTCTGGCTGGGACTGGGCATTTCCCTGCCCCTTTCCGTCCTTTGCAATGCGCTCCTCTTCTTCCTTGCAGACCCCATCGCATTTGGTCTGCTCCGGGAGCCTCGCACTGCCTCCATGCTGCGCATCCTGTCCTTTTCCGTACCGCTGTCCGCCGTGCATTCCTGCATCAACGGCTATTTTTATGGTATAAAAAAAGCAGGCATCCCTGCCGGTGCCCAGCTTCTGGAACAGATTACCCGGGTCGGGTGTGTATACATAGTGTCCGCATACATCTTCTCTGTGGGAAAAACTCCCTCCATCAGCGTTGCCGTTCTGGGACTTACTGTAGGCGAATTTTTCTCCATGCTGATGACCATCGCCGCCATTCATCCCGAACGAAAAAACGGCTCCGGAATCCGTCTGTCGCAGCATTATGAGCCGGGCCTCCGGAATCCCAATCCCCTTTTCCACCGGAACAAGTCCGCTTCCCAGTTGGCCCCATATAAGACTGCCGGTTCCAATCCGTTGCAAAAACTGTCCGGCAAAACTGCTGCGCAAATCCCCGATGCAATCCTCCGCCCCCTGTCTGCCCAGCCTGCCGCCTCTGTCCGCAGTCTATCCGGAAAGCTGCTTGCCATGGCGCTGCCTCTGACGGCAAACCGTATTGTATTAAACTTCCTGCAAAGCATAGAATCCGTATCCATCCCGGCACAGCTAAGACTCTATGGCTATGACAGCGTAACCTCCTTAAGTGTATACGGCGTACTCACCGGCATGGCCATGCCCTTTATCTTCTTTCCCAATGCCCTGACCAGTTCCGTGGCGGTACTCCTCCTGCCCATCATCTCGGAGAATTACGCCCTGGGCAATATGGACACCGTCCGCAAAACAATCCTGCGCACCGTCAAATACTGCGGCCTGATGGGCGTCTGCTGCATGGGCGGCTTTGTTCTGTTGGGAACATGGGCGGGAACCACCCTTTTTGACAGCCCTCTGGCAGGATACTTCATCCGTACCCTGGGATTTATCTGCCCCTTCCTCTACCTGGACACTACCCTGTCCAGCATCCTTCAGGGACTGGGGCTGGCAGGACATCTCTTCGGAATGAATGTAATCTGCCTTCTCCTCCGCCTGGGATTTGTCTTCCTGGCCGTCCCACGCTTCGGCATCACCGGCTACCTCTGGGGTCTCCTGGCCAGCCAACTCGCCCTGGGCCTGCTCTACCTTTGCTGCCTCTACCGCTTCCTTTCAAAGAAAAGCGCCGCGCACATCTGAAGCCGCCTGTCATAGGGCAGCGCTTCCGATACAGCAGCCGTCCTGCTGCCAGGTGCATTGCAGCACTCCGCCATACAGGAAAACCCCTGTTTTGACGTGGACAGCCCCTGTACATATCCCCCCACATAAAAATCCCCCATTTCCGGGGGATTCATTTACCATTTCAACCAGACAGCCCATTACACGGCCTGCTTTCCAAACATGCTGAGACATTCCTTTGCGATTTTCTCAAACAAAGTACACATATCCGCATCTCTTTTCCTGTCAAATGCATTATAACTAATCTTACAGTTAATTGCACCTGCTACCGTCATAATAACATTCTTATCTACCTTATGCTTTCCTGCATTCTATTGCCCTCACAGGCTATTCGGGGTTGCCTCTGGATAATTTCCTTTCACTTCAACAGCTTCTTCAATTCATCCATAAAGGTATTCACATCCTTAAACTCCCGGTAAACCGAAGCAAAGCGCACATAAGCCACCGCATCCAGGTCCTTCAGCTTATTCATCAGAAGCTCCCCGATGATCCTGCTGGAAATCTCCTTCTCCTCGCGGCTGAATATCTCATTCTCCACTTCGTCCACTAACATGGTAACCTGTTGGGCACTTACCGGCCGTTTGTGACAGGCGCGGAACACCCCGCCCTCTACCTTGGAGCGGTCATAGGCTTCCCTGTTGTCGTCTTTCTTAATGATGATCAGCGGAATGCTCTCAATCTTCTCATAAGTGGTAAACCGTTTTCCGCACTCATCGCAGGCACGCCTGCGGCGGATGGAATTGTCATCTTCCGTAGGCCTGGAATCAATCACCCTGGTATTCTCATGGCTGCAAAATGGACATTTCATGGAACTGCCTCCTCTTCCTCCGGCTGTGCCGGGAGCATACCTGTGTCCGCCCTGAGCGTCCGCCGCATGGCATGACACATTTTATCACATGGGTATCGTCAGATTATCGTCAGATAACCGTACAGCTTTCTGCCGGCCTAACAGCTGAATCAGCCTTTCCCCGGCAAGCATACACAGATTATTCTCCAACAGTCTCTGTCAGACATCTGTGATTAACGTACCATATTCAGCAGTGAATGTCAACGAGAATAATATCCGGGCCGATCTGTCTGATGTTTTTAAACGGAATAACGATATTCGGCTCACAGTTTAAAAAACCCAGGAACCGGCTGCATCCGGGCACCATAATTTTGCAGATACAGCCGCTGCAGGGATCGAACTCCAGGTCGCACACTCTCCCCAGTTTCTTGCAATCTTTCATGTTAATTACATCTTTATTTCTCAATTCGGAAAAAAGCATCTTAAAAAAGCCCTCCGATTTCTTCATTTACTATTAGAAATATGCGGTTTTCCGGAAAATGAGACCAAATATATCCTGTACAGCCGGGAAATAGATATGAATATTTTTCATCTACAGGCACATACTAGCACTATAATCCAAAGCGCGGCATCCGTGCAGAAATGAGGAAAATATGACACAGGGAAAAGTTGAAATATGCGGCGTAAATACAGCGAAGCTTCCGCTTTTAAAGGCAGAGGAAAAAGAAGCATTGTTCCGGCAGATAGAAGCCGGCGATGAAAAGGCCAGAGAAGCTTATATCGAGGGAAATCTGCGCCTGGTTTTAAGTGTCATCAAACGCTTCGCCTCCAGCAATGAAAATGTGGACGACCTGTTCCAGATCGGCTGCATCGGGCTCATTAAGGCCATAGACAATTTCGACACTTCACTGAATGTAAAATTCTCAACTTACGCGGTCCCCATGATCATAGGAGAAATCCGCCGTTTTCTCAGGGATAACAGCAGCCTGCGGGTCTCCCGCTCCCTGAAGGACACTGCTTATAAGGCTATCTATGCCCGTGACAGCCTGACCAGAAAGAACCTCAAGGAGCCCTCCATGGAGGAAATCGCCACCGAAATTGGCATCTCCAAGGAAGACATCGCCTATGCCCTGGACGCTATCCAGAACCCCATGAGCCTCTATGAGCCCATCGTCACCGACGGCGGCGACACCCTCTATGTCATGGACCAGATCAGTGACAAGAAAAATAAGGAAGAGACCTGGGTGGAGCACCTCTCCCTCAGCGAAGCCATGAAGCGCCTGAACGCCCGTGAGCACGAAATCATCTCCCTGCGTTTCTTCGAGGGCAAGACACAGATGGAAGTGGCGGAATCCATCGGCATCTCCCAGGCACAGGTATCCCGCCTGGAAAAAAACGCTCTGCGGGCCATGCGCAACTATCTGTCCGCCTGAGCGCTCTGCCTGCCCAGAACTCCAACAGACAGAAATGCGTTTCGCATCTCCGGCTCATGGCCCGGAAATCCTGCCGCGCCCTTTCGGACACTTCCGGCAGCGTTGATGAAATGTCAGCAACGCCCCCGTCTCCCTTACTGTCGGACGCTTCCGGAAACACCAATGAAATGTCAGCCCCCACCCGTCCTGCCCGGTTCCCGCCAGTCACCTTCTCTTCCGAATTATCGCAGTGACAAAGCGGAAAAGAAAATAACCGATTATGGTTCCCAGACCGTTGGTCAGAATATCATCTATCTGAAAATAGCCCCTCTGTGTCACCAGCTGAAGCAGCTCAATCCCTAAACTCGTCAAAAAGCCAAAAACCCCGCAACGACAAACGCGCCTCAACGCTCGAAAGACACAGGGGCTTAAGAAACCGTAAGGAATAAACAAAAGCACATTTTCCACCACATAGGCATTATTCCTTTCATTAATCCCCCAGGTGGAAAACAGCTCCAGATCCATTCCCTGCCTGGTACCGCTTTCCCTGGATAAGAAAGTGATGATCAATATCACCGAAAAATAAGTCCAGAACAATACCGAAGGCACCATGGCGATCCGTTTCTTTCCCCTGCGCCTCTGTACCTTATCGGCAACCCAAAAAAAGGTAACAGAAACAATCGCTCCCATCACCACACCGCCGGGCAGGAACCTCACCACGGATAATAAATCCTGATATATATATTTTAACATATGTTAATCTCCGCAGAAATCTACGGGAGCTTCCTTGCAAAATCCGGTATGCCTGTAACCGCAGCCGTCCCGCTTTTTATACCCTAAAAACAGCCCGGTCACACAATCAGTCAATCAGTCCCAGTCTTCCACTGCATGTTCCCATCTGTCCCTCTCCTCGGAGAGCCTGCCGTTCATCCATGCAATCGCTTCCGTTACGCCGTTTTCTCCAAATTCAAATTCTGCCTTCTCTTTTTTTTCCTCTGATGTCTTATAAAAATTAAACGGCTCCGGCCACACCGTACAGCGCAGTTTCTTCTCTCCCCCATCACCGGACACGCCCTCCAGACGGTAGCGCATTCCCTGATGGCAACCTGTAAATTCCGTTTTCTTCAAAAATTCTATCGACAATATATCTTCTCTTTGTATCATGTATATCCACCCCGGTTCTCGCCTTTCCCGTATCGTCGGGATGGGGAATTGCTTTTCGTTTTGCGGCAGATTGGCTTTACCGCAAGTTGCGGGCAGAGACCCGGCAGCTGCTTATTGGGCCACTTGACTCTGCCCTTAAGATATTATACTCCATTTTCTTCGGATTGCAAAGCCTAAATATGGCTGCTCATCTCTTTTTTCAGCTGCCGCATAATCTTTTTCTCCAATCTGGATATGTAGGACTGGGAAATGCCCAGAAGGGATGCCACTTCTTTCTGTGTCATCTCCTGTCCGTCCTTTGTACCCAGGCCGAAGCGCAGGTTGATGATTTTCTTCTCCCGCTCTGACAGTTTACTGATGGCGCCAAGCAGCACCTTGCGCTCCACCTCGTTCTCAATGTCCCGATATATCACATCCTCGTCCGTACCCAGAATATCGGACAGCAGAAGCTCATTCCCGTCCCAGTCCACGTTCAGCGGCTCGTCGATGGACACCTCCAGCCTGGTCTTATTATTTCTGCGCAGATACATCAATATTTCATTTTCTATGCATCTGGAGGCATAGGTTGCAAGCTTGATATTTTTGTCCGGCTTAAAGGTATTGATGGACTTAATCAGCCCGATGGTGCCGATAGAGATCAGATCCTCCACACCTACACCGGTATTGTCAAATTTTTTGGCTATGTACACCACCAGACGGAGATTATGTTCGATCAAAATAGCTTTCGCTTCATCGTCATATTCCGTGCCCAGGTCGCCTATGACCTCACTCTCCTTATCCACCTCCAACGGCGGCGGCAGCACCTCCGCACCGCCTATGTAATGGACCTCTCCCTTTTTCCGCAGGAACAGGCTCTCCCTGTGGATCATTTTAAACTGAATCCTGCCCGGTATCATCACTTTCAGAATCATTGTGCCTCTCATTCTGCCGCTTTTTACGGCCTCCCACTACGCTCTTAGCAAAGAGTCCGGGGTTAATAATCATATTCACGGATTCCGCACCAGCATTGTCTGCGATAACTTCCTCACTGACGGCAATATACACATCGGTAAACACATAGACCATGCCCTCTGTTTCCAGCTGCAGCCCGGGCAACAGAAATCCTGGCAGGATTCCCTTTTTCTTTCCGATGCTGTGATAGGGAATCGCCCGAAAACTCTCTGTGCCCTTTCCCCAGAAGCTGTCGAAAAGACTGCGCCCCACTATACAGACAGGCTTTCCGCTGATGGGCTCTGCAAGACTGTTTCCCGAATCGACCAAAGCCGTCGTCTCCACCCGTTTTCCCTCCCGGGACAGGACCGCCCTGTACAGGCTGTGATCCATATCCTGTCTGCAGCGAAACCGTCCGAACAGAAGGCAGATAAGGCCTCCCATCCCCAGGATTCCCATTACCCCTGTCAGATAATTTCTCAGCCCCGGCAGACATCTGAGCAGGAACAGCATACCGCCGCCCAGCCCAAAGGAATACAGTACCAGCCTTTCCAGGAGCTTCAGAAACATTCTCAGGCTCTTCACAGGAAACGCAATACAGAGCATTCCTGCCGTCCCGGCTGCCATCCCCAGGAAAAGCTTCAATGCCGCCGGGGCTGTCAGAAGGAACGGAACCAGAAAACAGGCCGCTCCCACAGCTGCGCCGGCCAACAGCCTTCCCCTCCCGGCCATACCGTACGCCGTCTGATCCACAAGCATCAGAAGATACAGGTTCATAATGAAGTTGAGAAAAAACAAGCTGTCTACATACAATTCATAATGCATTGGCATCATCCTTTTCATAATTATTATAAAGGGGTTGGACTTAAGAATTTGTCAGATAAGGGTTCGTTTCACAAGAATTTTTCGACAAAAAACCGGGCTCTGTCCGCCCGGCTCTTTAAACATCCCCTGCTTTCCAGGGCTTTTACTATTATTCTGTCATAAAACTGCCGCCGACTGCCTTTCCTACTTCCTCTGTAGGAAATCCGGAATCTTCAGAGTCTTCTCCTCCACGGAACTGCGGATATCGACCGGCTTATGGATGCCCTGTGCAGAAGCAGGCTGAGGACTTTCCGGCCTGACGGGTTGGGAATTCAGACCCTTCAGGGAACTGGATGCAATATGTGTTGACTGTGATCTGTACATGGGGGATGTGCCGAATCTGGACTGAACCGAATTTGAATTCACTGTATCCTCCAGACCCGTGGCAATCACCGTGACAGTACAGCTGTCCGTCTTGGACTCATCGTACATGGCACCAAAGATGATATTGATATCTTCTCCGGTGAGGCTCTGAACAAAGTCTGCCGCATCGCTGGCATCCGGCAGGGTAATATCGCCGGATACATTGAGAATGACATCTGTAGCGCCATTGATAGTAGTCTCCAACAGCGGGCTCTCCACTGCCATCTTCACGGCAGCCAAAGCCTTATCGTCACCCTTGCCTTCACCGATGCCGATATGAGCAATACCCTTATCTTTCATAACGGTCTGAATGTCCGCAAAATCCAGATTAATGATAGCCGGCCTGTTGATCAGATCAGTAATGCCCTGAACTGCCTGCTGAAGGACTTCGTCAGCCTTCCTGAGCGCCTCCGGCATGGTAGTACGCCTGTCCACAATCTCCAGAAGCTTATCGTTGGGAATTACGATCAATGTATCCACATGCTCCTTGATACGCTCGATGCCGCCCAGAGCATTCGTCATACGTGTCCTGGCCTCAAAGCGGAAAGGTTTCGTAACGACTCCCACTGTAAGAATTCCCATATCTTTTGCCAGCTTTGCCACCACAGGAGCCGCACCCGTCCCGGTACCGCCGCCCATACCGCAGGTGACAAATACCATATCTGCCCCCTTCAGGGCAGCACCAATCTCCTCGGAACTTTCTTCTGCCGCCTTCTCCCCGATTTCAGGCTTCGCTCCCGCGCCAAGCCCCTTGGTCAGCTTTTCCCCTATCTGCAGCAGGGTAGGTGCCTTGCAGAGCTGCAACGCCTGCTTGTCCGTATTCACACCGATAAATTCCACGCCTTCTATCTGTTCATCAATCATTCTATTGACAGCATTGTTACCTGCCCCGCCTACACCGACCACAATAATCTTGGCAGCAGATTCAGCATCGTTCGTCTTAATCTCAAGCAAGAGTACATCCTCCTTTTCCAACTTCACTCCAAATCACACATACTATCATATAATCATTTTTCAAATTTAGCAACCATTTTCTGAAAAAATATCTGCAAAAATTATCCTCCCGGCTTAAATGTATATTTTCCGCTGTCCGCGTCATATGTCTGCATCTGCAGAGTACCGTTCTTCCCCTCCAGTTCAGACAGAAAACCGGGCAGAAGCATCAGCTTGTCCTCCAGATAAGAAGGCTCATTTCCCAGCGCAACCTTTGTATCGCCGAAATAGACCGTAATTTCCCCCCCACTGTTAAAATAAATCCTGTCCGGCGTCAGACTGTATTTCTGCAGGAGCATTGTCAGCTCCAGGATGCTGTTAAAGATTCCGTCATCTTCTACCGGAAGCTTTTCCCCCAACACCATATGCTCAAACCGCAATCCCATAATCTGCGGAACCCCCACCGTTCTGACCGCCGAAGTCTCCACCACATATCCGTCCCTGTCAAAGTATACATAGGTATCCAGGTATCTTACACAGCCTGTCAGAACTTTCTCATATACGATGATCTTAATGGTATCCGGAGACAGGATATCCACATCCACCACATCCACAAAGGGAATTCCCTCTATTCCCTTGTCCTTGTATTTCAAAGACAGGTAGAGGGAATTATCTCCCAGAAATCCGTCCATCACGATTGCCTTGATCTCATCTTCCGTATAATGGACATTGCCCTCCACGTAGACGGTCTTAATGCTATAGGTTGTCTTTATATAGCTGCCTGCTCCCAACACCGCTGTCAGGAGAAGGACAGTGACCACCACCAGGCCTATCCCCATTCTTTTGCTTTTAAACACTTGTCACACGCGCTCCTAACTCTCTGAAATCCCGGCATATGTTCTCATATCCGCGGTATATATAGGAACAGCCTCTCACAAAACTCTCCCCCTCCGCCATCAGCGCGGCGGCCACCAGGGCGGCGCCTCCTCTCAGCTCCCTCGCTTCCACCTGTGCTCCCTGCAGACTGTCCACCCCCCGGATTGCCACACGGTGTGAATCTGTCTGTTCGATACAGGCACCCATTTTCTTCAGTTCTTCCACAATACGGAAACGGTTTTCAAAAATCGTCTCCTCTATGTCCGTTCGTCCGCTGCCTTTTGAAGCAACGGCCAATGCCACCGACTGTAAATCTGTAGGAAAGCCCGGATAAGGAGAAGTGATAAGCTTCACCGCCAAAGGTCTCACCGGCGCCTGTACATAGAGGCCTTCCCTGGTAATGCACACATGTCCGCCCATCTCCTGCGCTGCCAGAAGAACGGCATCCATCTCCTCCGCCGGTGCCTGTTCCAGGAAGATATTTCCTCCCACGCCGATACATCCCAGCAGGTAGGTTCCTGCCACAATCCTATCCGCCGGTACCCTGAACTCCGTCCCGCACAGCCGCCTGCCTCCCCAGATCACTATTTTGCTGCTTCCCGCGCCTTCGATGCAGGCTCCGCAGCAACTCAGGTACCGGCACAGGGCCAGAATCTCCGGCTCTCTGGCCGCTCCCTCCAGGATTGTCTCCCCTTCCGCCGCCACCCCCGCCAGGATAATATTTTCGGTAGCCCCCACAGAGGGGAACGGCAGAATGATATGTGCGCCGTGGAGTCTCTTCGCCATAGCACGCAGTTGTCCCTTTTGTTCCGAAAATACGACCCCCATCTGCCTGAGGGCGGCCAAGTGCAAATCAATAGGACGCTCCCCTATGACGCAGCCTCCCGGATATTCCATGGTTACTTCTCCGCATCTGCCGATGAGCGCACCCAGCAGACAGAGAGAAGAACGCATACCTGTCACCGCCTCCCGTGGCATCTCCCCTCTCCTCACTTTTGACGAATCGACAAAAATACCTGCCTCCTGCCAGTGCACGCTGCAGCCCAGACTTTTCAGAAGGCTTGTCATGGAATGCACGTCCGCTATCCGCGGACAGTTCCGGATAAAGGACCCCTCTCCCACCAGCAACGTGGCTGCCAGGACAGGCAGCGAAGCATTTTTCGACCCTTGTATGCGAACTTTTCCCTGTAGGGCAATTCCCCCTTGAATACGAATAGAATCCATAAAGCACCATCCGGCTTTCTTTATTTAAACTATTCTATCCTATGAGAAAACTGCCGCTTCCGTACCTTGTCCCATATATTTATACCACACGCCGATGAAATTTGCAGTAAACCACAACAAAGTCACTATCGCCACAGTGTCATTTTATTATCATTATAGTGACAACTCACTATCATTACAGTGGATTTAAAACCGCCAGCCATATACGCCCGACTTGGACGGATTAGTAAATTCCGGCGGTCTTGAGTATAGCACCTTCGGCTGCCTCTGCCTGCTTTCACGTTACAACTCCTTCAGCTGAATCCTGCGGGCCACGCTCAGGACCAGCCCTATTTCTATCAGAAGAAACATAACCGAGGAGCCGCCGTAACTGATAAACGGCAGGGAGATACCGGTATTCGGAATGGTTGCGGTTACAACGGCTATATTCAGGATTGCCTGAACAGCGATATGTCCCATAACCCCCACCACCAGCATGGCCCCGAACAGATCCGTCGCATTGTTGGCGATTACCATCATCCTCCACAGAAGCATGATGAACATCAGTATGACGGCAACGGCCCCGAACAACCCCAATTCCTCGCAGATAATGGAAAAGATCATATCGTTCTGTGCCTCCGGAAGGAAGCTCAGCTTCTGCATGCTCTGCCCCAGGCCTTTACCCCAGATACCGCCGCTTCCGATGGCATACAGGCCCTGCAACGTCTGGAAGCCGGTGTCGGAAGGGTCACTCTCCGGGTCCAGCCATGAGCGGATACGGTTGCCGCGGAATGCCAGGATATCACTTCCCGAGGCCACCAGATAGATGAGTAATGATGCCGCCGCAATCGCAATCAGAGCAATGATGACAAATTTCTTGTAATCAGGACTGGCCACGAATACCATAATTACGGCAATTCCCATGATAATAAGCGCTGAACTCATATTTTTCGTGATGACATATACCTCAGCCGCCAGAGGCACCGGAAAAATCATCATCACACAAAATCCCCTGAAGCTGCGAATCCCTTTCCCCATCTTGCACACCAGCACAGCCAGAAACAGAATAATAGCTATTTTAGCCACCTCCGCGGGCTGCAGGTTCATTCCCAACCCGGGAATTTTGATCCACCGCCTGGCTCCGTGGGATTCCACACCCAGGGGCGTCAGAACCAGCGGAATCAGTGAAACTGCCACCAGATATCCAAGCACTGCAAACCGCTCCCAGAAATGATAGGGAATATTTGCCACAAAAATCATCAGCACCAGTCCGATAACCACGGCTGTCAGCTGTTTCTTCAAATAATATGCCGTATCCTTAAACTCCTCAAATGCGCTGTAGGAACTGGCCGAATAGATCATCACCAGCCCGAATCCCAGGAGAAACAGCACAATAAACAGAAGGCTGTAATCAAAAAAATATTCAGATTGTTCTTTTTTCTTTCGCTTTGCCGTTCCATGTGCCGCCATATATACTCCCCGCCTTCATCCCCTGCTTCATTTCAAACCGTTGACATACTCCTTGAACATCTGTCCTCTTACCTCATAATTGGGGAACATCCCCCAGCTGGCACAGGCAGGAGACAGAAGCACCGCATCCCCCGCTTCGGCCAGTTCCGTGCAGAGTTTCAGGCATTCCTCAAAGGTATCCGCAAAACGAATCCGGCTGAATCCGTGCTGCCTGGCACATTCCGCGATTTTTCTCCGAGTCTCGCCGATGAGGACCAACCATTTCACCTTGCCGTCAAAACTCTCGATCCACTCATCATATTCGCTCTCTTTATCATATCCTCCGCCGATGAGAACAGTGGGCTTCCTCATGGCACGAATGCCCTGGATGGCAGCGTCGGGATTGGTTCCCTTGGAATCGTTATAGTAATCCACACCTCCCTTGGTGGCCACAAATTCAATTCTGTGCTCCACAGCTTTGAAAGTTTTAATCACTTTCAGGATAATGTCCACGGGTACTTCCATCCCTTCGGCAATGGCGATGGCAGCCATCACATTTTCCACGTTGCAAATGCCTGCCAGATTCATATCCGTGTGGACATCCAGAACTTCTCTCTCCTGCCCCCGGACCGCCTTCACTACCTTATCACCTTTCAGATAGTATCCCTCTTCCAGCTTTTCAGAGGACGAGAAGAAAACAACCCTGGCAGGACATCTCTCCGCAAAATTTCTTGTATATGTATTGTCGTAATTCAACACGCAAATGTCGCTTTTGTCCTGATTTACGGCTATGTTCTCCTTGGCTGCCGCATAAGCTTCCATGGTGTGGTGACGGTTTAAGTGATCCGGAGTAATATTCAGGATGGCCGACACCGCGGGATGGAAAGAGGAGATGGTCTCCAGCTGAAATGAGCTGATCTCCCCCACTGTCACCGTGTCCAAGGCTGTCTTCAGACACTCGGAAGTGTAGGGATTGCCTATATTGCCCACCACAAATGTCTTATCCTCCCCCAGGTGCGCTTTCATAATCTCGCCCACCAGAGTCGTCGTGGTGGTCTTGCCGTTGGTGCCTGTGATGGCAGCCACTCTTCCTTTCTCCTGCAGAAATCCCAACTCGATCTCCCCTATAATCGCAGCTCCTTTGTCTCTCAGGGCGTTTACCAGAGGGATGTCAGTGGGGACCCCCGGGCTTAAGACCACGGTCTCTGTATTCGCCAGAACCTGCTCCGGCAGCTCTCCTGTGATGCAGGAAGCCCTGCTGCACTTTGGAAGGCGTCCCCGCAGTTCCTCCACAGTCAGCTTTTCATTGCTGTCGTACAGTATCACTTCCGCACCCATGTGTTCCAGAAGCCCCACGGAACCGATTCCGCTTAAGCCGGAACCGACCACCAGGCATTTCTCTCCTGCTTTCATAATCATTTTTCCTTTCTTATTCCAGTCCCGCAAATGCATGTTCAGCGCACAAGCAACTGAGATTCGGCTTCCCTCACCCCAGCGCCCTGAGGGCCAGCAGGCACATCAGAGCGGTGATGATAGTGAAAAGCGCTGTAATCCTGGTCTCCGACCATCCGCTGAGTTCAAAGTGATGATGCAGCGGCGCCATCTTCAAAATCCGTTTCCCGCCGCTGAGTTTGAAGTAACTTACCTGCAGAATGACGGAACATACTTCTATCAGATATATAATGCCCACAATCGCTATGTACAGCGGCATCTGCATCACATAGGCGCATCCCGCCACAAAACCTCCCAGCGCCAGGGAACCGGTGTCTCCCATGAATACCTCCGCCGGATGTACGTTAAAAAGCAGAAATCCCATCAGCGCTCCCGCCACGGCGCAGGTCAGAGGTTCTATTCCCGAGACGGTGCCTATGGATACCACGGAAAAAAACACCGCCACCATCAGTGTAACGCTTCCTGCCAGACCGTCCAGCCCGTCTGTAAAATTCGTCCCGTTGGCCGTCCCCAGCACGATAAAGAACAGAATCGGGATATTCCACATTCCGAAATCCAGGTATTTTCCCGGCATCCAGGGTACCTTCATCGCCAGGCTCACGTCCGTGTAACGAACCAGATACCAGGCAAATCCCCCTGTGACAGCCAACTGTCCGAAGAGTTTCTGCCAGGGTGAAAGCCCCATGGAACGCCTGCATACTACTTTTATGTAATCATCCATCAGCCCCACCATGCCGAATCCTACCGTAAGAAACAAAACCGGCATTATCCTGGGGTAATCCTCCATAAATGCCACAGAGGTGGCCAATACACTCGCCAGAATCAATATACCACCCATGGTGGGCGTTCCCGACTTCTTCAGATGAGCGGCCGGGCCGTCATCCCGAACCGTCTGGCCGCATTTCAGCCGCCTTAAAAAGGGTATTATCACCGGTCCGGCAAGAGCGCTGATGCTGAAGGAAAGCAGGACCGCTGTTATGCTGATCTTACCCATCACCCAATCCTTTCTAAATTTAGTTCCGTAAGCACAGCTACGACACACCTGCCTCTGAAATTTGCTTCCG
>CAJUJN010000035.1:0-24086 GCA_910586775.1 uncultured Acetatifactor sp. | reverse complement strand
GACGCTTAGAGATTGCGTCCGTAACCGAATCTGTGCGCTGTATCTGTACTTACTGATTTCAGTTCCGTAAGTACAGATACAACTCACTTATCCCTGAGATTCGCTTCCGGACGCTTAGAGATTGCGTCCGTAACCGAATCTGTGCGCTGTATCTGTACTTACTGCTCACTCATAATATTCTGTAATCCCCAGATACGGCAGGATATTCTCGTACAGCTGACGTACAATGGGCGCTGCCACCTGCCCTCCGTAATACACTCCCTTAGGATTATTCACAATAGCCAGTGCAATCACCTGCGGGTCATCCGCCGGTGCGAAACCGATAAAGGAAGCGATATACCGTCCGCTGCCTCTGGGCAGTGTCTGGCTGGTTGCCGTCTTGCCTCCCACGCGGAATCCCTCCACCTTGCCATTGGCACCGCTGCCCTCCTTCACCACCATCTCCAGGATTCCCCGCATGGTGGCGCTGACTTCCTCTGTCACGATTCCTTCCGTCACCGGATATTCGAAGGTCTCCACCACATTGCCGTCTGCGTCCTTCGTACATACCCCGAAATGGGGTGTCACCCGTTTTCCCCCATTTATAATAGAAGATACGGTAGTAATCAGCTGTATGGGCGTAATCTGAAAAGACTGGCCGAAAGCCACCGTGGCAAGCTCCACATTGCCCATATCCTCTTTCCTGTGCATGATAGTGTCAGCCTCGCCCGGCAGGTCAATACCGGTCTTTGTCTTCAGTCCGAACTGCTCAAAATAACTGTAATAACCGTCAATTCCCAGTCTCAGCCCCACCGTAATCAAAGCCGGATTACAGGAATTCATCATGGTATGTGTAAAATCCTGGCTACCGTGTCCCGCAATCTTATGACAGCGTATCTTCCTGTCATCTACGATGATGAAGCCCGGACAGCTGAAAGAGCTCTCCGGAGTCACCACCCCCGCCGAAAGCCCGGCAGCCGCCGTTATAATCTTAAAAGTAGAACCGGGCTCGTATGTATCGTTTATGCATCCGTTCCTCCAGATGCCGTTCAGCAGATTCTGCTGTTCCTCCGTACTTAGATTTTCCGCAGTTCCTTCCGGCAGTTCAAAGGGCTGGTTTAAATCAAATTCCGGCACATTTGCCATGGCAAGGATTTCTCCGTTCCCAGGATTCATCACCAGGATGGAGACGCTGTCTGCCTGTTTGGTGGCAAGGGCCTGGTTTGCAAGCTGTGTGGCATAATACTGGATGTTCAGGTCCATGCTGATACATAAATCAAGTCCCGCCACCGGCTCAATCCGCCGCTCTCCGGCCGATTCCACCTCGATGCCCCGGGCATCCGTCACCGTCAGGATTTTACCGGCCTCTCCTTCCATGTACTTATCATATGCCACTTCCAGGCCAATGATTCCCTGATTGTCGCCGCCGGTAAATCCCAACACCTTGCTGGCCAGCTCGTCATGGGGATAATAGCGCTTATAATCCTCATCCACCTTCACTCCGGCCAGGTCATATTCCCGGATACGGTCTCCCACTTCCTTATCCACATTGCTCTTAATGCGTTCCATGGAGCAATATTTTTCCACTCTTTTCCGTACATACTCCTCCGTAAGTTCCAGTTCCCTGCAGAGTATTTCGATTACCTTCTCTCTATCCTCTATCTGATTGTAAATAACGGATACCGTGCATACCGTCCTGTTATCCGCCAGGACCTTGCCGTTGCGGTCAAGGATGCGCCCTCTGGCAGCCTTAATGCTGCGCTCCCGCTCATGCAAATCGGTCGCCATTGCAGCATAATGCTCCGCCTCCCAGACGCATAAGTATACCAGCCGTCCAAACAGAAAGGCAAACACTCCGGTAAAAATCAGAAAGCTTACCAGCATTTTCTTCCTGTGGGCTATTTTATTGTTGTCCGAAAGCATTCAGGCCTCATATATCAGGTATTGATATACTTTATTCCCGAATCTGCCGGGATATGAATCCTCCTGCATAAAAAGAATATTACATTTTGCCCGAACCTGAAAAAGCTTACCAGGCATCATCCCGTAAGGTTCGGATTCACGGGAATATCCGGATTCGGCACCGACTCCCCGCCTTCAATGGGAATTCCTGTCTGTGCATCATAATACCTGTCGTCCGGACCCACGCGGTAGCCGGTCTCGGGGTCGATGGGATACTCCATCCAGGGCGCATTCTGTACGCCACCCGTGCCCTCCCCGCCTTCCGGGCTGCCTCCTTCAGGATTACTTCCTTCCGGGCTGCCACCCTCAGGAGCACCGGAAGTATCTCCCTCAGAATTTTCCGGATCGGTTCCTTCCGGCGTCTGGGTATACTGGCCGGTAATCTCCTGCTGCAGTGCATCCAGTTCTGCCTGCTCCGCTTCCGAAACCGGCTCCGTCATGAAGATATTCAGATAGGGCAGCGCTTCCATCAGGATACTGCGCGACAGAACCGTGGCCACCCTGGCATTGTCCTGCTTCTCCGCATTCAGCCTGTCCACCACTACATAGATGGCAATCTCAGGATCATCCGCCGGAACACAGCCGATAAAGGAAACTACATACTCTTTTTCGGAACGTTTGTTTGTCATGGGATCAATCGTCTCCGCCGTACCTGTCTTTCCGCCCAATGCATAACCGGGAGGCTTTGCCGTGGTACCCGTCCCGTAGTCCACTACAGCCTTGCAGTACTGCCTGATCAAAGCCGATGTGGATTCCGATACGGTCTGCTTCAGCACCCTGGGCTCGATATTTTTTACCGTAGCGCCGCTGGCATTGGTTATCTTGTCCACCACATGAGGCTCATAATAATAACCGCCGTTCACCAGTGAACAGAATCCCGTAATCATCTCGATCATGGTCACATTAAAGTTTTGTCCGAAACTGTTGGTAGCCAGATCGGTAGGCCCCATATCCTCCGGCTTGTAGATCAGGCTGGCCGTCCTTGCTTCCCCGGCCAGGTCTATATTGGTCCTCAGCCCGAAATTGAATATATTCTGAAATTTACAGAAATACTCTTTTCCCATCAGCTGCGCAATTTTCATCATGGTCACGTTGCAGGAGGTGGCTATGGAATTTTCCAGACTCATCGTGCCCCGTGCATGGCATTTGATGGGATATCCGCCCACCTCCATCACGCCGGTACACTCAAAGGTGGTGTTTGGCGACACCACTCCCTGCTCCAGCGCCGCTGCCACTGTAAACGGCTTTGCCGTAGAACCGGGTTCATAAGTGTCGGTAATACAGAAATTTTTCCACAGATAATCCAGGTTCACATACATCTGCTTTTCATCCATGGCTGCCACTACATTTTCGTCAATGATTGTATTTGTCTTCTTAATCTCGTAATAGCCGTTGGCATTGGTGACCTGCTCCACCATCCTGGTACCGTACATAGCCTCCGGATTACGTGTATCGTTCAGGTCATAGGTGGGATAGCTGGCCATGGCAAGGATTTCTCCCGTGTTGGTCCTCATTATAATACAGCCCACATTCTCAGCGCCGTTTCCTGTTCGTACATTATTCTGATACTCATCATTGAATTTCCTCAGGTTCTTTTCCACTATCATCTGCAGATTTGCATCAATGGTGGAATGGATATCGTATCCGTCCACTGCCGACTTCACAGTGCGCTCCATTGCCAGGTCATCATTCAGATATCCGTATTCCCTGCCGTTAATTCCGTTTAAGACATCATTATAGTACTCTTCCAGCCCATAACTTCCCTGACCGTCCGTAGTCGTAAACCCGACCACATCCGCAGCCAGTGAGCCATATGGATAGATACGCTTGTACTCTTCCTCGAACCACACACCCCGTATGTCGGAATTCTCTTCCTGCGCCTGCTTAAAACCACTGATTTCCTCGTAAGTCAGCCGCCTGAGAGGCACATACCAGGAAGACTTTTTGTTTGTGTTGACATGCTCCCTTATCTGTGCCATATCCAGGTCAAAATTCTCGCCCAGGGCCTGTAACGTGGGCTCCAGGTAAGGCGTCTTCCCCTTCACTTCCGTATTCATCACCTTTGCGTCAATGACCAGGTTATATACCTTTTCACTGGTGGCAAGCCGGGTTCCCTTTGCATCTACTATATTGCCTCTGCGATAGGGAATGACTGTGGAAGAATAGCCCTGTTGGGACAGCACCTGCTTCTGGTAATTTGTCTCGTTTTTCCTGGTGATCCACACAAGCCTCACACTCAGACCTATAAATGCCAACAAAACAAATGCGTACAGCACCACCAGTTTTTTCTGCATCTTTATGGAAAACCTGTTCCGGTTTTCCGGTTTTCCTGCTCTCCGTGTTCTTCCTGTCCTTTTGACCGCTCTACTTCCTGTTCTTCCCGCTCTCTCTGCTTTTCTTCCTGTTCTTTCTGCCGTTCTTCCCGTTCTTTCTCCTCTCTCTGCTGTTCTTCCCGTTCTTTCCGCGCTCTCTGCTGTTCTTTCTCCTCTCTCTGCTGTTCTTCCCGTTCTTTCCGCGCTCTCTGCTGTTCTTCCTGCTCTCTCCGCCGCTCTTCCTGTCTTTCTTCTCTGTTTTGTTCTCACTCTGACTCCCATCAATTATTTTCCGTTACCTGGCGCATATAATCACCGCTCTCGTTTTCGTATTCAATGATCTGACCTTCCTGGGCGTAAACCATCCCAAGCTCCATAATGGCAATCCTCTTGATTTCCTCCAGATCAATACTGCTTATGATGCGGTTGTATTCTTCATCATTGGCCACCTTCATGCGGTTCAGTGTACTCTCACTGGATGCCACACTCCTGGTCAGATTTGTCAGCTCCGCCTGAAGCTGAATATAATTCACCAAAATCACTGCCGCCACACACAGTGCCACTGCCAGGAACATAACATATCCCGCATTCATATAACGAGCCTTATCACGGTTCTTGCGCACCTCATGGTGAGGCTTTTTGACAGGCGCTTCTTCCTCCTGCTCCTCCCAGACCCTCTCAGGCTCCAGCTTCCTTACCGTATTTCCATAGACATAAGTGTCTGTTTCTCTCCGTTCCGCATATCTGTTCTTATCATATGAATCCTGCCCGTTACTCTTTCTGTTTCGGCTCATAAAACACTCCCACTTTCTAATCAGATTCAATTTCTCTCTCAAAAACCCTCAGCTTTGCGCTTCTGGACCTTGCGTTTTCCGCCAGTTCTCTTTCCCCCGCAACTACGGGTTTCCTCGTCACCACTGTCCCTTTCGAAACCTTCCCGCACACACACACCGGGAAATCCGGCGGACAGATACAGGGTGCCTCATTTTTCCTGAAAATCGTCTTCACGATACGATCTTCCAACGAATGAAAGGTAATGACACACAGTCGTCCCTCCGGCTTCAGCATATCGATCATATCATCCAGAGAGTTTTTCAGTACTTCCAACTCTCTGTTACACTCAATGCGAATTGCCTGGTAAGTCCGTTTGGAAGGATGCCCGTCCTTCCGCATTTTCGCCGGAATGGCAGCCTTAATGATCTCGTTCAGTTCAAATGTAGTTTCAACAGGCTTCTTTCTCCTTGCTTCCGCTATGTATTTTGCAATATTTTTCGCAAATCGTTCCTCCCCGTAATCGCGGATAATACGGTACAGCTCATTCTCGGAATATTTATTCACGATGTCCCCTGCCGTCAATGTCTGTCTGCGGTCCATACGCATGTCCAGAGGCGCGTCAAAGCGGTAGGAAAACCCCCGCTCCCAATTGTCAAACTGATAGGAAGACACGCCAAGGTCAAGCAGAATGCCGTCTACACTCCTTACGCCTTCCGACATCAGCCTGGCCCGCATATTGCAGAAATTGTCTCTCAGGACAGTAACCTTACCTGAGAAAGGCACAAGCCGTTCCTGCGCCGCGCAGATTGCCGCTTCGTCCTGGTCAATTCCGTAAAAGCGGCCGCCCTCCAACCGCCTGCACACTTCAAAGGCATGTCCGCCCCCGCCCAGCGTGCCGTCCACATAGATACCCTCCGGCTTTATATGTAGTAGTTTGATTACCTCTTCCAAAAGGACGGAGTAATGCTTGAATGGCACCTCGTATTTTTCTTCCATCTTCCCCTCCTCTCCGCTTTTCCCTTTGGCAGATTTAACGTACTCCTTCTGCTTCTTTCCTTTTTAACGGATTTCACCGTATTTCTCTGCTTTTTTCTTTTTACGCATTCCACTGTATTTTCTGACGGCCCGTCTCTCGAGGGAGACATCCCCGGGAACCTGTATCGATACGGAATATCGGGGAGCACATTATATTGTCAGCCCCATGTCTCCGATGCCCTCGGATATCTCGTCAATATCCACTTCACCGTTCACTTCATTCCACTTTTCAAGACTCCATACCTCGATACGGCTTCCCATACCGGACAGGACCACATCCTTCTCCAGACCAGCAAAGTCTCGTAAATCCTGAGGCACCAGGATACGTCCCTGCTTGTCCACTGTAACATACTGAGCACCTGACAGGAAAAACCTTGCCAGCTGCCTTGCCTGCTTGTTGACCAGCGGCAGCGCTGCCAGCTTTGCCTCGAACTCCTTCCACGTCTCATCGGCGTACACAAACAAGCAGCCATCCATTCCCTTTGAAACCACAAATTCGTCTCCCAGAATTTCCCTGTACTTGGAAGGAATGCTCAGCCTGCCCTTTGGGTCTATTGTATGATTGTATTTGCTCATAAACAATAGCAATCACCGCCCATCAGATGTGGGTATGGGATTCCATCCCACTTTTTGGTCTTTTCTGCCACATTTATCCCACTTATCAATTGATTTTAATATAGATTGGGGGATTTGACAAGCCAAAAATGTGTACGTGTCAAACGAAAAAAAGCACCCTGCTAAACGTTTGCAGGGTGCTTTCGTTCAAAACATACAAGATATAGTATATCTCCATTGTATTGTATGCTATATATAGTCATGAAATTTGTCGAAAAAATTTTTTACTCAGACACAGCGACGCTTCATCCTGGAGCGCACTGCAACATCCGCCACCACAGAAAACACTACCATCAACAGCGCCAGTACCTGTGACACGGGAAGCGTTGTGCCGGGAATAAACAGAGTATCCGTCCGGATTCCCTCGATGAAAAAGCGTCCCAGCCCATAACCGCCAAAATAGAGCAGACACATCTCACCGTTAAATTTTTTATGTTTCCTGAAAACCAACAGCACAGTGAGTACCAGAAGATTCCACACGCTCTCATAGAGAAAAGTCGGATGCACATTGATATAATTCGCTCCTTCAGGGATGTGTGCGGCAATGTTGTCCGAAATATCCCTGGCGCGAACCGCCAGGGCGGGAAGCTGCATGGAAAAGAGACCGTCATAATACTCTCCGAATACCTCACGGTTCATGAAATTTCCCCAGCGCCCGATGGCCTGTCCCAGAATCAGCCCGGGCATACAGGTATCTCCCATGAGCAGGGGATCGCGCTTTTTAACCCTGCCGTAGACAAACAATGTGATAAACGCCGCAATAACACCGCCGTATATGGCCAGCCCGCCATTTCTCAGTCTAAAGATACCCAACAGGTCATCCTTATAATAGTCCCAGGAGAACACCACGTAATAAATACGGGCCCCTATAATGGAAAAAATAACCGCATAGATTGCAAAATCCCAGTAATCATCCGGATTCTGCCCTGTGACCTTAGCCACATGCGCCGCCATCAGAATTCCCGCAAGCACGCCCAATCCGATAAGCAGCCCATAAAAAGCAATGTCAAATCCGAATATACTGAAAGATTTGGGAACATTTTTCAGATATATTCCCAGGTTTGGAAACGCAATATCACCAACATTCATAAACTGTTCCTTTCAGGCTTCCCTGCCCACGGACCCGAAGCCATGCCAATCCTCTGCCCTTTTGTCACACATTGAAGCGGAATAATATCACATCACCGTCCTGCACTACATAATCCTTGCCTTCTATGCCCACAAGGCCCTTCTCCCGGGCCGCAGCGAGGGAGCCCTGCTCCAACAGGGCTTTGTAATTAACCACTTCCGCTTTGATAAATCCCCGCTCAAAATCGGAGTGAATCTTGCCGGCTGCCTGAGGCGCTTTCGTGCCGATCCGGATCGTCCATGCCCGGGTCTCATCCTCCCCTGCAGTCAGGAAACTCATCAGTCCCAGGATATGATAGCTTGCCTTCACCAGCTTCTCCAACCCGGATTCCACAAGGCCCAGATCCTCCAGGAACATCGCCTTTTCATCCTCATCCAGCTCCGAAATCTCCTGCTCGATCTGCGCACAGATGACAAAGACCTCACTGTGCTCCTTTTCCGCGAATGCCCTCACTTCCGCCACCTGAGAATTGGAGACACCGTCGTCCGCCAGATCATCCTCCGCCACATTGGCAGCATAAATGACCGGCTTATAAGTCAGCAGATTATACTCGCGGAACAGCGCAATCTCATCCTCATCCGTGACTTCCAGAGTCTTGGCAGGCTCTCCTGCTTCCAGATGTTCTTTGATCCGCTCTAACAGGGCAAGTTCCTTCGCGCATGTCTTGTCCATCCTGGCAGTCTTCGCCACCTTGGATATCCTTCTCTCCAGCACTTCCAGATCGGAAAATATCAGTTCCAGGTTGATGGTTTCGATATCCCGCATGGGATTCACACTGCCGTCCACATGGACTACATTGGAGTCTTCAAAGCATCTGACCACATGGACGATGGCATCCACCTCCCGGATATTGCTCAGAAACTGATTGCCCAGTCCTTCCCCCTTGGATGCTCCCTTTACCAGGCCTGCAATATCTACAAATTCAATCACCGCGGGAGTCACTTTTTTGGACTTATACATGTCTCCCAGCAGCTTCAGCCGCTCGTCCGGCACGGTTACAATCCCTATATTGGGGTCGATGGTGCAGAAAGGATAATTGGCGGATTCCGCGCCTGCTTTGGTCAAAGAGTTAAATAATGTGCTTTTTCCTACATTTGGTAAACCGACGATTCCTAATTTCATGGTTCCTTAAACCTCCGTATATTTCAATCAGACGCAACGTCTTCGCGCCGTTCATCTACCTGTTTCTTTATTTTTTTCCGGCTCTGTAATTCTTTGATGCCTGCTTCGCCTTTGTTCCTCCGGGCTGTATGTAGTCCAGTTCCCGATACAAAAGACAATAATTTTCATATCGCATCCTGCTGATTTTTCCCTCCGCCACCGCATCCTTTACACCGCAGTCGCGTTCCCCGATGTGGGCGCAGCCGGAATATCTGCAGTATTTTTCATAATCCGTAAATTCCGGGTAATATGCCGCCAGCTGACCCTTCTCCAGATCGAAAAGCCCCAGTGAGCTGAATCCGGGCGTGTCCAGGATATAGGTGTCCTTCTCCAGCGCTATCAGCTCGGAATGTCTTGTGGTATGTTTTCCCCGCTGAATTTTGTCGCTGATCTCTCCTGTCTCCATCACAATATCCGGCTGCAGGCAGTTGATGATGGAGGATTTTCCCACACCGCTGGGCCCCGCCACCGAGGTGGTTTTCCCGCGAAGCAGCTCCCTCAGGGAATCCATCCCCTCACCCGTTTTCGCGCTGACTCCCAACGTACGGTAACCGCAGCCTCCGTATATCCTTCCGTAATCCTCTCCGTTCCCGTCTTCATCAATATCCGTTTTATTAAAACAGATAATGCTTTCAAGCCCCTGCTGTGCCATCATAATCAGAAACCTGTCCAACAGGTTAAAATTGGGCTTTGGTCTTGCAACGGCAAAAATAACCAGAGCCTGGTCCACATTTGCCACGGCAGGGCGTATAAGCACACTGCGCCTGGGAAGAAGCTCGCTGATGCTGCCGTTTTTTTTCTCTTCGTCCAGCACATCCATCTCCACCTCATCCCCCACCAGAGGACGGCGGTTGTCCTTGCGGAAAATCCCTTTTGCCCTGCATTCATATAATTCTCTGTCCCGGGGCGCGCCCTCTCCGGCCGCCCCGCAATGGACATAATAAAAGCCGCCGATTCCTTTGACTATCCTTCCACGCATAAACCTCATCCTACTCCAATGTAAAATCAATTCTTCTGCTGAAGGATCTCTCCTCGGTTTCCCCGGGTATCGTGATTGTCTCACCCGTCTCCGGGTCAGTGGTGGTAGTGCCCTCCGTAGTCACGAAATAGGACATGGTAAGCGTGCCTCCCGAGGAAGTCAGCCCATAATAATTTGCCGCCTGCGGAAAGCTTGAAGTCCTGGTATCCAAAAGCACCTGTCCGTCATCCGTAACCAACCGGACAGTAACCTCCATGCCGGACGCATAATCCGGTGCTTCCTCAGGCGTAGGCGCCGTAATGCTCGCATTGCATCTGTAAGTCTCCGCCTCAGGACCTTTGCTGACCTTGATATCTATCACAGTGTCAGGCTCCACATAAGAGCCGGTAGAGTAACTCTGATAGCAGATCTGTCCCTCCGGATACTCATTGCTGTATATATAGGCAATTTCCTCCCCGACCTGCAGCCCGGCCTCCAGAGCAATCGCAATTCCGTCCTGTTCGGAATATCCTAACAGCTTCGGAACCAGAACTTTCTCCTTTCCAAGGCTAACCGTAACAGTAACATTAGTTCCTTTTGCCACTTCCGTCTCCGCGGAAGGCACCTGAGACATAACAATCCCGCTGTTCACTTCATCGGAATATCCTTCCACTCTGGTCACGGCAAAGCCAAGCTGTGTCAGGCGGGCATTCGCCCCGTCATAATCCATGCCTACCACCGACGGCACGGCAATAGGCTGGGGGCCTGCACTGGCAGTAAGCTTCACCACAGTCCCCTCCTCAATCTCAGTGCCTTCCGCCACATCGGATCTCATGACTTCGCCGGCCTGAATATCATCCGACTCCTCATAGCTCACCTCCGACTTCAGCCCCAGATCCGTCAATGCATTTCTCGCTTCCTCCACAGTTTTGCCCACTACCTTCGGCATCTTCACCGTCTTCGGCTCTTCCTCCTCACTGACAGAAGACTCTTCCCAAGACTGCACAGGCGGCGTTGCCGTGACAACAGGACTGCCGGGCTCGTTGTCCTCCTCCCGGCCTCCGAATACTTTGACCGCAAGAATAATGGCAACCACACAGAATACTACGCCCCCGATTAACGCCAGAATCGTAGTTACCCTCTCCATTTTGGGATTATAGTCGTAATCGTCCTCATCCTCACCGTCAGCTTCATTTTCATAGACAGGCTCTGCCTCGGAACGCAGCCGCATAGACTCTTCCCTGTCATCATAATCGTGACTATGCTCATACTCTTCCTGATAGACAGTCCTGCGCTTGATCTGCTCCCTCTCACTGTCCGATATCTTTCGGGTGCCGCCGTTCATGTCAGGGTCATTCTGAACTACAAAATCGTCATCAGGGTTCATCAGAGACTGCTTCAGGTCTGCAATCAACTCCGGCATACTCTGATATCTGCGGTCCGGAGACTTCTGGCAGCACTTCAGTACGATTCCCTCCACACTGTTTGGAATCTCCGGCACAAACTCCTTCGGAGAGGGAAGCTCCTCCTGAATATGCTTGATGGCAATCGCCACCGTCGTCTCTCCGTTAAAAGGCACCCTGCCCGTAAGCATTTCAAAAATCGTAATTCCCAGGGAATAAATATCGCTCTTCTCATCGCTGTAACCGCCTCTGGCCTGCTCCGGCGACGTGTAATGAACGGAGCCCATCACATTGGAAGTGATTGTATTGCTGGTGGCCGCCTTGGCGATACCGAAATCCGTTACCTTTACTTTCCCGTCCTTGGATATGATGATATTCTGCGGCTTGATATCCCTGTGGATAATATGGTTATTATGAGCGGCTTCGATTCCCATGCTCACCTGTATCGCAATGCTGACTGCCTCCTTGAACGACAGCCTGGCCTTTTTTTCTATATATTTTTTAAGCGTGATGCCTTCTACCAGCTCCATCACAATATAGTAAATACCGTCTTCCTCCCCCACATCGTACACATTTACTATATTGGGGTGCATCAGCCCCGCTGCAGCCTGGGCTTCCGTGCGAAATTTCGATACAAAATTAGCGTTTTCACTAAACTCCTGCTTCAGGACCTTGATCGCCACAAAACGATTCAGTTTATGACATTTTGCCTTATACACGTCTGACATACCTCCGGTACCGATCTTCTCCAGTACCTCGTAGCGGTCACCAATCATCATTCCAATCTTAACCATGTATGCTCTCCATTCTAACACTCTTCCAGAGATTCAATCAAAATCACACTGATATTGTCCTTACCGCCGTTCTCGTTGGCGGCTCTGACAAGCGCCTCTGCCTTCTCCACAATATCCCGGGCTCCGTCCAGTATCATTCGGATTTCCTCGTCCTCCAGCATATTGGTCAGTCCGTCCGTACACATCAAAATTTTGTCATCCTGTTCAAGCCGCACCGTAAAAAAGTCCGCCTTGACGGTATCGTCAGCCCCCACTGCCCTGGTAATGATATTCTTATCCGGATGGTTCCTGGCTTCCTCCCTGCCAAGTCCGCCCCTCCGAACCATCTCCTCCACCCAGGAATGGTCTCTCGTAACCTGTCTAATCCCCGAACGGTTCACCACATACAGCCTGCTGTCGCCCACATTTGCAACAAAAAGGCACCCGTCCAGGCAGGACGCAGCCACAACGGTAGTCCCCATTCCTTCCAGTTCGGGAGATTCTAACGCCAACTCCCTTATCCTCGTATTGGCAAATCGAATCGCCATGTCAAAAACGCACAGCGGGTCCTGTTCCGGCGAATCCGCAATCCGCTCCACAATGGTCTCCACTGCAACCCGGGAAGCATAATCACCCGCATTATGGCCGCCCATGCCGTCTGCCACCACAAACAGATTGGGGAGCTTGCCTATCGGCCGTTCCGATGAATATACATAATCCTGATTTGCTTTTCTTTTTCTGCCTATATCCGTCATAGAAAACGTTTTCAACACGCTTCATTTCCTCCAATGTCCCGCAGGCCGGACATATTCTTCCGCCTCAGCTGCCCGCATGCACCGTCAATGTCCCTGCCCATTTCCCTTCTAATAGTACCATTTATTTCATTTTTTTCAAGTATATTTTGAAAAGCCTTGACCTGAGACAACCGCGTACGCGAAAAATCGCATTCTTTTACAGGGTTTACCGGAATTAAATTGATGTGGCAGTGAAGGGGCTTTGCCAGGCGGACCAGCCCCATGGCATCCTCCTCGCTGTCATTCACGCCTGCCGCCAGACTGTATTCAAAGGTAATCCTCCTGCCCGTCCGCGCAAAATAGTATCCGCACGTATCCATCAGCTCGCTGATCTGATACCGATTTGCAATAGGCATAATCTTACGGCGTTTTTCGTCCGTCACGGCATGCAGCGACAAAGCCAAAGTAATCTGCATCTTCTCATCCGCAAGTCTCCGCATTTCTGGCACCAGGCCACAGGTGGACACCGTCACGTTTCTCTGGCTGATATGAAGGCCGTTTTCGTCCGTGAGCATTTTCAAAAAGACTAACAGATTGTCGTAATTATCCAACGGCTCCCCTATGCCCATCACCACCACATTGCTCACCCTCTCCCCTGTCAGCAGCGTGATGGCATACACCTGATCCAACATCTCGGATGGGGCCAGATTCCGCTCCAGCCCGTCCAGTGTAGATGCACAAAACCTGCATCCCATCCTGCATCCCACCTGGGAGGAGATGCACACACTGTTTCCGTGCTTATACTTCATCCAGACACTCTCCACCACGTTTCCGTCGGGAAGCTCGAACAGAAACTTCCTGGTGCCGTCCAACTTTGATTCCTGTACGCGGACTGCCCGCAATGCCGTATAAGCGTACTTCGCCTTACAGTCTTCCCGAAAGGCTTTTGACAGATTGGTCATTTCATCAAAATTTCTGGCCAGCTTAACATGCATCCACTCATACATCTGCGCCGCCCGGAAAGCCTTCTTGCCTCCGGCCGCCATCTCTTCCTTCAGCTCCTGCAATGTCATGGATTTGATATCTGTTTTTTTACCGTCTGTCTGTCTTTTTTCTTCCGTCATCCTGACCTTCCTTTGCACCCCCATGGCCTCCACGCCACTCTCCCTCTTCTCCACCTGAGTTTCTCCACATCATCACTTTAGAATGGACACTGCTTTCTTTTCAGTAAAATACAGGAAAAAACACCCGAACCATCACTCACTCCGGCTGCCGGAATCTGGCAATAAAAAAGCCGTCTGCCATCATATGTCCCGGGAACAGCTGTATACAGGCACTGGCTTCTTCCACCGTAAGACCTGCCCCGGGCTCTTTTCCTGCTTCCTGTATTTTATCTTTCAGATGATTCTTTATCGCAATTACCTCTTTCGGAAGGACATCTTCCAACGGTACCGGCACAAATCCCAGTTCCCGCGAGATGTACCTGACCATATCCTCATTTTCCTCCCTGCGGATGGTACAGGTACTGTATAAAAGGACGCCGCCCTTCTTCACATATCCTGCCGAAGCCGCGACTATCCGTCTCTGGAGCTTCTCAAGCTCACCCAGACCTTCCCTGGCAATACGGTATTTAATATCACGCTTCTTTCCCATGACACCCAATCCTGAACAGGGTACATCCAGAAAGAGCACATCCGCCTTTCCCAACAGGGATTCATCCGTTTGTGTCCCGTCAAAAATCTGTACCTCTATATTCTCCGCCCCCATACGGCAGATATTTTCCTCCGTAATGCTTCTCTTCTCTTTCGAGACATCCCTGGCAAGCACCCTGCCGCTGCCGGCCTTCTCCGCTGCAAGAATACTCTTTCCTCCCGGAGCAGCACAGACATCGACTACAAAATCGCCTTCTTTTACTCCCGCCGCCTCCACGGCCAGGGCGGAGCTCACATCCTGAACAGTGCACTTTCCCATGGAAAAAGCTGGCAGGGATGCCGGATTCTCCGTATAGCCGCCCGTCAGATACAAATACGGCAGATAAGGACTCCGCGTCATTTCCATCCCGCTTTCACGCATATCCCTGCAGAGGCTGTCCCTCTCTTCATCAGATATCAGCGTAGAAAACCTGACGGAAACGGGATGCACCTCCAGGAGTCCCTCTAAAAGTGTTTCCGTCATATCCGTTCCATATTCATCCAGCCACATTTCCACAATCCATTCCGGCATGGAATACTTTACAGATAAATACCACACCGGCTCCTTCGCCTGCTCCGGCATGGGCAGGGAATCTTTTTGTCCGGAAATCTTGCGGAGCACACCGTTCACAAACCCCTTCAGACTCCCGAAACCTCTCTTTGCCGCCAGCTTGCAGGCTTCATTGCAGGCGGCGCTGTCCGGCACGGCGTCCATGTAGAGCAGTTGGTATACGCTCATCCGCATCAGGCACCGTATCAGCGGCTTCATCTTCCGCACCGGCAGACTGGAATAGCAGTCCAGATAGTAATCCAGCTCCAGCTGCCGCTCCAGGGTACCTTCCGCCAACCGCTTGATAAAGGCCTTGTCGCGGGCCTCCAGATAATCATATTTATCCAGCACAGACTTTATCAGCCTGTGGGAATAATCGCCCTCCCGCTCCAGGGTGAGCAGCATATCCAAAACAAGCTCCCGAGTATTCATTCCATCTCCCATCTGCCCGAATCCGGCATATCTCTTACAGGAACTGCCCTGCAGGCTCTGTTGTTCAAATTGTACTGCAAGACATTCTGCAGCCCGGGTGGCATCACTTAACCTCTTTTTGCTTTGTTTCCGGTTTGTTCAATGCAGATACTGTTTTCTGTCATTCGTCTTTCGTCAGTCGTCGCTTCTGCGATTGCCACCAAACAACAGAATCAGGCGCAGCAGCTGTAAAATGGAAGACGCTGCCGCCGCCACATAAGTCATGGCTGCCGCCGTCAGAACTTTCCTGCACCCCTTCGTCTCTTCACCGCCCAACAGCCCATACTGATCTATCTTGGCCAGCGCCCTGGAGGAAGCATTGAATTCCACCGGCAGCGTCACCAGCTGAAACAGCACCGCCAGCGCAAATGCCCAGATTCCGATCCTAATCAGCACCTGATTCCAGCTTAAGAACACCCCCAGTATGATGAGCGGCATCCCCAGCGTACTGCCGATATTCGCCACTGGCACAAGAGCGGAACGGAAATTTAAGGGGGCATATCCCTTTGCATGCTGAATGGCATGACCGCATTCATGTGCCGCAACCCCCACCGCCGTCACGGAAGGCTGATTATAATTGTCACAGGAAAGCCGCACCGTATTGGAGCGGGGATCATAGTGATCTCCGCTGCCCGACTTCAGGCATTCAATCTGCACATTGTAAAGCCCCTCGTTATTCAGGATGCGCCTGGCAGCTTCCGCCCCTGTCATCCCTGTGCTGTTGCGCACTTTACTGTACCTGCTCATGGCACTGTTCACCATGGCGCTTGCCCCCAGACACAGCACCATGCCAATCAAAACCAGAATATACGTAGGATCCCAATAAAACATACCCATAATATCGTGTCACTCCTTTCCTGTACTCCAAATGACAATCAACTGCCACAACCATATAATACTTCTGTTCTTATACTGCTCATCCCAACACTTCCCCCGGCTGCATCCTGACACCCAGGAGGAAATCGTGGGCCGTCATCCGCTTCCTGCCTTCCAGCTGAAGCTCGTAAATCCGCAGGGCACCTTCCCCTGTCGCCACTGTCACGGAATCCTTATCCACACTCAGGATTTCTCCGGAATTCCGTTCGAAAGCATTCGTTGAAATGACAGGTTTCGCCTTCCATATCTTCAGCTGCTTCCCCTGATAGGAAGTATAAGCACTGGGCCAGGGCGTCATGGCGCGTATCCTGCGGTCCAACTCCATTGCCCCCTGCGAGAAATCCAGCTCTCCCATCTCCTTGCCGATCAGCGGCGCATAACAGCTTAAATCTTCCTGCTGCTTCGCAGGAACCAGCTTTCCCTGCTCCAAAAGCGCCAAAGCCTCTGTAATGGCCTGGCCTCCCAGCACCATCAGCTTATCGTGGAGCGTCTCATAATTATCGTCATCCCGAATCGGTATTTCCTTCTGATACAGAATATCTCCTGTGTCAATCCCCGCATCCATCTGCATAATGGTAATCCCCGTCTTCTTCTCCCCGTTCAGGATTACATGCTGAATGGGGGAAGCGCCCCTGTATCCGGGAAGCAGGGAAGCATGAATATTCAGACATCCATAAGGCGGGATATCCAATATCTCCCGGGACAAAATCTGTCCGAACGCCGCCACAACGTAAACATCCGCCGGATACTGCTTCAACTCCGCCATTGCTTCCGGTTTCTTAATACGGCGGGGCTGCAGAACAGTAATCCCGTGCTTACATGCACAGGTCTTCACGGGCGGCGGGAGAAGCGTTTTGCTCCTTCCCTTTGCCTTGTCCGGCTGGGTCACCGCCGCCACCACCTCGTGTCCCGCGCTAACTAGGGCTTCCAGCGCCTCCGCCGCATATTCCGGGGTTCCCATAAAAACAATTTTCATATCAAAACCTCCGCTTTATTCCTCGTCATCCTCCGTGACGGCATCCTGCAACGGTCCCTCCACCTTTTCCACATAGAGGTGGCCGTCCAAATGGTCAAGCTCATGGCAGATGGCACGAGCCAGAAGCTCCGTTCCCTCCAACTCGAATTCCTTCATATTCACGTCCAGCGCCACCGCTTTGACATAGTTAGGCCGGGTAACCTGGCCTGTCTTGCCGGGTACGCTTAAGCATGCCTCCTGGCCTGTCTGCTCACCGCTGCTCTCCACAATCCTGGGATTGATCAGGATATGGGGATCATCTCCCGTGGTATCGATTACCACAATCCGTTTCAGCACCCCCACCTGAGGCGCCGCCAGTCCCACACCGTTGGCCTCATACATGGTATCCAGCATATCCTCGATCAGCTCTCTGGTCCTGGGAGTCATCTCCGTCACCATCTTACATTTTTTCCCAAGTACCTCTTCTCCCATTTCCCGTATATTCCTGATTGCCATTTTTCCACCCTTTCCTTGTTTCTTCTGCATTTTCAATGACAGACCGGCTTTTCTTCCCGCACATGCCGGAGCAAATCCATTCGCTACATGATATGTACCGGATTGAAATCAAACTGCACCGTCACCTCCCCCACCGGCGGCTGCCTGCGCAGTTCCTCCTCCAGCATATCCTTTATCTGTACCAGTTTACCATATTTTGGACTTTTCACATAGAATACAAATCTAAAAATATCATTAATTCTGCCGATGGTGGCCGGCGCAGGGCCGATCAGCTGAAGCGGAAGCATCTGGCGCTCCTCTTTTTTCTCCTGCTTCACAAACGTTTCATTTACCTCCGCGGCAAGCCGTCCTGCCAGGGCACCCCCCGCATCCTCCACCCTGGAGAAAATCTGCACTGCCAGCATATTGGAAACCGGAGGATATCCCACCATCTCACGGTAGATAATCTCCTCCCCGTAAAAACCTTCATAGTTCTGCTCTGCCGCATGCACCACCGCATAATGCTCCGGCTGGTAGGTCTGAATAACCGCCTCCCCGGCAAGACTGCCTCTCCCCGCACGCCCCACCGCCTGGGCCAAGAGCTGAAAAGTCCGCTCCCCGGCCCGGTAATCGCTCATGTTCAAAGACAAGTCAGCCGCCAGCACTCCCACCAGCGTCACTTTAGGGAAATCATGTCCCTTTACAATCATCTGTGTGCCGATGAGCACATCGGCCTCCCCGTTTGAAAAAGCGGACAGAATTTTCTCATAACTGCCCTTCGTTCTGGTGGTATCCGCATCCATACGCAATGTCCGCACACCGGGGAACATCTGCTGCAGCTTTTCCTCCACCTGCTGAGTACCGGCGCGAAAACCGCTGATATATCTGGAACCGCACTGCGGGCAGATTTTCGGCATGCCTTCCGTATATCCGCAATAGTGGCATATCAGCCTTCCTCCGTTATGCTCCGAAAGAGATACATCGCAATGAGGGCATTTCATCACATGACCGCAGGAACGGCAGGATACAAAGCCCGCATACCCCCGCCTGTTCAGGAATAAAATGCTCTGCTCTCCCCCGGAAAGCCGTTCCGCCAGCAGTTCCTGAAGCTTTCGGCTGAAAATGGAAGTGTTTCCTTCCTTCAGCTCCCGTCGCAAATCCACCACATGTACCTGGGGCAGGTTTCCCGTAAGTCTGTCTTTCAATACAAAAAGCTTATATTCCCCGCTTTCCGCCCGGTAATAGGCTTCCAGGGAAGGTGTGGCGGAGCCCAGCATCACGCTGGCTCCATGCAGCCTCGCCACCTGGGCAGCCGTCTCTCTGGCATGATATTTGGGGGTGGATTCGCTTTTATAGCTTCCCTCGTGTTCTTCGTCCAGAATAATGATTCCCAGCTTTGGAAACGGCGTAAACAAAGCGGAGCGAGGACCTATGATCACATCAATCTCACCGTTTCTGGCACGTTCGCACTGATCATATTTTTCCCCGGGAGAAAGGTTTGAATTCATGACGCTGACCCTGTCCCCGAACATGGTATAAAAACGCAGCAGCGTCTGATATGTCAGGGCAATCTCCGGTATCAGCACGATGGCCTGCCGGCCCCTGTCCACCATCTCCTTCACAAGCTGCATATAGACAAAAGTCTTACCGCTTCCCGTAATACCGTGCAGCAGGTAGACATCCGGATGCCCCGCGTCAAAATCGGCCGTCACCTCATCCACAATCCGTCTCTGGGCGTCGCTGAGAAGCTTTCTCTGCTCTGCCCCCTGCTCCATTTTTACCGGGTTGCGGAACGAATGGGAGCGGAGGATTCTGACCACACCTGCTTTCTCCAGACTGCTGACAGTCTGGGACGACACGCCCAGTTTGCCGGTAACCCACTCATAGGGGATGGATTCCTGCTCCGCCAGTTCCCTCAGAAGCCTCTCCTTCGCCACCTGCCCGCGCCTCCCGCTCTCTCCCATGAGAGAGATGATTTCCTCCCTCCCGAGGACTCGCTGAACCGTCCTGTGTTCCACCTTTTTGACGGACTTTTTCGCCGGAAGTACAGTTTTCAGCGCCTGTATCATTGTAGAACCATAGTTTTTCCGAATCCACCCGGCCAGAGAAATCATCTTTCCCTCTATACCCACGCCGCCGTCAACCACGCCGCTGACTTCCTTTATCCTGGCCGGATCAAATTTACATATATCCCCCATGCCGATGCAGTAACCCTTCAGCAGCTTGTTGCCTTTTCCGAAGGGAACCTCCACGCACATACCTGTCTCCAACACATTTTTCAGCCTGTCCGGTACGCGATACTGAAAGGGCCTATCCAGTTTTTCATGAGAAATGTCCACTATTATGTCCGCATACAACTCACCCATGCTCTTCCTCCCGGTTCCCGGCATTTCCTGTCCTGTTCGGCTTTCAGGAACTGCCTGATTTGAAATCCCCTTTTATACAAATCTGCTCCGTTCGGAACTCTTCGAACCGGAAACTCCTGCCCGTTTAGTAAACCCCATGTATCCGACCGCACCACCTCGCATGAAAGTCGGGGGTTTACTGCTTTCTTACTGACCGTCGAAATCAAATATGCTCCAGGCCGACGTCCAGAAGCTCCTTTATGATCATCCTCTCGTCCATGGGATATTTTTTCCCCCGAATCTCCTGGTAATCCTCATGCCCCTTTCCTGCCAGAACTATCAAATCCCCTTCCCTAGCATGGGAAATGGCATAGGCAATGGCCTCCCTCCTGTCACAGATTTCCATGTATTCCCCGTCGGTCCTGCCGATTCCCTCACGGATATCGGCAATGATGTCCCGGGGTTCCTCAAAACGCGGATTATCAGAAGTAATAATAGTGAAATCCGCCAGCCTGCCGCTGACCTCTCCCATCTCGTAACGGCGCTGTCTGGAACGGTTGCCTCCGCACCCGAACACGCACACCAGCCTTCCGGGGCGATATTCTTTCAATGTTGACAGCAGGCTTTCCAGTGCCATGGCATTATGGGCATAATCGATCAGAAGCGTAAACCTGGGGGAGATTTTCACCCTCTCTATGCGCCCCTTTACATGCGCCCCCTTCAGAGCCTCCTGAATGTTCCCGATACCCACCTTGAAATGACGGCAAATTGCTATGGCACAGAGGGCATTGTACACACTGAACCGGCCGGGAGCGGGCATGTGCGCATCGAAATTCATCAGGCCGGACACATGGAAATTCACACCCAGTTCACCCGGATTCTGCACCAGTTCCAGATTTTCGGCACGAAGCATGCAGCCTTCTCCCGTACCGTAGGTCTCCAGCTCACAGGTATGCCCCTCCAGCAGCTTCTCCGTGTGGGCATCGTCGCCGTTCACGATGCCCACACGGCACTGCCTGAACAGAAGCCCCTTGCACGCCATGTATTCCTCAAAGCTTGCATGTTCGTCCGCCCCGATATGGTCCGGCTCCAGATTGGTAAAGATACCGTAATCAAATAAAAAGCCCTGGCTCCTGTGAAGCTTCAGCGCCTGTGAAGACACCTCCATCACCACGGCGTCCAGACCTGCTTCTGCCATTTTGGCAAAATACTCCTGAAGCAGATAAGACTCCGGAGTGGTATTGTCCGCATGTATGTGCGTCTCGCCGATGATAACCTCAATGGTACCGATCAGCCCCACCTTGAAACCGGCATTCTCCAGAATGGATTTTACCAGGTATGTCGTGGTGGTCTTGCCCTTCGTGCCGGTAATACCGATCACACGAAGCTTTTCGGCCGGATGTCCGAACCATGCCGCCGAGATAAATGCCATAGCATACCTGGTATTCTTTACCAGAAGCACTGTCACGTCCTTTTCCCGGATTTCCTCCACCATTCTGGACATCACCAGCACGCGGGCACCTTTTTCCGCCGCATCTGCCGCATATTCATGGCTGTCGTACTTCGCCCCTTCAATACAAATGAAAAGGCACCCCGGCATTACTTTTCTGGAATCGTAAATAACCGCAGATACCTCCACATCCATATTTCCCTGTATACACTCATATTCCGTATTTTCCAGTAAATCCTGTAATCTCATAAATCCCTCCTGATTCCGGTTCCGCACTTTCCTGATATACCTTTCTATTTTACTCTAATTTATGCTTTTCTACCACCCCTAAATTGAAAATGTGACATTTTATACCCATGAATACGAACATTTCACAATTGCAATCGCATAATGAGCGCACATTTTACGATGCAGTATAAAAAATGGTAAATGAAAATACAAAACAGATCAGAAACCGTATAAAAGAAAAGCGGAAAACCGAAGCCCTCCGCTTTTTCTAAATTTATTCTTCTATCATACCCGCATATTTGATCCTGTAAATCCTTCTCAGGGAATCATCAATACGCTCCTCGGAAATATTCCCGTCCGCCACCGCCTGCAGAATTCCGTTGTACGCCTTCTCAAAATCCTCCGGCATCAGCAGCATGTCACAGCCCGCCAGAACCGCCATAATGGCAGCCTCATCCGCGCCGTAATATTCGGAAATGGCAGACATATTCAGCGCATCCGTGATGATGACACCGTCATAGTTCATCTCTTCCCGCAGAATATCCGTCAGCAGATGCCTGGAAAAAATACAGGGTTCATTGTCTCCCGTAAGCCCGGGGGCCGACGTATGTCCGACCATGACCATCTGCGCTCCCGCATCTATTCCCGCCCGGAATACGGCCAGTTCCTCTGCCCGGAACTGCTCTTCCGTCCTGTCCAGGGAAGCCATACCGTCGTGGGTGTCCTGCGTCGAACTGCCGATTCCCGGAAAATGCTTCAGACAAGCCGTCACATTCTGCTCTTCCAGACCTTTCACCATGGCTGCCACATAGCCCGACACCGTTCCCGCATCAGCACCGTAAGAACGTCCCTCCATGATGCTTCCCTCTACATTGGCCAGATCCGCCACCGGCGCAAAGTCCAGATTGAATCCCAGCCCCGCCAGCGCGCTTCCGATGGCTGCGCCGGCATTGTAGGCATTCTGTGTATCTCCTGTCGCCCCGATATCTTCCGCAGAATCCACTTCCGGCCCCACTCCCGCCGAAGCCACCCTTACCACAGAGCCGCCTTCTTCGTCCACAGCCAGGAAAACGGGGTAATTTGCATACTGTTTCGTATTGGCCAGCATCTCTTTCAGCTGCTCTTCCGACTGAATATTTTTCGCAAAATAAACCAATCCGCCCACTGCAAACTGCGCCAACGCTTCCCGGGTTCCCTCACCCGCCTGTACTACAGCAGCAGCACCCGTAATGGATTCCGGCGTCACAATAAAAAGACCGGCAACCTTATCCTCCAGCGACATTGCCTCAATTCCCGCATTGACGATCTCATCCAGTCTCTCCTCAGGTGTGGGCTCTATAATCTCCGGAGTGGGTTCCGGCGTTATGGCAATCTCCTCTTCATCCGCCAGCAGATCATTGATTATATCCTGCTTCTCCTGCTGCTCCCTGGGCTGTTCATCCTGCGGCTGTCTTTGCTGTGCGTTCTGTTGATTCTGTCCGGTGTCTCTCTTCTCTTTCAGCAGATAGTTCACTCCAAATACAATTCCGGCGGCTATTGCCAGAATCAGAAGCACCGTCACCATATATGCAATGATCTGATTCCTGACCCGTCTCTTCTTTCGCTCTTCTCTCTTCTTTCTCTGCAGTTCACCCCTGCTGTCCATATGTATCCTCTCTCAACTTATACTCAAGACCGCCGGAATATGCCACTCTGTCCAGGACGAGCCTATACGGCCGACGGTCTTAAAGCCAATATTAATGATAGTGGCTTTGTTGTAGTTTACTGCAAATTTCATCGACGTGCAGTATACACTGCACACCGGAAACATCCTCCCACATAAATGTATAACGAATGTTTATTTCTGCTGACTGGCAAAAAAATGTTACGGTTTAGCCATAATACACTCAGCAGCTATTCCACCCGCAAGGAGTTCAAACACTCTCCCCACAAAACAACAGGAAATGAGCTTGCACCCATTTCCTGATCTCTCCTCCACTTCATCCTCGAGTATATTATTTCTTTTGCATATAAATAACACGCATTTGCAATCTATTTCTTTTGTACATCAATGAAGGATGATGACTCTATTATATTGCCCAATTTTTCGTCTGTCAACACGGAATGACGCATTTCCAGATATTTCTACAAATCACACGGATTTTTAACACTTGTAAATAGAATAATATGGCAGAAACCGCATAACTGCGG
>CAJUJN010000034.1:2994-44045 GCA_910586775.1 uncultured Acetatifactor sp. | reverse complement strand
TAATTTTTAAAAATCTTTCTTTTAAGTGCAGTTATTGCGAGTCAATATCATACCATACCCTTTCCTGCTTCCCGTACTTTCCTGCTTTATATGATGTTTTTACCGGTACCCCTTGAGATTTTCACCGCAGGCCCTCTCCCCCGGCTCCTGCTGCTGTAAACAGACCTGAATTGCTTAACCGATACCCGAACATTTTATATATCTGCCCGGTTCATCTGTCAGCAGCCAATAGAATCTCCCCCTCTTCACCGGTTTTATCCGCAGAAAGCTACGGGATGTATATCCTCACCCCGGCAAAGCTGAAATCACAGACATACTCACAGCGCTCCGTCAATCACATCACCCATGTCATATTTCCCGGCCGGCTTTCCCGCCAGATACTTGGCAGCCTGTACTGCCCCCTTGCCGAACACGGCTCTGGAGTATGCCGTATGGGAAAATGTAATGACTTCGTCCACACCTGCAAAGATAACCTCGTGATCCCCCACAATGCTGCCTCCCCTGACCGCACTGATCCCGATTTCTTTCTCCGGACGCTTTTCTCTCCTGGTGCTTCTGTCATATACATAAGTATAGGTATTCCCCAGTTCTTCATTCAGAGAGTCCGCCAGCGCCAGTGCCGTTCCGCTGGGCGCATCCAGCTTCTGGTTGTGATGGCGCTCCACGATTTCCATGTCAAAGCCCGCAGGTGCCAGGACGGAAGCGGCGTTTTTCAACATCTTCAACAGCAGGTTGATTCCCATGGACATGTTGGCAGACCTCAGCACCGCAATGCTCTCTGAGGCCTTCTCTATCTTCTCCAGCTGTGCGTCACTCAGCCCCGTAGTGCACAGCACGCAGGGCAGCTTCCTCTCCACACAGTAATCCAGCATGTCATCCCATGCAACGGCAGAAGAAAAATCGATCAGGCAGTCCGCCTCCACATCACATTCTCTGATATCTCTATAGACAGGATACGGATTATGTCCGTCGTCCACCAGGTCAACGCCTGCCACCAGCTGCGCTTCCTTATCTTCCGCCAGCAGACCGCTGATGACCCGTCCCATCCTTCCGTTACATCCCCGCAATATCACTCTGACCATATCCCTTGTTCCTCCTAATTCAGTCGCTGCGCGGCGGCTCTAAAGAATAAAGTCCCGCCGCGCGATGGTACTAATTAAGAATAAAGCGCCATATCCTGCACTTTTTGTTACAGCAGCCCGTAAGCCTTCATCGCCTTCTCCAGACGTTCCGCATGGGCGGGCTCCATTCTGCTCAGCGGCATCCTCAGGGCACCGTTGATCAGGCCCATCATTTCCAGGGCTTTCTTCACGGGAATGGGGTTCACCTCACAGAACAGAGCTTCACACATTTCCATGGCATCCAGCTGTTCCTTACAACTGCCTGCCCAGTCGCCGTCAAAAAATTTCTGACAGATTTCGTGCGTCTGGCGCGGTGCCACATTGGCAAGTACGGATATAACCCCTTTGCCGCCCAATGACAACAGAGGAACAATATGATCGTCATTACCGGAATAAATGTCTACCTTTCCTTTCGAAATGGCTGCAAGATGAGCAATCTGGCTGATATTGCCGCCGGCTTCCTTCACGCCCACGATATTCTCCACATCCTCACACAGCCGCAGTATGGTCTCCGGCAATATATTGCAGCCGGTCCTGCTGGGTACATTATACAATATAATCGGCAGCTTCACCGAATCTGCAATCGACTTAAAATGTGCATACAGGCCGTTCTGAGTCGCCTTGTTGTAGTAAGGGCTTACCAGTAACAGGCCGTCTGCCCCTGCGCTCTCCGCTTCCCTGGACAGATAAATGGCTGTCTCCGTACAGTTGGAGCCCGTTCCCGCCACCACGGGAATCCTTCCGGCAACGGTCTTCACACAATACCGGATTACATCCAGGTGCTCTTCATGGGTCAGTGTGGAAGACTCGCCCGTAGTACCGCAGACAATGATGGCATCTGTCCCATTGGCAATCTGAAACTCCAACAGCTTAGCAAACTGTTCATAATCCACTTCCCCTGTGTCTGTCATGGGTGTAACAACAGCTACGCCCGAACCCTTGAAAATTGACATCTTTTTTTCCTCCATTTCCATAATGCGGCTTTTATATGAGCAGAAGCACCTGTATACGGCTATTCCAATAATACCGTATACAAACATCGCCGGCACAAAAGTGCCGGCGAACACGTATTTCTCTTTCCTTTCCCATCCCCTGCACCTATTGCGTCAAAAAAGTACTCCCGAAAAACGTAAACTCCATCTCCTCTACATTATGTATACGTTAAAATCATAACATCTTACAGGGATACTGTCAACGGATTTATTCCCAAACCTTGAATTTAACTGTCTCAATTTGGGAGACCTCGTCCGCCAGGATGCAGATGTCATCGCTGAGTCTTACACCGGTCAGGATAATGTCCGTATCCTCCCGGCATTCCAGCATCGCTCTCAGTTCTTCCACTGGTACAATTCCCTTTTCCGTCAGCCTGAGCATCTCGTCCAGAATCAGCAGATCGCACTCCCTGGTGGCCAGAACCTTCCGGGCGAAATTCATCCCGTTCCTGATATTGGCAACTTCCTCCTGCTTCTTCACTTCCGAAAGGTCTTCATAATTCTCATCGGACTTCTCAAAGGTAAACAACTTGATCTCCGGCTCCATCCTGCGCAGGAAATCGGAATTCCTGGAAGCGCTCCCCTTCAGAAACTGGATGATAACTACATTTTTGCCTTCCATAGCGGCCTGCAGGGCTCTCCCCAGAGCCGCCGGAGACTTCCCCCTTCCGTCTCCCGCGTATATATACACCAATCCTTTTGCCATACCGCACCTCGTTATGTTCCCAAAGATAATGCTGCCTTCCGCAGCCTGGGATAAGTATGGCCGCCAAAAGCATGTCTACGTGAAACCATACACTCAGGATACCACACTTTCCGAAATTTGGCAAATGTTAATATGCTTTTATATCCTCTATCAGCTCCAGCTTGCTGACAGACACCTCAAAGGCCACTCTTCTCTCCACATTTTCTTCGTCCAGCTTCTTCATGTACTCCCTGCTCTGTATCCTGCCCCAGACGGCGCAGCGCTCTCCCACTTTAAAGTTGTTGGCATAACGGGCATTTCTCCCCCAACAGATACAAGGTATGTAATCGGATTTCCCATAGGGACGGTTTACGGCCAGAAGCAGGTCCGCAATTTCCCTTCCCAGAGGTGTTTTCCTGTAGATCGGCTCCTTGCAGATATAGCCGTCCAGAAAGATCTGGTTTGTCTTGGAGCTTTCCTCCATCTCATCCACAAAGCACACCTCCCTGGCAAACACGGAAAGCACAAGTCTGTTCTTGCGCTCCTCGTGACGGTTGTAAGAACGGAACTGGCCGTTCACACAGATCAGCTCTCCCGTATAATCCGCACTTACATCCATCAGCCGTTCCGAGACCATGACAGGAATCATGTCATAACTCTCACTGAGACGTTTGCACCTGACATCCATCATATAGAATCCCTCTCCGAAAATCTCATGGCTGTAGCTGAAACCGCTGACGATTTCCCCCATAACCGTTACCTGATTGTTTTCAATTACCTTATCTGTCATTGACGTTCTCCCTTCTTGTTCTAAGACTTTTTCCGGTAACACCCCTGAAGAATAGGTTATACTCGCATTACGCATTTTGGTACATACTCATACTACTATTCTTTTCGGATGATACTACTATTTATACAATAGAAAGCGCATTTTTAGTACAATTTCTCACCGCGAACTTCGACAATTCGACTGATTATGTATTTATTTCCATTTGGTAAAAAATGAAAAACTGTAAAATCAAGTGCCGCCCGTTCAATAAAACTTGCACCTGACAGGAAATAGTGCTATACTATAACAGTTTGATTTTCAGACAAAATAATTCATCGACAGTAATGAGCAATTATCGACAAATTCGCAAAAAACCAATTATTTTTGTCTATTTTGTCGTTCGCAGTTTCATGACCGGCAGACTTGAAGAGTCACCGGTTCAGCTGCCCGCATATCAGATGCAGAAACGAGGTTAAATTTATGAAGCAAAAAAGAGAAGATGTAAGGAATGTAGCCATCATTGCCCATGTAGACCACGGCAAAACAACCCTGGTGGATGAACTGTTAAAGCAAAGCGGCGTATTCCGCGAGGGTCAGGCAGTGTCGGAGCGCATCATGGACTCCAACGACATTGAGCGGGAGCGCGGAATCACCATCCTGTCCAAAAATACTGCCGTCATGTATAAAAACACCAAAATCAATATCGTAGACACTCCCGGCCATGCCGATTTCGGCGGGGAAGTGGAACGTGTGCTGAAAATGGTAAACGGCGTCATCCTGGTGGTAGATGCCTTTGAAGGCCCCATGCCCCAGACCAAATTCGTACTCCGCAAAGCTCTGGAACTGAAGCTTCCCGTCATCGTGTGTGTCAACAAAATAGACCGTCCCGAGGCAAGGCCGGACGAAGTGGTGGACGAAGTGCTGGAGCTGTTCCTGGAACTGGACGCGGACGATTCCCAGCTTGACTGCCCCTTTATCTTCGCCTCTGCCAAAACAGGCGTAGCTTCCCCGGATTCCTCCGCCCCCGGCGTTAACATGGAACCGTTGTTCGAAACCATTGTAAACTACATCCCTGCCCCTGAAGGCGACACCGAGGCCGGCACCCAGGTACTCGTCAGCACCATTGATTATAATGAATATGTGGGCCGCATCGGCATCGGCAAAGTGGACAACGGTATCATACGTGTCAATCAGGAGGTCGTCATCTGCAATCACCATGACCCGGACAAACACGTCAAGGTAAAGGTCAGCAAGCTGTATGAATTCGACGGCCTGAATAAAGCGGAGGTAAAGGAGGCCGGCATCGGCTCCATCGTTGCCGTCTCCGGAATATCGGATATCCGCATCGGCGACACCCTCTGCTCCCCCGATGCCGTCCTTCCGATTCCTTTCCAGAAAATCAGCGAGCCTACCATCGCCATGCAGTTCATGGTAAACGACTCTCCCCTGGCCGGCCTGGAAGGAAAATATGTCACCAGCCGGCACATCCGCGACAGACTGTTCCGGGAGTTGAATACCGACGTATCCCTGCGCGTGGAGGAGACCGATACCACAGAATGCTTCAAGGTTTCAGGCCGCGGCGAGCTGCACCTCTCCGTCCTGATAGAAACCATGCGCCGGGAGGGTTATGAATTTGCTGTCAGCAAGGCTGAAGTACTCTACCACACCGACGAGAACGGCAGGCGCACCGAGCCCATGGAGCTGGCTTATATCGATGTGCCCAATGAATTTGCAGGTGTAGTCATCGAAAAACTGGGACAGCGCAAGGGCGAACTGCGCAACATGGGCACTATCTCCGGCGGCACTTACACCCGCCTGGAATTCTCCATTCCCTCCAGAGGTCTCATCGGCTACCGGGGCGATTTCCTGACGGATACCAAGGGAAACGGCATCCTGAATACCATTTTCGACGGCTATGCCCCTTACAAGGGAGACATCCAGTACAGAAGGCAGGGCTCCCTGATTGCTTTCGAAGCAGGCGAAGCCATTACCTACGGCCTGTTCAATGCACAGGAACGCGGTACCCTGTTCATCAGTCCCGGCGAAAAAGTGTACGCCGGAATGGTCGTAGGCCAGACGGGCAGAAGTGAGGATATCGAAGTAAATGTATGTAAGAAAAAGCAGCTGACCAATACCCGTTCCTCCGGCTCGGACGAGGCCCTGCGCCTGGTGCCTCCTAAAATCCTGTCCATGGAGCAGGCTCTGGACTTTATCGACACGGACGAACTGCTGGAAGTCACTCCGTCCAATCTGCGGATCCGCAAGAAAATCCTGGACCCTACTCTGCGGAAGCGTGCTGCCATGAGAAAATAAAGAATACCATGACATCTAATCCAAGTTAAAAAGCAATAAATCCGGCGGGGAGAATCTTCTCCCCGTTTTTTATATGCCGAAAATCCCCCTTACTCTCTTACCATGATTACAGACCAATCCCTAATCATAAAAAATCCCCTTTTCCAATTCCCCTTCTGTTGGAATAACTCTCGATAACGAACCAGACAGCAGTTCAGCCCAAGATGAAAAGATTTTCTGACTACGACACTATTCGAATAAGATAAATGTACCAGATACTTTCGCTTTCGTCAAGTCTTTTTTTACAAATCATGATATCTTTTCGATACCACTATGCCGTCACATGAATATTTCACCGTTATTTTGACACTATAATAAAGTCACCCGTAACAGCCTGCAGACCTGGCTGTTATGTCTATAAATGACAAGGAGATGGCATATGCAGTCGAATATATCGAAATTTACATTGCGGATAGACACGGAATTGCTGCTGAAGTTCCATTATGTGGCAGAATATAACGGTCGTTCCGCCAACCTGGAACTGAACAAGCTGATCAAAAAGCAGGTCACTGAATTTGAGAGAACGGTAGAACAGGTTCCTTCGGACTGGCTTGAAGAAAAGCTGCAGGCATAATAGCACAGCAGGATAAGTAATCGGATTTTCCTCTTCTTTCCTGCAGGGAAGGGCGCTTCTGCCTGTACCTGGCAGGACTTCTTCAATGGCTGTTCAAATCTGAATATTGTCATAAAAGGGGCTGTTTCATTAAAAAGCCAGCCCCTTCTTCTATAATAAATGATTCCTATTCCCGTTACGGAGCCGGCAGTAGCCGCATTGCAATCCGTATCTCCGTTCTATGCAATCCTGCCTAATGCTCCAGCATATTTTCAATAAAAATTCCATACCCCTTCCTGGAATCCTGCACCAGCACATGCGTCACGGCTCCGATGAACTTCCCGTTCTGGATAATCGGACTCCCGCTCATGCCCTGTACAATCCCCCCTGTCACCGCCAACAGGTCCGGGTCAATCACGGTCAGCTCGATGCCGCGGTTCACATTGTCATGATCCATATGCACCGCAGTAATCTCCACATCATAATATCTCGTAGTGCCGTCAACCGTACAGAGTATCTGCGCAATCCCTTCTTCAATCTCCTGCTTCAGCCCGATGGGAAGCGGCTCCCTGGCTCCCATCTCCAACGCTTTCTGATTGCAGACACCGAATATGCCTCTGACACTGTTATCCGTGATTTCCCCCAGAATCCGGTCATTGGAATAGATAATCATGCCGGTCATCTCACCCGGATTTCCTGCGCTGCCCTTCTGGATATCCACAATATCCGTCTGATAAAGGGTCCCGCCTTCCATCTGCATCAGAGTACTGGTATCCACATCCGTAATTCCGTGTCCAAGCGCCCCGAAATTTCCCCGGGAGTCAATGTAAGTCATTGTACCCACACCCTGAGCATTGTCCCTCACCCAGACGCCGATTTTATACTCTCCCGCAGCATTTTTCTCAGGGTTAATCTTCACATCCATCAATTCCCCGTCCCGCTCCACTTCCATGAGGATTTCCCTACCGCCGCTCTCTTCCACCAGGCGGATAAACTCGTCTTTCTCGTCTACCGGCGCCCCGTTGACGCTTCGGATGTAGTCACCCGATTTCAGAATATATTTGCCCGGAGAATAACTGACACCGTCACTGCCCTGAAATTCGCCTGTGCCCACTACCAGGACGCCGTCCGTCTTCACATAGATGCCGATAGGCACACCCACCGGTATCAGCTGCTGGTCCTCAATTACACGGATATCCACATCCTTGAAATTGAGAAACCCGAAGAGCTTCACCTTCATCTGGTAGCTGGATTCCATGGTGCCCTTTAAGGTAACTGTCCTGCTTAAGTCAATGTCCACAGCCCCCTGCGGGATATTGCTGACGCCCTGGTCCGTGACACTGACAATCTCTCCTCTGGCAGGCAGTCCCAGCCAGAAAGAATCCGCCTCCCCGGCCCGGACATTGATGACGGAAGGGATACTGCTGTCCACATAATAATAGAGGGTTCCCACCAGAGCCATACAGCCGGCAGCCAGCGCCATCCCCAGAAATCCACGGTAAATTTTGTATCGCCGAACTTTTGCCTTCCAGTTCTGGAGCAGGATTACCATATTCTTACCTGCCCGCTCCTTCACCGCATCCGCATTTTCCGATTCGGGCCCCGGTCTGTCAGTATCCCTGGTTCTGCCGGAAATCCTTTCGCTTCCGCCTTTTTCTCTCCCTACGGAATGGCTTCTGTCAGCGGCATGCTCCATAGTTACGGAACATCTTCGCCCGTCGCTTCTTCCTCTGTTTTCGAATTGCCTTACTTTCCCGACGTTATCCGTATTCTTATTGCATCCGGCCTTTTTGCCGGTTTTCCCTGGCCATTGCATATCCACATACTCCCCTGCGCATTTTCTCTCATAGTAGTATGTGAATTTTTTCTGTTTTCATTCCGGACTTTTTCGGCTTTTATAAAATCGTTATGATATAAATGTTTTTTCGGTCAGAAAAACGGGCTGCCGCACATGCTTCTTTATAGTGCTTTTATTTGCCGCTTTTTATAATACAATGCCAAAACGCACGCTCTTTATGCATTACAACCGGCAGATGTCTTCCGCCTGCCCCTTTTTATGCACAGCCGCCTGAACACGCATCTCCCTGGCATTGGAGAGCGCCGCCTCCGTCAGAGCATCGCTTCCCAGGAGCCTTGCCAGTTCTCCCAGGCTCTCCTCCTCTTCCAGCACACGGATATCCGTAATGGTGCTTGCCTGACTGCTGCTTTTCTCTATCACAAAATGCCAGTCAGCCATGGCCGCAATCTGGGGCAGGTGCGTAATGCAGAGTACCTGATGGGCATGGGCAACGGTGTCAAGCTGCTCCGAAACCCGCCATGCCGTCCTGCCGCTGATACCTGTATCAATCTCATCAAAAATCAAAGTGTCAATAGAATCCCGTCCCGCCAGCACGGTCTTGATAGCCAGCATGACACGGGAAAGCTCGCCCCCGCTCGCCACCTGTCCCAGAGGCTTCAGCGTCTCCCCGGGATTGGTGGAAATCAGAAATTCCACATCGTCATAGCCCCTGGCCGTAATGCCGGAAGCCTTACGCACCGCAATCTCAAATTCCACCGTCAGAAAGTTCAGGTGCACAAGCGCTTCCTTCAGCTGCTTTGTAAGCACTGCCGCATTTTTCTTACGGATGCCGGACAACACGGCACATGCAGCTTCCAGCTTTTTCCTGGCCGCCGCCAGCTTCTTTTCCAGGTGCTGCATATATGCATCATAATCACTGATTTTCTCCAAAAGACGGACCCGCTCTTCCCCATAGGCAATCACGGCTTCTATGGTCTGGCCATATTTCTCCTTCAGGCGGTTCAGCAGATTCAGCCTCTCCTCCACCGCCGCAAAGTCCTCACTGTCAAATTCCAGATCCGCCATATACTCCGCCAGGTCCCGGTTATAATCAGCCAACAGGCTGTCAATCTCGGAAAGCTGTGCCTCCAGGTCCCCCAGACGCTCGTCCAGTGAAAATACACTGCGCAGTGCCCGGAGTGCCCGGCTCAGCGCGGCTCCCGCGCCGCCTTCCGCATCATTACCCGTATACTGATAGCTTTCTGTCAGATTTTCGGCTATTTTTTTGCCGTTCACCATCAGGCGATAACGCTTCTCCAGTTCCTCATCTTCACCGGGCACCGGCTTCGCCTCTTCTATCTCCTGCAGTTCAAATTCAGCCAACGCCTGTTCCCGGCTCAGAGTTTCCTCGTCCATCGCCTCCTCTTCCAGGGCCCTGCCGATCTCTCTGCACTCCTTATAGGCCGTCTCCACCGCCTCCGCAGCCTTCAGAAATTCCTCTCCGCAGTAGGCATCCAGAATTTCCATATGCTTTTTCTTATTCAAAAGGGACTGGTGCTCATGCTGACCGTGGATATCAATGAGAAGCTCCGCCAGTTCCTTCACCTGCCTGGCCGTCACCGTTTCCCCGTTAATCTTGTATACACTTTTCCCCACCTGCATCTTGCGGCTGATGATGACAGTGCCGTCTTCCTCCGGTTCCAGTTCCAACTGGAGCAGTTTTCTGCGCACTCTGTCATCCCCGCTGACAAAAACCAGCTCCACCAGGGCATTTTCTTTCCCCTTGCGGAGCATCTCCTTCTCGAACTTTCCTCCCAACGCCAGATTGACGCTCCCAATCAGCAGAGACTTTCCCGCACCGGTCTCCCCGGTGAGGATATTCAGGCCTCTCCCGAACTCTACCTCCGTCTCTTCCATCAAAGCCAGATTTTTCACATGTAAACTCTGCAGCATTTTCTCTCTCCTTCCCGGCATCCGCCAGAATGTACCTTCTCCGTCCTGCTGCCCGCTCTGTACCCGTGAGCATATTGTACAAGAGTATCTATTATACCGTCCGCACGGCAAACCCGGGAGAATCTGTTGCCCGGTTTCTTCCCCGTAAAATGCCCCAGGCAAATGCATTCGCATGAAAATCCCGGAACTTCTTCCCACACTTCACGCTTTTCTCTGTGCCAGTTCCATCGCCTCTTCCTGAGCGATAGTCAGGCGTATCTTCTCCGCCAGGGACTCCGCTTCCTCCCGGGTATGCGCTGCCACAAAAATCGTGTCATCCCCTGCAATACAACCCACAATCTCGGGGAATTTCAGAGCATCCAGCGCTGCCGCCACCGCCATGGCCATGCCTGACACGGTTCTGACCACCAGAATATTCTGAGCCGCCTCCGCAGCCGTATAGGCCTCCCGCAGCACATGGACATACCTGTTCTCCATCCTGCCGCCCTGTTCCAGAAATACGTACTTCTGCCCGCCGTTTTCCGTAGGCATCTTGGAAAGCTTCATCTCCCTGATATCCCGGGAGACTGTGGCCTGCGTCACCGCAAAGCCTTCAGCCTTCAGCCGTTCCGCAAGTTCCTCCTGGGTTCCCACATCACATCTCTGGATAATCTCAATAATCTTACCCTGTCTTCTCTTCTTCACAATTGTCACCATGCCTTATAGTTACTCAGTAACTGTCGGAAAAAACTGCCACAATTGCGGCAGCCGGATTTTACAGCATGCCCGTTATGCAAAATCCTGTTTCCTCCATACCGCCACAGCAATCTCTGCAGCTGTACCGCCGGGCAGACATACACTCTTACAGCATCTACTGCAATCTTCTGCGCCTTTGCGAAGCCCGCTGCCGCATCTACTGTCTCTTACACACTCTCCTGCATTTTCCTGTGCAGCACTCCCAGAAAGCTTACCTGGTTCAGCTTGATAAATTCCGTCACCTTCTCGGATCTGGCAATCCGTATCTTATCTCCTGTCCGCAGAGGGATCATATGGCTTCCGTCAAAATTCACCTCCACCGTCTGGCTCCTCCCCTCCTGACACTCCGTTACCTCTATCTCAATGATATCCTCCGGAGAGAGTATTATGCTCCTCTGATTCAGCGAATGCGGACAGATGGGAGTCAGCATGATCAGCTTGGCGGCAGGCTCCACCAGGGGACCTCCCGCAGACAGATTATAACCCGTCGAGCCTGTCGGCGTAGTGACAATCATGCCATCCGCCTTATAATGATTCAGAAACTGTCCGTTTACGTAGATATTGAACCTGATAATCTGCAACGGACCTCTGCGGGAAAGAACAATATCGTTTAATGCCCAGTCCTCCCGGACACTGCCGTCGGAAAGACACACTTTTCCGTTCAGCATCATACGGCTCTCCTGGATGTAGTCGCCGATAATCAGCCTCTCCAGCGCTTCTTCCAACCCGGAAGGCTCTATCTCCGTCATATAGCCCAGAGTCCCCAGCTTCACACCGATAATCGGAACCTGCAGCAGCTTCGCTTCCCTGGCCGCCTGCAGCACCGTACCGTCACCGCCCAGGACAATGATGCAGTCAGTATCCGGCGGAATCTCATAAAGCATCTCCTCTTCCCCGTCGTCTCCTACCGCTTTTACAGTGACATGCTGTCCCTTCAGCCTGAGAAAATCGCAGATGCGTTTCGCTGTCACCAGCTTTATATCTTTATATCGATTGGTATACACCAGAAAATGCTTCATAAACCCTCCCGCTGCTGCTTTGCTGTCACACATCCGAGCCTGAACCTGTTGAACTGCCCAAACATACCCCATCCGGAACCATTTCTGACGCGCAGTCTTCACCCGCAGACTTCCGGAGTCTATCAGAAATCCGGACTCCCTTACTTTGCCGAAAGAGCCGCCTCCGCCGTCATTTCGGAAATCAATGTCTCCCACTGCGGTGCACGGGACAGCCCTCTCTTCTCCGTGAGCAGTCCCTTCAGGCGCTCTTCCGCTTCCCGTTCCGTAAGTCCGCAAATATCCGCCGGTATGTCCTCCCTCTTTTCCAGATGCAGCAGATACTCAATATTCCCTTCCGGTCCCCGGATAGGCGAATATTCCAGATGCAGCACCTCAAAACCGATCATATCCGCATAGTCCACAACCTTCCCGATGACCTCCCTGTGAGTGGCGGATTCCCGAACCACACCCTTTTTCCCCACCTTGTCCCTGCCGGCCTCAAACTGGGGCTTAATCAGGCACACCATCTGCCCGCCGGCTTTCAGAAGATTCCTGGCCGGAATCAATATCTTCGTCAGGGAGATAAAGGACACATCCACACTTGCAAAATCCAGTTTCTCCTGAATCTCCTCCTGGCGCATATATCGGAAATTCGTCTGCTCCATGCAGACTACTCTGTCGTCATTTCTAAGCTTCCAGGCCAGCTGTCCGTGTCCCACATCCACGGCATACACCTTCTCTGCGCCGTTTAGCAGCATACAGTCCGTAAAACCGCCGGTGGAGGCTCCTATGTCCATACAGACCTTTCCCTCCAGACAAAGCGACCACGCATCAACCGCTTTTTCCAGTTTCAATCCGCCCCGGCTCACATATTTCAGGGTATTCCCCTTTACCTCAATCACCCGCTTATCCGGGTCAAACATGGCACCCGCCTTATCCTCCCGCTGCCCGTCCACATAGACATTGCCGGACATGATGACGGCCTTTGCCTTCTCCCTGGACTCGGCAAGTCCCAGGGAAGTCAGGATTACATCCAGCCTTTCCTTCATTTTCCGTCTAAAACCTCGCAAATCCGCTTCACAATGCTCCCGGCATCAATGCCGATCTCCTGTTTCAGCAATTCTACATTTCCATGCTCCACATAGGCATCCGGAATCGCAATATTCACCAGACGGTTCTGATATCCGCTCCGGTTCATATAATCCAGCACCTTCTCGCCGTAACCACCGCAGGCCACATTCTCTTCCATGGTGACAATCAGCTTATGCCCCTCACAGGCCTCCCGCACAGCCGCCTCGTCCATGGGTTTCACAAAACGGGCATTCACCAGGCTGACGCCGAAGCCCTTTTCCTTCAGTATATTACGCACTTCCTCCGCCGTTTTCACCATGCTGCCTGCCGCAAGCAGTGCAATTTCCGACTCCCGGTAAATCCATTCCGCTTTTCCCAGCTCGATGGGCGCCCTATAGTCCTTCAGCCCCACATAGGCAGTCCCCCGGGGATAGCGTACCGCTATGGGCCTCCCCAGGCTCACCGCAAATTTCATCATATCCGAAAGCTCCCATTTGTTCTTGGGCGCACAGACATGCATATTAGGTATCCCGGACAGATATGTATAATCAAAAATCCCCTGATGGGTCTCCCCGTCGCTTCCCACCAGTCCGGCCCTGTCTATGGCAAATACCACAGGCAGGTTCTGGATACAGACATCGTGCAGAATCTGGTCATAGGCCCTCTGGAGAAAAGAAGAATACACCGCCACAATAGGTTTCATGCCCCCTGCTGCAAGTCCTGCCGCAAAGGTCACGGCATGTTCTTCCGCAATTCCCACGTCAAAGAAACGCTCCGGATACATATTGTGGAAACGCTTCAGCCCCGTCCCGTCAGGCATGGCAGCCGTAATCGCCACGATTTTCCCGTCCCTCTGCCCCAGCTTGCACATCACGGTGGAGAAAATATCCGTATAATTCGCCACCGTCCTGGGATGGGAAGGAATCCCTGTCTCGATGTCAAAGGGCTCCGCTCCGTGGAACCTTGCCGGATGCCGCTCAGCCGGCATGTATCCCTTCCCCTTCTGAGTCAGGACATGGATCATCACCGGGCCTTCCACCCGTTTCGCATCATTGATGACAGATACCATGGAAGAAATATCATGCCCGTCCACAGGCCCCAGATAAGTGATTCCCATATCTTCGAACAGCATACCGGGAATCACCAGCTGTTTGAAACTGCTCTTTGCCCTGCGGATGCGATTGATGGTGCTGTCCCCCCGCTTTGTGCCCTGAAGGGCATTGTAAATTCCCTTTTTCAGATCCAGATAACCGGATGCGGTTCGGATATTGTTCAGATACTTGGATACGCCTCCCACATTTTCGGATATGGACATTTTATTGTCATTCAGGATAATGATAAAATTAGTCTCCTGCTTTGCCGCATTATTCAGCGCCTCATACGCCATGCCGCCTGTGAGGGAGCCGTCGCCGATGACGGAGACTATCGTATGCTTTCCGCCCGTGATATCCCTGGCTTTCACCAGTCCCAGCCCCGCGGAGATGGATGTGGAGCTGTGCCCCGTGTCAAAGACGTCGCAATCACTTTCTTTTCGCTTTGGAAAACCGCTGAGTCCATGAAACTGGCGCAGAGATTCGAAACCGTCCTTTCGTCCGGTGAGAATTTTATGGGTGTAGGATTGATGCCCCACATCCCAGATAATCTTATCTTCCGGCAGGTTCAATGCCAGATGCAGCGCCATGGTCAGTTCCACCGCTCCCAGATTGGAGCCCAGATGCCCACCTGTAACACTGATGCTCCGAATCAGGAAATCACGGATTTCCTGGGCAAGGACATTCATGTCTTCTTTCCTTATCTTCTTGATATCATTTGCCTTTTCTATGGTTTCCAGCAGCATACCCAATCGTATCCTTTCCTGCAAAAGTGTAAGGAAGTGTTACGAAATAACTTTTGAGTTTTTAGCTGATTATCAGCACGTGATTCAGCTTTTGGCTCATAGAGGTTAAAAGTTATTTCCGCACGATTCCCATGTACCTAAAACAGTTCAGCCAGGCGGCACTGCAGGGGCCTGCATGCACCGAAGCGCATATTTCCGCATTCGTATACACATATATATCTTCACACTTTTTCGACAGCCTGCCTGAATGCTGCGTATAAACTGCATTCGTAATCCTTCACGTCATTTACGTCTGTATATCAGATGCAAAATCAACGCCTTCAGAAATTCATGTTCTCCCTCAAATTCGTCCAGCAGGTCGGCCGCTTCCCGGGACAGAGCCTCCACATCCTTCCCGGCCTGTTCCAGACCTTTCAATGTCACATAGGTCTGCTTTTGGTTCAGAGCATCGCTGCCTGTTGCTTTCCCCAGTTCTTTGCTGTCGCCCGTCACATCCAGGATATCGTCCTGTATCTGGAAAGCAATGCCGATATTATAGCCACATTTCTCTATCTTACCAATCTGTTCCTCCGAAGCCCCGGCAAGAATCGCGCCAACCATCATAGCTGCCTGAATCAGCGCGGCTGTCTTGTGCTCATGGATGAACATGAGCTGCTGTTCGGCCTCATTCTCCGCAGCCTGGCCTTCCGCCATGATATCCACTGCCTGTCCGCCTATCATGCCATGGATACCCGCCTTCTGCGCCAGCACGGAAAGCGCATGCCATACACGCTGCAGACGATTAAACTTTTCCTGAAGTTCTTCTGCGTCTGTATCGCATTGGTTCGTAATACCGTCATTTTTAAAGTAGTATTCCGAAGCCTTCAGAGCCGTCTCAAACGCGTAATTCAGCAGTCCGTCCCCCGCCAGAATCCCCATGGCATCCCCGTACACATACCAGGTGGTCTCCCGCCCCCTGCGGTATCTGTCATTATCCATGGCCGGCAGATCGTCATGGACCAGAGAATAAGTATGAATCATCTCGATTGCCGCCATAAAGCAGCCCACAATCTCCTCCCCGGCGCCGCCGCACATCCGGAAAGCCTCCCACATCAGCACCGGCCGCAGACGCTTTCCTCCCGCAGTCAGGCTATAATTCATCGCCGCAATTACCTGCTTCTGCGCTCCTTCCTCCGCCGGCAGATGACATTTCAGTATCCGCTCCGCCATCTCCGTCACTTCTTTCAGTTCCCTGTCAAAGTTCATCGTCTCCATCCTCAAATTCCTCCAGCTGTCCGTCTGCACTGAGTTTCAGCACCTGCTTCTCCACCCTGTCAATCTGGCTGTTGCACCGCTCCAACAGAAGCATTCCCTCACTGTAAGTCTGAAATGCCTTCTCCAACGGAAGCCCCTCGTCCTCCAACTGTTCTATGATTTCTTCCAGCCTGGCAAAATTCTCTTCCAGAGTCAGCTCCTTCTTCTCCTCGCTCATGGCCTGTCCCTCTTCCCGCCTTTGTCTGTCACAGCTTCCCTACCATATCCATCCGGTTTGAAAGCCTGCAAAACAAAACACTGATCCTGCTTCTTTTTCCAAAACTGCCCTATACCTGTTCACAACATTACAAAACCATTTGTAAAAAGCAAAATTACGCTTGTATTTTAACTCAAATCCGGAGCCCTGCATCCCGTTACCCTGGCATCAATCACACCGTCCGACACCATGATACAAAGCGCCTGTCCCTCCTGAATCTGCCTCACAGAACGGACATTGTTCCCTTCCGCATCCTCCACATAAGAATAACCGCTGCACAGACGGTCCAGAGGCGAAAGCCCCCGCATCCGCTCAACGTAAATCTCCAATGTGTGGCGGCGCTTCTCCAACAGACGCTGCATCCCTTCCCGAAGCCGGTTTTCCGCCGAGATTACATCCATCTTCTTCTGACTGAGCCGGTACCCCGGGCTTACAATCCTCATGCGCAGGCTCAGATGACGCAGCTGACTCTGCTTTGCTTCGATGATATCCTGCATCTGCCGCCAGAGAGCCTCTCTGTATGCGGAAACCGTCCCCAATATCTCACGGACATCCGTCACCGCCAGCTCTGCGGCCGCGGAAGGCGTGGGTGCCCGCAAATCCGCCACATAATCAATAATCGTTGTATCCGTCTCATGGCCCACCGCAGAGATAACAGGTACGGAACAGTCAAATACCGCCTGTGCCACCGCCCTCTCATTGAAGGCCCATAGATCCTCTATGGAGCCGCCGCCCCGCCCTACGATCATCACATCCACGCCCACAGCCTCCAGTGTGCGGATACCTTTCACGATGCTTGGCACGGCCGCTTCCCCCTGTACGATGGTCGGATACAATATGATCTGAACATAGGGATTCCTTCTCCCGGCAATCTGGATGATGTCCCTGACTGCCGCTCCCGTATCCGCCGTCACCACGCCCAGAGTCCGGATATACCTTGGTATGGGCTGCTTGTACTCCTGGGCAAACATACCGGATTCCCGCAGCTCCCGCTTCAGCTGCTCATACCTTTCGTATAAAAGCCCGTTTCCTGCCAGCGAAATTTCTTTCGCATATAGCTGGTACTTCCCGTCCCGCTCATATACGTCCACGGTTCCGCCCACAATGACCTGCTGCCCTTCGGACATACGAAAAGAAAGGCCCCCGCGGCTGCCCGCAAACATAACACAGCCTATGGTCCCTTTCGCATCCTTCAACGTAAAATAAATATGTCCGGAGGAATGATATTTACAATTGCTCACCTCTCCCTTGACGTAAAGGCTCCGCAACAGATAATCCTGCGTGAACATATTTTTAATATAGGAATTCAGTTGTCCTACCGTATAAATATTCCGAATGTCAATCACCCTGTTATTTTATTCTACATGCTAATAAAAACATTTCCAGCCTGAAACGAGTGAGCGATTCTGAAATAGAGCGCATAAAAAAGAAAATAAATGCGCTCACGAGTGCAATTTTGCAATTTTGCCCAGAATCGCGTTCACGAAGCCTCCCGAATTGTCCTGGCCGTATTGCTTTGCAATCTCCACAGCCTCGTCAATGGCCACGCCCTCGGGAATATCCTCGTCGAAACGCATCTCATAGACAGCCAGGCGAAGTGCTGCCAACTCCACCTTTCCCATACGCGCCGTCTCCCAGCCTACAGTATTGTCGTCAATCAGCCTGTCTATCTCCGGTATCTTCTCCCGGATGCTCTGACAGCGCTCCTCAATATAATCGGCATCCTTCTGGTTATTTATCTCCTCATTGTCCTCCAGAAACAGCCTCATCTGCCTCGGCATCTCTTCCGGCATATGAAATTCCACCTGAAAAAGAAGCCTGAAAACCTGTTCTCTCTGCTCATGTCGTCCCATTGTGTATTTTTACCTGACCTTTACCCCGGCAATTCGAATGTTTACATCACTGCAGTCTAAACCTGTCATATTCTCAATGGCGGCTTTCACCTTCGCCTGTACCTGATGGCAGGTTGCGGGAATGCTGTAGCCGTACTCCATCGTCAGCGCCAGGTCCACCTTTACCTTGCGTTCCGACACTGCCACACGCACACACTTGGACAATTTCTTCACACCCACCCTGCTGATCATTTCGTTGGTAATATTGCCCGCCATACAGCTGACGCCCTCTACCTCTGTGGCCGCAAGGGCTGCAATCATCGCTACCACACCGTCGGCAATCTGGACTACGCCTACTTTGTCTTCTCCCATGGAAAGCTTTTCTTCCATCAGTACTGTGCTGCCTGTTTCCTTCTCCATCTGATAACCTCCTGATTTATTCCCGTTCCACTTTTACATAACTATACATGACATATAGTATACCACACTTTCTACTCGTTTGTCACCCAAAATGTCAATGAGTGCTGTTTTTCATTCTGGGTGTAGGCGATGCTGCTTTCCTCGTCGGACAGATAGTCAAATATTTCCTGCTCCTCGATCAATTCTGTCAGGACTTCCTCATAGCAGGCGGTATCTGCACATTTAATGGTAATGTCCGTCTGGCCGCTTTCAAGAGCTTTCTGAAAAAGCGCTTCCATCTGCTCCCTGTCATACGTGGTAAACAGCGCACCTTCCCTGACATAGTAATTGGCTGCCGTAGCCGTACAGAAAGGCATGGGCACTTCCCCACCGATGGAGTGCGTACGCAGAAGCTCCTCCGTGGTCACATTGAGGTAATCATAATTAATCTCCGGCATGGAAATCTTCGTACCCTCTTCCAGAGAAGGCTCCTCCGAACCAGGCATGTCCTCCGTGCGGTAAGAGACATCCCCCCAGGTAGTGTCCAGATAGTAATATTCCCCGTCCACCTTCACCAGATTCCAGGCATGCCCCTCCCCTGTCTCCACCGTCCCCAACACCAGGGTGCATTCTATGCCCAGACGGTTCAGAAGATACTGGGTAGCCTTCGCATAACCCTGACATACGGAAAAATGACGCACAAATACCGAATAGATATTCTGATTATCCGGAGCCTCCAGGTCGTAATCCGTGTTCCGAATCAGAGTATCATAAACATATTTCACCTTGTCATAGTCGGATGCATCCGCAGAGATACCCGACAGAAGTTCCTCCACAGCCGCCTCTATCTCCTCTCTGCGCGTCAGGGCATCCTCCACCTCTACATTGTAGGTTCCCGAAAACTCTATCGAGGTAATCTTCTCTCCCCGGGCATATTTTGTATAAGAATATCCTTCTACGTAAAAGAGTTCCGGATGGTCGCTCAGGACACACTGAAATATCTTATCAATGTCCGTGTCATCCAGCCCTCCGGCGAGCCCGGACTGGCTGAGACGCCTCTCTTCGCCAAAACTTCCCAGAATCTGTTCTATATCATGATACCAGATACGCTCTGTCTCATTCAAGCTCTCGCAGGCATAGGAAAAAGCTTCCTCCATCAGAAAACTGACCTCAGGAACCTCTTCTTCCACCGGTGGCGGCTCCGGGGATGCGGCTGCTTCGGCAGACTCTTCGGTCTCTCCCCACTGCGCCGCAAAATCCCTGGGAATTTCATCCAAAAGTCCGTCTGCACACCCCGTGAGCCAGATGCATAATAACACCATCCACAGGGAGAACGTAAAATTACGCATTTTTTTCTTCATTTTCGTTCTCCTTTACGCCGTGCCGACCGACTCCGGCCAGCCCATATATCCTTCCCATCCCATGCCACAGGTTACTGTAAAAGCATTGAATCTTGCCTGCGGAAACCGCACAGTCCGAATAAGCTCCCTTGCTTATTAATGCCGTATTCTATGGCATGCAAGACAGCTGTGCGCCAAACCGCATGCCCAAAGGCGACACGCCTTGCGGTTTGTGTGCATCCACAGTAAACCCCCGGACTTTCATGCAAAGCGGGGCTGCCAGGCCTGCCCTATAAGCATTTTACATGAGGGTACCGTCAAAAAACTGCCATAAAAGTTCAGGCAGACAGCAGACCGTCCCCTGCCCTGCAGTATGCCGGCGGCAGAATCAGTTCCTGCTGAATTCCGTCAAAACCAGTCCCTTATTCCTGTCCAGCGTCATACCGATGCTCCAGGAATTGACAAACAGAAGCAGCGGATTCCCCTTCATATCCTTCACCTTCTTCATATCCGAAGTTCCGGTGAGTTTGGCGATATCCACTTCTTCCTTATTTTCAATCCAACGGATATGCTCGTAGGGCAGGTTGTCCAGGCGTATCTCCACATTATACTCATTTTCCAGACGGTACTTCAGCACGTCAAACTGCAGCACGCCTACCACGCCCACAATAATCTCCTCCAGTCCCGTATTGAACTCCTGAAAAATCTGGATAGCACCCTCCTGGGCAATCTGCTCGATTCCCTTGACGAACTGCTTCCGCTTCATGGTGTCCATCTGACGCACTCTGGCGAAATGCTCCGGCGCAAAGGTGGGAATCCCTTCGTAACAGAACTTTTCCTTCGGCACACACAGCGTATCCCCGATGGAGAAAAGCCCGGGGTCAAATACACCTATGATATCACCCGCATAAGCTTCACTCAGTATCTTACGCTCATCCGCCATAATCTGCTGGGGCTGTGACAGTCTCATAACCTTGCCGCCCTGCACGTGGCGCACCTCCATCTGAGCGTCAAATTTTCCGGAACAGATGCGCATAAATGCAATTCTGTCGCGGTGTGCCCTGTTCATGTTCGCCTGTATTTTAAATACAAAAGCACTGAACTCCTTCTCCGTGGGTTCTATCATGCCGATATCCGACTTTCTTGGAAGGGGCGTTGTAGTCATATTCAGGAAATGCTTCAGGAAGATTTCCACACCGAAATTCGTCAGCGCCGACCCAAAGCATACCGGCGTCAAATCCCCGGCCCGCACAGCCTCCAGATCAAAATCAGCCCCGGCACCGTCCAGAAGCTCCATTTCCTCCAAAAGCCTGTCCACCGCCCCGTCGCCGATAGTCTCCCGCAGGCGTGTTTCCTCCTGAAGGGGAATCTCAGTAGCAATTCCTTCCTTTGTTCCCTTCTGAGTATCGGAATAGGATATTACACATTTGTTTTCTCTGTCATAGACTCCCTTGAACTCCTTTCCCGAACCGATAGGCCAGTTCAGGGGGCAGGTGGCGATGCCGAGCTCCTTCTCGATATCGTCCAGCAGGTCAAAGGTATCGTTGGCATCCCTGTCCAGCTTGTTGATAAAGGTAAAAATAGGAATCCTGCGCATGACGCAGACCTTGAACAGCTTCCTGGTCTGGGCCTCCACGCCTTTGGACGCGTCGATTACCATAACGGCGGAATCCGCCGCCATCAGGGTACGATAGGTATCCTCCGAGAAATCCTGATGCCCGGGAGTATCCAGGATATTGATGCAGTAACCGTCATACTCAAACTGCAGTACTGAGGAGGTCACCGAGATACCTCTCTCCTTCTCTATCTCCATCCAGTCGGAAACGGCATGCCTTGCAGTGGCCTTGCCCTTGACGCTTCCCGCCAGATTGATGGCACCGCCGTACAACAGGAATTTCTCGGTCAGAGTCGTCTTCCCCGCGTCAGGATGCGAAATAATCGCAAACGTACGGCGGCGGTTAATTTCTTCTGTATAATCGTTCATTTTCTAATGTTCCTCCGTTCAATGTTGCCCCGGTATCATTTCCCGTATATAATCCCATTACCACAAAATACCGTGACAGAATAAACTTCTCCGCTGCAGGCAGCAGGGTGTTCGCCCCAGCTTCGCTTAATTTCATTTGCCGCTTTCTGCCCTGGTTTTGCAGAAGCGCTCACTCGTTATACACTTACGGTGGCAAATGTTATTGAGCGCGAGTATAATGTACACAGCCCCCTCTACGGCGGCGTCAGTCCTGCACCCGTCAGCATAGTATCCCCCTCAAACACCGGCGCAATACCAAAATAATGCAAAACCGTGGCTGCTATGTCCGCAAAAGTGTTCCTCGTCCCCAGATTTACCGGCGCCACTCTGGCACCGTACATAAGGAAAGGCGTATATTCCCTGGTGTGGTCGGTGGTGGCCAGATAACCCGGGTCGCATCCATGGTCCGCGGTGATTATCAATATATCGTCCTCCCGCATTTTCCCCATTATCTCCGGAAGCCTGTCGTCGAAAATCCCCAGGGCTTTCGCATAGCCGTCCACATCCCTGCGGTGCCCGTAGAGCATGTCATAGTCCACCAGATTGATGAAGCACAGGCCTTCGAAATCTTTGTCCAGATACTCCAGCGTCCGTTCTATCCCTTCCGCATTTCCGGAAGTGTATACGGCTTCCGTAATTCCTTTTCCTGCGAATATATCTTTTATTTTCCCCACTGCGATAACATCTTTCCCGTTTTCCGCTAATTGGTCCAACATGGTAGCGGACGGCGGCAAAATGGAAAAATCATGCCTGTGAGGCGTTCTGGTAAAGCTTCCCCCACAGGGACCGATAAAGGGACGGGCAATGACTCTGCCCACGCCATGCTCTCCCTGAAGGATTTCTCTTGCCATACGGCAGTATTCATAAAGCTGTTCCAACGGCACAACTTCCTCATGTGCGGCAACCTGGAAGACGCTGTCCGCTGAGGTATATACAATCAGATCTCCCGTATTCACATGGGCATCGCCGTACTTCTGAATGACCTCCGTGCCTGAGTAGGGCAGATTGCAGAGTACACCCCGCCCGGTCTTTTTGCGGAAAGGCTCCAGCACTTCCTCCGGAAATCCGTTGGGATAAGTGGGCAGGGGTCTGGGTGAACAGACTCCGGCAATCTCCCAGTGGCCGATGGTGGTATCCTTTCCCCGGGAACGTTCTCTCATACGTGCAATGGCAGCGGTGTGCCTTTCGTCGGAATGTTTGTATGATAAGGCTTCTTTTACACCGTCTATCCGGAACAGACCCATTTCTTCCGTGTGAGGCATCCGGAAAAACGGGCTGGAGAATACGGTTTTCAGGGTATTGACACCTATGTCCCCATAGGAAGCCGAATCCTCCATTGCTCCGATTCCGAAACTGTCTAAAACAATCAAAAATACTCTTTTCATGTCCCGTCCTGTCCTTTCCGCAAGATTCACCGCTGTTCCCGGGCTTAAAACCCAATCTACGGCCGTTCTCTGCCCTGAATAAGGTCATTATACCACAACTCCTATGTAATACAAACAAATTTTTGCGGAAAGACGTAAATGTGTTTTTTCAGGACTACTGCGCAACGGTGCTGATGATGATATTTTCTGCGGGGATTTCGGTCTTACGTTTTACGATATCTTCAATCTGCGCTCTCATAATATCATCCAGGGCGGGGGCGTTGACTACCACATCCACCGCGTCCCCGTTGATGCTGACCACCACATCCTGGAAGCCCTTCGCCTCCAGAAGAATCTCTGCGGCTGCTTCTTTCTCTGCAATGGCGGTCATTGTCACCATGCTGTCCACTGCTTCCTGCTTCTGCTCATCGGTGAGCCCGGCACTGTTGATAATCTCCAGCAGTGTCTCCTTGTTCTTCGCGCGGGTCTGTTCTTTCAGCAGCTTCGCATCGGAAAGAATCGTCATCCCCTGTGTGGACGTAAAGACCGCTTCCCCGGGAATCTCCCCTTCTTCCGGCGTATTGCCCTCCATCTCACCTTCCGCAGTGCCCGAGGTATCCAGAATCGTCATATTCGAATCCAGATAATTGTCCACGATAGTCCCTGCATCGGAATCCAGGCTTTCGATGTCTGTCATTCCCGCCATCAGGTCTTCTTCCGACAGATCCAACAGTCCATCCGCCGTGTAATTCTCCGTGATGATGCCGCCGGAATCCACCGGGCTGGCATTGCCCACGTCCACATTGCTGTCATCTGTCTGCACGATTTCCTCTTCCAGTCCGGTCCCCGCAAACTGCAGATAGCCTGCAATCGCAATCATAATTGCCAGAGCGGTTATCATTAGCTGATTTTTCTTGATTAAGCTTTTCACATTCATTCCCCTCTTTGCGTTTTACTACTTCATTGTATGAGCCCTCATAAAGATATATGCTTCAAATATCCTTCTACTTGTAAGCATATTCATTTACCGTTTCCCGGACTGCAGTGCATATATACACACTCGTTATCCTGACAGCCGGCAAGTATCTTCGGCCGTAAATATCACTCATGGGTCTTTTTCCATGGAATGGTCTTTTTCCATGGAATGGTCTTTTTCCATGGAATGGTCTTCTTCCATTGTCTGCGGCTCCATCTTCACCACCTTCACTTTATGTGCCTCCACACCGAACAGAGCCTGGGCAATCTCAACTACAGTTTTATTGACACTGCCGCTTCCGGCCCCTTCCGCCACCACCAGCACTCCCTCAATCTCCGGGACCAGCGTCTTGACAACATAAGGCTCGCTTGCGCTTCCTTCTGTACGGTATACCGTATTTTCTTCGGAATCCACCTGGCTGACAGACCTGGTTCCTCCCTGAGAATCCTTCTCGTTTGTGGACGAGCGGCTCACAGGCTGCTCCTTTTCCACCACCAGCTCGCGTGAGGACTTCAGGGTAATCATTACCTCAACCTTACCCACACCGTCCGTTCTGGACAGGAGCCTGGTCAGGCGTTCTTCCAGATATGCTGCGTAAGACGCTTCGCCGCCGTCATCTCCTGATGTACCGTCCCCCTCGTTCCCGCTGTCCGTGTCCGTCCCGGAAAAAGACAGAATATCACTTTTCCCGCTTTGAATCCCGCCTGTTTCCTCTTTCTGCGCACTGTCATTGGTGGGAAGCGCGATGATTACCAGCAGTATTCCCATCAATATGAGTATGATAAAGTTGTCCTTACGAAACCATTTCCGAATGCCCTTGTCCGCAGCCCACTTCTTCCAGTCCCTGCCCATATAATCACATGCCTTTCCCGCTCCTGCTGCCCTTTTCCATGCTTATTTCCCATTTATTGCTCTTTCCGTCACTTTCTCTGCCCGTTTCCTGCTCACGCTGCTTTTTATACTCACTGTTGAAAACATTTGCCAGCCTGAATTGTATAACAATTGAACGCTTCCGCATCGCAGAACAGAAATTGCTCTCCTAAGGAATCGGTTCTATCAGAACCGGTTCTATCTCTTCTATTTGAATTGCGGTATTCTCGCCGTCCCAGGCCGAAGCTTCCCCCTCCCGGCTCATACCGCTCCCCTGCCACGGCTCCCCGCCACGGTCCGGGCTGTTTCCCTGTCCCTGCTCCCCCTCCCGGTCCATCTCGCTCCCGCTGTCGCTCTCCTCATCCTGCGAAGCCTCTTCCATACGGCGCTCCACTTCCTCCAGTGTCATCTGCTCCAGAAGAGCATCCGCCGCTGCAGCGTTTTCCGCCGCATCTTCCATCCCCTGTTCCAACTCCCGCTTAAACTGCTGCAGTATCTCCGCAGCCTCCTGTCCGCCTCTTCCCAGAATAAATCTCCCCACCGGCAGAAAAAGCTGTATCATGATCATGATACTGGCCAGCAGCCTCAGATATTTCTCATAAGTCTCATTGGGCCTGAACTGGATAACCGCCCTGATACAGATCATGAAGATACCCATATGGCATATTGCCTGTAATAATGAATTCTGCATATTTATCCCGCTTCCTTCATGACCGCAGTTCTGACAGATGTCCGAACAGCAGTCTAATTCAATCCTGTCACAGCTATAGAGATCAGAAACAGCAGCATTGCCGTCCCTGCAGCCCGCAGCAGAAGCAGGCAGGCATTCCCCGTCCTGTCAGTACAGGAGGTAAGTCTTCTGTCCGCGACAATCCCCATAAAGGCCGCCGCCAGCTTCAGCAGAAAAGCAATCACCGCGATTTTCACCAATGGCAGCACGCAAAGCATAAGCAGCAGCAAAAGCAAAACAACACCGATACTGTTTCTAATCACCACAGCAGAGCCCAGCACCAGCTCCGTAACACCTCCTACCACATCACCTACCCCCGGTATGGCGGAAATCATCTTTTGAAGGGCAGAATTCCTGGCGGAGTCCACCACCGGAGCAATGAGCCTCTGAAAAATGCCAAGCCCTGTCACAATCCACAATGCCCCCTTCAGCACCCAGCCAATTACTTTCCCCAGAAACTCAATCAAAAAATCCAGTTTCTCCTCGATCCAGATACCGTTCACTATGGACAGCATACAGAAGCTGTAAATCAGGGGCAGCAGGAATGCCGACAGGATGGATTCCACCCCATACACCGCCAGCAGCATCAACTGCCTTGAAGCCCCGGCCGTCACAGCTCCCGAAGAAACCCCAATGGAAAGCATATACGCCGGAATCAGAAGCTTTGCGAACAGCACCGTATTTTCCATCACAATTCCGGCAGTCTCCGCCGCCTGGGCAAAACATTTCAAAAGCACTGTGGTAAATAACAGGTACATAAAATAGAAGCCCATATCGGCAACCTGCTGTTTATCAAAGATTTCCACGAAATGTGCCGACAATGTGGAAACGATTCCCAGCACCAAAAGCCATACAAAAATATTCCTCATGCCGCCTGCCTGTCCCGCGATATCCGCAATGCTTCCCCGGAACAGACCGGCTATGGCCCCGAAAATATCTCCCTCCATCACTTGCGCAAAAAGCTGCTCCAGGTCCAGTGTCCGCTGCGGAAACAGACGGGCAATCCCTTCCTCCAGCCTGTCCAGTCCATAATCCTGCCATATGAGACTCAGATCCATAAGTTTACTCCCATCACATGAAGCTCTGTATCTGCTCGATCACGGCAAACAGGATGGGCAGCCCGGCAAACATGACTGTCAGCTTCCCCAACACCTCAATCTGCCCCGCCACCGCCTGATATCCCGCGTCTCTGCAGATACCGGAGCTGAATTCGCAGATATACGTAATTCCGACTACCTTTAATAAAATCGCCAGGTAGGCGTCCGCGCCGTCCAGGTAAGATTTGATTTTTTCCAGCTGCGCCATCACGGCACCCACCTGCCGTATACAGAAGAAAAATATGATAATGCCCACAGCTAGCCCGATATAAGTGGCGTATTCCGGCTTTTCAGCCCGAAACTGTATTGCCAGCAGTACCCCTGCAATTCCCAGAAATGCTACTTTTACAAGTTCTGTCATAATAATCCCGATTCCCCAGTCTCAATCCGTTTCCGGTTGTGCCTCTGCGCTTTTGCTGCCGCGGCTCCTCTTTAAAAAGACACATTTCATCGAAAACGCAAATGGCGGTCAGCCGCCTTTCGTCGGTTCCATACGGCACGGACACATGCGCCTGCCGCCGTCAAAGCGAAAACAGCGTCTCTATCGTCTGGAAAAGCTCATATATGTACGGCACAATCCAGGTCAGCACCAGGATCAATCCCGCAAGGCTGATCAGGAAGGCATGTTCTTCCCTGCCGCTGTGCTTCAGGATCTGGCTCAATATGGTTACCAATATTCCAACTGCCGCTATCTTAAATATCAGGCTCACTCCCATAATGCTGTCCTCCCGAATCACATTTTTTCAAACTCTTCCGCGCCGCTTTTGCTAACACAGCACCAGAATCAGCAGCAGCCCGCCCATCGCCCCAAGTCCCACCGCCATTCTGGATTTTTCCTCGTTCTCTTTTTCCAACCGCTCTTCCGTAACGTCAAGACGTTCCACCCCCTGTTCGATGGCGCGCAGCTGCATCTGGCTGTCCGCAAATCCCGCCTGCCTGGTAAAATCCAGAAAGCATACCCTGTCCCCGTCCTTCAGCGGCAATTCCTTCAAGACGCTGTCCATTTCCTCCCGAAAAACTTCCCCAAAGGATATCCCCGTGTTTTCCGTCATCCTGTCTTCGATTTTCCGAAATGCGCCGTCATAGGGAGCGGGCAGGTACCTGACGATATGGCTGCAGCATTCCGGCAGAGTATCTCTTCCGTACCGCACCTCTCCCGCCAACAGCTCCAGAATATTACGCAGACTGCGCAAGGCCCTGAGCCTCCCGTTCATCTGGCTGCGGTACCACATCCCCATCCCCAGACATCCGCCGAAAATCATGCAGCAGCCCAAAGCCTTCACCACAGTCCGTCACCCCTTTCCGATATCTGCCTTACCAGACATTTCCCGTTTTCCTTTCCGAGAACAATGCATAAATCAAACATTTTCTCCCAAAAATCCGACCGCAGGCCGAATCTGCGCTCCACATCCCTTCTGTCCTCCCCGTGGGCCGTGGCCAGGATTCTGCAGCCGCAGGCAGCCGCCTGGCCAAGGGCCCGAAGCTCTCCGTCACTGCCCAGTTCATCGATGGCAATAACCGCAGGCGACATGGAGCGAAGCAGCAGCAGCATCCCGGTCTCCTTGGGGCAGCCGTCCAGCACATCCGTACGCATCCCCAGGTCATTCTGCGGCCTCCCCAGAAAGGAGCCCGCCAGTTCGGAACGTTCATCCACCACCCCCACGGCCACGCCTGCCCCGTAAGCGTTCCCGTCCGATATCTGGCGTATCAGATCCCGCAATAATGTGGTCTTACCGCACCCCGGAGGCGAAATAATCAGCGCATTTTTCAGGCTGCCCTTCCGGTACATAACGGAGAGAATGCCGTCTGCCGCACCCTTCATCTGATGGGAGACTCTGATATTTAAAAAGGAAATATTTTTCAATGTCCTGATACTTCCGTCCGCTTCCAGCACGGCTTGTCCTGCCACCCCTACACGGTGCCCGCCCGCCACGGTGACAAAGCCCCTGCGAATCTCCTCCTCAAAGGCATAGGGTGAATAATGGCAGATATGCTCCAGAATCTCCCGCAGCACTTTCTCCTCCATAACATATGAATCCGACTGCAAATTCGTAAAGCGCCCCTTCCCGTCGAGAAAGACCTCTCTTCCGTTCCGGTGCAGTACCACGGGCCTCCCCGCCCGCAGGCGGATTTCCTGTATGTGTTCCTGTTCTTCCGCAGTCCGCTGCCAGAATGCCCGGTATTGCAGCGGAAACAGCTGTATAATAGAGTTATCCATCAACCTGTCCTCCTTTCTCAAATATATGAATAAAAAGACAGGATATTCCTGACAAAGAAAAAAAGCCGGGGAGAAGTACCCTTCCGGGCAGCCTTCCCTCCGGCTTTTCAGCTCAATCGGTAATCATACAGAAGTCCTCACAAATCATTCCACCTGTGCGGTGGGTTGCTAATCCAATGGCTCGTCTGCATTGCAATAGCCTGCATGCAGACAAGTCATTGGATTGCAATCGCACAGGTGGAAATCATTTTCCGTTCTCTCGCTGCAGACAATGCCGAAAACACTGCATGTCTTTCATCCGTCATTCAAAACAACCGGTTACAATTCTTACACCTGACCTCAGGGCGTAAATCGGCAAACCGTTAATAAGTATATATATTATGGTACAGCCTGCAATATCCTCCCTCCAGATCCTGTACCTGCAGGTTAATCAGGAAGGAATTCACACCCAATGCTTTCAATGCGTCCTCCACATATCCTTCCCAGTAATCCCCGTTGGTATATGCCTGCTCAACCGAGTTCCACAGCCCTTCCGGAATTACGTTGGAAAATTGTTGGTTTCCCGTTCCTGCTTCCTTCAGCAGCTTTTCGCAATCCTCGTAATACTCCTTCATGGTATCGCGGACATCATCCTCCGTGATTCCCGCACGCTCCAGCGCATCCCTCTTCCTCTCTTCCTCCGTCGGCTCCGTGTACAGATCCGCTCCCGTCTTGCTCTGCCAGGTCAGCGGCTCTACAGGTGTGGGATTGATCACCACAGATCCGCTCTCTTCCGCCTCCTCCCCGGCCTGGGCATCACTGCCCGCAGCCTGACCGTCTCCGCTGCCTGCGCCGCCCTCAGCGTTTCCGTTTTCTCCTGCGCCGGATACATTGCCGCTCCCGGGATTTGCCGGCACCTCCCCGCCGGACACGCATGCCGGCAGATAGACGGCAAGCCCTGTCCGCATATGGGTAGTCCCGAACTCCCGGTCGCTTTTGTTAAAATAATCATAGGTCGGCGTATCGGTATCATCCCATGTGACATCCACATTATAATAATCCGCATCTGATTTCACAATATTCCAGGCATGATCTTCCCCGGCATAACCGGTGCAGTAATAGCAGGGAATCCCCAGCTGCTGCATCAGATACTGAAACGCCCTGGCATAACCGGCGCACACACTCCTTCCCTGCACCAACGCACTGTAAGCGCTCTGGTTCATGGGCGCATTCAGAACATACTCCACCGACTGCATCAGGCTGTCATGGACGAAACGCTCTTTCTCCAGATTGCTGCCCAACGCTTCCGCCTCCGATAAAATCTGCCCGGCCCGGCTGTCGAATTCCTGTTTCGCTCCCTCCAGATTCTCCGCAGCCGCGTTATATTTCAAAGTGATTTCCACGCAGTTTCCATTCCTCAGATATTTACAGGAGTATCCCGTCTCCAGCCAGAACAGTTCCGGATGATCATTGTAGACCGCCTCGAACACGGTCTTCAGCTGATTCACATTCACCTCTGTCACCGGCGCAAAACTCTGCACCATATCTACGGCATTTGCATAAATCTGCCCGTACAGCTGACGCATATCCGCCTCCAACATGGCATAATAGGGATAAAATTCCGCATCAAAGGTAAGCTCGCTGCCTGTATTTCCCAGAGGCGCATTTTCCGTCAGATCATCCGCTTCTTCCGGGAGTATCTGCTCCGCTTCCTCCTGCACAGGCTCATAGCCGTTCCTGCCGCTGACGGAAGCCGGCGTCTCTACAGGCTGGCTCTCGGGCAATTCATATTCTGTCTGATTTCCGTCCTTTATCCAGTCGGCGTTGACTCCCGGCTGCACCTCGCCGGAAGCCCCTCCTGCGGCATCAGTCCCTGCCCCGTCCTGGCCGCCGTTAACGTCTGACTGGCCGTTTCCTTCCCCTCCGCCAAGACCTGCCAATATTCCCTCCAGGCCGCTTCCGTTTCCGGGAAACAAATCCGTCTGGCCGCTGTTCGTCCCGCCTGCCTGGGCTGATGTCAGATTTTCCACCTTCTCCGCCAGCATATCGGTCAGAGAAGGCGACACGGCACATACCAGGACACCGATGCATAACAGCATAATCAACGACATAATGAAGAAAAAGATTCCTTTTATTACTTTCAAATCCACACGCATTCTGCCGGGAAACCGGCTAATTATATTTCGGATGCCGCCTGCCTTGAAGCAGATACACTTTCGACTCCATAATTATACCAAAAACTCCAAAACCTGTAAATCATTCTCTGCAATTTCATATTAAATATACAGGCTGCACCTAAAGTTCCGGACAAGCCCCAGACTGTTATACTTCCATGCCATAAGCATTGCTCAATTCCGTTTTGGCATCACCGTTCGACCAAAAAATATTTGCTGAAAATGCCGATACCTGATTATCCGGAGCACCGCATAATGCATAACCGCCCCAGACTTCTCATTCAGTCCACGGGGCGGTCCATACTTACTCTTATCTGTTCTCCATAGGAATATATTCTTCCTGCTTCGGCATGACGCTCTTGTAGGCAGGGCGAATAATCTTATCCATATTGATCAACTCTTCAATCCGATGGGCGCTCCACCCCACAATCCTGGCTATGGCGAAAATCGGAGTGAACATTTCCAACGGAATCTCCAACATGCTGTATACAAATCCGCTGTAGAAGTCCACATTGGCGCTTACACCCTTGTAGATGCGCGCCTTCTCCGCAATAACCTGGGGGGCCATGCGCTCAATCATGGAATACAGTGCAAAATCCTTCTGCCTGCCCTTGGCAGTGGCCAGCATCTCCACAAAGCCCTTGAAGACCTGGGCTCTGGGGTCGGAAAGGGAATACACCGCATGACCCATACCGTAAATCAGGCCCTTGCGGTCAAAAGCCTCTTTGTTCAGAATCTTCTTCAGATACGACCTGACTGCTTCCTCGTCCTCCCAGTCGGACACATTGCTCTCAATGTCCCGCATCATCTCCACAACCTTGATATTGGCACCACCGTGCTTGGGGCCTTTCAGAGAAGAAAGGGCCGCCGCGATAACGGAATAGGTATCGGAACCCGAGGACGTCACTACACGGGTAGTAAAGGTAGAGTTGTTACCGCCACCATGCTCCATATGAAGAACCAGCGCGATATCCAGCACTTTTGCTTCCAGTTCCGTGTATTTCTTGTCCGGCCGCAGCATCATCAGCAGATTCTCCGCAGTGGACAGTTTTTTGGAAGGACGGTGTATGTACATGCTTTCGTCATTCTGATAATGATTATACGCGTGATAGGCGTAGACTGCCAGCATGGGAAATACCCCGATCAGGCTCATGCACTGCCGCAGCACATTCTCAATGGTTGTGTCGCTGCAGTTTTTATCATAAGATGCCAGTGTCAGCACACTCCTGGTCAGCGAATTCATGATATCATTGCTGGGTGCCTTCATGATGACATCCCTGGTGAAATTGGTGGGCAATGTCCTGTGAGATGCCAGAATCTCCCGGAACTGCTTCAGCTGCTTCGCATCCGGCAGCTTTCCGAATAACAGAAGGTAAGACACTTCCTCAAATCCGAACCCTGTCTCGCGGAATCCCTTCACAAGCTCTATACAGTCGTAACCGCGGTACCACAATTTACCCTCACAGGGCGTCTTCACTCCGTCTACCATCTTGAACGCATCAATGCGGGATATGTTGGTCAGTCCGGTGACCACGCCGTTTCCGTTCTTATCACGCAAGCCCCTCTGGACTTCGTATTTATCGAACATCTCCGGCTCCAGATGGTCCGCCTCTCTGCATAACTGTGCATAATCATTCAAAATCAACTCATTTTTCTTCAATAAAACTTCCTCCTGACTTCTTAAACCCTTTTCCTACAGATCCTTTTTGCAACTCTTTTGTCAAATCAAAATATGCCTTGTTCCTATTTTATCGTTTTTCCATACCTCATGTCAATAAAAATTGTATAAAACTTTTTCCTGCTGTCCGTATGAATTTGTAGAATTGCACCAAAACACTTGATAGTCCGCCAAAACCAGAGGAGGGGCGGTGAGGTGTGCAAGACGCTTCCCCTCCTTTGAAATTTTTTTATGTTAGAATACTACTTTATTCAATACCTTGCACCTCCTGAACAAATATACTATAATAACATTGCTGTTCTTGCAAAGAAATAGAAAGGGGTGATCGTATATGAAAAATATTCGTGTGTGGAGGGTCCACGAAATTTGACCCTCCAATAAAATCTGGAGGATTCAATATGATTAAATTAGTTAATGTCACTGAGCATAATTGGTTGGATATTTTTTCGCTCAGCGTCCATGAAAATCAAAAAAAGTTTCTTGCCACACCTACTGGAATTGTAGCCAGAGGATATATCTATCGTTCTTGTAATGCCAGAGTTTACGGTATATCCAACGATGAGCATATCATAGGCGTTGCCCTTGTAAAAGACATGGATGAAGAACCATCCTGTTACGACTTGCAACAGTTTATGATTGACCGGCATTTCCAAAATAAAGGTTATGGCACGGAAGCGCTGTGCCTGATACTTTCAGTACTCTCTAAAGAAAGGAAATATACGCTGATTTTTGTGGGAATGTTTCCGTCAGGGGCTAAGATGGTCGAAATATGGTATTTCGCGACAGCCCCCTGTAAACAGATATTTTATATGTAAAATCTCTCAATTTCACATGTATGAGCCTTGGTTTTCGGATTATAACCTATTCCGACCATCACGATCTCACCGCCGTAATCCCGCAGCACTGCGGGATAATTCCTGTCTTTGATCTGCCCGACAGCCCCCTCTGATGACTTATCCCATTTCAGTTCCACGATCATGGCGGGAAGCATCGATTTCCGCTTGGGCAGATATGCCACATCCGCAATCCCTTTGCCTGAAGGCAATTCCTCAACCTTAAGATATTGGTCTATGGCAGCAATGTACGCAAACTTAATCACATACCGGAGCGCCTGTTCATTATTATAAAAGGTTGGTGCATACTGCGTGTCTCTTATCTTCTCTATGGCTTTTGCAACTGCCGATCCATTGCCTGCTATGGTATCCTCCAAAAGCTTTTCAGAACAGCCAAGCAATTCCATCCATTTCCGGTTCACATTCCTGCCTTTCAAGATTTTCCTGAATTCAGCCTTAATCTCTTCATTGGGAATCCTAGCCATTTCTTCTTTTCTGTCCCAGGTCAGATATCCCAGATGAATGAGCAAAGTCAGCACATCGTCCCTGCTCCTGAAAGTCTCAAAATCGTTTTCGAAGCCATCCGTATCAACCTCAATCTCTTCTCCCGATATCAAACGCAAAATAACTTCCTGCATACCTTCAAAGTCCATATTAATATATGTCATCAGTGATTCTGCTGCGGATGTCTTCCTCCAATAAGACTGAAATTCCTGCGATTTGACCGCGCACATGACCGAATATGGATTGTAGACTGCGCTGGCCTTCGAAAAGTCGTACCCGTCATACCATTTTTTTGCCTCTTCAAAACTCATTCCATATTTCCTGCACAATTTTTGTACTTCTTCCTCTGTAAAACCGGTATATTTAGCGAATCCCTCCGGGTTAAGGATAGAATATTCCGTAAAATCAGAAATGGCAGACTGGGAACCGTCTTTCTTAATGGGAAGGATGCCTGTCATATAAGCGGCAGCTACCGCTTTCGGGGTAAAGTTATTACTCTTAAACCATTCCCTCAGTAGACTGAGATACCGTTTTTGTGCCACGGCATCCTCCTTCGCTTCCCGAATCAGCGCATCCCATTCATCGATGATAAACACGAATTTCCGTCCCGTCTTTTCCACACAGCGAACCAGGCTGTCCGCAAACCCTCTTCCGTTGGCGCAGTCAGGATAAAGTTCTTCCAGTTCGGCCAAAAGCCCATCGACGATCATGTCCGGTACCTCTTTCAGCGAAATCCCTTTTCTCTGCGCCGCTGACAGAAAAGTCGTAATATCAAGGCTCAATACATGATATTGGTTCAAATGTGCCAGATACCCTTCTGTTCCCGCGATTTCTTTATCGTCAAAGAGGCTGTGAGAGTCGCTGGAGCAGTCATAATACGCGCAGAGCATCTGAGCCGCATAGGATTTTCCAAACCGGCGCGGCCTGCTGATACATATCAGATTATTGACTGTACCGATTGAATCATTGATCCTGTCAATCAATCCTGTTTTGTCAACATATTCGCTGTTTATGATCCTTTGAAATCCGCTGTTTCCCGGATTTAGATAGATTCCCATGCAGCCTCCTTCCCGATGCAAAACCTGACATTATCATTTTATCCAATCTTATGCCAGCAATATCCTGTCCACATACCGGGCCTGTTCCTCCCGGGTGAGCAATTCCGCCCCCTGCAACAGCGCGGCATACCCTTCGATGGTTCCGTCTGCAAAGAGCAGCTCCGGTTATTTGCCCCATTCCTATTTGCACAATTCCGCCACGATTTCGTTGATAACCTTGCCGTCAGCCTTGCCCTTCAGGTCGCCCATCACGGCTTTCATAATCTGGCCCTTGTTCTTCGTGGCCACAAGCTCCGCGAAATGAGTTTCGATATATGACCGGACTTCTTCCTCAGACATCATCTTTGGCGCGTACTCAGCAATTACGTCATAACGTTTCTGATATTCCGTCAGCAGGTCCTCCCGCTCCGCCGGGCAGGTGTCCAGCTGCTCCTTAGCGGTCTTCAACTCCTTGGTGATAACCCTGTCCACCATCTCCGAGGGCACGTCATCCCGGCATCCTGCGTCGATTGCTGCCTTTTTTACGGCGGATACAAGGGAAGATATGGCGTCCTTGCGGTCCTTGTCCCTTGCCTTCATTGCTGTCATCATGTCTTTTCTCAGCTGCTCTAATTCCATATTTGCACTCTCCTGTTCTGTTTTATAAATTTGACTCAGTTATTCTTATAGCCTGGCATTTGCCAACATAAAAAATATCTGGTTATTCCCCATACAAATGGTATCGGTTCTATTTGCAAACGTATTCATTTCACATCTCTTTGCCCCATATTGCGGAAGTGCTCACTTGTTACACATTTATGTCGGCAAAGGTTTTCAAGTATGAGAACAAATTATTCTTAATTGCCAAAAGGTATTACGGGCAAGCACTTCTGTATTATGGTATAGAAAATTGCATAAGAGTCTGCTCACGGATATAATATAACAGACTTTCTGAAATCAGGCAACCTATTTCTAATTCTATCAGTTCCGAAATCAAAAGTACTCCCCCGCTATCCAAGATCAGCTTTGACGAGTAAAATCATGTTCTTTCACGCCTTGGAACGTTCGACAGTCAATCGCACCTAATCGGGTGAGGAAAACATTTCTCCACTATCCGCTGTGACCCGAATGCCGCCTCACCGGCAAATGTTCATATGCGGCTCTGCGCATAAAAAGGAGCCGTTTCCTTTTCCAACGGCTCCTTTTATAGCTACTTCATAATAATCTCGTCCAACCTTTAAGGAAGCTCATCCGCATCGCCAAACGTCGCCTCCCACTTTGCGGCGCGCTCATCCATGATTGCCTGGCCACCTGCGTTCAGGTAGTCTGCAAGCATGCTGTCCCAGACACTGTCGAAGTCGGCTTCCGATGCGATTACAGCATTGTCATAAACCTGATCACGCTTCGCGCTTAAGGTATCGCCCTCTTTCGGATAATGGTCTTTCACCCTCTCCATGGGCAGTTCCATATTGGACTGTCCGGCACAGATCCAGACATCCCCCACCAGAATATCCGTTATGGCCATCTCGTTTCCGGCGTTGTCCTGAATATCCATAGTGTAAGGGCCGCCCGGCTCCATCGCTTTCATCCGGACTTCCCAAAGCCCCTCCCCGTCGGTAAGAGCAACATACTCCTCCCCCAGGAAAGAAACCTTTACTTTTCTCCCCGGCTCATCAAAGCCCCAGATGCGTATTGGCTTTTTCTGTTGCAACACCATACCGTTGCTAATCAGTCTTGAAAGCTTCCACTCGCTCATATTTCTCGCTCCATTCTTCCCCTCCGTCTGCCCCAGTTCCAGAACATATATGCTTACAGCTCTGTTCTTCTGCCAACACCTAATCCTGTTCCCCGAATACAGCCCTATAATCAGCCTGGAATTTAGCGATTCCCGCATCTGATGTGGTGGCTTTCACCTCGCCGCAGGCTTGATGTCCCCAAATCAACCCCTATATACAACATGCCTTTCTTTCCCTCGTCCTTATGGTATTTCCTTTTGTATCCTGTACCTGCACGACAGCTTTCCGACGCTATCCCTTTCAGTACACACGCAGCTGTTCTGTAAAAATATAAAATACTGTTATGAAAACCGCTATTCATTTCATGCGGATTACTATGCGAATATTGCTCGCTTTTTTTCCACAATACAAAAAAGGCCCTGAACTCCTCCATTGCCGGCCAGATGAAAAAGGATCAGCGGATGGCAGAGATCAGGACAATGTATGAGGACGCTGAAGCAGCTGTTTTAAGGCCTTCAAAGAAAATTATAGCAGATAGACCGGCAGTTCCTGTCCTATTCCATATGCCTCATGTGTGTCAGTATCTTCAAAAACAACGACATCAGATACGAAAACGTTTACAGCTTCAGGGGCAGATGCTTTTTTCTGCTTTCCGCTCTTGCCAGACCCCTGTTCGATATCTTTGTCAGAAACCTCCTGTGTTTTTTTTGCGATATTTTTCTTTCCGGAAGTTGCTTTTTCTGTGGCTTTCCTCTTTCCGGACGCCGCCTTGCCCTCAGCTTTTTCCTTTTCGCCTGCAGTCGCTTTCCCTGCTTTGCTTTTCCTGCCCACGGCTGCTTCCCCAACCTTTCCCTTTTCATCCGCTGCTTCCGCGGCATTTTCCCTGCTGTCTGTTGCCGCTTCCGTGCCTTCCTCTTTGCCGCCCGTCAGCGCTTCCGTCACTTCAGCTTCCGCCCCAGTGATTACAGCTGCTTTGTTTTCCGCCTTCGCCGTCCTGGCGGCTCTTTTGATACTACCTGCTCCTACGGACATGTCTCTCTACCTCCTTTGCCAGCTCCAGATACTCTCCGGCACTTCTTGCCGATTTTTTATATGCATATACAGGTCTGGAATTATCCTGTGCCCATTCTATTTCACTGTCAACCCGGATGATGGTGTCGAAGACATTCACCTCTTCAAATTCGTGCAGAACCTCCAGCGTCTGTCTGCCGTAATTTTTCCGGGCATCCATCTTCGTAATGACCACGCCCAACAGAGTCAGCTCCGGCGCCTGTCCCTTTACACTTTCCAGGAATTCAAACATGTTAGCCACGCCAAACAATCCCCATGGACTGGCTTCCACCGGGAGGATACAAAAATCAGATGCGCACAGAATATTCATAACCCAACCACCCAAGGTAGGAGGCGCGTCTATCAGAATGTAGTCATATTCCGCCTTCGTCTTCAGGCCGGCAAGGCATTTCGTCAGTATCCGCTCCCTCTCCTGCCTGGAAAAATGCTCATATTCTATGCCGCTCATCAGCATGGAAGACGGAATCAGATCCAGGTTTTCATAGGGCGTGTGAACCACATAATCCGATAAATCCGCTTCCTGTTTCAGCGCCGTGTACAGGTTCTTTTCCCCGGAAGCAAACTCCAACACTGCATCTTCATCGAAAAAGGATAATGTAAGATTCATCTGCATGTCGCCGTCAATCAGAAGTACCTTTCTGCCAAGGACAGAGAGCGAATAACCCACATTGGCACAGGTAGTAGTCTTGCCGCTTCCGCCTTTATTATTCGCAAAAGCAATTATTGTCGTACTTTTTTCAGCACTGTTTTTTTCCTCACAGCTTTTCTTATTCCCGACGCTTACCCCATTCCGGTTTTCTCCTTTTCGGATTCTTTTATTTTTCCCGCGCTTTCCCACTGCACGGATTCTTCTGTCTTTCCCACACTTTCCCTCTGCACAGGCTCTTCAGTCTTCCGGGTACATTCGCTTTCCTTTTTCATGGCCTTTTTTCTCAGCCCTCTTCCCTGCCATACAGACACTCTATCCCTTTCTCTTCAAAATAGTCCATCCATTCCTGGCCGGGCTTCACATCCGTCACCACCATGTCCACGGCGGAAAGCTCACACACTCTGGAAAAGGCAACATTTCCAAATTTCGTATGGTCAGCTGCGATAATCCGTTGTTTTGCTGAGCGCAACATGGCCTGTTTAATCTGGGAAAGCATCTCGTTGGCATCCGTGATACCTTTGTTCAGGTCAATGCCCTTACAGGACAGTATCACCTTGTCCGCATAAAAGGAGCTGATCACATCCGCCGCCCGCGAACCCACCAGGGTCAGATAATTCTCACGCAGGGTTCCTCCCGTACAGATAATCTCCCATCCGCTGACATCCGAAAGCTCAATCAGCACTTCAATGGAACTGGTGATTACTGTCAGCTTCTTCTTACTTTTCAGCGCCTTCACAATCGCCACCGCCGTGGTGCTGGGATCCACGATAATATGTTCGTCCTCCTGTACCAGGCCGCTGACGATATCCGCAATCTCCTGTTTTCCCCTGATATTCCGTTTCTTGCGTACGTTAAAGGGCATATCCAGGCCGGAATTCTCGTTCAGTACCGCGCCGCCGTAGCTTTTGATGGCCAGTCCCTGCCTATCCAGCTTGTCCAGGTCCCGGCGTATGGTTTCTTCCGACACGTCAAATAAGGCACTCAGCTCGCTGACTACCACTTTGCGCTCATCCTGCAGTTTTTCCAAAATCATGTTTCTACGCTCTACTGCCAGCATGCATGTTTCACTCCCCGCCTCTTTTCTTTTCGACAGTCTGCTTCAAATATCAGATCCAGATCTTTAATCTTCCCGTCCATATTGATATAGATCGGGATATAACCTACATAACAATAACCATTTGCCGCATACTAAGGAAGTGTCTACAAATTACAGGAATCGCTTCGCGAATTCTGTAATAGAAAGAAAATAGCTGATACGAGCTTAAAATCGTTTTCCTTGTATTTTGGGGTCTTTTCCTAATGAAGTTGTATCAGTTATTTTCCCACAATTCCTAATTTATAATATTCCGATGTTCTTTCAACTCTCCGCTGAAGAAACCGGACATGTAAACCTTTACATACTCATATCTCTCCACCGGCATCCCCTACAGAATCGACTTGCAGATCTGCGGGTCCGGATGGGCAATGACAGTGGAATCCAGATACATGCCGTCCCTGGATACACATTCCCTGGCCCTGGCAATGGCAGCCTCCACGGCAGATACCTCCCCGCATAAAAATACGTAGGACTTCCCGCACATTCCCTTCGCGATACGCAACTCGATCAGTTCCACATCGGCTGTCTTGGCCGCCGCGTCCGCCGCCACAATGACAGCCGCCGCATCAAAGGTCTCCAGAATCCCCAGTGAACTGATATGCTCCACATGGGTAGTACCGTAGATTGCCGGAAAAATCCCCTCATGAGGATTGCCCAGGACAAAGCTGTCAATGAGGTTCTCCCCGTACTGAACCTTTGCCGTCGCCACGGCAGCATCCACCGCGCTCAGATCTCCCGTGATCAGAGCGATATATTTGCCGGGGCATACGGTCTGGGCTTCCACCAGTTCCACAGCCGCCGTCTTTACCATAGCATCCGCCGCCGTCACACCAGCAGATACCGTCTTGAATTCAATCATGCCCAAAGCCTTGCCCATGAGGGGTACCTCCATTCCAGTTCCGCATATGCCCTCCCTCCACCCTGCTACTGGGATGTATTTCCGGCCGCTTAAGTGATGCGTCCGTAAATCCATCCGGGTTCCGGGCGGGCATATGCTGTTTCCAGTTCCGCATATGCCCTCCCTCCACCCTGCTACCGGGATGTATTTCCGGCCGCTTAAGTGATGCGTCCGTAAATCCATCCGGGTTCCGG
>CAJUJN010000034.1:0-2894 GCA_910586775.1 uncultured Acetatifactor sp. | reverse complement strand
GCGGGCATATGCTGTTTTCGTTTCTTTATCTAAATTTTATTCCGTATATTTACTGTCGGATTATCGCAATGTATTTATCGGTGACTTCCTGTACGGTGCCGTCTACGGAGGCATGGATTCCCACGCTCAGGCCGTCTGTTGGTCTGGCAATGCAGTCACCGGTTTTCACGGAAGCGCCTTTCTCCACAACGGGAACGGCAGGGGCTCCGATGTGCTGGCTGAGCATGATTTTTACTTTATGAATCAAATCTGCTTCCTGCCAGTAACCGTCTTCCTGCAAAGGAGCATCCACATTATATTTCGACAATCCCAACCTTGCTTCCAGACGCTCCTCCGGTGCCTTCCGGTATTCTCTGGCCTTGCTGACAGGCGCCGGTACTACGTTTGCGGGAACTTTTACTCCCGCTTTGCGCAGACCCAGCTTATAGTCCGCAATCAGGCTTCTGGGCGCAAGTCCCTGGGGACAGGAAAAATTCTCGCACAGTCCGCAGGAACTGCAGAAAAATGTATTCAGAAATACATTGGTGTCCTGAAAGTCTTTGTTGGCGGCGCTCCGCATAAATTTATGGGGCTCTATGGGGTGTCCCAGCGCATGGCGTGGACACAGACTGGTGCAGGTCTCGCACTGGCAGCAGGAAGACGCCGCCCGTTTTAAGTCAATGGCCGCATTCCGGTTCCTGCGCTGTATCAGTGTGTGGCTCCTGTCAAGCACAATTACCGCATTTGTGGTCTTCGTCACCACCGACATCTCGTCCTGCAGGTTCCCCATCATGGGACCGCCCACCAGATAAGCGGGGTCTTTTACTTTAATCTCACCTGCATGGGCAACCACATCTTTTATGGAAGCCCCCACAGGCACCCGCACCGTTATGGGATGTTCCACTTCTCCCACCACAGAGACCAGCTTATCAATTACCGGTGTCTGTTCCTCCAGCGCACGGTACACATTGTAAACCGTCTCCACATTGAAGACAGCCACGCCTTCTTCTATGGGAAGCCCTCCGGGACGTATCACCCTCCCGGTGGCTTCATAAATCAGCACCACTTCATCTCCCATGGGATATGCGCTGTCCAGAAGCTGCACACGCATATTGGGATATCTGTCTATATATCTTTCAATCGCCTTTACGGCTGCTTTATATTCTCTCTTAATTCCGATGACGGCTTCCCCTGCCCCCACAGTCTGGGCCATTCCGTCAAAGGTCCGCAAAATCTCTTCCGCGCGCTGTTCCAAAAGCTGCCTGTGAAGCTTCAGCAGCGGCTCGCACTCCGCGCAGTTCATCAATATGATTTCCGCCCGTTCATCCAGCTTTGCATAAGTCGGAAAGCCCGCGCCGCCTGCGCCGACAATCCCGTTCTCCCGCAAAACCTGTTTCAAAGCCTGAATTTCCATACCATATTCTCCAAAAAGCAACTCTTTTTCACTCGTCAACGATTCCCACAATAGCCGCATCCACCGGCGCGTTTTCCATTCCCACACGGGCAGCGCTGCCTGTTGCCACCAGAACCGTCTCGCCGATTCCTGCACCGATATTGTCGATGGCCACAAACCGCGCGCCGCCTGCCGACATTTCTTTCAGCGGCTCAACGACCATAAACTTATTTCCGACCAGATTCTCACACTTGCGGGTAGAAACAATGCTTCCAACTACCTTCCCTACAACCATGGTATGTATCTCCTGTCAGTTTCTTCGTCTGAAACTGCTCTTTTCAACTATATTTAAGGATATTCCCGGTCTCGTTTTCGCAGACCCCTGCATATCCTTCAAATACCGATTCCTGTCCTTTTTCTTCAGCCAGGCATAATGCCAATGCTGCCAAACAACTGTCAATCCTATAAAACAGACGGGCAGGCAGGTCCAGGATGCCTTACCAGTGATGTCAGATACCGCCTGCCGTCTGTCGCATAAAGCTGCTGCAGGCTTCACGGAATCACGCAGATATACGCTCCGTGAACCGTATTGTTACAATTGTCTATACTTCCAGCAGCTTTATTGCAAAATGAACGTTTGAAACTTATTTCACGATAGTAACCATATCGCCCGTCTTAATCCTGCCGGCATTTGCCTCGTCGGTATCGATATGCATTTCCAGCGTAAAGCTGTCATCTACCCGGATTTTGACCTGATTAAAGATTGTACCGCGCTCGTTATCTGCTTTCACGGAAACGATATCACCGTCAGAAACACCGGCCGCTGATGCGTCCGTTGGTGACATGTGGATGTGACGCATGGCAATGATGCAGCCCTCTTTCAGATAGATTACACCCTTTGGCCCCGCCACCGCTACCGGAGCGCTTCCTGCCACATTGCCGGATTCCCTGACAGGCGCGGCAATCCCCAGCTTCATGGCGTCCGTGGCGGAAATCTCAAGCTGGGATGCTTTCCTGACAGGTCCCAGAACTCTCACGTTCTCGATGGCCCGCAGCTTCAGTCCCACAATGGTAACTGTCTCGTTGCAGGCATATTGGCCGCCCATAAGGTCCTTTTTCTTCGTCAGATGGTATCCCTCTCCGAACAGAGCCTCCACATGCTCCTGGGTCAGATGAATATGCCTTGCAGACACACCCACCGGTACCTGATAGCCGCCGGATTTCTCTTCCATCCTGCCGATGGTCTGAAGCACCATCTGCGTGATCATTTCAACTGTCTGTTGTTCCATGTTCTCCCTCCGTTTTCCCGAGACGTCCTGCCCTCTGCGGTTTCAGAGCATTCCGGCGGATTCGGAACTTTCCGAAATGCCGGAATACTCCTGCGCATGCGGTTTGGGACATCCTCTTTATTCTTTTACTTTGGGGAGAATCATCTCGACATCCGTATGAGGCCTGGGGATTACATGAGTAGCTACCAGTTCGCCCAGCCTGGATGCGCTGGATGCGCCAGCCTCTACGGAAG
>CAJUJN010000033.1 GCA_910586775.1 uncultured Acetatifactor sp. | reverse complement strand
CAGAGTTTTGGCTCTATTTTATTTTGGGTTGCGGCCGGAGGTCCGCGCTATGAAAGAGCGGGTTGAGAATGGCAAGCAGTATCGTGAAAAGGGAGTAGGGGAAGATGGTAGTGATAACCATGAATAACTGTCCGCCCAAATTACGCGGTGATTTGACCAAATGGCTGTTTGAAATTCATACGGGTGTTTATGTCGGGCGAGTCAGTGCGAAAGTACGGGAAATGCTCTGGAACCGGGTCTGTCAAAATATAAAGGACGGACAGGCTGTGATGGTCTACAGTTTTGCGAATGAACAGCATCTCGAATTTCGTACTCATAATACAGAGTGGAAAGTTCGTGATTTCGATGGCATTAAACTGATGATGCGCCCTAAATCACCGGATCAGACCGAAGAAGTGCTTCAAAAAGGATTCAGTAACGTGTCGAAACGTCTGATGGCGGGCAGGCGGCGGAAGAGCGCCGGCAGTATTGAGCGTGAATGGGTCTTCTTGGATATCGAAACAGACGGCTTGGATTTTGAAAAAAGTAAAATCATTGAAGTGGCGGCGCTGGCTGCAGACGAGGCGGGCATTAACTTGTCTTGGAGTGCTCTGATAAAACAGGATAAGGCATTGCCGCCTCCAATAGTGGAGTTGACTCATATAACGGATGAAATGTTGAGCGAAGGGGTAGAGCTTGCGTGTGCGTTAGGACAGTTGAGCGACATAGTGAGAGGAAGGACGGTGGTATGCTTTAATAAAGGCTTTGACATCGCGTTTTTAGAGAGGGAGTATAGAAAAAATAATTTGGAAATACCGTTTGGGAAGGTAATTGACGCTTTAGCCCTTGCCCGGAAAAGGGTTAGGGATGTGGAAAACTATAAATTGGAAACTTTGGCGGAGTATTTTGGAATTTCAAGTGAGCAGCATAGGGCGTTGCCGGATTGTGAAACGCTGTATGGAGTATTTTTGAAACTGAATGAAATTTGAAAGGGGCGGTTTTAAGAATGCTTATTTTATGGGATCTTTTTAGTCTTTTCCCCGCGTAGGCGGGGGTGATCCTCCTGTATCAACAAAATCACCTGCAGGTGTAAACTTTTCCCCGCGTAGGCGGGGGTGATCCTCTCTTCGGCTCTGCATCTGGGTATTTTGAAGCCTTTTCCCCGCGTAGGCGGGGGTGATCCTTCTTTCAATTTCATGCATATACCTCTTTCTCCCTTTTCCCCGCGTAGGCGGGGGTGATCCGAGGTTATCCACACCATAAAGGGAGCAGAGAAACTTTTCCCCGCGTAGGCGGGGGTGATCCTATGCCAACTAGACCAGTTGTAAAACCATGCACCTTTTCCCCGCGTAGGCGGGGGTGATCCTGTTTAATGAGGAAACAAACGAATTTTATGGTGCTTTTCCCCGCGTAGGCGGGGGTGATCCTGTTGGGATGGGGTATCAGGAAATAATAAAAAACTTTTCCCCGCGTAGGCGGGGGTGATCCCCACGGGGGATAAATTATGCTTGACTGGATTAACTTTTCCCCGCGTAGGCGGGGGTGATCCTAACAATACGCTGGCACTTCAGTATGAAACTTGTATATATATTCCAAATACAGCTGCTCAAATTGCATGAAAAATCAAGAAGCACATAAGTTTTTGCAGAATTTTCAGAAACATGCAGTAGGAATGCTTTACCAAAAAGGAAATAATGTTTTAAATATGACATACATGCGTCATATTTCCCGCAGTATAATAGGACATGCATTTTCTTGATAGCGCCTTGAAAATCCTGTAACCAACGGAGAAGGCATGGTCATTCCAGAGAGGAAATACCATCCAACAAGCGTAAATTCCGGTACATACGTTTAGACACTTAACAACGATTTCATGCGAAAAATGGCATAATTTTGGTTCCGGATTGTCCGGGTCAGGGAGGTATATAAATATGTACAATGATACAATTAACTGGTTACTGAATAGCGGCAATCCGGCAGTACAGTACAGGACAAAGACAGAACTGCTGGGCCTGGAGGATGACCCGGAAGAGGCTTTCCTGTGGATCCGGCAGAAGTTGCCGGACGATTGGTACAGGACAAAGGGATTATGGTATGTGTATTACGTCAACGCCTTGGCGGAATGCGGCCTGGATGGCTCCGGGATGCCTTCCGAGTGGTTTGAAGCGGCGATGGACAGGATTCGGGGTGGTTTTGGCTCGGAATGCGGATCCTTTGACTTTACATGTGAGTCCTTCCTGCTGTTACAGGCCCTGGTTTCTCTTGGGTTCGGTGAGAAGCCGGATATACGGAGGGTATTTGCCATGCTGCCGGATAACCGCCTGCCCGATGGGGGATTTCTTTGTAAAATGCGCAGAAACAGGTGAATTATGTTCCGAAGAGCTGTTACAAAGCGGATTATTATGCCCTACGGCTGTGTGCCTGCTGTCGGAAAAAGGGATTTGCCCTTGGGATAGAGCAGGAGCTGATGAACTATTTTCTGGGCAGGAATCTGCTGTTCCGGCTGGCAGCACATGGAAGCTGCGAAAGATGAATTGGGAAGGGTGATTCTGGCTGGCACCATGACGAAATCCTATCTGCCAAAGGAAAAGGTCGGTAAACCCAGCGCATGGGCTACGTTCTATACGCTTCTGGCTTACAAGGAGCGTCGGTAATATTGGTGGTATGTTTTACTTTGCCGTAAATTTCATATACTGCAGATCTGTCGATATGCATAAGATTCCGCCGAACCGAAAGTTTCCCTGAATCCAGTTTTGTTGTAAAGTTCTATTGAACACTACACTTTCGATCCCGGCTATCCCTTTGTAGAACATGGTCTCAAGCAGTTCATCTTAGAAGATTCTGTATAACTCAGGTTCCTCGGATCTTTTGTATCTGCAAAATCACGGAACAGGTCAGGACAATATCTGTTCCTGACCTTATTGCACTCTATCACCGGATTATTTTCCAGCTTTCTACGAATTCTCTCCTGTTCTCTGCTCATATAAACTCCTCTGCGAAAAACTTTTTTCTTTTATTTTACATCTTTCTGACAAAGAACGCTACTCTCAACAGAATTAGTGTGAATTATTTTTCCTTTCAAAGTTGGAGAAAATTTATATATTTTTAAATAGGTTAGACCTCCATAGCAGAATCCAACCGAATACTTAACTAAATGACAATGAGCTGTGAACAATAACGCGGAAATCTGCGGAAGGAAGAGTTTGGCGGGCAATGCTTGCAATCCGGCAGAATTTTGTATATACTGATCTTACAGAAAGAATATTGCAACTGTGACGGCTGGATCTGAAAGAGCGGCCGGAAATACAACTTTTCAGCTGCCTGTTGATAAATGGGGGAGGTGGAGCCCATGACGGACGGAATGGAAAAGACAGCGATTCAATGGCATCCGGGCTTTTGCAGTGCGGCGGAGATCGAGTTGATCTCAAACAGGGGTGAGTTGGAATTTCAACGGGAATACAACCTGGGCAAGGAGCCGTTGAGGATGGAGCTGGGAAGTATACATCAAGGCTGTGAATGGAGGGTCTTATGGCAGGGCTGAAAATGATGGGTTCCTGAGTCCCGCCCTGCCTGTGCTTATAATCCGGAATCATGGTAAATGGAAATTGGAGGGAAATGACATGCTGCATTATTTTGAAGAAGAAAACGGAAGCCTGGTTTTCCGCGAGAACGGGGAGACTGTGATGGTAACGCCCTGGGGAGAGGACAGCCTTCGGGTGAGGGCGGTGTTCCTGGGGGACATTGCGGAGGGGAGTGCCGCGCTCCTGGAGCCGGAGAATAAGGAGGAGGCTGTCCGCATTGAGACAGGAGAGGACAGAGCTTCAATCGCCAACGGGCGTATCCGGGCGGAACTGAAGGTGGATGGATGGGGAAAATCCCTGCAGATATCTTTTTACAATCATAAAGGGGAACTGTTGCTGCAGGAAATCCCCAACGGCGGCGCGTTGCAGAAGAAAGCAAGGCATTTCAGGCCGCTGCCCGGCGGCGGATACCGGCTGAAGGCTTCCTTCGTCTCCAATCCGGAAGAAAAAATCTACGGCATGGGACAGTATCAGCAGGAAGTCATGGATTTAAAGGGATGCAATCTGGAGCTTGCCCACAGGAATTCCCAGGCAAGCATCCCCTTCTATGTATCCAGCCTGGGCTACGGCTTCTTCTGGCACAATGCGGCCATAGGGGAAGTGCATTTCGGCAGCAATACCACGGAGTGGACTGCGGAGGAAACCATGCAGCTGGACTACTGGGTTACAGCCGGAGAGACGCCGGCTCGGATTGTGGAGTCTTATACAAATGTGACAGGCAGAGTGCCCATGATGCCGGAATACGGACTGGGTTTCTGGCAGTGTAAGCTTCGCTATTACAATCAGGAGCAGGTGGTGCAGATTGCCAGGGAATATAAAAAGAGAGAAATTCCCCTGGATGTGCTGGTAATCGACTATTATCACTGGCCCAGATGCGGGGACTGGCGCTTTGATGAGGAGTATTTCCCGAATCCGGAGGTCATGGTAAAAGAAGTGCAGGATATGGGCATCCGGCTGATGGTGTCCATATGGCCCCAGGTGGACTGGCGCAGTGAAAATTTTGAGGAGATGAAGCAGCAGGGGCTGTTGGTAAAGAGCAATTCCGGCATCGATGTGCAGATGCTCTTCCACGGAAACAATGTGTTCCTGGACGCAACCAATCCCAGGACAAGGGATTATGTATGGGACAAGTGCAGGAAGAATTACTGGGATTACGGTATCAGCGCTTTCTGGCTGGATGAGGCGGAGCCGGAGTTCGGCACCTATGACCATGGAGATTACAGGTTCCACGCAGGCCCCGCGCTGCAGGTGGGAAACGTATACCCAAGAGAGTATGCAAGGCTTTTCTATGAAGGACAGAAAGCGGCAGGGCAGGAGACAATAGTGAATCTGATCCGTTGTGCCTGGGCGGGAAGCCAGCGCTACGGCGCGCTGGTCTGGTCCGGAGATATTATGTCCAACTATGCGGATTTCCGGAAACAGATATGTGCGGGAATTCATATGGGATTGTGCGGTATACCGTGGTGGACTACGGATATCGGCGGGTTCCATGGGGGAAACATTCATGATGAGGGCTTTAAAGAACTGCTGGTCAGATGGTTTCAGTTCGGAACCTTCTGCCCGGTTATGCGTCTCCACGGATGCCGCCAGCCCGGGGAAACCATCATCAATCAGGCAGGCGAAGTGCGTGAATGGACGGGAGCGGAGAATGAAATCTGGAGTTACGGGGAAGAGAACTATGAGATCATGGCGAAATTTATCCGTATCCGGGAACTGATGCGGGATTACATCCGGGGGTTGATGGAGGAAGCGCATGAGACGGGAAGCCCTGTGATGCGTGCCATGTTCTATGAGTTTCCGGAGGATGAAAACTGCTGGAACATTCAGGATGCCTATATGTTCGGGCCGGATATCCTGGTGGCGCCTGTCTGTCATGAAAAAGCGGAAGCGCGCAGAGTCTATCTGCCGTCAGGGACGTTTTTCATCCATGCGGGCATGGGGAAGCGTTATGAGGGCGGAAAGTGGTATGAGGTGGAAGCTGCCATTGATACGCTGCCTGTTTTCCTGCGGGAGGGCAGGCAGGAGTATCTGGTGGGGCGGATTTAGGCCTTGTGATTTGCCGAACAAAATGTGTAACGAGTGAACTTTTGCCGCGGCACTGAGTTTTTTGCGAGGCAGGCATAAAGAACTGCCGCATCCATGGTATAGGAAGCCATGGCGCGGCAGTTCTTTATTTGTGTTGATTTACTTTACTTTTACATCCTGTTACCGGACATTTCCTGTGTCTTCAAATCACTTTACTCAGCATCCGCAGGAGTATCGGTATTGTCGTCTGCATTTTCTTCTTCCGGAGTCACCGTCAATTCAGGTGCAATCACGTCAGCAGGCTGAATTTCAGGCATTTCCGGAGAAGGTGTCTCGTTAGAACTATCGGCATCAGTCCCGGTATTGCCGGTCTCAACAGCTGTATGGCTTGGCCAGAGGCGTGCCGCTTCCCTCCTTGCTGCCCACTTCGTCTATGGTGGTGATTTCGCGGAAAAGCCGTTTAATGGAACCGTTTTGTCCCTGGTCCCGTCCGCTTTTGTTTACAGTAAACCACTCTACGGTTTTTTCGTAGCTCTCGGCATCATCCATGAACAGATAGGCCGACATGGCGCCGATGGTGGTATACAGATGCTGGTTCATAAAACGGTCGGGGCTGTACTGGAAGACCTCCACTTCAGGACTCAGGAAATTTGTGATGAATTTTTCCGTATCTTCCTCGGTCCATGCCAGTTCCTCCTCGGTGTAGCCGTCCGTCACCTCATAAGTAGAGCAGCGGAGGATTTCCGCAGCGATACAGATGCGGTTGGTGGGGATGCCGGTATGGATACAGGCATCGTTAAAATATTCCAGTGACTCCGGGTCGATATCTTCATATGCCCGAATGTTGATTAGTTCCGGATTTTTGGATATTTCGTATACAATGATGGAACCATCCCCCGTGTCGCCGACAGAAGCGCATAATTACATGTATTTTCAGTTTAAAGGCATGGAATACGAAAAACTATGGTAAAAAACTGGAATTATGGTAATTTTTGAAGAGAAAACAGAGAGGATAAAGTATTCGGGAGCCTCTGGATCAATATGACAAAATTGGAAAAAAACGCCCGTAATTTTGTATGTCTATATATGACATTACCTTGGCGAGATGCTGTATTGAAGTGGAAAATCTGTCATGCTAATATTAATTTACAGACAATATGCCAAATTGGCAGTCTTGGCTGCAGGGTTTGGCATATTACATTTGACAGGCATAGCAAACAGTACAAAAGGAAAGGAAAAGGCTTATGAGAAAAAGGAAGGTTCTCCGAAAAATGGTTGTGGTTGCCGTTGTTTTATCCATGATAACGGGTACGGGCAGCGGAATGCCGATGGTGTATGCGTCACAGAACGTTTCGGACAGCGGGACGGAACAGGATGTGGGCGGAGAAGCGAACGGTGATGTGACAGAAAACTACATTCCGGAAGAAAACTTGCCGGGAAGCGACATACCGGAAAATGATGCAATAAAAGACAATGAGCCGGAAGGTGATGTGTCAGGAAACGACATACCGGAAGATGATGTGACGGAAAGCGACATCGAGGAAAACACAGAGCAGGATATGGCTGTACATGAGGGAACGAACAATGTGATCACAGGGGCGTTTGAAGAGGATTTTGAGACAGACAGCTGGAAAGAGACGGTCTATGCCTACGGAAACGTATATACCTGCAAGTTGGACAGCAATTATTCCAATATTGTGGCAACGGCAGTGGACAAGAGCGTTCCCGGAGAAATAATCTGGGCGTTGCGGCCGGAGAAATTGCAGACCATGGAGGAACTGCAGGTTTCTTACGGGGCGCGTTCCATTATGGGGACAAAGCTTTATTTTCAGATATCCTATGACGGAGAAGCGTGGACAACCGTACATGATAACGGTGAAAGCGGAGAATGGCAGGAGGAAAAGAGCTTTTCCGTGGCGTTGGAGGATGCTGATACGGTAATGTTGAAGCTGGTATTGGATTCCAACGGCAATGATTTCGATACCTGGGCAAGCGTGGATTGCGTGTCGGCAAATATTTTGGGAGAGTTGAAGGGAAATGTGATTACGGATTCCTTTGCGGAGGATTTCCAGGAGGATGGTTGGAAGGAAACGGCTTTTGACTACAGCAATGTATATACCTGTAAGTTGGATAGCAATTATTCCAATATTGTGGCTACTGCACAGGATAAATCCGTTCCAGGAGAAATAGTGTGGGCGTTGCGTGCGGAGGATGATAAGCCAATCAGCAGCCTGAAAGTATCTTTTGGAGGACGTTCCATTATGGGAACCCGGCTGTATTTTCAGATATCATGCGACAGCGGAGAATTATGGACGGATGTGTATACCAATGATGACAGCGGCGTATGGCAGACAGTGCAGGAGTTTGATGTCAGGGTAGAGGATGCTGATATGGTAATGCTGAAATTGGTATTGGATTCCACCAACGGCGATTTTGACACATGGGCAAGCATAGATCAGGTGTCAGCCAGCGTGTCCGTCAGGGAGGAGGGAAATGACAACCCCATAGATCAGATGGATTCCAGAGTGATCGAATGGAAAATGAGTGAAAAGCTGCCGGAGCTTACCGTAAGCGGAGAGGTACATGCAGACAGCATTGTCTCCAGGGCAGGTAATGTGGAAGAGAGCAGAGAGGTGTTGGTGTTGGAGCCGGGAAGCGATGTTGCGTTTCGGATTCCGGAGGAGTTGGGAAATCAAACTGCCCTCGCGTTGGAACTGCAGGAGGTTCACAAGAGGACAGACAATCCGATTTCCTATGATATAGAACTGAACGGATACAGGATATATGAGAGAAAGACAAACCCGTCTTCCGATGGCGCCAATCATTATTATGTCAGAATGAACAAAGCGGACCTGTTGGATGAAAATACTGTCAGGATTGTCAATACCGGGGGAGAGGCAGTGCGTTTTGGCTGTTTTTGGATGTATGAAAATCTGGAGGCACTGCTGAATGAGGAGAATGCCTACAGGAAGATGGATGTTATTCTTTTTCAGCCGGGGCTGACATATACAGATGCGGAGAAGGATCTGGCGACTTTGCAGAAAATCGAGGAGGAGTATTCGGGATACGGTATGTACCAGACAGGTGTGGCGTTTGACATTTACTATATGAATCTTGAGAAGAAAGATTTATACGCCAGGGTGGACTGGATCATGGAGTTGGTCAGCCGTACGGATTTGTCCCTGTATCTGGATCTGAATTCCTGGTGGTCAGGTACGCCGGGCGGGATGGACGGACAGGGCGGCTTCTGGAAGGATATTACCAACCAGCAGATCATATATGATCCGGACGATGTAAACGGACGCGGCCAATGGCAGCTTACCACACCGAATATGTGGAGCAACACTCCCTGGCTGTCGCTGAATAATCAGTGGTACAACACTGTCCGCAATCAGAAGCTGGAAGAACTGTCTTCCTATATCGCGGCGAAAAAGGCGGATCTTAGCCTGCAGGGAAGACCGGTGGATGTGCATATCTTTATGGAAAATGAGCCAATCTACTGGGCATACAGTCATTATAATTCCGCCACCGTAAGCGGCAGGGCTGACTTATCGTACAGAGTGCTCGAGGAAGCCAGGCGGCAGGGCTTTGATCTGGATCCTACGGACGGCATGGGTGAGGAAGAACAGAAGTGGATGCTGGATAATCTGACGGACTATATCCAGAAGGAAGGGGACGCTGTTCAGAAGGGAATTGCTTCAGAAGCAGTCCTGATAGATCATGGAACAGTAATTCTGCCGGAGACTTATTTATCGGAAGATTCCTTCAGCCATATTATGATGACATATGACAATCTGCCGGAGTTTATGACAGAGACCACCTATGCGTTCTGGGAGGCCCATGTGGTTGACTGCCTCCGTCTGGGGTTGGAACTTTGTACGAATAAAGAGATGGAAAGTACCGATATGGCGTACATTGTAGCAAGAGGAAGATATGCGGATATCAATGCGGAACGTTCGGCCATGGGAAACTTCAATTTCCTGACATCACTGTATCAGTGGGGTTCGGACTGCGGCATTATCTTCAACTATTACAACGGAGACCAGGCATTGGTGGCTGCGGCTGACAGAGACCTGGAGGAGTACGCCGGGCTGAAGGAGGAGAGGTCGAAAAATCTCTGGATCACCTACCGCGCAGATGCAAAACGGCTGCTTGATGAAATGGAAGGAACGGCGGGAGCGGTGTACAGGCAGGCGGCAGAGGCATATCAGAACGGCAGATATGTGACAGCTTATGAACTCCTGATGAAAGCGAAGACAACGGAACAGCTGCCGGCCAGATTCAGTGTCGCCGGGAACGGAAAGCTGGGAGATTATCCTGTTACGATTGCCGTGGATTCGGATGAAATCGTGCATGTCACCCTTATGGAAGCAGGAGAAGACAGTATCCGTCTGAAGCTGCAGGCTGACAGGGACATTCCTGTTACGGTATCCTGGGAAGGCGTATCTTCCTATGGAGTGGAAGTTTTGGGCAATGGAGAATACAGGCTGAACAAAGGCGCTCAAAGTACGGTTGAACTCACTGCCCGGGGATTTACGAATAAAGATTATCCGTCCTCTTTTGAGGCAATGTATCAGGGACAGGGCGGCGGTAAGCTGAGAATCCAGTCTCAGGACGGTGAGATCGGAGAATATGTTACATATGTGGCTTTGACGTTGGCAGACGGATGTGTGATCACCAGGGAGAAGGACGGAGAGCCTGAAAGTGCAGAGCAGGTAAATCTGTCGGATTTGAAAACCGGAGATGCGTTGAAGATTACCACCAACGATAATGACGAGGTGACTTCCGTCAGGGCTGTCTACGGGGAAGTGATGGGACGGGTGGTTTCCGTGGAATATCCTGTAGTGGACGGAACCGTGGGATTATCCAATCCTTATATTACCATTCAGAAGCCGGATAAGACACAGCTTCGTCTGGAGATCTGTAATCTGACAGGATTTGACTATCCGACGATGACCGGTACGAATATGAATACTTCCAATCTGACGGATTATGGCCTGAAGGAGGGAGATAAGATCAGTGTGGCTTATTCTCCGTATGTGTGGAAAGATTCGGCAATAAAGGCATTGCGGTTATATAAGACAACCTATAATAAAAATGTGCTGAACGAGAATTTTGAAAAAGAAGACTGGACAGAGAATGCCCTGTCATACAATAATGTCCATACATGCAGGCTGGATGAAAATCATGCGGATGTTGTGGCGACTGCACTGGATAAGTCACAGATTGGCGAGATCATATGGGAAATCTCCCAGGATGATAGCCAGCCGATTTCGGAGATCAGTCTGGAATACGCAGGGAGGTCTATTTTGGGCTCTTATCTGCAGCTGTATATGTCCGACGATGAGGGAGAAACATGGAAATTGATTGCGGATAACGGAGAAAACGGCAGTTTTTCCACAGGGAACCATGTGCTTCTGACAGATATTGAGGCCGGAAGCGTGCAGATAAAGGCTGTGGTGGATTCCACGGAATGCAATGATCCTGACACCTGGTCTGCTCTGAATTTTATCCGGGTGGAAATTCCCACCTCCGACCTTTTGAAGGCGCAGACAGTGGATGCGCTCATCATGGAAATCGGGGAAGTGACCCTTGACAGTAAGGATGCACTGGATGCTGCGAAAGCGGCGTATGACGCGCTTACTGACGAGCAGAAGGTAATGGCGGAAAATGATGATATTTTGCAGGATGCGCTAGAAAAGTATCAGATGCTTTTGGATGAAGCCGGGAAGGATGAGCCGGGAACGGATCCTGAGGACCCTGGAAAAGACCCCGAAACACCGGGAACGGATCCTGAGGCCCCCGGAAAAGACCCCGAAACACCGGGAACGGACCCTGAGGCCCCCGGAAAAGACCCCGAAACACCGGGAACAGGCCCTGAAGAGCCCGGAACGGACCCTGGCGATTCCGGAAACAATACTGACATACCCGGAACAACTCCGGACGACACTGGAAGCGGCTCAGGCACACCCGGAAATACACCGGATAATGGCGGCAATGCGAATGATAATTCCAACCAGGGCAGCAGCGGCGCAAGCGAACATGGCAGCGTATCGGTGTCCAGTCCTGCCACCGGCGACAGTAATGGTTTTATACTGATGGTATCGTTTATTGTAGTGGGAATCGGAGTCTGGGCGGCAGTATGGAAGCTCAGGAAGAAATTTTCCGAGCAATAAAAGAAACAAAAAAGGGCATGCTCTGAAGGCTGCCCTTTTTTGTTCGGCAAATTTTGCCGCTGTTATGGCTGGAGGGATGTCTGTGTTCAGGGATATCTATTGAAATACGTGGGTATTCTAAAGACATCAGTTCTGCAGAGGACGAAAACCAGGAATGACAGATACGGACCTTGAAATGATATAAAATAAGGTGTCTATATATGACAGTTTTATGGCAGGATGCTGAGTAGTATTGGATTTGAAAAGAATGTATTATTGATTTGTAACGAAGATTTATCTCAACGGAGTGCAAAAAATGGAGGAATTGTTTTATGAAGAAAAAAATGTTGAGTACGCTTTTGGCAACTGTATTGGTGCTTTCCGGACTGACAGCATGCGGCAATAACATTGATGAAAGCAACGGCGGACAGACAGGCTCGTCAGACGCAGGGAGCGAAGAGACCGTTTCGGATGCAGAAGAATCCGACGGGGAAGAAAGCGGAACGGACGCGGAGAATGCCGAAGGAGGAGTTACGATTACATTGGCTCACGGACAGGGAGACGTAACGGCGGCCGTTCTGAAAAAGATTGCGGCGCAGTGGGAAGAGAAGACCGGAAATAAGGTTGAATTTATCGACATTGCCTCCGAGGGGATGGCGTCATGGGTGACGGCTCAGTACGCGGCAGGAACAGAGCCTGATATCGTCTGGACAACCGATCTGCCCAAGGATGATTACTTTAAGCAGGGCAAGATTCTGGATATGACGGATTACTATGTTTCCGAAAATGTCCATAACGGAATCAAGTGGGAAGAGTGTTTCCTGGATGGCGCTCTGCAGAACTGTATGGATGAGAGCGGGGAGCGCTATATCGGCGTGACGACTTCCAGGGCGGAAGTGAAGCTTTACTACAATATCGACAGGATGAATGAACTTGGCCTGGGGACGGTGGCTCCTTTCAATGTGGGAGAGCTGATGGATATGATGAAGGCCGTCAAGGAAGACGGGAAATACATCCCCATGAGTGTTATGAATTCCACTTCATGGAATCTGGGCTGGCTGTCCAATACATTTACGCAGTCGCTGTATGAGCGTGAAAATACCGCAGTATTTGACAAATTGAACATTATTACCGAAAACGACCAGATAGACTATCCCGAGATGGCTGCAGGGCTTCTGGCAGGGGTGATCAATTATGACGACGCGGAGATGATAGAGTATCACCGCATTATGAAAGAGATGAGTCAGTACTTTAATGAAGATTTCAATGCAATCAGCTGGGAGTATGAGGCGCTGTTCAATGAGGGCGAGGCGGTGTTTAACTTTAACGGCGGATGGTATCCCGGACAGGTTATCGCGAATGAAATCGACATCAACTGGGGAGCGGCTGATATTCCTTATATTGACGATCAGATCAGTCCGCTTGGAAGAAGTAAGGGTTTCAATTTTGCTCCCTCTGCAGGTGAATGTCATTTGTTCATAAGCCAGAAATGTGCGGACGAGGGAAGGGCGGATGCAGCGGTTTCTCTGCTGATGTACTTTACCGATTATCAGACAGGCGCCCAGACCATGATAGACGAACTGTTGGTCATGCCCACGGTGAAAAATCTGAAGTATCCTGACAGCCTGGCAGCCCTTGCACCCAAAGCAGACAGCGAGAGCCTGGAATATGACATCCTGAAAGGCTATGATTCCATGTGGTCATTGACCGGTGAAATGGCAGCGAAATACCGTGAAATGTATGCCGGTTATCTGGATCCTTCCACCAATGTACCGGCGGAAGACTTCTGCCGGCAGGTGAAGGAAGAGCTGATGCCCCTTGTGGCGGATTATGTGGCTGACAGGGAGGAAGAGGTGGATATCATGTCATATGTGGAGCAGCTTGAAAACTGACGGAAAGGAATGAAAGGGAACCAGAAGGATTTGGTTCCCTTTTTGGTAAAAACAGCATGCTGCCAGTTGCAGATGTCTTTGACAGAAATAATCTTTTGGTGGAATTTGAAGGGCTTAAAATAAACATATATCGGTTCAGCCGGATTTCGGACACGATGGAATGGGAGATTCCGCTGCATGCACACAAGAACTTTGAACTTCATTATATTTTTGCCGGGAGAGGGGAAGTGAAGCTGGGGATGGATGATATAACGGTTACGGCAGGAGATTTCTATATCTGTGCGCCCTTTATCCAGCACAGCCAGAAAGCGGACAGAACAGATCCCATGCAGGAATATTGCATAGAGTGCGAGATTGAGTGCGTGGAAAATGATCAGAATACGGACAGGAAGATACTGGCCCAGTTGATCTCGCTCTATGGGAAATGCTACAACCGCGGCAATAATGAGAAAATACTTTTGATGTTCCAGGAGTTGGAGAATCTCTATGCGACAAAAGACACTTTTGCATCGCGGATTTATACGAAATCTCTGATGCTGTCCGTAATCCTGTATATGCTCACTGCCATCGGCAAAGAATGCGGAGATGTGAACAGAAAGGGGTTCGTATTTTTAAACAGCCAGCGCGCAGTCAGTATCCGGAACTATCTGGAGAGTAATCTGATGAACGATATTACGATACGGGACTGCGCCAATGTATTTTATCTGAGTGAACGGCATATCGACAGGATCATGAAAGAAGAATACAGTGAAACATTTTATCAATATTTGCAGCGGCTCAGAACGGAAGTGGCAGTCCGGCTTCTGGCTTCAACGAATATGAGCGTGGACGAGATCGCCGAAAAATCCGGTTTCGGAAGCTATCGGAACATGATTCGAAGCTTTAAAAGGCTGCAGATGAAAAATCCGTCGGAAATCCGGCGGGAGGCTTTACGGGAAAAGCAGAAGGGAGTAGACGGTAAATGAAATATAATCTGATTATCAATACACACTGGGACAGGGAATACAGGTGGTCATTTCCTGAGACACAGCTGCGGCTGGTGGAAGCCGTGGATGATTTGGTCCGTATCATGCAGAACGACGGGAAATTTAAGTATTTCCACACGGATAGCCAGGTCTCCATGCTGGACGACTATCTGGAGGCAAAACCGGAGATGGAGGAGGCCGTCCGGAAACTGGTAAGCGAGGGCCGGATACTGACAGGCCCCTGGTATACTCTGCCGGCGGAATTTTTGGTAAACGGTGAGGCTCTGGTCAGAAATATCATGATGGGGCATAAATATGCCGGGAAACTGGGGAAGGTGATGAAGGCCGGCTACAATATCTTCAGTTGGGGACAGGTTTCGCAGCTGCCTCAGATCTATCATCAGTTCGGTATGGATACCATTATTTTTTACCGGGGGATCGATCAGAGCCGGCTGGACAGACTGGAATTTCGCTGGAGGGGCGCGGACGATACCGAGGTGCTGGGCATAACTTTCGGTCCCTTTCACAGGCTGAATTTCTGGCACTTTGTGTATCTCCCCTACATTTTAGGAAAGAGCGGAGAGCCTGTGGGCAGAGACAGCCTGGGAGAGGCTTTTCTGACCCATCTGTGTGAGGACAACATGATGGACATTGACCACTGGATTCATAACCAGCAGCCCGCCAGGGACCTGGAGGCGGCGAAAGCGGGACTGCAGGAACTGATAGAGACGGTGATACATAAGTCTTCCACAGATGAGATTTTGTTTTTACAGGGATTTGATCAGGAAAATCCCGATCCGATTGTGACGGAGTTGGTAGACCTGTTAAATCAGGGCCTGGAGGACGGAGGGATCCGGGTGGCTTCCCTGGAGGACTATGTCAGAAATGTGCAGATGAAAGTGGTTCCGGAACTGCGTGAGAAGCTTGCCGTAAGGAGCGGGGAGATGCTGGCTGTGGAAAGGCAGGGAGATGCCTATGGTCCGCTGTATAACGGGGTCTTCTCCGCCAGGATGCCGGTTAAGCTTGCCAATGCGGAGGCGGAGTACCTGTTGATCAACAGTGCGGAGCCGATTGCCGCGTGGCTGTCCATGGAGGGGAATGAATACCCGGCCGTTCAGATGGAGCAGGCATGGAAGGAACTGCTGAAGAATCAGCAGCATGACGGAATCGGCGGCTGCCATGTGGATTGTGTCAGCGATGCCATGATGAGCAGGTATCGTTTCGTGAAGGAGACGGCTCATGCCGTCATTAAGAGCAGTCTCCGGCGTCTGGGTGCCGAAATCGACAGTTCCTTTATAGGAGAGAGGGAGATCGGGCTGATTTTGTTCAATCCTGCTTTTCTGAAAAAAGAGGAGATAGTAGTATGCAATATAGATGTGCCGTCCGGCTGGGGACTGCGCAACGGAAGGGAGATGTCCGTCAGAATAGAGGATGCCGAAGGCAGGCCGGTGGAGTCTCAGATGCTGTCGCAGGAAGACAATACACTTTATACCTATCTGAAATACGGCAATGTATTCAGGTTTCCGGCTACCAGATGCCGGGTGGCGGTTCATGCGGCAGATTTGCCGGAAAACGGATATATGTCGCTGAAGGCCATTCCATGCGTCAACGGGACGAGATATATTCATAAGCTCTCCATGTGTGATAATGAGATGGAGAATGAGTTCCTGAAAGTAAATATTTTATGGAACGGAACCTTTACGGTACTGGATAAGAAAACGGGGAGAGAATTCCGGAATCTGCATTACTTTGAGGATTGCGGAGACAAGGGCGGCCCCCTTGTATTCGATCCTCCCTTCGAGAGGATGCAGAGCAGTACATTGTCCTGTCCGGCGGCTGTTTCTCTGATATACAACGGACCGTTGATGGCTACATACTGTATTGTGCATGAATGGAAGGTGCCGGCAGCGATAGAGGCAGAACTGAAAATACATGTTCCTCATGGCAGCGAATGGATTGAGCAGGGCAGGCCCGTCAGGAGCAGGCGGGAAGAAAGCGTGGAAATAAAGACATATGTCACGCTGAAGAAAGGCGCCAGGGGTCTGGAGTTTAAGACGGTAGTGGACAATCATGCCAGGGACCATCGCCTGCGGGTAATATTTCCCACGGATTTGGAGGAAACGGAGTATTGCCGCACGGACGCTCCCTTTGACATTGTCAGGCGCAGGATAGCCGTGCCCGATTCCACAGGCTGGTATGAAGCGGCGGCGAGAACCTGGCCCAGCCATTCCTTCGTGGCTCTGTCCGGAAAGGAGGTTACCGCGGCGGTATTCCATAAAGGGATTGCAGAATATGAGGTCACGGATAATTGTCGGAGGGCTATTGCCATGACATTGCTGAGATGCTTTTCCAATGCGGGCAATCCCACGGAGTTTCATGAATATCAGGAACTGGCGGAGTGCCAGGGAGAGCATACCTTTGAATACGTATTTTCGATTTTGGACGGCGATGTGACGGACGGGGAGCTTGCGAGGCAGGCGCTGAGGAAAAATATACCCGTGTATGCCCTGCAGGCCACCGGCCACCAGGGAAGCAGGCCATGGCGCAGAAGCTTCCTGGAAGTTGATTCGGAGGAGTTCGTGGTGACTGCCTGCTATTGCGAAGAAAGCGCTTTGATCATCAGGGGATATCACACGGGTGAGGCTTCCCGCATTTCCGTGAAATTGGGGGCAAAAGCCGCAGAGGCATGGAAGGTAAATCTGGAAGGCATTGAGAAATGCGCTCTCCATGTAGAAGGGGAGGTAATTGAGGGAATCCCTGTAAAGCCCAGAGAAATCGTAAGCATAAAAGTGAAGCTGGAGGAGCGGCCATGAATGACTGGAAGGATGAAATGATTCCCCTTGAGACCACTTTTGACAGCCGATTTGCTGTGGGCAGGGGCGATGTGCAGGGGATATACACACCCAGGGACAGAAAGGCGGAATTTATTGTGATGGAGGACGGAGCCTGCTATGCGAGACTGAAGACTTCCTTCTCCGCCCCGGTGCTCTATCCCTTTCCGGCAGTGGATTTTCGGCCGAAGGCAAAGGCGGTGCTGATGGACTTGGACGGAACCAGTGTGATCAGCGAGGAATTCTGGATATGGATGATCGAACTGACGATGCAGGGCTTGCTGAAGGATGAGCGTTTTTCGCTGGAAGAGGGAGATATCCCGTATGTATCGGGATTTTCCGTCACGGAGCATTTGCAGTATTGCATTGACAAGTATCGGCCGGGAGCGGATATTTCGGAGGCAAGGAGAATATACCAGAGTATTACGGGGCGGGAAATGAAAAAGATTATGGAGGGAGGCGGGAGGGCGGATGCCTTCCGCGTGCGCCCGCAGCTGAAGGAATTTCTTCTGGCTCTGAAGGACAATGGCATTAAGATCGGGCTGGTGACCAGCGGATTGTATGAGAAAGCCATGCCTGAAATCGTGTCCGCCTTCAGGCAGATGCAGCTGGGAGAGCCGCTGCGGTTTTACGATGCGGTGGTGACGGCAGGTACCGCATACGGTGACGGAAAGTCGGGAACACTAGGGGAGTACAGCGCGAAACCGCACCCATGGCTGTACAGTGAAATTGCCGGTGTGGGGCTGGGACTGGGAAAGGAAGATGCCTGCCATGTGGTTGTGCTGGAGGATTCATCGGCAGGGGTGCTTGCGGGACGTCTGGCAGGCTATCCCGTCATAGGAATGGAAGGCGGAAATATACGTCAGGCGGGTCTGGACTGTCTGACGGCAAAACAGGCGGACACACTGTCCGAAGTGTTGGATTACCTGTTGGGAAAATAGTCAAAAGAGAAAGGAAGGAGAAAGGATGAAGGGAAAGAAGAGCATGGTGAGGCAGATGGCGGAGAACAAATGGTGCTATCTGGGGCTGCTGCCCACGTTTCTGCTGCTGATCGTTTTTCAGTTATGGCCGGCTGTGGACTCGCTGTATCGCTCTCTGTGCAGATGGAAGACAAGCAACTATTTCAGTCCGCAGTTTGAGGGTATGGCCAATTATGTCAGGCTGTTTTCGGATAAGGAATTCTGGAATTCCTTCGGCGTTCTTCTGGTATTTATCGTGGCGGGCTTCATTATCACTTTCTGCATTAACATGCCGGTCACATATCTGGTTTATAAGTTGGGAGCGGCGAGGACAGGGAAGTTTTTTCAGAGGGCATTCGTCATACCCATGATGGTTCCCGGTATGGTAGGAACAATGTACTGGAAATTCTTTTTTTCCAACAAAGAAGGGATATTAAATACCATACTGCAATATTTTAATCGGTCCGAATGGTGCAGGATATGGCTTGGGGATAAGCGCTTTACGCTCTGGTGTCTGCTGCTGATCGGATTTCCCTTTATTGGTGGTTTCAGCTTTCTGATCCTGTTGTCAGGATTTCTGAATATTGATGCCTCTCTTGGAGAGGCGGCACAGCTGGATGGGGCAAATGCGCTGCATAAGTTTATTTATATCGATATTCCGTTGATTATTCCGCAGATGAAGATTCTCTCCATACTGGGAATGATATCGGGCATTCAGGCGTTCCAGACGCAGATGATCATGACCAACGGGCGGTACGGAACCATGGTGCCCGGCCTGCTGATGTACCAGACGGCATTTACCAAGGGGAACTACGGATACGCATCCGCCATGGGTGTGGTACTGTTTGTCATTATCCTTATCATGACGGTCATTCAGAATAAATATGTCAGGAATGCGGACGCTTGAGCGCGGACAGGAGGCAGAGTATGAGACACAATGTAAAGAAGATTATTTTCAGACTGATTATGGTATTGATACTGGCGGTATTGACGGCTGCTACCTTTTTTCCGTTTTACTTTATGATCATTTCTTCCCTGAAGAATAATGCCGAGATAGCGGCGACCGTATTTACGCCCAGCCTGCCGCTGCGCTTTGGCAATTATGCCGAGGCGGCAGGCAAGGTCTTGAAATACATGAAGAATTCGCTGATCGTGACGGGGATAACCGTGGTGCTGACGGTTTGCTGCGGATGTACTTCCGCGTACATTTTTGCGAAATTTTCCTTTCCGTTCAAGGAGAAAATCTACATGTTCCTGTTGATGTTTCTGATGATACCGGGGACTTTGACGCTGATTCCTTCTTTCGTGCTGGTGAACCGGCTGGGGCTGATGGGCACTTTCTGGGCGGCCATATTGCCGGGTGTTTCCACGGCGCAGATTTCCTTTATTCTGATCCTGCGCTCGTTTATCGAAGGGCTTCCGCAGGATTTGTTTGATTCTGCAAGGATTGACGGCGCAGGGCATCTCAAGATATTCTGGTATGTCTGTCTGCCGCTTACGAAAGCCACGGTATTTTCCCTGGCATTGATGGCTTTTCTGAACAGTTGGAATGACTTTTTATGGCCGCTGCTGACGTTGTCCTCGGACGATAAGATGAAGACCATTACACTGGGGCTGTATGCCTTCGGCGATGCCCAACAGGTGGCATACGGGCCGATGTTCGCGGGGTTTGTCATTGCGTCCATACCGTTGATACTGTTGTTTTCCTTTAATATGAAATACTTTATTGCAGGCATCACGTCGGGGGCGGTAAAAGGATGAAGGACGGAAGATATATCTGTGCGGGAAAGAAGAGAGGTACATGGAAGGAGCCTGTGGCGGCGCCCTGGTTCCGGAAAGAATTTACAGTGGAGGAGATTCCGGAGAAGGCGGAGCTGTCTGTCTGCGGGCTGGGATTGTACCGTCTGTACATCAACGGAAGGGACATTACCGGCAAGGCTCTGGCCCCCTATATGAGTAATGCGGACCATCTGGTGTACTGGGATCAGTATGAGGTGCTTCCCTTTCTGGAAGCAGGGGAAAATGTGATTGGAGTTCTGTTGGGGAATGGCTGGCAGAATGCTCAGGGCGGGGCCACATGGGATGCGCAGAAGGCCTCTTTTCAGAGTGAACCGAAGCTTTGTTTTGAATTGTGCATGGAAGGCAGAGGACAGGAATGGAAGGTTGTCAGTGATGACACTGTATTGACACATCCGTCTCCCATATGGTTCGATGATCTGTGGTATGGAGAATATTATGATGCCAGGAAGGAGTGCGAGGGCTGGTGCAGGCCAGGCATGGAAAACGGCGGCTGGAAACCTGCGGAATATACGGAGGTACCCCGGGGAGAGGCAAGGATCTGCAGGGCAGTTCCGATAAGGAATATTTCATCCGGAAAACCTGTGGCAATATCGGAATGTCCGGGAGGATATCTGTATGATTTCGGAGAAAACAATGCAGGCGTATGTTCCCTGTGCATCCGCAATGCCCTGCCGGGGCAGGAGGTCATGATGGTGCATGGAGAATATGTGTGGGACGGTGTGCTGGATAACAAAAAATGTTCTTTTCTGCCGGATAACCTGGGCCAGCAGGACCGCTATATTTGTAAAGGAGAAAGGGAAGAGCGCTGGCAGCCGGTGTTTACTTATCATGGCTTTCAATATGTATATGTACAGGGCATTACGAAGGAGCAGGCGACGGAAGAGCTGCTTACTTACCAGGTAATTCACGCGGATATGGCCACCCGGGGCGGCTTTGTCTGTTCGGATCCGGTGCTGAACCGTTTGCAGGAAATGACGAGACGCTCCACTTTATCCAATTACTATTTTTTCCCCACGGATTGTCCTCAGAGGGAGAAGAACGGGTGGACGGGGGATGCAGCTTTGTCGGCGGAGCAGATGATGTTAAACTTTGAGCCGGATGAGAGCCACAGGGAATGGCTGAGGAATATCTGCAGGGCACAGGATGAGAGTGGGATGCTGCCGGGAATTGTGCCTACGGGAGGCTGGGGAATGGGGCTTGGAGGCCCGGCCTGGGACAGTGCGCTGGTTTATCTGCCCTTTTATCTCTGGAAATATCGGGGAGATACGGGGGCATTTGCAGAGTGCAGGGAGTCGATCATGAGATACCTTCATTATGTTGGCGGATGCCGGAATGAAAAGGGGTTGGTAGAGATCGGACTGGGAGACTGGATGCCTGTTGGACAGGCGGACGGCAGGGCATTTCGATCGCCGGTATCGGTGACGGATACTGCTTTTGTCTATGATATGTGCCGCAAAACGCTTATAATGGCGGAGGCTGCGGAGAGAACGGAAGAGTATCCGTATGTGGCTTCGCTGGCGGAAGAACTGTATCGGAGCGCCAGGGAGAACCTGATAGACTGGGATACCTTTGAAGTGGCAGGGCAGTGTCAGACATCTCAGGCAGCCTTTTTGTATTTCGGCCTGTTTCGGGAGGAGGAAGAGGACAGGGCCATGGGGCCGCTGATAAAATATATCGCAGAGGCGGGAGAGCATATGGATGTGGGCATCCTGGGCGGACGGGTGCTGTTCCATGTATTGTCTGTCCATGGGTATGGAGATATGGCATGGCGGATGGTTGTGAGGAAAGACTTTCCCTCTTACGGCAACTGGATTGCCAGGGGAGCCACCACATTGTGGGAAGATTTTATGGAGAAAGAAGAGGATGTGGACAGCAGAAACCATCACATGTGGGGGGATATCAGCAGCTGGATGATACAGCGGGTGGCAGGACTTCAGCTGAATCCTTCCGGAAAAAACTGCAAAGAGGCGCTGATACGGCCGGACTTTACGGAAGGCCTGGAGGAAGCGGAAGCGTGGCATGAGAGTCCCATGGGAACTGTGGCCGTGCATTGGCGCAGGGAAGGGAGAATCATTTGTGTGGAAGTCACCCTGCCGGGCGGGATGGAAGCTGCGGTCTTGCTGGGAAAGCAGGAGAAAATACGGATTCCGGAGGAGAACTTTGAAACCGTAAGAAAGGTAAGGGAAATTGAATATCGTATTTCCGTCAGCCGGGTTTAGACGCTAATCAGGTTGTTCGGTAATGATTAAAATGTGCTTTTTATGACTTATACTTACCGGTTATACATTTACTTTGGCAAATGTTTTCCGCACGCAGTATAAAATGTCAGAAAAGTACATTTTATTTTTTGATTAAAGGTTGAATTCTGATATAGGTCAGGATATACTAAGGATGGGTTTTTTCGTCCGGACAGTGAGAAGGTGCTCCGGAACAGGACACAGCCTGCGGCAGAAATGTTCTGAAACGGAAAGGATAACGAGGAGAGGAGTTTTATAGAATGTACCGATACATATGGAAGCTATGTATTATTATGCTGGCAGTGCTGCCTGCTTATCTGTTGCTGCGCAGGCCTTGGAGAAGGAAAGAGAAGAGGGAATGGGCGGTGGGAGGTTTCTGGCTGTTTGTGACGGCTTTGACGGCGCTTGCACTGGAGGGACAGTATGGAAATCCTGCCCGGATGGCGGCGGATGCCATGGAACGGATTGTGACAGGAAACAGAATCAACCTGGTACCGTTCCGGACTATCGGCAGCTTCTTTCAGCATTATATATTTAACATTTTTATGGTTAATATTGTGGGAAATATCGTGATGTTTATGCCCTGGGGCTTTGGATTGCCCCTGTTGTGGAAGCGGAGACAGTCTGTGGGTTCCGTACTGATGTGTTCGCTGGCATTGCCGCTTTGCATTGAGAGCTGTCAGCTGTTCATAGGGCGGAGCGTGGATATTGATGACCTGATACTGAACTTCGCGGGAGGCTGCCTGGGGGCAGGGATATATTTTATCATAAGGAAATGTTTTCCGGGAATAGGAAGGCTGGAGAGATAAGGCCGGGAATACCACCCGGAATACCCGGAGGAACCGTTGACATATATGTCTGGTGTCAGGGAATGTTTTGTCGGAAGCCGGCATTGGAGGGACGATGGGTTCCTGTGTATGGCGGAACAGGGAATGGAAAAATCGAATGAATGTCTGTCAAAGCGGGCAGGAGGGATTACTATGAATCGTAAAAAAGGGCCGGATGCAGACTGGCAATCCATACAGGTTGACGAAAAACGAGTGCAACAGGACAGTGCTGAACATATTGAGCCGCAGGAGAAACAGGAATCAGGTACAGAAGAGAATCGGCATGCAGGACAGCATATCAATCATCAGGGGGAGCATAAGCCGGTGCATGCGCCGATTCCGGGTCTGGGGCTGAGGAGTATGAAAACGGCATTGGCGGCAATGATTACAGCGCTGATTTATGCGTTCCTGCCTGAAAGCAATCCCACTTTTGCCTGTATAGGGGCAATCTTCGGCATGGGGGCGGATATGGAGGAGTCACGCCGCAGCGGAGGAAACCGTTTCTTCGGGACGATTATCGGCGGATTTATCGGCCTGGGAATGTACTGGCTGGAACATCGGATTTTCCCGGAAGGATGCTACTGGCTGAGGCTTCCGCTGGTTTTTCTGGGGATTGTCATCATGATTTCGCTGTGTGTGCTGTTTCGCTGGCCGGGCGGGGTACAGCCGGGGGGCGTGGTGCTGTGCATTATTTTATTTAATACGCCGGCGCATCATATTGACTACGCTATCAATCGTATGATTGATACCGGCGTGGGTGTGGTTATAGCACTGTTGGTGAATTATCTGCTGCCCAGAAGGCGGCTGGAGCACTGGTTCCGGCTGGACCGGGACCGGGAGCGGGAGAAGAGAAAGGGTGAGCAGCCGTGAAGAAAATCTCACTGGAGCAGCTGCTGCGGGAAAGCGGGGAGGAAGCATATCCGGAGCAGTACCGCCATATATGCCGCCGGATTGAGGCGCAGGAACTGATTCCGGTGAAAAAATCTCCGCTGAACGGCAAGAAACCGGCGCTTCATTTAAGTTACTGGCTTGCGGAGGAAGAGCCGGACTATGAAGAAGAGACAGAAGAACTGAAATTCCGGATGTCGCCGGCAATCAGGACGGATTATTATCTGAAGCATCTCAAGGTATATCGGGAAGAGGCAGCATGGGTCAGGATGCTGAACCGTTATTTTCTGGAACAGGAGGAAAGGAAGGCCGGGGGGTACGGAGAACCGGTTTCTGTCTCGCTGAATGAGAGGAGTTTTCAGATATGGGGCAGGGAAAAGTTCCTGCAGAGAGAGCAGGGGAGGAAGATTCTGGCCCACTGCGGTGTGGAGCTGAGACAGCTGCATGTGTACGGGACGACGGAGCCGTTGGCCTATTATTCCTGCACAGGGAGGGTGCCGCAGGCTGTTCTGATTTTAGAGAATAAAGATACGTTTTACAGTACGAGAAGGTATCTGAGCGGGGATTGGAGGGAGAAGGATTCGGTGCGGGCGGATGCCATGGAAGAGGTACAGGCAGAGCGCACGGTATTGAAGGACAGTAAATCGCGGCATGAAACTATATCCGAAAGATGCATTTGGACACAGAATGTGGGCCTGTCCGGCGGATGTGGTCAGGCACAGGCCACAAGCTTGTCCGGGGAGTGCATTCAGGCGCAGGATGTAGGCCGTCCTGGGATTGGCAGAGAGGAGGGGATGGAGCGCATGGGTGCGGAAGGCGGCAGCCATGAAAGCCGGGATGCTTCAGGCGGTATACCGCGCAGGATATTCGGCAGGGAGATTGGTACGGTAATCTACGGTGCAGGGAAGGGAATCCTGCGCTCCTTCGAGGATTTCCGCTTCTGCGTGGAGTCCCATGTCAATGCGCCGGGGAATGAGATTTTGTATTTCGGGGATCTGGATTATGAGGGAATAGGCATTTATGAACGCCTGGCTGAATTGTTTGGCTCAGGAGAAAACAGATGCGAGATAAAGCCTTTTACGCAGGCTTATGAAAAAATGCTGGAAAAGGCTGCGGTGCAGGGAATGGAGTTTCTTCCTGACACTAGCGAGAATCAGAACCGGAATCTTTCGGGCCAGTTTTTTCAGTATTTTACCGAATCTGTCAAAGCGCGGATGAATCAGATTCTGGAAGCCGGAAAGTATATTCCGCAGGAGATTATCAATATTACGGATTTTTGACAGATTTTTTTAAAGAAACTGAGGGAAAACAGATGGGAGAAGGACAATGCAGTACGAATTTTTAAAGCAGTTTCCGAAGCGGATGAAGCATGCGGGAGCCTATATGATTTTGTTTGCAAACAGCAGCCAGAAAACCATCTGGAAGCAGTATGGATTCCTGAAACTGGACGAGCAGGTCAACATGATTTTCGCGGTTATGCTGTATATTATGGAGCAGTCTCTGAAGGAGGAAAACTGTACCATTGACGATATAGGAGCCTATATGGACAGTCTGAATATGCGTTATTTCGGCAAAAATATGGGCTACGAGGACTGTAAAAGCCTTGGGGATTTCATTGTCAATGTGGTACTTTCCAATGAGGGAAGGCCCATGTACTTTGACGGGTACGATTTTGAAGAGAGAGCATATCAGACCATGAATATAAGCTATGTGGCCAACCGGATTGTCTATGTGGATTCGGAGGTGCGCAGGACTTCTTATTATCTGACAGAGGATGGCTATAACCTGCTTCTCTCCACTTTGGAAATCGAAAATAACATGAAACTGACCATCCACGAGATGATTTTCAAGCTTCATCTGGAGAAGCAAAGCTACGACAGGGCTGTGGATGATATTAAAAATGTATTCAATCTCCTTCGCATTCAGCTGCAGAAAATCGAGGAAGCCATGAGCCGAATCCGCAGGAATGCCCTGAGTTATTCCGTGGCGGATTATGAGTCCGTTCTGGAGGCAAATCTGGACACCATCAGCGATACCAAGCAGAAGTTTCAGGGGTACAGGGAACTGGTGATGAGCAGGGCAAAGGAGTTGGAAGAGATGAATCTGAATGTCCGGCGCCTGGACGAAAAGGAAGAGGAGAAGCTGAATAACCTGAGTATCATCGAGGGATATTTGAACCGCACCATTGATGAGCATCAGAAGATTCTGAGCAGTCACTTTGACCTGAAATCTCTGTATACAAGGGAGTTGGAGCAGCTTTCTCAGATGTCCTTTATCAGGCGTTTTTCGCTGCGCAATGAACTGTATGAGAAGCTGCTCATGCAGCCGGAGGGGCTGGGGCGGATGGAGATTTTTCTGCGTCCTCTCTTCGGAAACGAGCCGGACAAGATATACAATCTGAAAAAATCCACGGAGCTGCAGCGTCCTGTCCGGAAGAAGGAAACAGAGGACGGGGAAGCCGTGATGGAATTCGGAGATGAGCGGTGGATGGAGGAAGAGGAGCAGCTCAGGCGGGAGAAGCTGGTAAAATATGAAGGCAGCCTGAAAATGCTGCTGCAGGCTGCTTTGGCCTCAGAGAATGGGGAGATTTCGCTGGAGGCACTGAAAGAAAATATTCTGTCGCAGGAGGCCGGCGATGGCACGGAAAACTCCGTCAATGACGATATGAAAAGGGAAGCGGAGGGGAAAGATACGGCTTATGAGACACTGCTTCCCAATGTACAGATTTTCAAGGAGATTATGGTGGAGTTGCTGAAAGGAAGAGAAATCGATATGGAAGTACTGCGGGAGGAGCGGCGGAATTATATCAGCGAGGCTTCGGGCGGTTTTCAGCTGAATGAAATGCTCCTGAACCTGGCAGAGACTTACGGGCTGCAGATGCGGAAGGTGGAGGCTTACCGGATAGAGGACGGAAAGGTGGTCACTTTTGAACATGTGCCCGATGAGACGGGCAGGCGGAAGACAATCTGCTGTTCAAATGTATTAATCAGGGTTACAACGTAAATATCTATGACAGGTATGAATGGACAGGTTGTTTTTTGGCTGTGGAGTCGGAAGTGACACAGGTTTGGAAGACAGGAGACAGATTATGGCATATGAAGCAGAAGAAATTAAGGTCAGTCAGGAGATTTTTTATTACCTTCTGGAGCATCATGAGCTTGGAGATGAAACGCAGGAGCGGCTGTTCCGGGGATACGCGGAAAATGAGCGGATTCAGAATCTGGTGAAGTCCCAGGGAGAGGCAGCACAGTGTGATATTGAGCGTTATGGGGATGTGATATACCTGATTCCCAGGGAGGATAATACCTTTCTGGGTTTTTCCAAGGCGCAGCTGAAGCAGCTTTTATGTAAATCTAATGGTACGGATAAGGATTATTATCTCTCCCAGTTTGTCATTCTGACATTGCTGGTGGAGTTTTATGACGGCCAAGGCGCTACCAGCAAGACAAGAGACTATATGCGTGTAGGCGAATTGCAGAACTGTATTTCCAACCGGCTGAAGGAAGGTGCAGAACGTGCCCTGGAAGAGGGGGAAGGGGAATATTCTCTCACGGCAGGACGTTCGGCGGAAACGGGTCTGTCCAGAGAGGAGCGGCAGGGGATTGCCTTTTCCAATATGATAGAGGCCTATGAAGCGCTGCGTTCTGATGAGAAGGGCTCCCGGGCCAAGACCACGAAGGAAGGCTTTCTGTATAATATTCTGAATTTTTTGCAGAAACAGGGACTGATTGAGTATGTGGAAGAGGACGAGATGATTAAGACCACGAAGAAGCTGGATCAGTTTATGGACTGGAATCTGCTGAACCAGAACCATTTCCAGAGGGTCAGGAGAGTGCTGGAAGAAAATGCTTCCGAAGCGCTGAAGGCAGAAGCGGAATGAATTCAGAAATGAAGACAAGCGTAGTAAGCACACCATATAGAATACGGCCTGAGGAAGCGGGCAGAAGGAGCAGGATTTGAGCAAAATAAACGCAGTCCGTCTGATTAATTTAAACTACAACAACAATTCCATCCGCATCAGCGACGAGATTTTCCGGTTTAACGGGGAGAGCACATTGCTGTCCCTTCGAAACGGCGGCGGGAAATCGGTTCTGGTGCAGATGATTATGGCACCCTTTGTGCACAGGCGGTATCAGAATGCAAAGGACCGCCCTTTTGCCAGCTATTTTACAACCAATAAGCCCACCTTTATCCTGGTGGAGTGGAAGCTGGACCAGGGGGCGGGCTTTGTTCTGACCGGAATGATGATACGCAGAAGCCAGGAGATAGATGAGAATCATCAGGATGAACTTGAAGTCGTTAATTTCATATCGGAATATAGGACGCATTGCCAACAGGATATCGCTCACCTTCCTGTAGTGGAAAAGACGAAAAAGGATGTCACTCTGAAGGGTTTTGCAGTCTGTAAGCAGCTGTTTGAAACCTGGAAGCGGGAGCGGAAGGTTCCTTTCTTCTATTATGACATGAATAATGCGTCCCAGTCCAGGCAGTATTTCAGTAAGCTGGCGGAATATCAGATTCACTATAAAGAGTGGGAGGGCATTATCAAGAAAGTGAACCTGAAAGAGTCCGGCCTGTCGGACTTATTTGCCGACTGCAGGGACGAGAAGGGTCTGGTGGAAAAGTGGTTCCTGGAGGCGGTGGAGAACAAGCTGAACCAGGACAGGAACCGGATGAAGGAATTTCAGGATATTATGGAGAAATACACCGGCCAGTACAAGGATAACCGCTCCAAGATACAGCGGAGGGATACCATCCGCGCTTTCGGGCAGGAAGCGGAGCAGGTGCGTGAAACGGCTGTCCGTTACCGGGATGTGACACGGGAACTGGAGGGACAAAAGGGGCGTATCGCGGATTTTATTTACAGACTGCATGAGCTGGAAGGGCTGGAGAGAGCGAAGGAACAGGCGGTGAGCCTGCAGCTGGAGGAACTGGCAGGTCAGCTCAATGAGCTGGAATACGAGAAGCTGTCCGGTGAGTATTATGAGATTGCCGACAGGGAAAGCCACTCTGTCAGCAACCTGGAAATGCTGCGGATAGAGGGGGAAGCCCTCAACCGGAAGAAGGAGGAAATCCTTCATAAGCTTCATGTGTTTGACTGCGGAAAGCAGCAGGAAAATCTGGAGGAATGCATCCAGGAGCGGGAGCAGGAACTGCAGCGTCTGAGCCTGTGCCGGGAAAAACAGGAAAACCTGGAGCCGGAGAGGATGCGCCTGGGATGGCAGCTGAAGCAGTATTACGGAGGCCTCCAGGCACGCCGCGGGGAAGAGAAGGAAAATTGTATTCAGTCCCTGTCCCGCCTGGAACAGGGAAAGGAGGGTTCGCAGAGGAAGCTGGAGGAACTGCGGGAAAGCGAAAGTGTCCTGATACAGCGCTGCGGTGCCCTGGATGCCCGGACGAAGATGTTTGACGGGATAGAGGAGCGGTTTAACCAGGAGTATATGGCACAAGAGCATTCCGGGGAAGGGAGCTATTCCGTGAAAGGGAGCCGCTCCATGGAAGGCGGTCATTTCAGGGAAGGGAGTCGTTCCATGGAAGGCAGTCATTTCAGGGAAGGGAGCCGCTCCATGGAGGGCGGTCATTCCGGGGAGGGCGGCCTTTTCATGGAAGGAGGTTACTTTCCGGAAAAAGGCCGGTTCAGGGAGGAATGGAGCCGGAACATTCTCGGGGAATATGAGCCGGGAGCGCTGCAGATTGCTCAGGCAGAGTATGAAAAGCAGCTAAATGCGGATGAACGTGCAAAAACAGACGCAAAAATAGAAGCAGAGCAATACAAAGAGCAGGTGAAGAGCCTGAGGCGGTTGGTGGAGGATAAGGTATCCGAGAGGGAGAAGCTGGAATCTGCCCGGCGGGAAAACAAGGCCAGGCTGCTTGACTATGAACAGGAACTGTCAGAGCGCGGCGTTATTCTGCGGTATTTCGGAATGGGGCAGGAGGATGCCTTTGACACGGAGAAGATATTGTCCGTAGTGCAGCGTAAACTCCTGGACACGGACCTTGTGAGGCAGGGACTGGAGAAGGAAGCGGATACCCTGGAAAAAGAGTACCGGAAGATGGACCAGGGAGAGGTGCTGGAGTTGTCTGAGGAATTCAGAGGACTGTTGGAAGAAGCGGGGATTCATTTTGTGTATGGCATGGAATGGCTACGGAAGAACCGGTTTTCAGCGGAGCGGAATCAGCGGATTGTGGCGGAACAGCCCTTTTTGCCATACTCCCTTATTATGTCAGGGGAGGAGTTGGAACGGCTCGCGGGATTGGGAGAGCAGGTTTACACTTCCTCGCCGGTGCCGATTTTGCGCAGAGAAGAGTTGGAGCAGACAGAAGGGAGCGGGGCAGGAACGATTCACTCGTTCGGAAAAGTGAATTTTTATGTCTGGTTTAATGATAATCTGCTGGACGGGGAGAAGTTGAAGGAGATGCTTGCGGAACAGGAGGTGCGTATCCGGAAGCTTCGGAAAAATATTGATACAAAAAAAGCAGAGTATACGGAGTACATCGGCCATCAGGAGAAGATTAGAGGACAGAAGGTATCAAAGGCTTCTTTCCAGGCGGTAAAGGAAGAAATTGCTGCTCTGGAGCGGGAATTTACCGTTTTGGAACAGGAGATTTTAAAGAAGAGAGAGGAACTGGCCGCGTTGGAGGACCGGAGGGAAGAGAAGGAGCAGCAGGCGGCACAGCTGGAAAAGGTGATTCTGTACCAGAACAGGCGGCTTGCGGACTTTAAGAGATTTTGTCAGAGTTATGAAGAGTACAGGGAGAATTGCCGCCAGCTGGAGAAGGCACAGAAGGAACGGGAGAGAGTTTTAAATCTGCAGAAGCTGGAACAGGGTAAAATCACAAAACTGGAGCAGAACCTGGTGACGGAGCGGAACCGCCTGACAGCTTTGGAGCGGGAACTGGAAAGCTGCACGGAAAAATACCTGAAGTACCAGCAGTATCAGCATGTATATGCCGGAGAGGCGGATGCAGAAGAGACAGACCTCAGGCGGGAAAGCCGGGCAGGGGAGGCACCGGAAGGGAAGCAGCCCGGGAAGGCGCCAGAGGGGAAGCATGCCGGAGAGATACCGGAAGGGAAGCAACCAGGGAAGGCACCGGAAGAAGAAACGGCAGAGAAGCCGATGTCGGAAAAGCAGGCAAAGGAAGCCGAAATCCGCTACGAGGTCATAACAAGAGGAATCGGCGCAGAGCAGAGAGAGCTGGAGCAGCGGGTGGAGAAGGCGCAGAGACGCTGCGCGAAGGCGCTGGAAGAACTGAAGGCCAAAGCTGAAAAGTATCACCTGGAGGAAAAGGAGTGGCTCCAGGTCCGCTACGATAAAAAGGAAGAAACCCATCAGGAGAGCCTTCTGGAGGACCAGGAGAGAAAATCAGACAGACAAAACAGACTGATTCAGGACGAAGAAATCCGGTGTGCCCGCCATCAGGTGGAGAAGCAGGGCAAGCTTGCCCGGATAAAGGAGCGCTGCGGAAAGGAAGCGCCGGTTGCCAGGGAAAGCATTAAGACAATTCGTTTTGAAGATGCGATACGGAAGCTGGAATACGAGAAGGAAGAAGCATCGAAAGAAGAGAAGCGGATTCAGAAAAAGCTTCATGAGTACGATAATAATCTGACAGCGTTGGCGGAGTATGAAGATTTTGCCCGGAGAGAGGGGATAGAATGGGACGTTGATTTCGCGGCCATGGACGGAAAGGAACTGACGAAGCAGAAAGGCATTCTGGTTCGGGATTACAACGCCTATACCGAGCAGCGCCGGGAAGCCAGGTCGGCATTGGAGCGGGTGCTGAACCGCATGAGCCGGATGGAGGCTTTTGCGGAGGACTTCTATCAAAAGCCCCTGGACGCCATGCTGCAGCTGACGGAGGATGCGGAGCGGGTGCTCAGACAGCTGGAGACCACCGTAGCTTCCTTTAACAGCCTGATGGAAAAGCTTCAGGTGGATATTTCGCTGGTGGAGAAAGAAAAAGCGAAAATCGTGGAGCTGGTGGGAGATTATCTGAAGGAAGTACATGATAATCTGAATAAAATCGACCGGAATTCCACGATAACCGTGCGGGAGCGCCCGGTGAAGATGCTGAAAATGGAATTGCCGGACTGGACGGAAAACGAGAGCCTTTATCAGCTTCGGCTGCAGGATTATATTGACGATGTGACGGCAAGGGGAATCACGCTGCTGGAGGAGAATCATAACCTGCAGGAATTCCTGGGCACGCGCATGACCACAAAGGGGCTTTATGACGGCGTCGTGGGTATCGGGAATGTGCAGATACGGCTGTATAAAATAGAAGCCCAGAGAGAATATCCTATCACCTGGGCTGATGTGGCGAAGAATTCCGGCGGCGAGGGCTTTTTATCCGCCTTTGTCATCCTTTCGGCGCTGCTTTACTATATGCGGAAAGACGATTCGGATATCTTTGCGGACCGGAATGAGGGAAAGGTGCTGCTCATGGACAATCCCTTTGCCCAGACCAACGCGTCCCATCTGCTGAAACCACTGACAGATATGGCGAAGAAGTCGAATACCCAGCTGATCTGTCTCTCCGGCCTGGGTGGCGAATCCATTTACAACCGGTTTGACAATATCTATGTGCTGACACTGATCTCCGCAAATCTCCGCAACGATATGCAGTATCTGAAAGCGGAGCATATGCGGGGCTCGGAGGAGGAGACTGTGCTGGCGTCCCGGATAGAAGTGATGGAGCAGCAGGAGTTTGTGTTTTAAGGAGAGCAGAAAATGCATGATTATATAACATATCTGGAGGAGACTATACCGGATAAGGACAGCCTGAAGCTGGTAAAGACGGAAGCCCGGAAATTTTATCAGTCCAACACCCTGGAGGAATGCCATGAGATGGGTATCCGGATGCCCTGGATTTTCTGAAAGGAACGGTCAGTAGGCATAAGAACTGGAAGGTACAGGAAATCCTGGCAATGGCATTTGACATGCACTGCAAGATTATCGGCTATGAACAGGCGCTTCCTTTAATCCGGGAGTGGATGGAAAGCGGCAACGCCAATGTGCGCAGGGCAGCTTCCGAGGGGCTGCGGGTGTGGACAGGCCGTCCTTATTTTAAGGAGAATCCCCATGTGGCGATCGAGCTTCTGTCGCTCCATAAGGAGGACGCCAGCGAGGATGTGCGGAAATCCGCCGGTAATGCCCTGCGGGATATCAGCAGGAAGCACCCGGAGCTGGTGGCTGGGGAGCTTGAAAAATGGGACCTGTCTTCCAGGAAGACGCAGCAGGTACATCAGCTGGCGGGGAAATATATTTTGTAGGCATACGGAAAACATTTTCCGCTTCATATGTGAATACAAAACTGCCTGATGCGTATAAGTGAGCCGCCGGGAAGGGGAAGGATGCAGATTCTTCCCCTCAAACAACCGCCTCAACCAATACTTTATCTCCCAGAACAATTTCTTTTACACCGATTTCCTTCTTCTGATTGAAATTGAAACTGAGCATATATCCTTTTTTCAGATGGAAATAATCAAGATAATCTGTCAGTTGTTGTTCCCCGCGTTGGTTGTAGGCATTTCCCCGCCACACTTTCATTTCGATGATGCTCTGTTCCCCGCGGTAATAGATGACTAAATCCATGCGCTCCCGATTCCTGGTTTCCGGTTCCACACTGTAGTTTCCGATTCCGTTTATAATAGGCTTTAAGAACAACATGAAATACCGCCTGCCGGTATCTTCCAGAAAGGCTTCATCCTTATCCCCGTACAGGTAGTCAAAGGTTTCCACAAATTTTTCCAATATTTTTCGGACGTTCAGATGTCCGCCTGTGATAAACTGGTTTTGCTCCCGGGTGCCGATATCGTACAGCTTGCTTTCGGAAAATTCCTCAGAAAGAAAATAATTATAAAGCACGGATTCAAAAATCCGGTTGGAAATAACGGCTGTATCGTCCTTGTTTTTGATAAAGCCAAACATTGCAGCAGTTTCGATATAGCCGTTCGTTGCTACATACGGAACAGGCCTGCCGTTGAAGAGGAGTTCATATAATATGGTTTTTAATTCCGGATAAACATTTATCTTTTCAATGAGAGACTGATATAGCGCATTATTTTCTTTCACAAGCATTTTTTCGGCTTCCAGGAAACCATCTCTGGTCCACGCGCTGCTTTTGTCCGGATAGCCCTCTGTGCCGGCGACGCGCTCGTCCATAAACATACAGAGCCTGGATACAAGATATGGGTAGCCGGAAGTGTAATCGTAGAGAAGCTCTGACAACTGCACGATGTCCATGCCGATGCCGTGGTCAGTGTCATATTCCCTGAGCATACCTGCGATTTCAGCTGCCGAAAAACTCATATCGACAAGAAAATCGGCGGCAATATTCCAGGGACTGTTCATTATATGCTCCTCGGAAGAAGTGATTTTTCGTTTGATATTGCGAATATCGTATACACCTGCAAGTATCACGGATTTGAAGGCAGGTGCCGTATCGCTGGCGAGGTAGGCGGCTCTTAACTGAGCAAGAAAATCCAGGAAAACCTGGTTATTTGTTGCTGTATCTATCTCGTCTATGATAAGGACAATCTGTTTCCGGGATTGCCCGCACCATAATCTGAATACCCGAAATAAGGCCTGGAGAGAATTGAGCCGGGCTGTTCCCTCTGCAAATGCAGTCAGCTTTTCTGCTATGCCCTCCGGAAACCTTTGCACAGAGTCCAGCAGTTCTTCCGAGATGGCTGATACAAACAGCGGTTCACTTTCGAAGGACAGGGAACTGATTCTTTGAAAATCAAGGCTTATGGTTTCATATTCTGTCTTAAGAAAGTCTGCCAACGCCCGCAGTGTGGTTGTTTTACCGTATTGTCTTGCTTTGTTTATCGTAAAATAATTTCCGTTATCTACCATTCTTTTGATTTTTTCCAGCCGGGGCTTTAAATCAATCATATAGTGCATGTCCGGCCTGCAGGCTCCGTTTACATTAAAAACCTTTGACATTTTATCAGCGTGCTCCTTTGGTGATCCGTTATTTTACAGGCATATATTTATCATACGATACACGGCAATAAAATACAATAAAAATTTGCCGGTAAAATGTTGTTGAAAGCCTTGCAGAAAGCTGATAATATGTAATTATATGGAAATCCTCTGCCCAAGCCAGGTACTGCGGCGGGTACATGCGGAACTTAAAATAGGAGAAAATATGCGTCACGAAATTTCATATGAGGAAAAATACAGAATGATGGTGGAAACCCCGGTGAACAGGCTGATTCCAAAGCTGGCAGTCCCCACCATCATCAGTATGCTGATCACATCTATCTACAATATGGCGGACACTTTTTTCGTCAGCCAGCTGAGCACCAGCGCGTCCGGGGCGGTGGGTGTGAACTTTTCGCTGATGGCAATGATACAGGCCATCGGCTTTACCTTAGGCATGGGAAGCGGAAACTACATGTCCCGGATGCTGGGGGAAAAGGCGGACGAGAAAGCCCAGAGAGCCTGCTCCACGGCAGTGTATACTGCGTTTGTCTTCGGATTGCTGCTGGCGGTCTTCGGCGTATGGAATATAGACGCCCTGGTGCGTGTGCTGGGAGCCACGGAGACGATTGCGCCCTTCGCCAGGGATTACGGGCAATACATATTGATAGCGGCGCCTTACATGACGGTGTCCTTTGTCTTCAACAATCACCTGCGTTCCCAGGGAAATGCCGCATTGTCCATGATGGGCATCACAACCGGCGGCGTGCTGAATGTGGTGCTGGACCCCATTCTGATTTTCGGGTTTGATATGGGCATCTCCGGAGCGGCCATTGCGACCATCATCAGCCAGTTTATCAGTTTTCTGATTCTGTTGACTCTGGTGATACGTTCCGGAAATGTGTTGAAGCCCCATCCGAAGTTTTTTACCATGAAATGGTGGGTGTACAGGGAAATTCTGTCCGCCGGAATGCCTACGCTGGGGAGGCAGGGACTGGCAAGCCTGGCTTCCGTGCTGCTGAATGTGGCGTCTTCCGGTTTTGGGGACGCGGCGGTGGCGGCCATGTCCATCGTCACCAGAATCATGATGTTCATCAATTCCGCGCTGATAGGCTTCGGGCAGGGCTTTCAGCCGGTGTGCGGGTTCAACTTCGGTGCAAAGCGGTATGGACGGGTGCTGGAGGCGTATTATTTCTGCAGGAAGGTTGCGTTTGTATTTCTGCTGGTTATGGCGGTGGTCATGTTTGCGGTTTCCACGCCGATTATGAGACTGTTCAGGAGAGAGGATGCGGAGGTAATCCGGATTGGGGCGCTGGCTCTGAAGATGCAGTGCGTACTGCTGCCCATTCAGTCCTTTACCATCATCGGCAATATGCTGACCCAGTCTATCGGCTACAGCTTCCGCGCCACGCTGACTGCCATCGGGAAGCAGGGTCTGTTCTTTATTCCGGCAATATTGATTTTGCCGGGATGCTTCGGAATCCTGGGGCTGCAGCTGTCCCAGCCTGTTGCGGATTTGCTGACTTTCATCCTGACGCATGTGATTGTGGTGATGGTAGTGAAAGAATTGAAGGAAATGGATGAGAATGGAAAGGTATCGGTAGAGGAGTGCTGAGAGGTGGCATATGGTAGAATAAATGATGTATAAAGAAATAGTGAATGATTTTACGAATATCTGCCGGAAAATCCTGGGGGAGAATCTGACGGGCGTTTATCTGCATGGTTCGGCGGCCATGGGATGCTTTCACCCGAAGCTGAGCGATGTGGATTTCATCGTAGTTGTGGAGAAAAGCATTCCGGACGGGGTAAAGCTGGATTTCATGCGGGAACTGATTGTGTTAAATGCGCAGGCTCCGGCGAAGGGGATAGAGATGAGTATCGTGAGGAGGAAATTCTGCGCTCCTTTCGTGTATCCCACACCCTTTGAACTGCATTTTTCCGCAATGCACCTGAACTGGTTCCGGGAAAACCCGGGAAATTATGTGGAGAAAATGACGGGAACCGATAAAGACCTGGCGGCCCACTTTACGATACTGAAAAAGTGTGGAATTGTGCTTTTCGGCGAAGGCATTGATAAGGTATTTGGAGAGATTCCTCCGGAAGATTATACGGACAGCATCTGCAGTGATATCGAAAACGCTCTCGGAGAAATTCCGGAAAATCCCATGTACATGACACTGAATCTGTGCAGGGTATTGGCCTGGCTGCGGGAGGGGCTTATCCTGTCCAAACGGGAAGGCGGAGAATGGGGGATTGAGAAGCTGCCGGAAGAGTTCCGAGGTCTGGTCATTCATGCGCTGCACTGCTATGAAGAGGGGCAGGAAATGAAGACAGAACCGGAATCGGGAAGAAAATTTGCGGAATATATGTTAAAGGAAATACGGGAGAGAGGAGGAGCATTGCGTTGAATAATATGAAAAATATGTGGGATTTTCCAGTGAAGGAGGGAGTCTCATTCCAAAACGCAAATCGTGTTCATCCGCTTATGCAGGCGCGGGTCGAGAAACTGATTCATCATCTGCTCGGAGATAAAAACGTGAAAAGAGCAGTGCTTTTTGGGAGTTCTCTGGAATTTCGGTGCAGCAGCGGCAGTGATATAGACCTTTATATTGATAAGTTTGAGAAAGGCAGGAAGCTGCAGGATTTGCCGGAGTTGGATTGTGAAGTGGATATTGTCATGGATTTGTCTCCGGAGTCTGCGCTGTATCGGGAGATTGACAGGACGGGGCTGATTCTGTTTGAGAGGTGAGGATATGTGCGACATCAGATTATTCCGAAGTGCCAGGATGGATTTTGAAACGGCGAAGACATTGTGGAAGATGACCTGGGAGGATGAAATGATCCTGAACAATGCCGCGTACCATTTACAGCAGGCGGTGGAGAAGGTTTTAAAGGGGGCGTTGGAATGTGTGGGCGTAACCGTGCCGAATACACATAAAATTACAAAATTGATATCCATGGTGACAAACAACGGCGCGAATATAACCATAACAGACTGGGTTGACGACCATTCCGAAATGTTAAGCGAATGGGAGGCGGAAACACGGTATAACATGGATTTTCTGGTGGAAAAACGGAAACTTGACAGGGCAATGGATGAAATAGATATGTTTTTCCGTGAGAACGGGATTCAGAAAGAGCTTCGCAGGGAATTGCAGGATGAGGAAAGGAAAGAAAGGCTGTTAAGCTGTCTGCCGGAATCCGGAAGAGGATGTAGTGACTTTGAATTAAACTGTTACTACATTATGTTTCAAAAGAAGATAGAGGAGATATCAGGTACAAAAAAATGACAAATCAGTTTTCGGAGATACCGGAGTCTTTTTGGGGGCTGTTTCGTTCCCGGAACCGGCAGATTTACATCGATGCGCTGCTGCGGGTGAATGAGGAATACCAGTACAGCAATTATTACCTCAGCAGGGAAATCTGCGTCCAGACCTTAAGCGATTATTTTGCCAGGCAGAAGGTGACTCTGGAGCGGGAGGAATGGGAGGAACCGGAGGAGGATTTCGAACTGCCGGAGCCGCTGTCCACCCGCATACTGAACTGGCTTCTGCGTGCCGGGTGGCTCCGGAAGGTGGAGGATTACGCCGCCATGACGGTGTATATTGTGATTCCGGACTATGCGGCGGCGTTCGTGGATGCCTTTGCCCATCTGGCCGGAGAGGATGAGGAGGAAAGCCAGGTTTATATCCAGAATGTCTACGGGATTCTGTATGCCTTCAAAAATGACCCCAGGTCTAATATTTCACTGTTGAAGGCGGCTCTGGTCAACACCAGGCGACTGAACAAGACGCTGCAGGACATGCTCCACAATATGGATAAATTCTTCGGAAGCCTTCTGGAGCAGAAGGGATACGGGGACCTGCTGAAGGAGCATCTGGAAGGATATGTGGAGGAGATTGTCCGGAAAAAGTACCATATCCTGAAGACATCGGACAATTTTTACCTGTATAAGGCGGATATCAAGAAATGGTTGGGGGAGATGCGGCAGGATTACCCCTGGCTTTTGCAGGTCTGCGAGCGGAACAAAAGACTCCGGGGCCTGGATATCCGGCCGGAGGAAGTGGAAAAACAGCTGGATCTGATCGAGCGGGGTTTTGATGATATTGAGCACCGGATCATGAATATGGACAGGGAGCATACCAGGTATATCCGGGCTACGGTTACCAGGCTGAATTATCTGCTGAACAAAGAGGACAATATGAAAGGACTGGTGATCCGGCTTCTGAACCATCTGTCGGCGACGGAGGGGAAAGAGGAGCGGGACAGGGAGACGGAGAGAATCAGCGCGCTGATAAACCTGTCCCAGACGGCGGTTCTCTCGGAGAAATCCCTTTATAAAAGGCGCCGGCCGAAACAGGATTTTGCGGAGGGGCTTACGCCCGAGGAGGAGACGACAGAGCTTTCCGGAGAGGAAATCCTGCGGCTGAACCGGATTCGGAACCGTTACAGCCGAAAGCAGATTGAAACGTTTATCCTGGAGAAAATGAAGGACGGACGCCTGGAGGTGAGGGAAGATACCATCACCTCCCCGGAGGATTTCGAGAAACTGATCCTGGCTTATGACACATCTGTCAGAAAAGACAGTCCCTACCGGGTCAGGGAGCAGGAGGCGGAAATCATTGACAACGGGAAATACCGGTATCCGGGACTGGTGTTTGAGCGGAAGGAGCAAAGGGCCGGATTACCGGGAGAGGAAGGGGTCAGCAAATGATAAATTACTATGAAGAACTGCCGCAGGAAGAGCAGCGGAAGGTGACAGGGGTGATCGGTCAGCTTTACAGGCAGACATTCCTGCTGGAGCGGCGGTATGACAGGAAGACAAAACGATATCAGATCAATAAAGACTACTATGAATGCGGCAAGCACCTGGAATTTATCAGGGCTTACTTTGCCATCATGGATATCGAGGTGGCGGAAAACAGCCAGATGGGAGTGATTTATATCAGAGGAGAACAGGTGATGGGGGAGAAGCTGCCCAGACTGGCCACATTGTACATTCTGGTCTTAAAGCTGCTCTATGACGAACAGATGTCCACGGTGTCCACTTCCGTCAATGCCATGACCACCCTGGGGGAGATCCATGAGAAACTGGGCTCTTACCGGCTGCTGCCCAAACAGCCATCGGCCACGGAGATCCGCCGCTGCCTGGCGCTGCTGAAACGGTATCAGCTCATTGAACCCATGGACATTCTGGAGGAAACGGACGGGTCAAGCCGTCTGGTGATCTATCCCACGGTGAATGTGGTGCTTATGGGGGATGATGTGCGGGCGCTGATCGAGACTTACACGGAGGGGGATGAGGAATATGACGAATCAGGGATTTGAGGCGCTGTCCAGAATCTGCCTGAATAACTGGCACTATATAAGGCATAAAGTATTGTCCTTTCACGAGGGGATCAATTTTTTCACCGGCCATTCCGGCAGCGGCAAATCCACGGTGATTGACGCTCTGCAGATTGTCCTCTACGCCAATACGGACGGAAGGGCATTTTTCAACAAGGCAGCTGCCGACGATTCCGACCGGAACCTCATTGAGTATCTCCGGGGCATGGTCAATATCGGAGAGGACAACCGTTTTTCCTATCTGCGGAACAGCAACTTTTCCGCCACCATTGTACTGGAGCTTCGAAGGACCGATACCGGGGAGTGTCAGTGCGTGGGGGTGGTTTTTGACGTGGAGACTGCCTCCAATGAGATTTCCAGGATGTTTTTCTGGCATAAAGGGGAGATTCCGGAGCATACATACCGTATAGACGAAAAAGAGCCGGGAAGGGCAGGGGACACATCAGAGAAACTGGGAAGGATTAAAGATGCATCGGGGAAGACCGGAAACTCCGGGAATGTGCCGGGCCGGGCCATGTCCATAGAGGAAGTCAAAATGTGGCTTCTGGAGACTTTCCCGAAGGAAGAACACTATTTCGGCTCCCATAACGAGCGGTTCCGCAGACAGCTTTACGACGTGTATCTGGGCGGGCTGGATGCAGAGAAATTTCCCCTGCTGTTTAAGCGGGCAATCCCCTTTCGCATGAACATCAAACTGGAAGAGTTCGTGAAGGAATATATCTGCATGGAGCAGGATATCCATATTGAGGATATGCAGCAGAGCGTTATGGAGTATGGGCGGCTGCGGCAGAAAATCGAGGACACCTGCCGGGAGATTAAGCAGCTTGAGGAAATCTGCAGCCAGTACGGGGAAGTGGAAGCCCTGGGGCGGGAAATGGAGGCCTATGCGTATTACAGCGCCAGGCTTGACATCCTGCAGGACAGGCTGAAGGCGGAGGAATGTCGGAGCAAAATCCAGGCGCTGGAGGAAGAAGGAAAAAAGGTGGCTTTGGATATAGAGGAGGAGCAGGCATACATTGACAGAATGACCGGCCAGGGGGATGAGCTTCTGCAGCGCATCACCATGACCGGATATGAGCAGCTGAAAGAGCAGCTTCTGGCCCTGGGCGATCTGGTGGAGCGCCTGGAAAACAGCGGGAACCGGTGGCAGCAGACGGCAGATCTTCTGAAAGCATGGGAGGATGTGGACAGCGTGTCCAACCGGACGTTGTGGGACATTGCGGCATTTGATGAGGGAGAAATCACCGGAGAAGCCCTCAGCCGGCTGCAGGGTGATTTGGAGGAGGTCCGCAGGGACGCGGCAAAACAGCAGCAGGATACCCAGAGCGAGCTGCGGGAGCTGCGCAGGAAAATGAAGAAGGTTCAGGAAGAACTGGCCCAGCTGAAAGCGGGAAACAAGGCATACCCGAAAGAACTGGAGCAGGCCAGGGACATTTTGCAGCAGCGCCTGTACCAGGAGACAGGAAAACATGTGAAAGTGGAGATTCTGGCAGACCTTCTGGATATCCGGGACGAATCCTGGCGCAATGCGGTGGAGGGGTATCTGGGCTACAACAAGCTTTCGGTGATTGTGGAGCCGAAATATGCCCGTACAGCCATGAAGATTTACGAGGAGATGGACAGGGAGAAGTTCAGCCGGGTGGCGGTTCTGGATACGGAGCGGGTGCTGGCGGAGAGACATCATGCGGCGGCAGGCTCCCTGGCGGAGGAGGTGAAGGCCGAAGGCGCTGCTTCCCAGGCTTATGTGAACTTTCTTCTGGGGAAAGTCATGAAGTGCGGGAGTGTGGAGGAGCTTCGCAGTCACAAAATCGGCGTTACGAAAAACTGCGTGTCTTACCATAATTACCGGATTCAGCACATCAACCCTGCCCTGTACACCACTTCCGCCTACATCGGGAAGAGCAGTGTGAGCCAGAGAATCAGCATTCTGAAGAAAAAGCTGAAGGGCATGGAGGAGGCCGTGAAGCCCCTGGAGGATGCGGCGGAGGATATGGGGCGGGTTCTGGAACTGGAACATCTGAGCCAGGAGACAGATGTGTATCTGGAATGGAAGAAGGACATGGAGGCTCTTGACGGCAAGCGGAAGGAGCAGGAGAAACTGGCGGCAAAACTGGAGGAGCTGTCCTCCCAAAACGTAGACCAGTGGAGGCAGGAGCGGGAGTCTCTGCTTACATTGTGTGAGCAGAGAAAGGAGGTTCTGCGTCAGCTTCAGAGAAAGGCTTATGAGCTGGAGACAAATCAGAAGCAGGAGCGGGATAACCTGGTCAATCTCAATGATGTCCTGATGGAAAAGGAGAGGAAGCTTGAAAGCAGCAGGGAGCATGAGGAGGAACTGGAAGGGATTCTGGCTTCCAGACAAAACCCCAGGTACGATTCCCTGCGGAATGATTTCCAGAACCGTCTGGCCGGTGCGGGAGAGAGACGGCAGCAGGAGATAAACCGCCTGGTGGAACTGCGGACCGGCTATCTGCGCGCCTGTCCGAACCGGAACTTTTCGCCTACCGCAGAGGACAACGACGCATATCAGGAGCTGTTACGCCATCTGAATCATGAGCGCCTGGAGGAATTCCGGATTCGGGCGGCAGAGCAGGCCAGGACAGCGGTGGAGCATTTTAAGGACGATTTCATGTATAAAATCCGCAGCGCCATCAAGGAGGCCCTGCAGCGGAAAGAGGAGCTGAACCGGATTATCAGCCGGCTGGATTTCGGAAAAGACAAATACCAATTCTACATCGGGAAAAACAAAGGACCGGACGGCAGGTATTACGATATGTTCATGGATGAGGCGCTGGAGGTGAATCCCTCGGATCTGAATATCGGCCTGGATAATCAGCTGAACCTGTTTACCATGGAACACGAAAATCACTACGGAGCCATGATGAATGACCTGATCAGTATCTTCATTCCCCCGGAGAACGCCACGGCGGAGGAACTGGAGGAAGCCAGGCGCAACATGGATAAGTATGCGGATTACCGGACTTACCTTTCTTTTGATATGCAGCAGCTGATCCAGAATGAAGACGAAGTGATTAAAATCCGCTTAAGCAAAATGATCCGGAAAAATTCCGGCGGCGAGGGGCAGAATCCGCTGTATGTGGCTCTGCTTGCCAGCTTTGCCCAGGCCTATAAGATTGATCTGAAGCCGGAACAGACGCGTAACCCCACCATCCGCCTGGTGGTCCTGGACGAGGCATTTTCCAAAATGGACGCGGAGAAGGTGGCAAGCTGTATCCAGCTGATACGGGGGCTTGGGTTCCAGGCTTTGATCAGCGCCACCAACGACAAGATCCAGAATTATCTGGAAACGGTGGACAAAATATTTGTATTCGCCAATCCGAACAAAAAGTCCATATCCGTCCAGGAGTTCGAGAAGAAATCCTTTGGGCAGCTGCGGGAGAAGATGGGGGATGAGGAGGCGTAAGGGCGTTGGGATAATGAGGTATAAGGGCAGGTTTATGTGCTCGTCTGCATTGTAATAAATTCCGCCACAGCCGCCGGTCCGGGATAGAAAACGATATGCTTTTTCGAAGCGGCAAAATACACAATGCTATGATTTTTCCTGTGGCTGGCGGTCTGCAGTCGGGTTGTACTCATGCTGCGTTTGCTTCAAATTGCATTGACGCGCAGTATAAAATGCGGTTCATGACATTTCCCTAAAAGAATTCCCATAAGATGACGATATTTTTGACAGATGGGCAGAGGGAGTCCGGCTGAATTTATTCCCGTGAGCAATGAGCCAGGTGCCGTGCCTGCATGAGCATTTGGCGAATGCCGCGAGGGTCAGATACTCGTTGCTCTGCAACGCTGCAAGCTTGATACCCCGTTGCTTACAGAGGGGTTTTTGATTGACCGGGGAACCGCGGCTGCCGGCAGACAGCAAAAAGGAGGTTATTATGATATTGACTCGCAATAACTGCACTTAAAAGAAAGATTTTTAAAAATTAG
>CAJUJN010000032.1 GCA_910586775.1 uncultured Acetatifactor sp. | reverse complement strand
TAAAACGGCTGTGAATAGTAACGTCATGCCAGTAAAACGGCTGTGAATAGTAACCAAAAAACAGCGAAAAAAGCTTCGATTGATTCCCCTGTCTTGATTCTCCGGGGCCAGTATGGTAAACTTTCTTTATCAAAATTTCCGCACATCCGATGGCTCACACCATACAGAAACGGAAATTTTCACAGGTTTACGCAAAATCCTTCATTGCAGCATTTATACCCGTAAACGCAAATAATTGCCGTCTGCGGCGGTCTTGCAAAATGAGCAGGGGAACTCATTTTGACTACGCGTTTTCCGCAGGCAAGATTCAAGACTTTCACAGTAAACCCCCATGCAACGGACTGGGATGTCCTGGGGGATACAGAGCGGATTGCTGCTGCCGAATCTGGAAGGAATAGATACCGTAGAACAGCTGATTGCCATCGCAAGGCAGAAGGCCGGCATCAGAGAGCATGAAGAGGTGGAACTGGAGCGGTTCGAGGTGGTTTGTCACCGCTAACCACTTTCGAACAAACCAGAAAACGGCTTTGCGTCATATTGCACCGGACCACAGGGCACTCTGCCCTTCACCCCCTGAACCCGCAACGGCACATTACTTTTTTCAAGATATGAAGGAATATAAAAATGAACATCAAACGAATAGACACATATCAGGATAAACGATTCTCTCAGAAAGCCCTCAATCAGCATGGCTGTTTCCTTGTGGATGACATGCCTTATGAGGTGGTGATCATTTCCGACACCGAAGCCGTGATACATGGCAGGGAGCCGTCGGTTTACGCAGACTTAATCGATGAATTCCGCTTCTATACGCCTCACATAACCATGTTTTATGACGAGAGCCATTGTATCATAAAAGAATTTTCTCAGAAACAGCTCCTGACCATCAAACTGGAACAGATACAGCCATCCCAGTTTTATGTTGACGAAAATAAGATTGCAGCCATCAGCAGCTTCATCCGCAGACCCGAAGATATCATCATCCAGGTTCTGCCGCACCGGGACAGATACATCTCCCTGGATGGCCACACCCGGCTGTACTATGCGGTTATGCAGGGTTGGGAAAGCGTCCGCGCTGTAACCGAAGTCTCCGACGAATGGGTTTACCGCTTTGTGGAGGAAGCCAGAAAGCGCAATATCCACACACCCATGGATTTAATACCGGTCACCCACGACGAATATACGGTAAAATGGAACCGCTTCTGCGACGATTTTTTTGCAGAAGCAGAAGAAAATACAAAACCGGCGGATTTCTGAAAGACAGAATTTTTCCGAAGGACACGAAAAATTCGAAAGGAAGGAAAACTCCGAAGGGCAGCAAAATTCCGAATGACGGCAAAGCTCCGAAGGACGGCAAAATTCTGAATGACAGCAAAATTCCGAAACGCCACAAAATTTAAAGGACTGCAAAATTTTCAAGAACAGCAAAACTCCGAAATGCAGGAAACTCTCGAAGGACAGAAAAATTCCGAAAGGCAGGAATCAACAGAATGAAAACCACTTGTCAGGTATGCATACACCACTGTGCCCTCTCTCCAGGGCAGACCGGACTATGCAGAGCCCGAAAAAACGAAAACGGTAAAATCATATGTTCCAATTACGGACAGATTATTTCCATGGCTTTGGACCCCATCGAGAAAAAGCCCCTGAAACATTTTTGAGATGGCGGAAGAAGCCCGGTGGATTGTGGAACTGAACCCCGATATTCCCCTTCACATTACACGTTTTTTCCCACAATATCATATGTCTGACCGTAATTTCACCGACGTAAGACAGCTGTACCGGCTGGCTGAGACCGCAGGACGATATCTGACGAATGTTCATATCGGAAATGTATGAATCTGTTTCACGGCAGCCCCCGAGCCCTGCCAGCCATATTCGTGAACCTGTTCATCTGCCGCTTCTTTCCATTCCTTTGTTAAACCGGTAGCATTCTAACCCGGCAGACGCAATATTCCGTTCATTGCAGACCATGAAAACCTTTTCACAGAGGATACCCTCACTCATTATACATGACAGCCGGCAAATATTCCGGCCATTAGTATAAAATGATGCAGGTAATTTGCAGAAATGATGCAAAGAAGGGCTATACTTTACGGTATCCTTTACAGGATAATTCCAATGACACAGGCAAAGAAAGGGAATCGAGGTATCAAATTGTGAAAAAATATAAAGCAAAGACCGTAAAACTGACCGTAACTCTGGGATGCGTCGCGGTATTGTCCGCCGCAGGCCCTGGCGGGTGCGGAATGGCAGATGCGGAAAGCAAAACTGAATCCGAAAGCCAGATAACGGAGGCAGATATTCAGGAGACAGATATTCGGGATGCAAATATCCAGGAGGCAGATAACCGGGAGACAAATATCCAGGCGGCAGATAACCAGGCGGCAGATAACCGGGAAACAAATATCCAGAAGACAGATAACCGGGAAACGGAAGCCGAGAGCGGCACCCTGGACGAAACCGGCATTGAAACGCTGCCCGGCGAAATTGGCGACTTCCGAAAAGTAACCTCCGAAAACGGCGGCGAGGCATATTTCGGCACCCGTACCACAGTGGTGCTGGACGGGGAAACGATTGATATAAAGGACAGAGTGGACAGTGTAAACGCCATTTCCGATATAAAGGCCGTGGACGGATACTGGATTGTGGAAGGGCACATCAGCCCCTATGTGGGTTATTATGGCTTTTACAACACCGAAACCCGGCAGTGGGACAAGGAATTCTTCGGCGCGCTTCTCACCTGGTATGGGGCGGACGAAACGGATGACGCCATTCCCTTCTCCATGGACACCGTAGTCTATGTGTTCTGGAACGGCCTGTATGACAGCAGCGGAACATTGCTCCGTACAATCGAGCTGGATGAGAATGAATATGAGTACATCCACGAGTTGAAACGGGTCAGCACAGGCGTGGAAGTTTATATTCGGAATGCCGAGGTGGAGGAACGGATGGTTATGGTGGACAATATTCCGTAGACCAAAGCAGGCGCACCGGAAGGCAAGAATGAGTCGTTATTTTTGCCCCAAAAATCCTTTAACACAGTTTCTGTCCTTTCCCGCATAAGCGGCATTTTAATAGACTCTCGGAATTCAGACAGCAAAATCAGGCACTATGTCAGAAAGACATCCGGGGCCCCAAAAAAGAAACCTGCTTTTCTCCTGTTTTTCACGAAAAAGCTGTTTGGGAAGTGCCAGGTACCTCGCCAAAAGAACGCATGTACCTTATCCACTTCCCAAGCCCAAAAATCCAAACCTCACTGCACCGCCAGCCCTGAATACCCCATCAGACTCTCATCCACAGCCCGTGCCGCTTCCCTTCCTTCCCTGATAGCCCACACCACCAGAGACTGCCCCCTGTGCATATCCCCGGCCACAAACACATCCTCCTTAACGGTCTGATACTTCCCGGCATCCGTTTTTACGTTCGTCCGCCCGTCCAGTTCCACGCCGAAAGCCTCCGCCACGTAAAGCTCTGCTCCCAGAAAACCGGCAGCAATCAGCACGATATCCGCCGCCAGAATCTGCTCGCTGCCCGGAATTTCCTTCATATTCATCCTCCCGGACTCCGCATCCTTCTCCCAGGCCAGCTTCACTACCTTCACCGCCGTCAGATTCCCTTCCTTATCCTTGAGAAATTCCTTCACCGTGGACTCATAAATCCTGGGGTCATGCCCATATACGGCAATCGCCTCCTCCTGACCGTAATCCGTCTTACACACCCTGGGCCACTCCGGCCAGGGATTGCTCTCCGCACGGGTGTCCGGCGCCTTAGGCATCATCTCAATCTGAACCACACTCTTCGCCCCATGCCTGACAGAAGTACCCACACAATCATTCCCCGTATCCCCGCCGCCGATAATAACCACATTCTTATCTTTCGTATCCACATACTTCTGATCCTCAAAATCGGAATCCAACAGACTCTTCGTATTCGCCTTCAGGAAATCCACCGCAAAATAAATCCCCTTCGCATCCCTTCCGGGAGCCTTGATATCCCGGGGTTCAGAAGCGCCGCAGGCCAGAATAACCCTGTCGAAATCCCGCAGCAGCTGCTCCGCCTTCACCCCTTTCCCCACATCCACACCCGTGACAAAAGTAACCCCTTCCGCCTCCATCACCTTCTGCTTCCGCTCCACAATCCGCTTCTCCAGCTTCATATTCGGAATTCCGTACATCAACAACCCGCCTATCCTGTCCGAGCGCTCAAACACCGTCACCGAATGCCCCCTGCCGTTCAACTGATCTGCCGCCGCCAGACCGGCAGGACCGCTCCCCACTACAGCCACCCTCTTTCCTGTGCGCACCCTGGGCGGCTTCGGCTGTGCATACCCCTGCTCATAAGCATTCTCTATAACAGCATACTCATTCTCCTTCGAGGCCACCGCCTGCCCGTTCAGCCCGCAGGTACAAGCCGCCTCACAGAGCGCCGGACACACCCTGCCCGTAAACTCCGGAAAATTATTCGTCTTCTTCAGCCTTCCATAAGCCTGCTCCCAATTCCCCGTATACACCAGATCATTCCACTCCGGAATCAGATTATGCAGCGGACACCCGCTGGCCATCCCGGAAATCATCATCCCCGACTGACAGAAAGGCACCCCGCACTCCATACACCGCGCCCCCTGCCTCTGCTGCTCCTCCCTGCTCAAATGCTCATGAAACTCCCCGAAATGCCGAATCCTCTCCCCCGGCTCCTCCGCCCTGCTCACTTCTCTCTCAAACTCCATAAACCCAGTCGGTTTTCCCATTTTTCCACTCCTTTTAACTAAGTCGCTATGCGACAACACTAAAGCGTAAAGTTCCATCCCCATCCATTCCACACATTTACAGCACAAATTTTGTGCTCAAATATACGACGTGTTTCAAATCAAGTTGACAAATGTTTGTTCCTGAAACAATTTGAATCCCATATTAACACTTAGTATTTGAAACGCCCAACCAACATAAACGGGCAACTGGGTCAGGACACTTTTGAAACACTCCAAATATTCCCTCTACAAAAAACGTTGATTTACACAATTTATTGGGCCAAGACATACCTACTTTGAAATCGATACAGATAAAGGCAAAACTTGCAGAAAACCAGGCGGATGGGCGGGGGGACTTTGCGAACGCACATGAGGGCGCCCTTAGCCGAAGGTGAGATCCAGCGTCTACGGAGACTTAGGTGCGGTACTTTCGCACCTTAGTCGAAGTTGACGATTAGCTCACCGGAGGCGTTGCCCGGGCCGAGCAAAGTCCCCCCGCCCATCCGCCGTCCCTTCGCCGTTCTTTCGCTATCCCTTCGCTTTAACCTACCACTTTACCTATTTCCTCATATTCGCATAAAACGCCTCAATCTGCGCCTGCTCCGCACTCAGCCCTTTCTCCTCCATCTGCACAATCGTCTTAAGCACCCTCGCATAATCATAAGGAATAATCTTCTTAAACCTCGGCAAATACTCCTCAAACCTCTCTAAAATCTCTTTCCCCTTAGCCGAATTCGTCAGCATCACATGCTCCTGAATCAGCCCCTTCAGTTCCAGTACATCATACTTCGAACTGATCTCACCGGAAGACACCATCTCCTTATTCAGCCTCTTATACAGATCATTCCCCTCATCCAGCACATAAGCAATCCCGCCGCTCATACCTGCCGCAAAATTCTTCCCCGTGCTTCCCAGAACCACCACGCGCCCTCCGGTCATATACTCGCAGCCATGGTCGCCCACGCCTTCCACCACCGCCACAGCGCCGGAATTCCTCACGCAGAACCGCTCCCCGGCCACGCCGTTGATAAACGCCTTCCCGCTGGTAGCGCCATACAATGCCACATTTCCGATGATAATATTCTCGGAAGCCTCAAACTTACTCCCTCTGGGCGGATACACAATCAGCTTCCCGCCGGACAATCCCTTGCCGAAATAATCATTGCTGTCTCCCACAAGTTCCAGCGTCAATCCCTTCGGGATAAACGCCCCGAAAGACTGCCCTCCCGCGCCTCTGCAGAGAATCTGGTAAGTATCCTCCTTCACATCGTCCCCCAGATTCTTCGTAATCTCGCTTCCCAGAATGGTCCCGAAAGCCCTGTCCGTGTTTGATACATTCACCTCCATCCGCCTGCCCCGTCCGGCCTGGATGGCTTTCCCCAGAGATTTCAGCAATACCTTCTCGTCCAACGTCTTCTCTAACGCAAAATCATAAACCTGCTTCGGATCAAAAGTATACTTCTGCCCCTTCCCCTCATAAGGATTCGCCAGAATCTGCGCCAGGCTCACCTGTGCCTGACTTCCGCTCAAGTCTTCCCGCACCTTCAAAAACTCCGTACGGCCCACCAGCTCATCCACACTGCGAACCCCCAGCGCCGCCATATACTCCCGCAGCTCCTGTGCAATGAATTTCATGAAATTCTCCACATACTCCGGTTTTCCCCTGAAATTCTTCCGCAATTCCGGATTCTGGGTAGCCACGCCCACAGGACAGGTATCCAGGTTGCAGACACGCATCATGACACAGCCCAGAGTCACCAGCGGAGCCGTTGCAAACCCAAATTCCTCCGCTCCCAGAATGGCAGCGATTGCCACATCCCGCCCGGTCATCAATTTTCCGTCTGTCTCTATACGGACTTTCCCACGCAGCCCATTCATGATCAGAGTCTGATGGGTCTCCGCCAGCCCCAACTCCCAGGGCAGCCCCGCATTGTGAATGGAACTGACCGGTGCCGCACCGGTTCCGCCGTCATAGCCGGACACCAGAATAACCTGGGCTCCCGCTTTCGCCACACCGGCAGCCACGGTTCCCACACCGGCTTCCGACACCAGTTTTACGGAAATCCGCGCATCCTTATTCGCGTTTTTCAAATCGTAAATTAACTGCGCCAGATCCTCTATGGAATAAATATCGTGATGAGGCGGCGGCGATATCAGGGATACACCCGGCGTGGAATGCCTTGTCTTTGCAATCCAGGGATATACCTTCCCTCCCGGAAGATGCCCGCCCTCGCCGGGCTTGGCCCCCTGCGCCATCTTGATCTGAATCTCCTTCGCGCTCACCAGATACCGGCTGGTGACACCGAAGCGCCCGCTTGCCACCTGTTTGATTGCGGAGCCTCTGTCTACCCCGTCCGGCCCTACGCTCAGACGTTCCGGTTCTTCCCCGCCTTCGCCGGAATTGCTCTTTCCGTGCAGCCGGTTCATGGCTATGGCCAGTGTCTCATGGGCTTCCCTGGAAATCGACCCGTAGGACATGGCGCCGGTCTTGAACCTGGTGACAATCGTCTCCACCGGTTCCACTTCCTCCAGGGGAATCCCTTTCTCCGGAAACCTGAAATCCAGCAGCCCGCGAAGGTTTTTGACCGAATTTCCGCAGGAGCGCCTTTCTTTCACAGAAGACATTTCTTTTCCGGAAGACACGTTTTCCACGGAAGACATTTCTTTCCCGGAAGCCACGTTTTTCACGGAAGACATTTCTTTCCCGGAAGCCACATTTTCCACGGAAGACATTTCCTCCATGTTAATCAGCGCGGTATACTGTTTAAACATCCCGTAATCTCCCCGCCTTGTGGCCTCCTGCAGCATATGGATGGTAACCGGATTGTACAGGTGTTCATCCCCGCCGCTTCTCATCTTGTGGTGTCCCGGGCTGTCAAGGGTCAGGTCGCTCCCCAGTCCCAGCGGGTCAAATGCCTGGGAATGCAGCGCATCCACCTGCTTCTCCATATCCTTCAGCGTGATGCCTCCCACCCGGCACACCGTATTGCTGAAATACCTGCTGATGACCTCCGGGTCGATGCCGATGGCTTCGAAAATCCGGGACCCCTGATAAGACTGAATGGTGCTGATTCCCATCTTGGAAGCAATCTTCACGATGCCGTGCAGGACTGCATTGTTGTAGTCATTTACCGCCGCATAATAATCTTTATCCAGCATATGACTGTCAATCAGTTCCCGGATGCTCTCCTGCGCCAGATAAGGGTTCACCGCGCAGGCGCCGTATCCCAGCAGCGTGGCAAAATGATGCACTTCCCTGGGCTCGCCGGACTCCAGAATCAGCGCCACCCTGGTCCGCTTCTTCGTCCTCACCAGATACTGATTCAGGGCCGACACTGCCAGCAGGGAAGGAATGGGCACATGGTTCTCATCCACTCCCCTGTCCGAGAGAATCAGGATATTCACGCCGTCCCGGTACGCCCTGTCCACTTCCACGAACAGCCTGTCAATGGCGCGCTCCAGGCTGGTATTTTTATAATAAGTAATGGGAACCACTTCCACCCGGAAGCCTTCCTTCTCCATATTCTTGATTTTCAGCAGATCCGTGTTGGTCAAAATGGGATTGTTCACCCTCAGTACATTGCAGTTCCTGGGATTTTCCTGCAAAATATTGCCCTCCGTGCCGATGTACACGGTGGTGGATGTCACAATCTCCTCCCGGATGGCATCGATGGGCGGATTGGTGACCTGGGCAAAAAGCTGCTTGAAATAATGAAACAGCGGATGGCAGGACTTGCTTAGCACCGGAAGCGGCACATCCACACCCATGGCCGCAATGGCCTCCGCGCCGTTCTTTGCCATGGGCAGGATACTGGTCTTAAGCTCATCGTAGGTGTAGCCGAAAGCTTTCTGCATCTTCTGCCGCTCTTCACAGGTATATTCCGGCACACGCTGATTGGGGATGGTTAAATCCTTCAAAAATACCAGGTTATTGTCCAGCCATTCCCCGTAAGGCTGCCTGGAAGCATACTTTTCCTTCAGTTCCTCATCGGAAATCACCTTGCCCCGGAGAGTGTCCACCAGCAGCATCCTGCCGGGACGCAGGCGCTCTTTCTTCTTTATTTTAGAAGGCTCAATGTCCAGCACCCCCACCTCTGAAGACAGGATAAGCGTGTCGTCGTCTGTAATCAGATACCTGGAAGGGCGCAGACCGTTGCGGTCCAGCACCGCCCCCATGACATCTCCGTCTGAGAACAGGATGGAAGCCGGTCCGTCCCATGGCTCCATCATGGTTGCATAGTATTGATAGAAATCCCGTTTGGTCTGGGACATGGCCTTATCGTTGGCCCAGGGCTCGGGAATGGCAATCATCACCGCCAACGGCAGCTCCATGCCGCTCATCACCAGGAATTCCAGGGTATTGTCCAACATGGCGGAATCGGAGCCGGTCTTGCTGATGGCAGGGAGCACCTTATGCATCTGGCCCTTCAGGTACACGGACTCCATATTCTCCTCCCTGGCCAGCATCTTGTCCGCATTGCCCCGGATGGTGTTGATCTCCCCGTTGTGCACCATGAGGCGGTTGGGATGGGCGCGCTCCCAGCTGGGATTGGTGTTGGTGGAAAAGCGGGAATGCACCATGGCGATGGCGGACTGGAAATCATCGCTCTGTAAATCGGCGTAGAAGGTGCGCAGCTGTCCCACCAGGAACATCCCCTTGTACACAATGGTTCTGCTGGAAAAGGATACTACATACGTGTCTTCGGAAGACTGTTCGAACAGACGCCTTGCTATGTACAGCCTGCGGTCAAATTCCAGACCCTTTTTCACATTGGCCGGTTTCTTTACAAAGCCCTGCATGATGTGAGGCATACATTCCACGGCCTTCTGCCCCAGCACATTGGGAAACGTGGGAACCTCCCTCCAGCCCAGGAACTCCAGCCCCTCCTTCTGCACAATAATCTCGAACATCTTCTTCGCCTGGTTCCGTCGAAGCTCCTCCTGGGGGAAGAAGACAAAGGCCACGCCGTATTCCCGCTCTCCGCCCAGGCTGATTCCCAGAGGCTTTGTCACTCTGGCAAAAAAAGTATGGGGAATCTGGGTCAGAATACCCACGCCGTCCCCGGTCTTGCCCTCGGCATCCCTGCCGGCCCTGTGCTCCAGATTTTCCACGATTTTCAAAGCATTTACCACTGTGGCACGGCTCTTTTGCCCCTTGATATTCACACAGGCGCCGATACCGCAGTTGTCATGCTCGAATTCCTCCCGGTAAAGGGGTGCCGTGGGTACTTCTCTCTTTACATCAAACATATGATTACTCCTCCCTTCCAAACTCTCCCCTGCCTGCATAAGACCCCATCTGTCCCGATGATTCTCCAGGTAACTCTGCACATAAAATAGTGCCTGCGGCACCTTACTGATTCCATGTCCATCTTATGCGGACTTTCCTATAATGTAAAAAATGACGCAATGGAAGCACTCTATGCGCTCCATTGCGTCATCACTTGTCATACTATACTACACTTTCCGGGATTTGTAAATAAAGACTTTTTTAGAAATTGTCAGATTAATTGACTTTTTCACTTCTCTCCGCTTATTGTCTGACAACACAGCATTTTCAGCCAAAAAACTGGCCCTAACAGTATGAATTCTGCCCCTGGCGGCACTATCTCATGTAAACCGCCACGGATTTCCGCCATACTCGTGAGCTCAGATATTTGCCGCTTTTTATCCCGCATTACAGCAGCGCTCACTCGTTATACATTTCATCTGGCAAACTCAGCTCTCGTCCCGCAAAGTATTCAGTCCCTCTTCCAACAAAAAGTAAAACACCTGTTATAGATGTATTGCTCAGTTCCATACTTTGGGCCCAGCGAAACCGGTAAACCTCTGCGCTACCTTTCCCTCCGCCGATACACTCTTTCCTTCAGCCCATGATACACCCCGGAAAAAGCACTGCTCTCCGCCAGCGCCCTGCGCAGCGGCGCCAGGGTTACAGCCATGACAGCACGGTACTTCAGCAGTTCCAGCTTTCCCATGTAAGCCGCCGTAATCCGCCTGTGCTCCTGCTTATCCCGCTCCCTGTTCTCCCGGCTCTCCGAATAGCCGCCCCCTTCATAGGACGCCACCGGAAAGTTCATATGCCGCATCCTGGCCTTCGCCTTATAAAAGCACCACAGAAAATGATCGTAATCTGCTCTTATTTTATACTGTAAATCGTATGGTTTTCCCCGGCATAAAGCCGCGCTGTAAAAGCAGGACTGATGACACGGAATATTCCGGTAACAGGTAAATCCGGTAATCGCCGGTGCGGAAGCGATCGTCACATGGTTCTTCCCGCTGCAGGTATCCCCGTACAGCACCAGCCGTTCCATATCCGTTCCTGCCGCCTGTTCCTCCTCAAGCACCTTCCTCGTCCGCTCCAGCACCTTACCGTCCGGAAAGACATCCCCGCAGTTCAGAAACAGCAGAAATTCTCCCTCTGCCCGGGCCGCCGCCTGATTCATGGCATCGTAAATCCCGGTATCCTTTTCCACGAATACCCTGACTCTCCCTGCATCCGGATCCGCCGCATGCTCCTTCTGCCATTTCGTTACGGAACCGTCCACGCTGCCCCCGTCCTTCAAAATGACTTCCGCATCCCGGCAGCTCTGCCTCAGCACACTGTCCAGCGTTGCATTTAATTTTTCCCCGGGATTCAGACACACCGTTATAATCGAAAATTTCATTTCATTCACCGCATTGCCAGTTCATCATCCCACAATCCCATAACCGATATCTGCTGCCGTCATAGTACCTTCTTCTGCTTATTCAGAAGCCAGATACTGCCAATCCCGCACGCCAGGCTCACAACGCACACCGGCAGATACGCCGTCTGCGGAATGCTCACATCCCCCATGATATAAGCCAGCATATTCACAATCATATGAATCATGACCGGCATCCGGAAATCCCCGAAATACTCGTAGGCATACACCATAAAGCATCCCATCACAAAGGCGTAAAGCCCCTGTACGGAATTTCCGTGGTAAAGGGCAAACAGTGCCGAGGACATCACCAACGCCGCCGACAACTTCATATAACGCCGAAAGCAGTTATAGAAAATTCCCCGGAACAGGAGTTCCTCGGCTATTGCCGTTATCACGCCGTAGCAGAGCAGCCCCACCGGCAGCCATGCGGCATGTTGGTTCTCCGCCACCGCCTGATAGGACTCCGAGGCCTCAATCGCTCCCGTCAGCTCCATCAGCAGATTGATTCCCAATGCCAGTCCCACCGCGGCAATTCCCACAAACAGATAGTTCTTCGGCGGCTCCTCCCTGATATGCATCAGCTTCATATCCTCGGCAGTCCTTCCGATGGTCTTCCTGGCAATCTTAAAAATAGAGGCGGCACCTGCCAGGAAACCTGCTGCCGACACCAGATTGGACGCATTTCCCGTCAGCCCCATCAAAATCCCCTGCTCGTCCCGAATAAACAGAAATGCCCCTCCGGACATATTATTCCCGATGGATGCCAGTATCATGACGCCAAGGTTAATGGCGATATTCCTCACCATGAAAAACAGAAGGAACGGAAGCACAATCTGCCAGATTCTCTGGCCCGTATTCATCTTCTTCTCTTCCTCCGTTCCCCTCAGCAGGAATTTCTGCAGTTCCTCCACAGAACGGACGATATAGTCGGCTTTCGCTTCCTTCAGCTCCTCCATCCCTCCGTAACCATATGTAACTCCAACCGCTTCCACTCCTACGGCATGAGCGCCCTCCACATCAAAGCAACGGTCTCCTATCATGTAGACCTTATCATTTTCCACAGGTTTGCCGCTGAACAGCTGCCTGAGAGCCTCCGTGATCACCTCATCCTTACTTGTCCTGGTGCCGTCCAGCTCGCTTCCCACCACTACCCTGAAATATTTTGCAATCTCAAAATGCTCCAGAATCCGCTGTACATATACCGTGGGCTTGCTGGAGGCAACCGCCATGAACATGCCCTTGGAATTCAGGGCACGAATCATCTCGGGGATTCCGGCGTACAGCTTGTTTTCAAAGATTCCCGTATCATTGAAGCGCTCCCTGTATTTCTCTATGGCAGCTTTCGCCTGCCCCTCGTCCATCTGATAAAATTTCATAAAGCTGTCCTTTAAGGGCGGCCCGATAAAAGGCTCCAGCCTGTCCAGGTCCGGCTCCTCTATCCCGAAAGAAGCCAACGCATACTGCACGCAGGTACATATCCCTGCCTTAGGGTCCGTCAAGGTTCCGTCCAAATCAAATAAGAGATAATTTTTCATCTAAAAACTCCTGATCTTGTCGCTGCCGTCATCTATCGTATTCTCAATCTTTGTAATCCGCACGTCATATCCAACAGAAGGATTTACCTGTACATGGGCGATGTCCCCTTCCTTTTTGCCCAGCAGAGCCTTGCCCAGAGGACTTTCGTTGCTGATGAGGTTTTCCAGGGAATTCCCCCGCACCGTGGTGACAATCTTGTAGGTCTCCACACTGCCGTCGTCGATAAACTCCACCGTTACCGTATTGTTCATCCCCACCTCGTCCTCCGCGGAATCCTCGGAAATCACCCTGGCGGTCTTAATCATCCGCTCCAGATAGCGAATTCGGCTCTCGTTCTGGTTCTTGAACTTCTTCGCCGCATAGTACTCAAAATTCTCGCTCAGGTCTCCCTGTGCTCTTGCCTCTTTCACATCCTCCAGCGCCCTGGGCCGCACCACCAGCTTCCGGTGTTCGATTTCCTCCTCCATCTTCTTAATATCTGTAGGTGTCAGTTGATCATACATAATACGCTCCGTTCCGCCGCCATATCCGCGGCACATCTTAACTAAATACAAATCATAACTTTTCATTTTTCCGAGCAATCACCAGGCAATAAGTCTTCCATGGCAGCCTGCAAGTATTCCCGGCTTCGGAATCACCTGCGCATGCAACACAAAACTGTCATGACAGCACTCCTCAAGCAAGTGCTGCTGCAGCCCTAAACTACATTCCAATCCCGTAAACCACAGCCACAGCCAGCAAAATCTGAATAATCGCAAAACGGAATACCGTCTGAGTATTGGACCAGCCCCAGATTTTGCGCACATGGTCATGAAGCGGTGTCCTTACCTTTGTCAGCACATGGATTTTGAAAAAACGCAGCAGCGATATTTTGATCAGCCCCAGCCCGCCGTCCAGTATCAGCACCAGCGCAACGGGAATGTACAATAGCGGCCGGCCTGTCTTCAAAATCGCAATACTGATGAACAGCCCCATGGCCCGGGAACCGGCATCCCCCATCATCAGACGGCTGGGCGTGGCATTGTACCACAGATACCCCAGTATGCACGTCGAGAAAAGCAGGATCAGGTAAGGAAAATTCTTCCCCACATTCAGAATCCTGTCCACCACATAAATCGTCATCAGAGAAGTGATTGTCAACGTCCCCGACAGCCCGTCCACCCCGTCGGAACAGTTTGTCACATTTACGGAAACCCATACCAGAATCACCGCCAGGACGATAAACAGCCACCTGGGAATGTCTATCCACATATGAATAAACGCCAGTTCAATTTTACTGGAATTAAATTTCAGAAAATTCATTGTCGCCAGTATGGCCACGCACAGATCCAGAAAGCCTTTCCGAACCTCGCCCCAGGGAGTCTTCGCAGCGTCGTCCAGATACCCTGTAATCATACAGACCACAATCAGGAGCATATAAATGATCATCTCCACACTCAGCGGTGAAAAAAGAAGCGCTGCAGCCACAAAAGCCAACACAAAAATAATACCGGCCCCTCTCGGCTTTCCTGCAGACTGCTTGCCGTCATGGGCAAATTCCCGGCCCCCATCCTTGGGCAGGTATTTCCCCAGTTTCGCCGTCGCTAATACAGTGGCCACAAACGCAAACAATATTCCCCCCAGGGCAAGCAGGGAAGTCCGGCCTACGGATACAATAAAATGCAACATATGGCTCCCATCCGCACTTTTGTGCTATTTTTATTCTTCTCTCATTATCAGCATGTACAGTAATCATGATTTTATCATAAAAAAAAAGGAAATGCAATCAAATGACGCTGATTCTAAACTTCAATATTTTGTGCCGTCACTTTAGTATTGCTAATTTTTCGCACGTATAATATAGCTTATATAATTCCCCTTACACGTCGAATAGATTTGCAGCCCTGTGATATATACTCGCGTTCAATAACATTTGCCAACGTAAATGTATAACGAGTGAGCGCCTCTGCTTAAACAGGACAGAAAGCGGCAAATGAATACGCTCACGAGTATAACAAAGAGACTGTCGGGAAATAGCATTCGTTCACAATATGACACAAAAGAGAAAAGCTTGGATACCCGTTTCCGCGGGCAGAGGTATCAAAATGCATAATACAGATCAAATAGGTTCGATTATTGCAAGACTTCGTACAGAAAAAGGCCTGAAGCAAAACCAGCTGTCGGCCATGCTCAACATATCTCCCGGCAATCTGTCCAATTACGAACATGGTGTGTATTGGCCGGCACTGGATACGCTGTGTATGATTGCCGACCTTTTCAATGTATCCACCGATTTTCTGTTAGGGCGTACCGGCTACCGCTGCCCGCCGGAAGCTTTATCCGCATATGTTACGCCCGATTACACAATGCATCAAATCGTAAATACACTTCTGGAACTGGATACCGGTTCCCTGGACGCGGTCGTAAAATATGCCGAGTTTCTGAAAAGCAAAAAGGGCAGCACCGTTGCGGAAAACTCCGGAAAAAAGCTCTCCCGCAGGTCTGCCGCGCCCCGCAGAAAAGCGGCTCAGTCAGATTCCTCCCGTTCCTGAAGGAGTTCCTCAAAAGGCCTGTTTTTGGGTGTGCTGCTTTGCCTGTTATACTGTTCAAGCATGTGGGCTGACGCCCCCTCGACCACTTCCCGGAACCCCCTGGCGGAGAGCCGGACTGCGCCCTCGCCCCAGATGATCATCTGCTCCAGCCTGTCAGAGGTTGCCACCGTGACATGATGTTTTCTGCCGATTTCATGCACCGTCTTCTCGATGTACTGGTCAGCGGTTTCCGCTTCTTTTGTATAGACCACATAGATATTATGGTACTTCTGCACGGAGCCGGGATTGCCCTTTACCTTGTAGGCGTCGAAGACCAGAATCAGCGTGCCGCCCTCATATCCCTGATAATTGCTGCAGATATCCATCAGCTTATCCCTGGCGCTGTCTATATTCACCTCCGCCAGAGCCTGGAGGTCCTCCCATGCAAAGATGATGTTGTATCCGTCTACCAGAAGATAGTTTTCCTTTTGAGCGGCGGCAGACTTCCCATACCTGGCCGGAGACATGCTGCCGGAGACACTGCCACCGCCGGATTCCGCACCGGTCTCCTGTGCCGCCGCAGCTGTACCTCCCGTATTCTGCCGATGATAGCGGTATGGTTCGTAGTCACGTTTCGCCTTGCCGTAAGTACGCAGGAATATTTCTTCGATTTCTTCCTGGGTAATATAATCCGAAGAGCGGCCCTCTTCCTTTGCCGCTTTTCTCTGCCGTGAGGGCAGGCTGCCTGCCCGGATGCCTGTATTCCGGCTGCCGGCTGCACCCTGGGTCTGCCAGGAATCCGATTTTAGGCTTCCAACGGCCGCTCCCCAGGCGTTCTGTCCGTCCCCTGCTTCCGGCTCCCAGCTGCTCTCCATGTGGGCATACGCCGGCACCTGCTCCCACGGCACCACAAAACCTGCCCCATGGGCACAGAAAACCGACGAAGACGGATTTTCCGTATCTGCCTCCGGTTCATATCCGAACATTTCCATGACTTCCTCTGTATTGTGACAGGGCTCATAGCCCTTTAAAGTACAGCTCAGCCGCCCCGTCCCCCTGGTATAGGCATTCACCTCCCGCTGATACCCTCTCATGTCAGCCGCCGGTGCCGAACCGGTAATCGTGGTAAAATCCCCTTCCGTCAGAGGTGCGTCAAATCGTCCCTGCATCCGCTGAATATCGGATATAGCCCTGCCAAGCTGTGCTGTCGGCACTTCGAGAGTAAAGGAAAATACAGGCTCCAGCAGAACACTCTCCGCCTGCATCAGCCCCTGACGCAGTGCCCGGTAAGTAGCCTGCCTGAAATCGCCGCCCTCCGTGTGCTTGAGATGAGCGCGCCCGGTGAGCAGCGTTATCTTCATATCCGTAATGGCCGAACCTGTCAGTACTCCCACATGAGAACGCTCCTCCAGATGGGTCAGCACCAACCTCTGCCAGTTTCTGTCCAGAATGTCCTCGCTACAGGCACTGGCAAACTGCAGCCCGCTGCCCGGCTCTCCCGGCTCCAACAGCAAATGCACCTCCGCATAATGCCGCAGCGGCTCAAAATGTCCGATGCCCACCACCGCATTCGCGACAGTCTCCTTGTATACAATCCGGCCGTCCGTAAATTCCACTTCCAGGCCGAAGCGCTCCGAAATCAGCCTCTTCAGAATTTCAATCTGTACTTCGCCCATGACCTGCACATGGATTTCGGGAACCGCTCTTTTTCCGCTCTGTAATACCGAAACGTTTCCTGCAGCTACGGAGCCCTTTTTCCCGGATGCTGTCCTTGTATCAGATGCCGCTACAGCAGCCGTCTCCGCACCTGCCGCCCCGCCGGAGCCCATTGCGCCTGCCTTCTGCCATACCACATGAAGCTGGGGCTCCTCCTCTTCCAGTTTGCGCAGCTGCCCCAGTACTTTGACGGCATCACTGCCCTCCGGCAGCAGCAGTCCATAGGTCAGCACCGGCACCAGGACAGGAAAGGCATTGCGGCTCTCCATTCCCAGCCCCTGTCCCGCAAATGTCCTGCCAAGCCCCGTCACGGCGCAGATGCCCCCCGCCGCCACTTCGTCCACGGCACTGTACTGAGCGCCGGCGTAAACCCGCAGCTGGTCCGCCTTTTCCTCCCAGATTTCCCCTTCGGACGCGGCGCTGCAGGCATTGCTCACAGGCATCTTTACACGCAGAGTGCCCCCTGTGACTTTCAAGTGGGTAAGGCGGTTGCCCGAGGCATCCCTGGATATCTTGAATACCCGGGCTCCGAAATCTTCCGGATATGCCGGGCACAGGGCAAACCTGCGGATTCCCTTCAGCAGTTCCTCCACCCCTTCCAGCCGCAGTGCGGAGCCGAAAAAGCAGGGAAATACATGCCGCTCCGCCACCGCCTGTACTATGGATTTGTCTTCCAGGCAGTCAGCTTCCAGATACTCCTCCATCAGCGTCTCGTCGCACAGGGCGAGAGTTTCCAGGAATTCCGTCCCTTTGCTCTCCGCCTCCGGCCCGAATTCCTGACATCCGCTGTCCAGCTTCGTCTGCAGTTCCCGCAGCAGTTTTTCCTTATCCGTATCCGGCTGGTCCATCTTGTTTACAAAAAGGAATGCCGGAATCCCGTACTGCTCCAACAGCCTCCAGAGCGTCTGTACATGTCCCTGCACCCCGTCCGAACCGCTGATTACCAACAGGGCATAGTCCAGTACCTGCAGAGTCCGTTCCATCTCCGCGCTGAAATCCACATGCCCGGGTGTATCCAGCAGCGTGATATCCAGCCCCTCCCAGGAAATCTGCGCCTGCTTGGAAAAAATCGTGATACCGCGCTCCCGCTCCAACGAAAAAGTATCCAGAAAGGCATCCCCGTGGTCAACTCTGCCCAGTTTGCGGATTCTCCCGCCGGTGTATAAAAGTCCTTCTGCAAGGGTGGTCTTTCCCGCATCTACATGGGCCAACAGGCCAAGACAGATATGATTCGCCGTTTTCTTTTCTTCCCCCTGATTGCCCATGAAAATATCTCCTCTCGTAAAATATGCTTCTTAGTATATCACAAGAGGAATCAATAGTCGAGAATCTTACTTTCCTCTTTCAAGAAGTTTCTTCATAAATCAGACAAATATCCGAATTCTCATAAAAAGCTTGACACACGCCGCAGAATCCCTTATAGTAAGCTGTAAACACAGCCGAAGACGCGCTCCGCGTATTTTCAGCTGTCATAATAACCGCTAGGGGAGCACATCGCTGAGACTGAAGCTTTTATCTGCAATAAAGCTTCTAACCCTCACTACTTGAACCGGATAATACCGGCGGAAGGAAGCAGAGCAATCATATGCGCATACATACGGCGGGCCCATGTACTTTTTCGGCCCGCCGTGTTTGAATATATGTCCGGCCGGGCTTATGTGCCAGAGATTGCCGATGTCGTTCCTCCTTAGCCAGATGATAAGGAGGATTTTTTATGTTGTACAATGTAATCACAGACGGGGAGAATGTGAGCTATGTCCCCACCCCTTTGGGCACGGCCCTGCTGATTGTCCTGTTCCTGGCCCTTCTCGCGGCCGCGGTTGCCTTTGCAGGAAGGAGAAGTTCTTCCTGCACCGGAAGCTCCGGAGCAAAAAACAATTCCGACGGGAAAAAAGATTCCAACGGAGAAAAAAATTCCGCAGAAAAAGCGGTTTCGCAGAAAAATGCAGTTTCTCCCAAAAAAACCGGCATAAAACTGACCGCAAAACAGCTGGCTTTCTGCGCGGTTGCCATCGCTCTGGGCACCGTGCTGTCCAATGTGAAACTCTACGAGTTTCCTTTCGGAGGCTCCATCACCCTGCTTTCCATGCTCTTCATCTGCCTTCCCGGCTATTGGTTCGGTGTGGAAGCAGGCGTAATCACCGGGGTGGCTTACGGTATCCTGCAGCTGATTATAGACCCTTATGTAATCCATCCCGCCCAGCTGCTGGTGGATTACCCGCTGGCTTTCGGCGCCTTCGGGCTGTCCGGGCTGTTCACTGACAAGAAGAACGGGCTGTTAAAGGGTTATATTGCCGGTATCATCGGACGATGGATTTTCTCCACCATCTCGGGCTGGATATTCTTCGCCGAATATGCCTGGGAAGGCTGGGCTCCTCTGCCCTATTCCCTGGTATACAATGGCATCTATATCTTCGCCGAGGCGGCCATCACCCTGATTATCCTGGCGATTCCCCAGGTAAAAGGAGCTTTCGCAAGGGTGAAGAAACTGGCTTTGGAATAAAGCTCCTTGAAAATGTCGTGTTTATATCTGCCGCCGAAGCAATATCCGTCAAAAAACGGGTAAAGACAGGCAAAAACGAGCAAAAACCGGTTTTCAGATTTTCCTTGCAAACAGGTTGTCGTTGTGCCATAATAGGTAAAGATTAACATGCAGGGAGAACACACCATGAATACATACAAAATCCGCGCTGATTTCCGTCTTGCCCTTCCGGTTGCCTTTGTAGCGGTACTTTCCGCAGCATGGCTTATTCTGAACATACTGCCGATTCCGGTGGAAGGACAGCTGGAGCCCGAATGGCTCAACCCTGTCGTCGCTACCATCCTGTTGATTCCCTCCGGTATCCTGGCATTTAAGATGAATCGCTGCAACCTGGTATTGAATGAGGCCGGACTGGTTTTCACTCCGCTCTTTGGCGCTACCAGGAATCTCACCTACGGCGATATCCAGAAGATTTCCATCGGCGGAAAGGCTTACAGCATCTACACCACCGACGGCAGGACACTGATTCGCTTTGATGATGATTATAACTCAAATGCCAGTGAAATTGTCACTTTTCTGAAAAGTAAAGGCGTGAAGGCGGAACTTTGATCTATGGGGCTGGCACAAGAGAAATCACAGATACCGGATACAGATATCCCCTGTTATCAGACATTCTGTATCCGGTGTAAAATCTCTTAATGCGACAGCCCTTTCTATTTTCAGCTTCAGCCGCTGAATCGTTATTTTACACCTCACAAAACCATCTCTAAAACTATCCACAAGTCTATCCATAAATTCTGAAACCTGTTTTATACGTGTGAGCACATTCATTCTTAACAATAAAAGTACCTCTTCTATATATGCCGCTTTTTGTCCCACCGCCTTTACGTTGGCAAATGTTTTCTGACGTGCATATAAAATCTTGCTCTTCTGCCTTGACATTCTTTTCGTTCCCTGCTATCATAAAGTTAGCTTCACATGAAGTGTATTTCATATTTAACCACACCCAAACCGAAAAAATATATCTTCCGCCGTATGTCAGCCGAAAGGAACGAATAGAAAATGAAAACAAAAGTCAAAGACCTGCGCACTGCCGCCGGCCTGACCCAACAGCAACTCGCCGACGCGGTCCATGTTTCCGCCAGAACCATTATTTCCATAGAAAAGGAACAATACAAACCATCCCTGATGCTGGCTTACCGAATGGCACAGTTATTCCGCACTACCATAGAAGACCTGTGCTGTCTGGAAGAAAACAGGAGAAAGGAGGACGAAGAATATGATAAAATTTCAGAATATGGCTTATACCAATGCAATCAGGTGGAGAATCCGGCTCCTGTATCTGCTTCTGACCGCCATGCTGGTCTACATGGTGGTGGTCGTCGAGCTGGGCGGCGGGGATTCCAGAATAATGACGAATCTGGCACGGCATTTCAGTAACTTGAGTTTCTTCGGCGGTATGGCTTATGTCATCTCCAGGATTGTCCACAACAAGAAACTGCTGAAAAACCGGCTCCTGCTAAAGGAGCAGATGCTGACAGAGCAGGATGATCGAAATCAGTACCTGCACGATAAAAGCGGCGGAATCGTGCTGGACATCCTCCTGGCATGTATTCTCTTTATTACGCTGACTGCTTCTATGTTTCATATGGGTATGTTTTATATTTCCTTTGCAATCCTGGTTCTGGCCATCGCATTGAAAGCGGCTGCTTATTATTATTACAGTCATATTTGAACACCTGTCCGGCAGGAGCAGGGCGTTTCCGAAAATCCTGACGGCATTGCAGAATTTTCGGATTCCCGGAACAGCTTCTTCACTCCCGGCATGCGACGCCCTTCCCCGGAATGTCTCACCCCGTCACCAACAGAGACTGTCCCTTGAACGGTCTCTGTTGCGGGCATGGGTAAGCAATAAAAGCAGTCTTGCTATATGGAATGTCATTGGATATAATATAAACAGGCAAAAGGAGCGTGATAAAATGGATGCAGCAAGGCAATTAGAATATTACACAATTGATGATATTTACAATTTGCCAGACGGACAAAGGGCAGAACTGATTGATGGTGAATTATATATGATGGCCACACCTGGCAGGATTCACCAAAGGCTTGTGATGGAATTATCATTCAGGATAAGGAATTATATCGGCAGCAAAAACGGAGATTGTGAAGTCTATCCAGCGCCATTTGCAGTATTTTTAAATGTGAATAATGATATATACCTTGAGCCTGATATCACTGTAATTTGCGATAAAGACAAGCTTACAGACGAAGGATGCAAAGGTGCACCGGATTGGACCATCGAAATCGTATCGCCCACCAGCCGTCCGATGGATTATAATAAAAAGCTGTTCAAATACCGTACTGCAGGGGTTCGGGAGTATTGGATTGTTGATCCTGAAAAGAATCGTATTATGGCATATGATTTTGAACATGATACGGTTGTGGAATATACATTCTCTGATAAAGTAAAAGCCGGAATATATGAAGACTTAGAGATTGATTTTGCCCAAATAATTATTGAATAGGGAGCAAAACTGCCACACCTTTGACTTTTGTCATCAGTGCGGCAGTTTCATTTTACCAAAATTAAACATCCTTGAAACCATGGTCTCGTATTACTCCAGGTTACATCTCCTCTTCATCATCCGAAATAATCGTCTCTACGAAACGACCGCATACATTTCTTCGGTAATACGTATCCGGGTGATAGTCTTCCCTGAGACGATACCATATATATTCCGGTACATTTTCGTATCGCCGTATTTTGCCATCGCTTAACAGCCTGACTTCCAGAATCGCACGCTGTGGGTCGTAGCCAATGGTTTCGATCAGCGTGCTGTAGAAGCTGATGTGCTTTATCTTCTTTCTGTTCATAAACATTTTTCCTATTTTTGTCGTTCCGTTCTGGTCTTCTTCAGTTGCTTAATATGTGAAAACGAATGCTCCGCTGTCGTTTGAGCCTTCGGTGTATCCGTCTACATCTCCATAGTGAACGCATGTAATCTTGTATGTGGCGTCTTTTACAGCATTTGCATATAAAATGTTTATTAATATCGTTCCACAATCCTTTGCTTCACCACCACTGCTATAAGCCACATAATCCCAACCGCCATACCAGTTTTTTTTATAAATTTTTACATCCTTTACACCTAACACAGATGCCTTTCCTACAGTTCCAGTAGAGATATCAATATGCATACCATCGCTTGCGCCACTTACACCAATAGTACAATCCGCCAACATAGTATATGGGCTAATACCAGATGACCAATCGTAACCCTCTACGACCACCGCTTCCAACATCTCCACTTCAGCATTCTTATTCAGCGGCTCTGACACATAATTTGCCTCTGCAGCCATACTGGTAAATGCGAAAGTTTCTCCAAGAAAAGCCACTATTACCAAAACCCCAAAAATCTTTTGCACCTTTTTTACTACTTTTTTCATCTTTCCCATTTCCATTTTCTCCTTAGAATTTTTTGAAGAACATCCCATTCTCCTTTCCCACAGAACCTATTCAAATTGTCCTTCTATATATACATGACTCGAAATGGCATATTATTACAAAAATATTTAAAAATTTTTTTGCACATACTCCCAACACTCTTCGATTATCCTCTTCAGCTCATCCAACTTCTCTTGCCCTTTAACATAATATTTACAATTTCCCTCATAAAAACATACTATATAGTAAGTTTGTCCTGTGTCTTCCGTCTTTTTATAGATATCAATCTCTTTTTGAGCAAATTCATAACTCTGGACATGGTCATATCCCACAAATTCTTCTTTAAAATATGATACTTTATCCCAATATACCCATACACCCACATATATATCTTTATTAAGATTTTCACATACAAAATAACTGGTAACATGCTGACGATTATCTGACTCACTTATCTCAATATGTTGAAACTCATATATATCTTTTGTTTCGAATTCAATCCCTGTTTCAATTTGCACCCACTTTTTCGCCCATTCTGGTACATCCTCCTCATTATAATATGTACTAATATGATCTTTCGTTTCACTATCCAACCCTTCTGGCGAAGTCATCATCTTGACTCCAGAATCATCCCGATTCAACCAAAAGAAAAACCCCGTCTCCGGATTGGCGACCGCATGAATCGTATTTCCCACCATCAAAACCATCAGCACAAGTGCCGCCGCCGCAATAATCTTATGCCTGGAAGCAAACTTCGCCAGTTTCCCGGTTTTCTTATGCCCATCCTGCTTTCCTGTTCCGCCGACTACGCCCGAGTTTTCATCCTCTTCCGGCGACATATGCACTATATTGTCTGCCATGTCTTCTTCCATGCTCTCCGGCTTGTCTCCCTCTGCCCTTTCTCTTAAAAATAGCTCATCCTCAAAATCTGCTTTCTGCATTGACCACAGGCCCTCCCCCATTTCATCCTCTGACGGCAGCTCTTCTCCTGCTTTCCTTGCCTGCATTATTGAGAAACCGGTCTCACTTCTCCCAGACACCGGCTTCCGCGTCTCTGCTATTCTTTCCCCTGGCACCGGCTTCCGTACCTCTGCCACACTTTCCCCTGGCACCGGCTTCCGTACCTCTGCCACACTTTCCCCTGGCACCGACTTCCGTACCCCTGCCACACTTTCCCCTGACACCGGCTTCCGCGTCTCTGCCGCATCCTCCAACGGCAGCAACTCCTTCCTGCCTGCAACCTTCAGAAATCTCTTCCATGACTCCTCCACCGGCGGCACAGTCCCCTCTTCCAGAGGCTCCCACCTGTCCAGCAGATACATGATCGAGTCCACTGCCTTCTGGTCATACTCTTCATCCGTAGCATACAGCGTATACCAGTTCAATTCTTCCCTTAATTCACTTTCCAGCAATTCCCTCTTTTTATTTTCCTGCATATTTATATTTTGTCCTCCCCTAACGGTCTATCTTCTTCCTCAACTTCACCCTCAGGCGATGCAGACGCACTCTCATGTTGTTTTCCGTTATTCCATACCTTTCCGCCAACTCTCTGATTGTGATTCCGTTCAGATAGTAATCCTTGATCAGTTCCCACTCCTCTATGTCTATGATCGCAAGCGCCGTCAATTCCAACTCAATCTCTCTGTAATCCGGCTCTTCCACCGCAGGTTCCGGTATCTCATCCAAAGTCTCAAAAGACCTGCGCTTCATTTTCCGGTACAATTCGCGTATCTTGTTCTTCGCAGTAACCATGAGCCACCTTTTCGGCTCCGGATGATTCCGGAATTCTTCCATTTTGTTCAATGCTGCGCAAAACACATCATGCACAATGTCCTCCGTCACGGGCTCATTCCCAATTCTGCGAAACACAAATTTGTATACATCTTCAAAATACGCACCATATGCCGCTTCAATTACCTCGCCATCACTGGCTATCCTTTCTTCCACATTCATCTTCTGTACTCGTTCCCATCCCTTTCGTCACCCGAAATATTGCTTCTATTTCTATAACTTCTAATCTACCATTATTTTCCCGGCAGGGGACCAAAGTTTAGATATTCTAAAAATATTATCCTGCTATTTCTGTTTTCTAAATCAGAATGAGACGTACAGAATTTTTAATGCAAAATAGACGGCCCATATAACATTTATGCCGAACATGTTTTCTTCGGGAATCTGTTTCATACAATTTCAAAATCCTTTGCCAGAAAGTGGAGCACGCTCCTATTTCACAAGTTTTCCTCCCATTCCAGCTCTGTCTATCTTTGTATACATGCCCATCAGCTCACCGCAATACTTTTCATGAGTTTCTCTGATATGCATCTGTCCGCCTGTCTGTCAGCTTTCTGAAAAGCATAACACCCACAACTGTTTCCCTACAGAACTGTAGTAATTATACAGTATAGTATGTTTAAAGTCAATTATGCCGGGAAGCCATCAGATGCCTGTCCAAAACGGTTCCAAAACCTTCAATCACTGCCAAAATCATCCGAATCACAATACAGGCGCTGCCCCCTTACCGGTTTCAGCGCCTGTACTACATGTATGTTTTATTCAAATGTCACAGTCTGCTCCAGATATTCTGTCTTAATCACTATGTAAGGAGTGGACGGTGCCTGATTCTCCTGGCCTGGTGCCTCCGGCCCCAGAAGACTGGTGTTGACCACGATGTTCGTGTCCGTCAGATACAATTCATTCACCGCAATGCTGTATCCCCCCGTCTCCTGTTCCCCATACCCGATGCAGATATACAGATTCGCATTGTCCGTATAGGTAATCTGGAACGGCTCCAGCTTTTTCTCTTCGATGATTGCCGTCAGCTGCTCCGGTATCTTTTCCTCTCCCAGAACCGTAAATTCCAGGTCACGCAGTTTGATTTTCTCCTCACTGAGCAGCGTACAGCCGCCCAACAGTAATGTGCAGGTGAGCAGGAGCATTAAAAATCCGGAGCGCAGTAATTTCCTTGTAACTTTTAGATGGAAGCGATGTAATCTCAACGAAAAACCCCACAATCTTTTTCTCTATATTCTATGTACTTTTTTCCTTTTCTATGCTAAGATAAATTTTGGAATTGTCGGAAAATAACGGATACATTCTGTTCCGAAAAAACAGGGAATACAAAAAAAGCATGTGGGGAAGCAACTTCCTGACAGGAAAGGTTCATACAATGATTCGACTCATACTGGTTGCAATTTATTTAATCCTGTTTCTGGTGCTTGGCATACCGGCGCTGCTGGTGCTGTGGCTCATCGGAAAGTCCGATCCCGGACGCAAAGACCGGGCGGCAAAGGCAATCGTAGGCTGGGGATTCCGCTGCATCGCCTTTCTCGCTGGCACGAAGCTGATTGTCAGGGGTACGGAAAATATCCCCGCCGACAGTGCCGTCCTCTACGTGGGCAACCACCGCAGCTATTTCGATATCGTGCTCACCTATTCCCATTTTCCCGGCATCACCGGGTATGTGGCGAAGAAAGAGATGCTCCGGTGGGTACTGCTGAAGGACTGGATGAAGGCAATCCACTGTCTCTTCCTTGACAGGGACAATATCAAGGAAGGGCTGAAGACAATCCTGAAAGGCGTGGAAGAGGTCAAAAGCGGCATCTCCCTCTGCATTTTCCCGGAGGGAACCCGCAACCGGGTAAATGACACATTCCTTCCTTTCCACGAGGGCAGCTTCAAGATTGCGGAAAAAGGCGGCGTGCCCGTAGTCCCCATGGTGATTCTCAACTCTGCCGCCATATTCGAGGACCATTTGCCCCGGATTCGGAAAGCCACTGTCATCATCGAGTTCCAGAAGCCCATTTACCTGGACGAACTGGATAAAAATGAGCGAAAAAAACTGGGAACCCATGTCAGCGGCCTGATCGAAAGCAGATATTTCGAAGTGAAGAAAGAATACATGCCATAAGCTGCCCCGGACTGTACTACAGCATCATAATAATAAGGTATCATAATAAAACCGGCCTGATTGTTCACCCGGAGAAATGCGATTGAATACAACGAAATGAAATCCCCGGTCATCCGCGCGTCAGAAATTCTTATCCGGCATGGATGTATGGGGATTTACTGTGTGTCCCAAACGGGAAGTTCCACCGTGAATGTAGTCACTTCGTCCACGCTGTCTGCGGTAATGCTGCCTCCGTGAAGCGTGACAATGTCCTTCGCAATAGCCAGTCCCAATCCGGCCCCCCCGTTGTTTGTGGAGCGGGCTTCGTCCAGACGGAAAAACTTCTCAAAGACAGCGTTCAGCTTCTGGGCCGGAATCGTTTTTCCCCTGTTTGAAAAGGTGATGTAAACTTTTTCTTCCGCCTCAATACACCTGACCTGTATCTCCGTGTCCGGATAGCTGTAGGCGACGGCATTTTTCAGAATGTTATTAAAAACTCTCGCCAGCTTTTCACCGTCTCCGTAGACGGTGATGCTCTCTTCCGAATCCGTTATCTCCCCATCGTCAGACGCGCCCCGCCAGGACTGCAGGTCCAGTCTGACGGTATTTCCATGTGCGCTTAAAATCGGATAAAATTCATCGGTTAACTGTATCAGCATAAAGTGCAGGTCCACCGTCTCTTTCTCCAGTATAATCTGCTGCAGATTATACCGGGTGATCTCGAAGAATTCATTAATCAGCTTTTCCAGGCGGTGGGCCTTGTCCAAAGTAATATGAATGTATTTCGTCTTCTGTGCCTGGGGCATGTCCCGGGCTTCGTCCAGCAGGCTCAGATAGCCGATGACAGAGGTAAGCGGCGTTTTCAGGTCATGGGCGAGATAGGTAATCAGGTCGTTTTTCCTCCCGGCCTCCTCCTTCTGCAGCTGCTCCTGTCTCTGCATGGCTGCCTTGATCTCCGCCATCTGCAGGGACACCTCCGCATATTCCGCCGGAAATACTTCCGAAGCTTCCCTGTCATGGCGCATGAAATCGTTTATCATCTTTCCCGCGGCGCGTATTACCTGCTTTTCCCGGTAAGAAGCATAGGCAACCGATATCAGCCGGATCACCAGCACCAACAGAACTACACCCACCAGGAAGATTTCGAATACCAGTTCTTTCACTCTGGCCCATCGTATGGTTGCGGTATAATATCCCTCCTGCCCATCCGCCACCGCTACCCATTCATGATACACATAATTGCGGTCAAACCAGTCCCGCACGAAGCCGTTCAGCAGTTGATCCAGGACTAAATAAAAGAAATTGCAGAGAAAGAAGCCCCCTGCAATCAGCAGCAGCGTGATAACAGCCCTCTTTACTCTTCTGTTAGCCTTCAATTTTATATCCGCACCCCCAGACCGTCTTGATATACTTCGGCTCCTCGAAGGAATCTCCCATTTTCTCTCTCAGATGCCGGATATGCACCGTGATGGTATTGTTGTTCTTGGTATAGTACTCTTCCTCCCAGATCAGATGAAACAGCTCCTCCGCGCTGACCACCTGGCCCTTTCGCTGGCAGAGGATTCGCAGAATGGCGAATTCCGTAGGTGTCAGACTTAAAGGCTTCTCGTTTAAAAAGCACTCATGAGTCTTGTCATTCAGCACCAGCCCCGAAACGGAATAAACATCCTCCTGCAGCGTGCCCGTGTTGTATCTCTTGTAGCGGCGCAGCTGGGCTTTCACCCTGGCTACCAGTTCCAGGGGCAGGAAAGGCTTTGTCATGTAATCATCTGCCCCCAGAGTCAGGCCATTGATCTTATCCAGTTCCCCGTCCCTGGCTGTCAGCATGATGATGGGATAGTTATGCTTTTCCCGAATCCTGCGGCAGATTTCCAGGCCGCTGGCCCCGGGAAGCATAATGTCCAGGATGGCCAGATCCGGCACTTCTGTCTCCGCCGCTTTCATCGCCGCTGTCCCGTCATAGCATTTCAGGACCTGGAAACCCTCGTTTTTCAGGTAAAGCTCTACCAGGTCCGCAATCTCCTGTTCGTCGTCGGCTATCAATATTTTTTCGTCCATTTCATACCTCGGTTCTGCGTTCGTTCCGTGCCGTTTTCACTGCACTTTCCCATTTTATGATAATATCGGGAAGATTGGATTAAGATTTTATAAATATTTCCTCTTCCGCCCTCTCACGCAGGAATTTCAGGACCTCCCCAAAGCCCATATCATGGGAAGCTTTGACCAGCACGGTGCTTCCCTCCGGCACCAGCCCGCCCAGATCGGCTGCAAGCGCCTTCATCAGGGCAGGCGTGTCCGGAAACCAGGAAATCCCGGCCTCCGCGCTCCCATGCTCTTTTGCCGTTTCCGCCAATATATCCCTGTCCATACAACGGGAACCCCCGGTCTTCGCTTTCACATATTCTTCCGCCGCCCGAAACATATGCCTGGACTCCTCACCCACGCAGAGAATACGGTCAATCCCCAACATTCCTGCCTTCCTGCCGATTTCCGCATGATAGTCGGAAGATTTCTCTCCCAGGTTCAGCATATCCCCCAGTATCGCCACCTTCTCCGTGTCCGCCATGGCCAGCAGGCTCACCGCCGCTTTCACGGATGCCGGGTTGGCGTTGTAGCAGTCATCAATGATGGTATATCGGGGCAGGCGCAGGATATTGGTTCGCCCGCTGACGGCAGATACTTTGGCGATGCCCGCTGCAATGTCATCCTGAGACAGACCCAAAAGTCCCGCCACGCAGGCAGCAGCAGCAGCATTCAATACCATATGCTCCCCCGGCAGCGGAATATGGACCGGCAATCCTGTACATGTCTCACACCTTACGGTCTCCTCCTGCTCCGTTCTGTCTGTAACGGACAAACTGTCCTGTGGCATCTCCCCGGTACGGCTTTCTCCCTGGGATTTATGCATCCCGGCAGTTCCCGCGTCTCTTTTCCTCAGCGTCTCACTTTCCTCCGGCTTCTCATCTCCTTCCGGAAGCCGGCGCATCCGCAGGACAGCATCACTGCCCCACAGCCCTTTACCCACGATATCCACCATGGAGACTTCCTCCGCCGGATTCTTTCCCAGTCCGAAGAAACGGGGTCTGTGTCCCTTGATCTCATCCAGCGCGGCCAGCTTGTCATCCTCGCCGTTCAGGCAGATTTCCCCGTCCTCCGCCATATAATCAAAGATTTCCGACTTTGCCCTGAGGATACCGTCCCTGTCTATTAAGTTGTTCAGATGGCTCTGACCGATATTCGTGATCACGCAGATATCGGGACGGGCCATTTTGCTCAGGCGGCGCATCTCTCCGAAATCACTGATCCCCATCTCCACCACCGCGGCTTCATGCTCCCTGCGGATGCGCAGAAGCGTCAGGGGGACGCCGATCTCATTATTGAAATTTCCCTCGGTCTTCAGCACATGATATTTTTCGGAGAGCACTCCCGCCATGAACTCCTTGGTGCTGGTCTTGCCCACGCTGCCGGTGATTCCCACGATTTTTGCAGAAAGCTTTTTCCTGTAAGCCTCCGCAATATCCTTCAGCGCCTGCAGCGTATCCTCCACCAGGACATAGGAACCCCATTCCGAAGCTTTGCACCCATGTTCCGCCTCCACCTGTTCCGGGCTCTTCTGCGTCACAGCCAGAACCGCTCCCCTGGCAAATGTGCCCGGGATAAATTTATGTCCGTCCACCCGCTCCCCCACAGTGGCGATGAATACCCCCTGAGGCTCCGCAAGCCTGGAATCTATGACCACAGAACTGACAAGCGAATTTCTGACATCCATGTCAGTTTTTGTCGTTTTACCCTGAAGAATCAGTTTTCCTCCGCATGCCTCCGCTATTTCCCCGATTGATAAATCCATCATATCAAATTTCCATATCCTTTCCCGGTATTATCAGTGAACCGTGATTCCGAACTTTTCTTATGCGCCAGCTCCAAGATCGTCTCGCACAGCTGTCCGAAATCCATCCCCGCTGCGGCGGCTTCCTGGGGCAGCAGCGAGGTGGGTGTCATTCCCGGCAATGTATTGCCCTCCAGACAGAAAATCTCACCCGCCTCATTCATGACAAAGTCCATCCGGGCATAGCTTTTCAGGCGCAGCGCCCGGAATACCCGCTCGGAGATTTCCTGCATCTTTCGCGCTTTCTCCTCCGGAATCCGGGCAGGACAGGTCTCCACGGTGGTGCCTGGCTGGTATTTATTTTTATAATCGTAGAATCCCGCTTTCGGCGCCATCTCTATCACCGGAAGCGCTTTCCCGTCCAGCACTCCCACGGAAAACTCTCTTCCCCGAATATACTGTTCCACAATGATCTCGTCGCCATACCGGAAAGCCTCTTCCATGGCCTTCTCATACTCCTCTTCATTGCGGGCAATGCAGACACCGATACTGGAGCCGCCGCAGGACGCTTTTACAATACGTGGATACGGAATTTCGTTTTCCGGATTCTTGCTCTGCGGCAACTCACCCTGCGCCATCCCGCTTTGCAGATTCTCACTTTGCGGCTTCCCCCTTTGCAGATTACCGCTTTGCAGCGCCCTGTTTTGCCGCATTGTATTCTGCCGGGCCTCGCCCTTTTTCAGCCGGATACCCGCAGGGGTTGGAATGTGATATGTCTGAAAAAGATCTTTCGCAATACCCTTGTCCATGGCAAGGCAGGAACCCACAGAATCCGCCCCGGTGTAAGAAATTCCCATCAGTTCAAAGCATGCCTGTATCCTGCCGTCCTCTCCATTGGCACCGTGCAATGCCAGAAACACACAGTCTGCCTCCTGACAGATCTTCAGCACATTGGGGCCGAAAAAGCTCTTTCCTCCGTCTTTCCGCAGCGCTTTTACCGTCTCCACGTCCGGGGCATTCTCTCCCACCGCACTTACAGAAGCTGCCCAGTCCTGCTCCCATGTAAAGATACCCTCCGTATCCCCTTCTATTCCCAGATACACATCCAACAAAACAGCCTGATGCCCGTTATTCTTCAGCGCATGATAAATCATACCGCCGGAGCTCAGGGACACATCACGCTCCGTACTGTTTCCTCCTGCCAACACCACTATTTTCATAAAATAATTTCCTTCCCGCTTTTTTATGCCTGCTTTAGCACTGCCGTAAGAACTCCCCCCGCAGTGAGAGCAGAAAAGTACTGTTATAAATAATTATTCTCCTGCCCGCCGGGGAATGCCTCCAGAAGCAGACTTTTGGCTGCAATATCTATTTTAACATAAACTTCCCATAACACAAGCAAATATGCAATCTCCTCCTGAACGCATCACTGGCATGAGACTTCCACATAAGGCGCACATTCCTGCAGGGAATCCGGCAGCACGTCTCTTTCTATAAAGTACAGTTCATGCAGCGCTCTCGTACAGCCCAGATACACTTTACGCCTGAAATGGGCGCTCTTCACATTGGGATAAATACAGTTGAACAGTATCACTGCGTCAAACTCCAATCCCTTTGCCAGCAAAAGCGGAATGATTACGACCCTGTCTTTCATCTCCTCGTCAGGCGAGATAATCATCTGTACCTCCCTGTCTTTCTGCAGGCAGGATTTCACCGCAAGGGCTTCCTCATCGTTATTGACGATAATTGCCACGGAAGCATATTTCTCCAACCGCTCCAGTATGGGGGCAAGGCAGGAGAACAGGTCTTTGCTTATGATATACTGAGGCTTCCTGACCGTCCGCGCAAAATAAGAGTACTCTTCTTCTATTGACTGGTCTGCCTGGCTGATCAGCCGGAAAGCCAGCGCGTTGATGTCACTGGAGGAACGGTAGCATTTGCTGAGCCTGATTCGCACCAGGTCAGTCCCGAAAATCCATTCATACGTGTCGTATTTTTGAATAGTCGTCACCGAATTGACGGTCTGCCAGATATCACCCAACAGAGTGAAGCTGCTTCCGGGGAACAGGGATTTCACAATATACAGCTGCAGCAGATTGTAATCCTGGGATTCATCGATAACCGTATGATAAATATTGGGAAACGGCGCAGCCTCCCCCGTCAATACCCTGATGAGCAGATAAAGCAGCGCGTCCTCGTACAGAAGCTTCCCGCGTTTCAACGAATAAAACAGCCTTTCCGCCTCCTCATCATCCTCCCCGATGTGATGCAGATAATCCGCGAAAACTTCCTTCGTCTGCTCCTGCGCATCCAGTCTGTTCAGACGGGTTATTTCATTCTGCGCACTCTGCAGATATTCCTGCATCGTCCTTTTATAGACAATCTTTGCCTCCTTTGCGGATAAGACATCGTCGTCGTTTGTCAGGATATCAGTGCAGATTTCCTCTCTATGCAGAACAAAAAAGTCCTCGATGGTCTTTCTGACCAGGTGGCGCAGCCTCTCACAGCGGGACCGGAAGTCCAGAGCACGCCCCACGTTCAACTTGCTTTGCAGAAGCCCGGGCGATACCAGGATTTCCTCCTTATAACGGATTTCCGGTATCTGAAAAGGAAACGAGGCAAAATAATCAATGCAGTACTGCAGCATATCCGCCGAGTATTTGATCTGAATCCACTTGAGCCGTTCTTCCGCCAAGCCTTCTTCGATCACCTTAAGCTGCCGGTAATAATCCTCCACTTCCATGCCTTCGTCCAGATATGCTTCCAGAAGGTCGGCAAAAACCTTTGTTTCCGCAGGCTCCTCTCCCAGATCGGGAAGTATTGTTGAAATATAGGATCCAAATATGTTGTTATTCGATAATATCAGAATATTTTTCGCTTTTACGGTGTCCTTATTGCGATAAAGGACATATGCAAGACGGTGAAGGCCTATACTGGTCTTTCCGCTGCCCGCCAGTCCATAGATCAGACAGGAATGCCTTGTATCACTGCGGATTGCCGCGTTTTGTTCCTTTTGAATGCTTCCCACGATGACTTTCAGCTTATGGTCGGCCTGTTTGGACAAAACCTCTCCCAGGATGTCGTCATACATGGACGAGTTGGTGTCATACACGGAAAGAAGACGGCCTTCTTCTATTTTGTATTGTTTTTTTCCCGTCATTTCGACTTCGTTTTTATAATCATTGACCTGGTACCAGGCAGGCCCAAGGTCAAACTGATAGAACATGGAAGAGACGGGCGCTCTCCAGTCGACAACGTATATTTCCCGGGATTCCTCCTCTGTAAGGCTGAAGATACCGATGTAGACCGTACTGTTTTCGCCGGTTTCGCTCTCCGTAAAATCCACGCGGCCAAAATAGGGCGAGCTCTCCATTTTCCGCAGTCTCCGTATCTCCGTTTCGTTCCGCTGGTATTGAGCCTCCGTGAGCTTTACAGCGGCCTCCTGGGAGCTTAAAAGGATAACATCGTCAAAGTCACGTATCACATGCCGGTTATCATCCCACATATCCTTTCGTTCCTGGACAACCTGACTTTTCAGCGATGCTTTTTCGCCACACAGCCGCTCCAGCCTGTTCCGGATGATTCCCTCCACTTTTCCGAGATATTCCACCTCATTCTGAAAATCACTCTTTTCCATCGGTCTGCTCCTTTCATCTTCCCATTTTCGGGAAATGCCGAAAATACATTTTCCTGTACCTCTGTCAGTTATCTTAGACATTTCCTTAGTGATGATAGCATAGCCGGAAACGGCATTACAAGACTTGTAATATGCCCATTTTTTTGATATAATATATACACGGTGAGAGGGGCTGCAAAGCGGCTCCTCTCATTTTGTTGTGAAAGTCTTCAAATTGGACTTTGCGGCACCGCTGAATCTTACCCTTTTACTTTTGAAACGATTATCCGGGCGGCCGGCCCGTAAGCCATGGACGAGGTTTTACGATATTACAGCAGGCCTGTCCGAATTGCCGCTATTACTTTGCTCAGGAATTGTCGGAAAATAACTGATACAGCTTCTTTAGATAAAAGCCCGGAAATACAAGGAAAACAGCTTCATCTTCATCACAATGCTTGCGCAATCAGCTGACAACGTTTATAATAGTGACAGTTTCCGCCGCCTGACGCTGACGGTGCCCAATGCATTCAGGAACGGAACGAAAAACAATTTTCCCCATGTCAGATACTGATATGGGAAATATAAAAATCGCAATACTGTTGCCACGACGCATGTAAAACAAAAATCAGGAGGTATTATCATGAGTATCAGAATCGGTATTTTAGGCTACGGTAATCTGGGACGGGGCGTGGAATGCGCAGTCCGCCAGAATCCGGATATGGAACTGAAGGCTGTCTTCACCAGGAGAAATCCCGCCGATGTAACAATCCTTACGGAGACGGCAAAGGTCTGCCCTGTCAGCGAGGCGGAAAACTGGAAAGACGAACTGGATGTGCTGATCCTCTGCGGCGGCAGCGCAACAGATCTTCCGGTACAGACACCCCGGTACGCGGAGTTTTTCAATGTGGTTGACAGCTTTGACACCCATGCCAGGATTCCGGAGCATTTCGCAAATGTGGACGCCGCCGCGAAAAAAGGCGGCAGGACGGCCATCATCTCCGTGGGCTGGGACCCGGGCATGTTCTCCCTGAACAGGATGTATGCCAATGCCATTCTCCCTGAAGGAAAAGATTACACCTTCTGGGGACGGGGCGTAAGCCAGGGACATTCCGATGCCGTGCGCAGGATTGCAGGCGTAAAGGATGCAAGACAGTACACCATCCCTGTGGAAAGCGCGCTTGCAGCAGTCAGAGCCGGAGAAAATCCGGAACTGTCCACCCGCCAGAAACATACCAGGGAATGCTTTGTGGTAGCGGAAGAGGGCGCAGACAAGGCAAGGATTGAAGAAGAGATCAAAACCATGCCCAACTATTTCGCCGACTACGACACTGTAGTACACTTTATCAGCGAGGAAGAATTGAAACGTGACCACAGCGGAATTCCCCACGGCGGCCTTGTACTGCGCAGCGGTTCCACCGGCTGGGAGCGGGAAAACAGGCATCTCATAGAGTACAGCCTGAAACTGGACTCCAACCCGGAATTCACAGCCAGCGTGATTATCGCCTACGCCAGGGCTGCATACCGTCTCTCACAGGAAGGCGCTGCCGGCTGTAAAACCGTATTTGATATCGCTCCCGCTTACCTGTGCGCAAAGAGCGGCGCGGAATTAAGGGCTTCCCTGCTCTGACAGAATCAGAACGGCTGCGGAGGGATGGAAGAAACAGAGCGATAAACCGGAATAAGTGAAAGGAGAATTTATTAATGACCATAGAGGAATGCAGGAAATATCTTCCCGATAGTTGGACGGAAATCATTCAACAAGACCCCTTACTAATGGGACTTTTTGAAGAACATGAGTATGATTTGGAGCGGGAAGCTGTTCCACCTTTTCTTTTTCAGGATTTGCGTGGCGGCAATATTGAGCATCTGCGGCCTGTTTTTGCCCTTTATGGACAACCCGGACTGGATATGTTGCAGGGACTTTTGGAAATTGATGAAGTAAGCAAAGATACAGCGGAGAAGCAACTGCCGAACGGGCAGACGGCTTATGCCGCATATTTCTATGCCCAATATTCAAAAGATAACAGGCAGGCCGCAGAGAATGCTGTACGGGCCTATATCAAAAATATAAATCATATTTATGTGGAAGAGTTTGAGGAAGATGCCCCACTGGATGAGAATGCCGAAATAGAAATTCTCTCCGGACAAGCGGGAAAAGATTTTATAACAGAAGTCAATCAGAACTGGGGTACAGAAGAAAATGCAGCAACAGAGATAGAGGAAGATTTGCGAGATTGGTGCTGTGATATGCTGCCCAAAAAAGGCTATGAGGATATTGAATTGATGTCTGAGGCACTGTACCATATCAGCTGTGATTATCTGCTGTCACACTATCTCCAGTGGTCTATGTATGATACGAAGCAGGACAATCCTTTCCGTCCTTACTTCGAGCTTTGGAAGATGGGGTTGCAAATTTATTTCCCGGAGCGTGGACGCGTAGTGTTGGTAGGATAAAAGTAATTCCCCGGAAACAAAAAATTGCCGTTTTATCTGTAAAATAGCAAAGTTCGGGCGGGCAATCAAGGGATTGTCGGGAAATAACTGCATTCCCACATCATCTCCAATTCAGCGAGAGGGGCTTTTTCGTCTCCCTCTCCTCCTGAATATAGATTTCCCGCCCTCTCTCCTGCGAATATATAAAATAATCATTTCCCAAAGGCTCAATTCCGTTCACGAAGCCATATCCCATATTACTTTCCAATGTCCCTCCATACAGGTATCTGGCGCTGAACACTTCTCTTTCTTCGCGATATGCAACCACCACTACATTCAGGCTTTCCCAGGACTCAAATGCCGCCTGTACCAGGCGTTCCCCGGCAAAAAAACACTGCCTTTTCCCATTTTTTGCCTGAATACTTTACCTCTCCCTTCCATCAGCACATTTTACAGGAACACAAATTCCTTTTTATGAATTTTATACATATTTTATGCAATACTTATTCACATTTTTTCTATAGAATATCTGTTTAAAACCTTGCATTTCCAACCGGAATGTTGTATAGTGTGTTAAGGTAAAAAACAACAAAAATTCATTTTATACGGAGGCTTATTGTTCATATGAAAGAAAAGGTAGTTCTTGCTTACTCGGGCGGCCTGGATACCACCGCCATCATTCCCTGGTTAAAGGAAAATTTTGATTACGAAGTCATCTGCGTCTGCGTAGACTGCGGACAGGCGGAAGAACTGGACGGACTGGAGGAACGTGCCATATCCTGCGGCGCTTCCAAACTTTACATTGAGAATGTCATTGACGAATTCTGCGACGAGTACATAGTTCCCTGCGTTCAGGCAAACGCCGTCTACGAAAACAAATATCTGTTGGGCACTTCCATGGCAAGGCCGCTGATCGCCAAGAAGCTGGTGGAAATCGCGAGAAAAGAAGGCGCTACCGCTATCTGCCACGGCGCTACCGGCAAGGGGAACGACCAGATCCGTTTCGAACTGGGTATCAAGGCGCTGGCTCCTGACATTAAGATCATTGCCGCATGGCGAAATGACAAATGGACCATGGATTCCCGGGAATCCGAGATCGAATACTGCAAGGCTCACGGAATCCACCTTCCTTTCTCCGCGGATTCCTCTTACAGCCGCGACCGCAATATCTGGCATATCAGCCATGAGGGGCTGGAGTTGGAAGATCCTGCAAACGAGCCTAATTATGAGCATGTTCTGGTACTGGGCACCACCCCCGAGAAGGCTCCCGAAGAGGGCGAGTATGTCACCATGACCTTTGAAAAGGGCGTTCCCACCTCCGTAAACGGAAAGGCGATGAAGGTTTCCGATATCATCCATACGCTGAACGAACTGGGCGGCAAGCATGGCATCGGCATCATCGACATCGTGGAAAACCGTGTGGTCGGCATGAAGTCCCGCGGTGTATATGAGACTCCCGGCGGCACCATCCTGATGGAGGCGCATCAGCAGCTGGAAGAGCTGATTCTGGACAGGGATACTTACGCAATGAAAAAGGAAATGGGAAGCCGTTTCGCAAGCCTTGTCTATGAAGGAAAATGGTTTACACCGTTGCGTCAGGCCGAGCAGGCATTTATCGAGGAGACGCAGAAATATGTAACCGGAGAAGTGAAGTTCAAGCTGTACAAGGGCAATATCATCAAAGCCGGCACTACTTCTCCGTATACCTTATACAATGAGAGCATTGCTTCCTTCACCACGGGCGACCTGTATGACCACCATGACGCGGAGGGCTTTATCAACCTGTTCGGACTTTCCTGTAAGGTCAGGGCGATGAAGATGGCCGACCAAGGTGAGAAGTTGTTCTAATGCATGAAAGTACCATGCATAAGAACAACTAGTATAATCCACGCTAATTAACCATATGTTTGATGCCACGAACAAAGTAATGAGAGTCGGTACTATCAAACGTAATGAACATCAGTCTATTAATATTGAGTTATACTAGATCTCACCTGGGAGAAATTGTTCTAAAGTTGTTCTTAATATTCGGGAATTGGAGTCATTGTATATGAAGTTGTTCATAGCCTATATCGTGATCGTAAATATAGTCGGTTTTGTATTGATGGGTGTGGATAAGAAAAGAGCCATCCGGGGTGCCTGGCGCATCCCGGAGGCTTCTTTATTTGGCGTTGCTCTGTTGGGAGGGGCTTTGGGCTGCACCCTGGGCATGCGGCATTTTCGGCATAAAACGAAACACTGGTATTTTAAATACGGTATGCCGCTGATTTTTATAGCAGAATGCGTTCTGCTTTTCTGGCTGTACAGCTTACTGCAGTAAATTCCATTCGAACCTGTGAGCCGGGCAGGCGTTGTCGCTTACCGGGACTGCACAGGTTCCCATAAGCTGCAATAGCTTATTGCCTGATTCACAGCTGCTTTCTTTTGTGCAAAGTAAGGCAGCTGCAGACAGGGAAAATACCGTAGCCACACAAAAACTCAGGTAGTCACAATCACGCCTCCGTCGTTGGCGTACATGCTGCTGATTCCCCTTGTATCCATAATAATGCATTCCTGAAAGGCGGCGTTTGCCAAAATCTGGGTTTTCACCTGTTCGGCGCGCTCCGGCGCATTGCAGTGCGTGATAATCAGCCTTCTCTCCTCCGGCCTTTTCACCTCTGAAGCCGCCAGTTCCGCCATTTTTCCCAGTGCCTTTTTGATTCCTATCGTCTTGCTTCTCTGGATGATTTCCCCTTTATCCGCCCCCATTACCGGCTTAATATTCAAGGTAGACGCTACCAGCGCCTTCACCCCGGTAAGACGGCCGTTTTTGCGCAGGGTCTCCAGATTATCCAATACAAAATAGGTTTGAACACTGTCTCTGAACGCTTCAATCTTTTCCACGATTTGCTCAAACGGATAACCTGCCTCCTCCAGTTCCATCAGTTTCAAGGCAATCTGAGCCTCTCCTCCGCTGGCGGACTGGGAATCCACTACATGAATCTGCTTCTTTCCGTATTTTTCCTCATAAGACTTTTTCCCCAGCATGGCACTGTTATAACTCCCGCTCAGATGAGACGAAAGCGTTACCGCATATATATGCTCAGCCGTTGCCGCATAGCTTTCCATAAAACGTTCCGGAGACGGGCAGGACGACCTGGGACATTTTGGATATTCTGCCACCTTTTTCAGGAATTCCGCCTGATTAAAGTGTTCATCATCCATTATACTGTACTCTCCCACTTCCAATCCCAGCGGCACCCGCTCAAATCTCTGGTCCAAAAGCAATTTCTCCGGCAGTTCACAACAGCTGTCCACGACAATTTTATAACTCATGATATCCTCTCCTATCCTCTGTTTTCACTCTCTGATATGAATTTGTTTACAAACTCACAGGATAAAATCATGCTCACATCAAAGCAATGTCATGTTATAAAACATCACATATCAGGGTTTTTAAAAATTCTTTATGTAGTTTTACTTACTACATATAATAGCACAGATTACAGCTATATGTAAAGCATATTATATGCTGTTTCGAAAATAATATGTCTCGGGATTTTGAAAAAAATTCCGAAAAAATTTTTTTGCTCTCTACATATATTAAATATATGCCGATATATTAATATGGTTTTTTGTAGCCATTTCAATTCCTGTTGCAAATTTCGTTTATCGGTTCCCATAAAGAATCAACTGTGCCAGGAACATGCCCCTTCCAGGATGCCAATGTCCGGTTACGGATTCAGCGGAAACTGATATCCATGACTATCGGCAGGAGGCTCTGGCTAATAAAGAAAAGCAGAAAGAATAGGATGATCAGATGAGCGACTATATCATTTTTACCGATGGAGATGTAGATTTACCCTCTCCCTACGGAACAGAAGTATCTCTGTTACCCCAGTACTATTACTTTGAAGAAAACAAAATTTACGGAGACGAACAAATCCTGACCCGAGATGCATTCTTCGAGCAGCTGAGCAGCCGCAGAGCTTACACCGCCGGCGTCAATCCGGATTTTGTCCGCAGAAGTTTTGAAGCCGCTTTGCAGGAAGAAAAAGGCATCTTATGTATCACTGTCTCTTCCGGATTAAGCGGCTCTTACAACACAATCTGCATGGTTGCAGACGATTTAAAACAACATTATCCCGGCTGTGAGATAGAAGTAATCGACTCCCTGAGCGCCACCCTGGGAAGCGGCTTTTTATGTGTTGACGCCCTGGAAATGAAAAAAGCCGGCAGGACATTGCAGGAAAATGCCGCAGAAATCAGAAAACGTGTAAATCTGATTGACCTGTACTTTGTGGTAGACGATTTCAAATATCTGGTACAGGGCGGACGTGTCTCTCCCAGTGTGGGCAAAATCGGAGATATCCTGGACATTAAAGTGATACTCACCATGAATGACGGACGCATCGAGCCTTACCGGAAGAACCGCGGCATCAACGCAGCCCTCCGGAATCTCCAGCGCATTGCCCAGTCCCGAAAAATCGGCAGGCTTGGCTCCATCTATGTGGGCAACAAAGATCTGTTTGAAAAATGTAAATCCCTGGTAAACAGTGATTATGAGGCAACCCTGAACCTGATCGTTTCCTCCCATGTAGGTCCCAACACTACAGGCATCGCTATCGAATGGGCTGATGAAAAATAGTTCTATGCAAGGCGGGGCAGCCCATTGGCATGTAAGTCCTGTGAAAGTCGCCATGGGAAAGGCCGGTACCCTCATGCAGGGTTGCCGGCCTTTCGTGCCATGCAGGCAGCGCGCCATCCACTCCTCAGACTGCTTTGACACCGCTCCTGCCTATTTTTCATTCTTGTTCAGATACTGCAGAATTCCCATATGTATGGCCCATGCCACCCGATGCTGATAATCCGGGGTACAGAGTTTCTCTGCTTCCTCTCTATTGGATAGAAACCCGCACTCCACGATGACAATGGGCACCTCTGTCTTCTTCAGCAGATAATAACTGTCATTTGCCTTAATCTGACGTTTGTTCTCCGGATCCGCCCTTTTTACCAGCTGCCCCTGAACACACGCTGCCAACAGCTGCCCCTGCGTGCTTCCCGTATAATAAAATACCTGCGCCCCATGGACGTACCCTTCCGGGTAGCTGTTCTGATGAATACTGACCGTCAGTACAGGCGAGGCTTCCTCTATCATTGCAATCCGCCTTTTCATGTCCTGCACTTTTTTGTTGGAAGCATCCGCATCGTACAACCCTTCATCCGATTCTCTGGTCATAACCACCTCTATGTCATTTGCTTCCAGGTACATCTTCACCAGTTCTGCAATCTGCAAATTCACATCTTTCTCATTTGCTCCGTTAATACCGACTTTGCCTGGGTCATCTCCTCCGTGTCCCGCGTCAATAACCACACAAATCCGTTCCTTCTCCGCGTCCACATTTCTGCCGGTAACATACACGGCTGCTTCCCTCCCTACATACAGTATGGATACAGCCAGCATTACCGCAATTGTCCCCGACAACAGTTTGTACTGAAATCCGTTCATTCTTTTCCTGCCCTGTGCAAGCTTTTTTATCATTTATATTCTCATAAAAAACATAAATGACAACTAAACCGTCATGAATTTGCATAGGACGCTATTAATTCCCACGCCTCAGGCGTTCCATAGCCCAGACGCCAGACCGCAACTCCTCCCAGATTCTTCGTAGACATCACGCTCAGCTTCACTCCGATAGACTCTGCATCCTCCACCCATATCTGATAGGTAGCCGCTCCGCTCTGCCATTCTGCGTAATTCTGGCAGGTAACTTCATCCCATTCAGGTGTTATGCTTACCCGGGCCAGATAGTCATCCACATTATTCAGCGTGATATACTGGTCTGTCACTTCAGCCCCTTCCGTCTTCCAGAGAATCGTGTAGAAAGGCAGGGCATTCACCACCTTTTCTCCCGGAACCTGAGCCAGCGTCTTGTCCAATCCGTTGGAAACATAGTTGATGCTCGCCACGCTTCCCGGGTCGCCGCTGCCATGCCAGTGCTCGTCGTAACCCATGATAATCACATAATCCGTCACCAGCCCCTGAATATCAAGCCTGTAATAATTATTGAAATTAAAGGGCACATAATTGTCAACCGACAAAATCAGCCCGCTGCTTCTGCACAGCACGGAAAGCTCCTTTAAAAACTGGATATAATGAATCCCGCAATCCTCCGTCAAACCCTCGAAATCTATATTGACGCCATCCAGTTGAAATTCTTTCGAAGTATCGACAATACTCTGAGCCAGCTGTCTGCGCTTCGCAGTGGACGAAAGCACCTCATAACTGCTCACATCCGTCCCTGTCTCGTTCTTATAATTGAAATTATCCCAGACTCCCCATACCTGCATCCCGCTTCCATGGGCCTGTTCCACATACTGCGCGCTTGCAAACGAACGGAAATTACCGTCATTGTCCGTCAGGCTGAACCATGTAGGCGCAATCACATTAATTCCCTTACCTTCCGCCAGCATGTCGGCAAGAGTTGCGTTACCGCCCTCCCCTCCGATGGCATGAAATCCAAGGCTTACTTTTCCCGGCATGGAAATGGAAGTATACTCTTCCGCCACATAATCCGTAACAGGAACTTCCGTCTCTGTCGCCCTGTTTGTCATCCTCTTATTCTCCACATATCCGATAATGGCATCTGAGGTCTTTACTTTGCTCCAATCCTCCATCTCCTCCAGGACTTCCACAACCTCGCCTTTCTCCATTTCTCTCAGGATAGGGCTCTTGATGCCGCCCAGCTGACGGACCTGAGTATCCTTCGCAATCTCCATGGTCTGCTTCTCCCCCCATTGGGTATATACCTGCACATGCCGGTCATAGAGAGAATAGGCATAGTTGGTATACAGCTTCACATATTCCGCAGCCAGGTACAGAGTATCTCCCTCCATCTGACATACAACATATTCAACCGAATGGCTGCCCTCCCTGTCAGAATACTCCCCGGCACCGAACATCGCTTCCACCGTGTCGTTTGCCGTCGTATAGAGCAGCTTCTGCTCATTTATATCCACATAAAAGCCTTCATTCAGATAGCTATGCACCGTATCCAGATCAAAATATACCGTTCCGTCTATCAATACAGCTTTTTCGGAAAGCCAGTCGTCCTGCAGCAGAATTGCCAGCTGCCCCTCCGATACGCCGTAATATGCATCCATATCAGCGAGTTCTTTGCCGTAAGAGTATTTTTCCAACAGTTTTCCGCCGAACCCCACGACACCAATTATCAGGATCAGTACCAACGCCACAATTACCGGTATGATTTTCTTCTTCATCTTATATTCTGACCTTTCTTCATAATGTAGGCTATAGAAAGCAGATACATTTCCGCAGCACAGCACAGAAAACGGTAAATGAATATGCTCACAGTTGTAACTGCCTGCCACCAACACAGGCAGTTACATCATATCACATTTCACTTCTCACGTCATTACTAAATTTGTCATACTTTTGTAACTTTTAGCATTTTAGGCGCATACTGATATAACCGGATGCAAAACCGGACTGATTATCATGCCGCCGCAGGCAGCACGAGAGGCAATCCCATTTTTGTCACACAGCGGCAATACCGTCCCAGCCGGCAGAATGCTTCACTTCCCGCTCACCAGCGCGTCACTCTGTCGAAACGCACCTGCTCAATGGTCCCAGATGCCCCCAGCACATAATCAGCCATATAAGGGCTGTTCTCACGCACGGCCTTTGACACGGCTTCCTTCGGAAGCGCCGCCCGGCCGTCAACAAAAAGTGCTACCCCACTCTGCTGCATCTGCTCCAGATGAAACAGCATACTTTCCTTTACAGCATTTATTTCTTCGACTCTATTCCCCTCTTTACACAAAATCCTTCCTCCTTTCCCGGAGCTTCCGGAAGCAATTCCAAAAGGACCCTGATTCTGTGATGAACCTTCACATTCCGGAACCTCCTTCTTCAAGTAAAGTAAATGCCTTCAGCAGTACGTGCAACGGTAAAAATTTCCATTGCATATCAGGTTTAAAATGAATTATAATTGTGAAAATTAGTTGACATACTTATGATCAAGCATGGAGCGAACTCCAATATATTGCCTGTAAGACATCCTTAGACTTATGCCAGTTTATTTATACTGTCATATAATGTGATATACACACTTAGAATATAAAGGATGAAACGGAACGATATGTTCCAAACAAAATCAGCTAAATCAACTTGAAGTCAAGACTGCTGCGCCTCCTTCCCCGTACAGAGTACCAAAGACACTTACAAGATGACTATAACACACCCGAGCCGGTTTGGCAAGCAAATTTTTAAATTATAAAAAAATATTAAACTCAAAATCTGCTATTGACTTAAAGGCTCTGAACGTATATTATGGCATAACAAAGCATTAATATTACAGTTCAGCCATGCAGAAAGGAAAGGGTTGTCGTATGAAAATCGAAAAAGTAAATGAGAACCAGATTCGCTGCACTCTGACAAGAGAAGACTTGGCAAGCCGCGAGTTGAAGATCAGCGAACTGGCCTATGGAACCGAGAAGGCCAAGACTCTGTTCCGCGATATGATGAGACAGGCGAATTTTGAATTTGGATTTGAAGCCGAAGACATTCCCCTTATGATAGAGGCCATCCCCCTGAATACCGAATGTATCGTCCTGATCATTACCAAGGTAGAAGACCCTGAAGAGTTGGATACCCGTTTTTCGCGTTTTGCCCCATCCGTGACGGAAGACTGCGGAAGCGAAGATGCGGATTTGCAATACGCGGAGAACGCATCCAACGAAATGCTGGATCTGTTCCGCCAGATACAGACTCAGCAGGAAAATGCGGAATCGGACTCTCCTCCCGCTCCCGACACCTCGGACACCAGAACGCACACCAGGATTTTCCGGATGAGTACGCTCCGGCAGGTGATGGATGTATCCGAAGTCATCGCCGACAGTTATCACGGCTTCAGCACCCTGTACAAAGATGAGCTTCCTGACGGAAGCACCAAAGGGTTTCTCCTGCTTCTGGCGCAGGGAGAGGAGAGCGCGGCATCTTTCGACAGATTCTGCAACATCGTCTCGGAATACGGAACTCCCCAACGGCCCGCATCCGGAGACGACGCATTTTTAGCAGAACATTATGAAGCCCTGGTCAGCGGAAATGCCGTTCATGCCCTGACCGGCAGAGCCTCCTGAAATTCCAAAAACACAGGCACAAAAAACACCCCCTGTCCACGGCGGACGTAAGAGGGTGTTTTGTTTGTACAAATTCAGATCTCTTCAATCGCCTTCATCAGGGCATCAATATCAATCCCATGCACCATTGCAGCCTCTTCCAGGGACTCTCCCTGCGCTGACGGGCATCCCAGACAGTGCATTCCCGCCTCCATCAGTACAGGCGCCACATTGGGGTTAGCCTTCAGGATCTCTCCGATGGTCATCTCTTTCGTTATTCCTGCCATGACTCTTTCTCCTCTCTGTATCATAAACTGTACCTTCGCACTCCGCTTCGCTCCGTCCGAAGTATCGAATATCACCGAGCCTCCCGGGGCCTGACGGTACCTTCGCACTCCGCTTCGCTCCGTCCGAAGTATCGAATATCATCGAGCCTCCCGGGGCTCGATGATATTCTCCATTATATATCATTCCGTAAAATCTGACAAGCTATTCTCAATTATAAAATTCTTGTAAAATTACGTATTTTTAGGGCTGTGTACAGAAAAAAGTACACATTCTATCCTTGACTCTTACCACCGTTTTTCATATAATAAGGCTATGGAATTAGAAACAGCACCTCACTCATAAACTAATTCAAAATTTTACAGGAGGGTATTTCAAAATGAGACCAGAATGGACAGATTTTGTAGCAGGTAAATGGGACAAAGAAGTCAATGTCCGTGACTTCATCCAGAGAAACTATCATCCCTATGACGGCGATGAGGCATTTCTGGCAGGTCCTACACAGAACACAAAGGATTTGTGGGCACAGGTTCTTGACCTGCAGAAGAAGGAAAGGGAAGCAGGCGGCGTCCTGGATATGGACACCAAGGTTGTTTCCACCATCACCTCCCATGGCCCCGGATACCTTGACAAGAGCAAGGAGACCATCGTAGGCTTCCAGACCGACAAGCCTTTCAAGAGATCTCTGCAGCCCTATGGCGGCATCCGTATGGCAGAGAAGGCATGCTCCGACAACGGTTACGAAGTTGATCCGGAGATTTCCGAGTTCTTCTCAACCCACAGAAAGACACACAACGCAGGCTGCTTTGATGCCTACAATCAGGAAATGAGAGCCTGCCGTTCTTCCCATATCATCACAGGCCTTCCCGATGCTTATGGCCGCGGACGTATCATCGGCGACTACAGACGTGTAGCCCTGTACGGTATCGACAGACTGATTGAAGACAAGCAGGCTCAGAAGGATTCCACCGGCCGCGTTATGACCGATGATATCATCCGTCTCCGCGAAGAGATTTCCGAGCAGATGGTAGCTCTGAAAATGATGAAGGAAATGGCTGCTTCCTACGGCTGCGATATCTCCAGACCCGCCGCCAATGTCCAGGAAGCAATCCAGGCAGTATACTTCGGCTATCTGTGCGCAGTTAAGGAGCAGAACGGTGCAGCAATGAGCCTTGGCCGTACCTCTACTTTCCTTGATATCTATGCAGAGAGAGACTTAAAGAACGGTACTTTCACCGAGGAGCAGATCCAGGAGTTCGTTGACCACTTCATCATGAAGCTGCGCTGCATCAAGTTTGCCCGTACTCCCGAATATAACCAGATTTTCGCAGGCGACCCTGTATGGGTAACCGAATCTCTGGCAGGTGTGGGTGTAGACGGCAGACACATGGTTACCAGGATGAGCTTCCGTTACCTGAACACGCTCACCAATCTGGGACCTTCTCCCGAGCCGAACCTGACGGTTCTCTGGTCCACCAGACTTCCGGCAGCCTGGAAGAGATACTGCGCGAAGATGTCCATCCAGACTTCTTCCATCCAGTATGAGAACGATGATCTGATGAGAATCGACCACGGCGATGACTACGGTATCGCATGCTGCGTATCCTCCATGGTAATCGGTAAGGAAATGCAGTTCT
>CAJUJN010000031.1:31772-47952 GCA_910586775.1 uncultured Acetatifactor sp. | reverse complement strand
CAAAGATAAAAGAAACCGCCGCGCAGTCATCATAGAGGCCAAAAAGTCAAAGAAAAAGGCCGATATGGACAAGGACTGCGCTTTTCCGGATCATTAGAAAGCAGGAAGGATATCGGCATGACGTTAAGCGAATTTATATGGGACAGATTGGCACATTTGAGCATATTGGGTGTCTTCGCCGCTGCAGCTGCTGTATTTCTGCTGGTTACGGGAACCCAGTGGGGAATTCTGGTGATTCTGCTGCTTTTCGGGGGATTCCTTTTATTGACAGTACTATTTCATGATTTTCTGAAATGCCGCAGCCATATCCGGGAACTGGAGTCCGTCCTGAAAGGTTTGGACCAAAAATATCTGTTCACGGAATGCATTCCGAAACCGGGCAGCGCCTATGAACAGGCGCTGTTCGAAATGCTGCGCCGGGCGGGCAGGGATATGATTGAGCGCGTTTCCGATGCCCGGACCGCCACCAGGGAATACAAAGAATACATCGAAAGTTGGGTACATGAGATCAAGACACCCATCACCGCAGCCCGCCTGATCTGCCGCAATACCGACAGGGAAACCGGACGAAAGCTGACAGCCGAACTGGCTCAGATTGACAATCATGTGGAACGGGCGCTGTACTATGCCCGGGCGGAAAGCCCCGAACAGGATTTCCTGGTGCGCCGGACTGCCCTGGATACCATAGCCGCCGAGTCAATCGAACGGCACCGCTCCCTCCTGATCCAAAACGGCGTATGCATCCGGACAGAAAACCTGGAACCTGTAGTGTACACAGACGGAAAATGGCTCTGCTTTATACTGGGACAGCTTCTGCAGAATGCAGTCCGTTATCGGAACGAACACCCTCTGATTACCCTGTCCGCCAGACGCGCCGGAAGTCAGGTGCAGCTAACTGTCAGCGACAATGGCATCGGCATACCGGCTCACGAACTGTCCCGCATCTTTGACCGGGGATTCACCGGCACCAACGGACGCCTCCGGGGCAGTTCCACCGGAATGGGCCTCTATCTCTGCAAAAAACTGGCTGACCACCTGGAAATCCAAATGACTGTCCAGTCATCGGAAGGACAGGGCACCGCTGTAACCCTGACCTTTCCTGCAGTTACAGACCACGAACATAATGCCGGATAATATGTCACATCGGAAGCAATCTTTTCGCTTCCGATAAAAGCGCGTCTCTTTGCGCCGCATTCCCCCGGCCTCCGTACCAATGCAGGCCAGCGCGCTTACCCGACTTTCAAACCAATGCAGGCTGCCCTTTTCTTAAAACTGAGGTATTGCCGCTCTGTAATAAAATCTTCCCTGAATATCGGTGCCGTAAAGCGGAAATCCACCTCCCCCATGGCCTTCATCGCAGCCTGCTTTATGGTCATCTCCCCGAACTGGTAAGGTGCATCCATGTCTCTCATGTAGTCAATATCAAAGGCATTGTTATGGTCAAACAGAGGATGGCAGCCCAGGATATCCATGGTCTCTGTGTCATAAAAAAATCCCCAGTTCTGCCCATGCCTGTCCCGGTTGCTGATCAGGAAGTCCACAATCCACATTTTATATATACTTTCCCTGTCAATCCGGAACATCTCTTCCTCCGGGTTCAGCCCGTTCACATTACAATAGGAAACAAACTCCATACCTGTCAGGATTGCTTTCGTCTCCGTAGTCATACAGGGGCACATGCAGACATATTTTTCTTCATCCATACCCGCTTCGTAATGTACGTGCTCTACATTCATCTTGTCAAGCAGGTTGGAACACATGACTTCTATCCGGGATTCCGTATTCCCGTTTTCCCCCAGTTTGTAAAGCCACAGCTTTCCGTCCGGATGGCGTCTCCAGGCCTTTGCATAGGCTCCGTTGGTGGTCAGCTCAGGCGTGACCATAGAGCCCTGTAGAGTGAGTGATTTCCCATGCAGCGCCACCTGTGCCACCACTTCATTCAGCGGATTCTGCTTTACATCCACCTTACTCCAACAGATATCTCCATCCTCCTCAAACTTAAGCCAATAGGGATCCGATACGGATGCCGCCCTGCAGGTCAGGGCAATTTTGACGCGCTGCTCATCCGTACCAACCTGTTCGAAATGAAACAGGTTATAGATCCACTTCGCATTAGCGCGGCTTAACAACAGTACCCGATTTGCCAGCCAGCTGACAACAGCCTCCTCGTTCTTTCTGGCCGCAATCACAGACTGTGTCATATCATAAGCAGATTTGATACTGCCCGGAGCAGGTATCTCCCGCAGTTTTCCCCTGATCGGATACGGCAGGTAATCCTCGTTTATTACCTCATACCGCAAGGTGCCAAAGTCCACCTTCATAACTTCCGTATCTTTCCTCATGATCGTAAAAGCTTTCACTCCATCCATGCCCGCCGTCCTAATCCTCTTCTTGATTTTACAGGAAACAATCTCATTTTATATCTGTTGAGAGAATATGACAAGACGGAAATTGGAATGAATTCATAGAATCTTACAATTTTGTAACCTGAATCAATATAAATTCAATACCATTTTCCCTGCAGCGGGTGTATCATCATATCAATCCCAAAAGAAAGGATATTACAATGTTACAAGTAAAATCAATCGAAAAATATTACGGAAACAAAAATAATGTCACCAAAGCCCTGGACCGCATCAGCTTTGACGTGGAGGAGGGAGAATTCATCGCCATCATGGGCGCCTCCGGCAGCGGCAAGACCACGCTGCTCAACTGTATCTCCACCATCGACACCGTCAGCGCAGGCCACATCCTGTTAAACGGGGAGGATATCGCCGAGCTGCCCCCCACGGAGCTGGCCCGATTCAGGCGGGAGAAGCTGGGCTTTGTCTTCCAGGATTTCAATCTGCTGGATACATTGACTTTGGAAGAAAATATCGGCCTGGCGCTCACCATTAACCACACCGCTCCGCACACCGTCCGCGACAAGGTACAGGATGTGGCCATGCGTCTTCGGATTGACGATATCCTGAATAAATTTCCCTGGCAGGTATCCGGCGGCCAGAAGCAGCGGGCAGCCTGCGCCCGTGCCATGGTGGCAGGACAGTCCCTGATCCTGGCGGATGAGCCAACCGGCGCTTTAGACTCAAAAGCGTCCAAAAATCTACTGGAAATCATGTCAAAGATGAACCGGGACTGCCATGCCACCATCCTCATGGTGACACATGACGCCTACAGCGCAAGCTATGCCACCAGAGTGCTGTTCCTGAAAGACGGGCGGCTGTTTAACGAACTGATCTGCGGAAACCGGACAAGAAGCATTTTCTATCATGAAATCCTGGATGTACTGGGACTGTTGGGAGGTGATATCAGTGACGTTATCTAAGCTTTCCCTCCGCAACGCCAGGCGTCAGGCCGGAGATTATCTGATATATTTCGTCACTGTCGTCCTGTCAGCCGCTTTGATACATGCTTTTAACGGGCTGGTTTTCTCTGAGGAACTGTCCGCCCTGTCATCCTTCATGGAAAGCCTGCCTGCTTTCATTATCATGGTCAGTATCCTGGTCATCTGCGTCATGGGATGGCTGATCCACTATGTCACTACGTTCATGCTCTCCCGGCGCAGCAGGGAGCTGGGCACCTACATTCTCATCGGGCTTGAGAACAGCCAGGTTGCCAGGTTATTTTTTCTGGAAAACCTGATCGTAGGGGGCGCTGCCCTGGCGCTGGGGCTTGTTTTGGGCGGAATGATCTTTCAGGTGCTGCGGGCCATTATCCTGTCCCTGTTCCACGCCCCATACACTTTCAGCCTCGCCCTCTCCCCCATGGCTGTTATGTTAACCTTTGTCTATTTTACCGTTATCTACCTGCTGGTACTGCGGAAAAGCCGGAAGAGTATCCGGACCATGAATATCCATGACCTGATTTATTATGAAAAAAAGAATGAGGAAGAGGCTGTCAAAAAGAGCCGCAGCCGCCGAAAGCTGTTCACGGCAGCCATTCTGTCCGGCATCACGGGCACGCCTCTGCTGCTGACAGGGAATATGCCTCTGATTCTCCTGGGTACGATATGCGCCGTTTTCTTCCTGTACGGATTTTTCCTTAGTTTTTCCTCCGGCGTACCAGCCTGGTTTGAGAAACGGCCCGGGAAAAAATATGCCTCCCATGCTCTGCTGATTTTCCGGGGGCTCTCCGCCAAGCTGACTACCATGGGGCTGACCATGGCCACGGTATCTCTGCTCTTTACCGTGACGATAATCAGCGAGGGCACCGGCATGCTGTTCGGCACCCTGTTCCAAAGCCGGGTGGAGGGCAGCACCTGCTTTGATATCTTCATCGGTACGGAAGCTTCCGATCTTGATGGCAATGCTTCCGAAGACGATGCTGCTCATTCCACGGCTGCTGCAGACAGCTTTCAAACCAGCGCCGGAACCTCCGCTGACGATACCAGTGCTTCCCCAGGGAGTACCAGCCTTCCTGCAGCGGACACTTTCCTGCGCAGAATCGAAAATCCGGAAACCTGTATCGAATCCGCCGCGCCGGAATTCATGCCCTACCTGGAATACATTGGGAGCGAAATTCCTCTCCGGGCATCCATGCAGTATAATATCTATCAGGGCGAAAATCGTCAGGTAACGGATTATATTGATCAGAACTCAGAATATTACTCTTATTACAGCTATGATCCCCTGATGGCCTACAGCGATTACGCCGCTCTGCGACAAATGCTGGGGTACAGTGACGCCCCGTTGGAGCCCGGACATTATATCATCCATTGTATGGCTTACCTGGGCAATCTGATGGAAAATTACAATCAGGACATCTCTGTAAGCGGAAACCGGCTTTCTCCCGGAAGCGTGTACACGGAACACTTCTCCCAGAAGCTGTGGGACGGAAACGGGCGCGCTTTTATCCTGGTGGTACCGGATGAACATCTGGCTTCCCGTCCTGTCAGCCATAAAATTTACGGCGCCATGACCAACGTTCCGCTGACACAGGCCCAGGACGACAGGCTGCAGGAAATCCATGAAAACCAGATGGGCGGGAGCGCCGGGCTGACACATTTCACCACCGGCTACTGCACTCTGATGACCAAAACTTCCCTGACCAGAGAATACGCCGCCGTGTCGGCATGCACGATTTTTCCGCTGTACTACCTGGCGCTGATTCTCACCATGGCTGCCGCCACCATACTGACAGTGCAGCAGCTCAGCGAAAGCATCCGGTACCGACAGCAGTTCACCCTGTTAGGGAAACTGGGCATGGACAGGCTGGAAATGGCGCAGGCGCTGCGAAAACAGCTTGCAATTTACTATTGCCTCCCTGCCCTGCCTCCTCTGTTGATCAGCATCCCTTTCCTCTGGGCTATGGGGCACACCTTTGAGCCGGGCACCATAAACGGACCGGGACAGCTGATCGGCATTTTGGGGACTGCTTTGGGACTGTTTTTTCTGATATATTTTGTATACATTTTAATGGCATACAGCAGCCTGAAGAAGACCGTACTGACAGAATAATATGATGCCGGGGTCAAACACAATTTCTGCTTGTCGGTAGTTTTGGCCCCAATTTCATAATATGGCCACTGTAAAATGCCGCAATCTATAAATATTTCTCCCTGACAAACCGGGTAAGCATTTCTCTGTCCAGAAAGGGGGCGATAGGACTGATGGCCTTGATTCCATCCTTTTCAATCGCCTCCTTCGCCAGTCCGTTCAGATACCCTCTGTCCAGGAAAGGTGCGATATCCTCCAGACCGCGCAGGCCGTTCTTATCAAACTCCTTCTGAGCGATGCTCTGCCTCATCTCCCCTGATAAAAAAGGCATAAAATCTTCCACTCCGTTGATCCCCTTTTCCTCATAAGCTCTCTGAGCCATCCTGGCTCTTGTCTCGTCGGCAAGAAAAGGGAAAAAATCCTCCAGGCGGCTGTATTCTCCTGTCTCCGCCAGCCTGTCAGCAATCTGTTCCAGCACCTGTCTGTTCAAAAAAGGCGCAATATCCTCCAGTTTTCCCCATTCCGAAGCTTCCATATACATAAGCGCCATCCGCGTGACGCACTCAGCGCTCAGGAAAGGTACAATGTCCTCAATATTTTTTCCCTGTGCCACCAGTTTCTCCGCAATCTGTTCCAGTACATGACCGCTGACAAAAGGCGCAATCTCATCCAGATCCTTCCAGTCCGGCGAATCCGCATACTTCAGCGCCAGCTCATCCACCACACCCCTGCCGATATGGGGCAGGATGTCTTCCAGATCACTTAAACTAAGGTGGGGCGTCTGCTCTGTCAGCTTTTCAAATCCTGCTTCTGCCTGGTCAGGAGTAAGCAGCGGAGCCGCCTGGGTGAATTCTTCCACCGTAACCGGATTCTCTGCCATATACTGCTCCATCTCCCCTTTTGCGGCGCTGCGCACCAGCCCGGAAGCCTCCCCCAGCAGTTCGTCTGTGGTCACATGAAAAATCTCCGCCAGTTCCGGCAGCTTGCTGATATCCGGCATTGTATTGCCCCGCTCCCAGTTCGAGACAGCCTGAAAACTGATTCCCAGTTTGTCTGCCAGTTCCATCTGTGTCATACTCTGCTCCCTGCGAAGCTCTGAAATCTTCCTGCCAATCTGATCCATATTAAATTGAAATCTGTTTTGTTCCATTTCTAACCTCTCTCCGCCTTTGCGGTCACGAATCCAATCCTTAAATCGTACGAAATGCTTCCCTGTCTTTCTGCGGCAATTATCTCTGCTTCCGGAAGCGCCGCTGTCAGGTTGCATTTGTTTCAGGCCTGTAACAATATTAAATCATCATCTGCCCGAAAAAGCTATCAATTTCTCCTTGAAACTTATAAGATACGCCTTTTCTCAGGAATTCAAGCCACAGTTGAGGAGGCTTCGGCGCTTTATAATGGTTGCGGAAATTGTTCTTTTTCAGTTGTTAGAAAAAAGAGCATTCCCCAAATCAGGAATGCATGTTATAATGTGTTTATTCGAAAGCAATCCTTTCGCTTACGATAAGTTCTAATTCGCCTTTATGTTCCCGTTATAATTCAGCAGATATAATAAACGACAATTCTTTTTGTGCTTATGCGGCCTGTAAATATGATGTATCTCACACCTTAAAGCAGTCAAGTACAAGAAATAATGTCGTTTACTATAATTATATAGCATGAATGAGTAAGGAGCGGCTAAAACTTAATATGAGATTTAACCTGCTTTTGCTTCCCATAAGACAGATACAGAAAAAACCGGGCAAAAAGCCGATAAGTAAACCGATAAAATTAATTTACAGGGAGGGATGAAATGGAACATTCTCTGAAGCTTTTAACAGACTATTTACAGAATATTCTCGAACAGCCCGAAGCAGCGTCCCTCCAGGCGGAAGATTTATCACCTGAATTCCGGGAGTTGGGAGAGAAAATATCGCTTCTGGCGAGCACGGTTCAGGACCTGACAAACCAGCTGCAGCAGAAAGCCGAAGCTTTGGAGATGGAGAACCAGGTCTTGATGGATAATATCCAGGCCATGGACGAAATCAGCTGGGCACTGGAACAGAGCAACCAACAGCTCCGTATTAACCTGAACCTGGTAAATGCGCTGACCGATTATACGCACAATATGATTTTCGTCTATTCCGCAGAGACAGGCCGGGAAGTGCACACCAACCAGCCTGCCCGCTGGTTCCAGAAAGCCCATGCCCTGACTGCCGCCCAACTGGCCCGGAAACTGCTCGACAAACAGCCTGAGATCCAACGTGAGATTGACCAGAGCACGGATGGCAAGGAACAGGTACCTTCCGAACGGCAATCAGACCAGAAGCGGAAAGACCAGGCTCCGGAAGCCCTTCAACAGCAATCAGGCCAGAACCAGGAAGACCAGGCTCCGGAACTTTCCGAGCAGCATGCAGACCTGCACGATGAAACCCAGGCTCTGGAAACCTTTCTACAACAATCAGACCAGAGCCAGGAGAATCGGGAATCGGCACCGGAACTTTCCGGACGACAGCAGGGGCCGCCCGCAGAAGGCCCGGGCCGCCCCACCCGCAGTACAGATTCCCATACTTGGAATATGGTGCTGAAAGATTCCGACGGTACGGATATCTTCTACCAGGTGGAATCATTTCTCATTCCATGGCTTCATTCCGATGCGGAGAATTCCCAGGATGCCAGGAAACAGGCAATCGTCCATATCGTGCTTGATGAAACCGAGCGGCAGAGACGGCAGAACATGATTTACCGCTATGCCTATGTGGACCCCCTGACCAACCTGAACAACCGGCGTTATGCCACCGAAAAAATGGAGCAGTGGCAGCACGAGGGAACTGCTTTTCTGCTGTCGTTTATCGACGTGGACTATCTGAAATACTGTAACGATACTTTTGGCCACGAACAGGGCGACAGCTATCTTCTCGAGGTAGCCAATGCCCTGCAGACACTGGGCGGCGAGGCATGCAGGGTGGGCGGCGACGAATTTTTCCTGCTCCAGACCGGTCTCACTCCGGAACAGCAGGATGAAAAGCTGGAAAAGCTGCGCCAGGCGATGCTGGCTGACAAGTGCAGCGGATATCCCAAATGCTTCAGCTTTGCCACCACTCTTATCCCGGCCGGTTCCGTCACTCCCATAACGGAGTACATCAGTGAAACCGACACGAAAATGTACCAATATAAGCAGAAATACAAGATTCCACTTGCGGATGTACTCTATAAGGATGACAGGATATAGCCCGGCCCCCCGGACAGATATAATCTGGAAAGGCCGTAAGGAAGTGTCTACAAATAACTGCTGCAAGTTTATGGCAATTTTTATTATATTTCCGGGCTTTTGCCTGAGGCAATTGCAGCAGTTATTTTCCGGCAATTCCTAAATACAGTATACCGACCCGGACAAGCCAAAAGAAAAATTTGCCAGCTGAGGAGGAACCAGAAAATGATAGAAGTGAATTTTTATGAGCCGTCGGAAATAAAAGACCATCTTCTCGCCTTTGCGGTAATCATCGCCAGGACAGAGGGCAGATGGGTTTTCTGTAAGCACCGGGAAAGGGATACTTATGAAGTGCCGGGCGGACACAGGGAAACAAGGGAAACTATCCTGGAAACCGCCCGGCGGGAACTGCGGGAAGAAACGGGAGCCATTGACTTTTCGATAACGCCGGTATGCGTCTACTCCGTAAAGGGAAAAACCTCCGTAAACCTGACGGATGAGGACGAAAGTTTCGGCATGCTGTTTGCGGCGGATATCTTCTCCTTCGAAAAAGAACTGCACAGTGAAATCGAGAAAATCATCCTTTCCGACGGCCCGGTATCAAACTGGACCTATCCGGCCATCCAGCCAAAACTGCTGGCGGAGGCGGTGCGGAGGGGTTATCTGCGATAAAAATCCCTGATGACTTAAAGCTTTTCCTAAATTCTTGTGTTTAAGCGGTTCTACATTGCAAAGCTGTTTAAATAAATGGATTAGAACATGTATGTAATGTAGAACCGCTTTTTAACAGGAACTAACGTTTGTGTTATAGCCTCTTCAAGGCATTTGTTAGTGACCTGTCACTTCTCACATATTCTCTGGAAATTCCACTCGCTTCTTTTCATCTGCAAAATTTCTACAAAGTTCTTCTAATGCCTTATATTCTAATGCCGCTCTTACATACCCTGCCGATGAATCATTTTCCGCTTTTTGTTTGTATAATAATTTTGCATTAGCAAGAATTTTTTCCTGATTTTTACGAATAAAAATAATTTCATTCTGTACCAAATCTTTATATGTACAATCTGGTTCATTTTCAATATCGTAAAGCTGCAGTTCTGATTGTGGGACAGGAATCATGTGACTAATTCGTATAGTTCCTTTTAACTCTTTTTCTCCCTTTGTATTTTTTACTACAATTCGAATGATCGGAACAATACTCTTTTTAATCACCTTTTTCTCACCCGCAATCTGATAATCCGATTCTTTTGGCGAAGACATTGGTATATAATAATAATAGTTTTCCAAACATACCACCGTACCGATATACTTTCGAGTATGGACTCTCGTTGTTTCCTTATTTGAATATACGTTTGGAAACACTTTCCGTAAATACTCTATATATTCATCCGACACACTATATAGTTTAAATTCTTCCATTCTATCCCTCTCTAAAAAAAAATAAGGGAGCATTACTGCTCCCCATGAGTTTAAAATCTCCCACTATCTGGCAGGGACTCTCCCGAGTTTAAAATCTTCCACTATCTGGCAGGAACTCTCCCGAGTTTAACCCCCACTATCTGGCAGGGATTCTCCATAGATAATTTCCTATCTGTCTTTATTATATGCAATTATTTTATAAAATGCAACAAAAATATTACAAAACTGTTCGGTCATCCAGCGGATCCATTGCCTGGTATGCAGATTATAGCTCGCCAGTTCCACCAACGTATTCTCCATCAGATCCGAATAGACGGTTTTCCGTTTATCCGTTACCAGAAACAGGGCCTTGTCATTAGAATAAATTATTCCCATGGGCCTTAGCCTTGGCCTGCCTCCCACGGAAGTAGCCAGGAAAAAACAGCCGCATTCCCGACAACTGTTCCTGGGTGATGCCTTTCCGTTTCCGAAGCGCTGCCAGTTTTTCACCTGTCGTCATGTCTGTACCTCCTCGTGCTTACCCAAAGAATGCTTCCATAGTGCCGTCAAACAGGCCGGCTCATTCCGTCGGTGTTAAATCTATTATAATGCCTGGCTTTGGAATTGAACAGGTCTTTGGGATTGCCGAATGTAACATTTAGAGTGCTTTTGAGACAATCATTTCTCCGGCATACCGCAAAAATTCACATTCATAAAGAACACAATTCCGGAATTACTTGCCATTTAAGATGCCTGATGATAGAATCATAGATATTAAAAATATTCTGCAGAAAGAAGGAAATGTCTATGCCAAGAACCTTTAACACCACAGCCGTCTGCGTTCCGGAAATACATTACATGGTAAACATAGACCAGCGGCTGCAGGAGATATCCCGGCTGGTGGATGGCGGGAAATACTTCGCAATCAATCGGGCACGCCAATACGGAAAAACGACAACTCTTATGGCATTGAGCCGTTATCTGCAGAAAAGATACCATATTGTGTCCCTGGACTTCCAGACCTTTGGAAGTGCGGATTTCAGCACAGAAGCTATCTTCTCCTCCGCCTTCGCAGGTTCTTTTCTGGATTCGTTTCAGATTGGAAGACCGGCAATGACTGAGGAGCTTCACAGCGCAATAAAAGACATTACCCAGAACATTGACAGCCCCAAGTTCACCTTGAGACCGCTTTTCCAAAAACTGGCCATGATATGCGCCGCTTCTGACAAGCCCCTTGTCCTGATCATAGACGAAGCAGACAGCGCCGCCAACAATCAGGTATTCCTGGATTTTCTGGCACAGCTTCGGGCACAATATATCCGGCGGTTCCAACAGCCTGCATTTTGGTCTGTCATTCTGGCCGGGGTGTATGATATCCGGAACCTGAAACAAAAGCTTCGCCCGGAAGAAGAGCATAAATATAACAGCCCCTGGAATATCGCGGCTGATTTTAATGTTGATATGAGCTTCTCCAAAGACGATATTGCCGGAATGATCCAGGAATACGAAAATGATTATCAGCTTGGAATGAATATCGACGAAATAGCCGGCCTGCTTTCTGATTATACCTCCGGCTATCCCTTCCTGGTTTCAAGATTATGCCAGTTGATGGATGAGGATGTCAGCATACGACAGGTATCTATACCCGCTGCCGCAAATAATAGTCAGGTAAAATCTATAACAAGTGAGTATCCCTGCAATAGAGAACACAATACAGAAAATACATGCGTTCATGAGTATAACGCCAGAAAAGCCGCCTGGACAAAAACGGGGTTTCTGGAAGCTGTGCGCATTCTTTTATCCGAAAAAAACACCCTTTTCGAGTCTTTGATCGGGAAGCTCCATGCCGCCCCCAGACTGGGAACAATGCTGAAAACAATTCTCTTTACCGGCAAAACCTTTTCCTACAGCGCCGACGAAAGCATCATAGATATGGCCGCCATGTTCGGCTTCATCAAGAACCTGAACGGAATCGTCGCGATATCGAACCGTATTTTCGAAATTCGTCTTTACAACTATTATCTGTCCGAAGATGAGATACGGGGAACAGACATCGGCAAGGCATCCCTGCGGGAAAAGAACCAGTTCATCGTGGACGGACATCTGAATATGCGAAGAATTCTGGAGAAATTTGTGGTTCATTTTACAGAAATCTATGGCAGTCGTGACGAAAAATTCCTGGAAGAAGAGGGGCGGCAGTATTTCCTGCTCTATCTCAAACCTGTCATCAACGGAATCGGAAATTACTATATCGAGGCCAGAACAAGGGATTTGCGAAGAACGGATATCATCGTTGATTATTGCGGGGAACAGTATATCATCGAAATGAAAATCTGGCACGGAGAAGAATACAATAAACGCGGGGAACAGCAATTGTTGGGCTATCTTGATGACTATCATGCCGACAGAGGGTACCTGCTCAGCTTTAATTTCAACCGGAACAAGAAGATTGGTGTACAGGATATTTTCATTGATGGGAAAGTAATTACAGAAGCTGTCGTGTAATCTTATCTGAATTGCCTGCACGACAAGTTGTCAGCTTGTACTCTTCCGGTACATTGCCGCATGCGCCACGTGTAACAGTTCAGACAGGGCACCGAACTGTTACGCAGATGCACACAAAAGGCGAAAGACATGCGTTTTGTTGCCCACGAAGTCAAAATTGCAATGTGTCCGTGAACGCAATGCAATTTTGACTTCGCGGGAAGAGTTGTCTGAACTGTTACAGCCACACTTTACAGGATGCCTGGTTCACGCGGACAATGCATTGCCATACATTTGCCCGGAATGGTTTATTTCATCCAGAATCCAATGATCTGCATGTCTGTGTCATAACTCAGGGTAAAGGCCACATTCCCCTTTTCAAAAGCGGCTACGATCACAGCCACCGCATAGTCCGTGCCGTCTTTATCCTTCTGGCCCACCACAGAGCTGCTCTTATACTCCTGAAAGACCCCCTTTTGCCCGGCCAATGTCTCCATATTGGAAGCCAGGGCTTCTGCCGGTACAGCGGCCTGCATCTCCTCGCTCATCAGTCCGACGCATTCTTCGTACTCTCCGGCAACCAAATAGCCAATGGCTTCCTGAGCCGCAGTCTTCACCTTCTCCTCATCGAAATCCGCAGAAAGCTTCGTGCCTCCGCAGCCGGTCAGCAAAAATGCTGCTCCCATGACCAGAGCCATGGAAATGCATTTCCTTATGAGCCGTTCCAGGTTCTCTTTCTTTTTTGTTTCCCATTTTGTCTTCATTTCTTGTCCTCCTGTTTGTTTCCATTTTTATCTTTCTCGCCGGATATCATTTCTTTGCCAGAATTCCTACTGTTCATTTCGAGCATTTTCACCCTGACCAGTCTCCTGTAACCGCAACCTTATCTTCAATAAGCGCACTATAGTTACAGCACCTTCCATCCCAGTAAGTACACTACAACCACAGCATCTTACGCCCCGGTAAGTATACTGCAGCCATGGCGTCTTTTACCCTGGTAAAACACTACAGCCCTGCAGTTCATCCTCTTTGATAAAACCATATCCCAAGCGCCAACGTCAGCCCGCCCAGCACTGCGGCATACAGTTCCAGCCCCACTACTCCCACTCCGAATATTCCGGGCAGAATCACCACTGCCGCGTCCAGCACAGTGTGCAGCGCCACTGCCAGAACCCAGTACCTGAACCCCCTGCCTGCCCGCACCCCATACAGGACAAGCAGCGCTGCGCCGATGTGGAATGCCATGGCAAAGATCCGCTCCACCCCTGCCACCAGCACACTGCCCCCGTCCGCCGGGAACAGGGCCGTCTGCCCGGTCAGCACCAACACTGCCCCGGCAATCATGTTCGGCCCGATCAGCAGCATGGCCTCAATTCCGCCATGACCCAATCCAAAGGCCAGGCCATGTTCCAGAGTATCCTTCCCTTGCAGGAAGCATCTGGCAGCAATCCAGCGTGCTGTCTCTTCCGCAAGCCCCGCCGTCAGCCCCAGAAACAGCCCATACCTCCAGGGATACAGCTGCATCACCGCAAACCACTGGAGGTTTGGCAAAACTAACTGCAGAACAGGCAACCGAATCAACAGCTGGCTCACTACGAACGCCAACGCTCCCCACACAAATGCCTTCCCTGCTCCCTTTCTCTTCCGCGTCAAAATAATCAGTCCTGCGATTGGAAGCACATAACATATCAAGATTCCGATAACCAGGCTTGCCAATAACATTTTGCCACCCCCTTTTTTCATTCAAGTTAATTCAGCATAAATATGAAACGGAACTTATCCGGAAAATAGTACCAGGCAGCCGACCAGACCATTCCCCTTCTACCCTGTTTGGACGGAAAATGAAACCTGCCCCTGCCGTCTCCTTTCTCCGTCTCCCGCTTTTCATCCCTTATTTTAGAATCCTGACAGTAAAAAAGCAATATGCTTTACCTAAGGTACCGCATATTGCTCTTAAAAGACAGAATCCTCTTTTTTCCGTTAGAATACTCCTATAAATAAATCCTAGCAAAGCGGCAAAAACGGCACGAAAGCCGAATCACCGGGTTCTGCTTCACGCCGTCAAATGCGCAAAATGGCGCGAAACCCGAACCACTGTAGTTCGATTTCGCGCCATAGACTGCATGCAACGGAACTTGAACCTGCGACAAATAAAAACCTCAGACACAAATCCGAATTCATTCTGCCATCTCTGCCGCCAACATTACCCTGACAGTGAACACACCCTCCTTCCAACCCATCTGCATGTCCCCTCCGTATTGCTCCACGGTCTGCCGTATGATTTTCAGGCCCAAACCCTCATGGCCAGCCTGGCGGGAGCGAAAGGTACCGGCGGCCTTTACCGGCTCCGTATCGCAGCTGTTCTCCACCGTGACGGAGAGAAACTGCCGTACCCGGTTTATACGCAGCCGCACATAGCCTTCCCTGCTGTTTGCCGCAGCCGCTACCGCATTGTCCAACAGATTGGCGAACAGCGCCGTCACGTCTGTCTCCTTCATGAAATCCAGCGACAGCTCTCCCACTTTCATATCCTCTCGCACGCCCAGGCGCTGCATGGTTCCCGCTTTATCGTTCAGAATAATATTCAGCAGCTTTTCAGAGGTATAGTATTTCTGCTGAAGGCTGTTCAACATCCTATGGATATCTCCGGCATACTTTTCCGCCCTCTGAATATCTCTCCCGGCCCCGGCCTTCCCCAGGACATCTCCCCAGGTATCCTCCCTGCCATTCCTCCGGGTCTCTTCCGGGCAACCCTCCGGACACCGACCCGGGCAGGTCCCTCTTGCGTACAGTGCCTCCATGACCTGAATATGATTGCGGATGTCATGAATCATCTTCCGGGAGGCTTCATATTTCTCCTCTTCCCTCTCATAATACTGATGCTGCATCCTGGCCTGGACCTGATAGAGATTGCGCTCGTTTTCCAACCTGTAGTTCTCGCTCATCACGTCCACCAGCACACAAAAATAAAGATTCAAACCTATCAGCAGCACCAAATTCACGCCGAACAACAGCACCATCTCCCGGCTGGGATAAATCTGCATCAGATACAGCAGGCAGTACACATTGAAGATTGAATACAGAGGAAACAGCACGGAAATCGCCACCTGCCGCACCGTGATATGCCGCCCGGCCTTACAGCCCGCCGCCAAAGCCACCAGCAGTATAACCATAAACTCCGCCATCCGGGTCACTGCCACTATCAGGATATACTGCAGCTCCGGCGAATTCAAATACAGAAGTCCCTCTGCCATGGCAATCTGCAGTCCCAGGACGACTGCCACATCCGTAAGCCACACAGCCGCAAAGAGGATAAAATAATACAGGCAGTATGCCTTTGGAGTCTCAAAGGCCCGCCATGCCGCCAGAGGAAACAGGAACAGAAAGGCAAGGTTCACCCAGGTATTCCCCAACATAGAGAAGGCCACGCACACCAGGGTATATGCCGTTATAATCCACAAAGCCCGTCCGGATATGCCTTTCCTGCGGAGCATGTCTTTCTGCCCGGATGCGCTCTTTAGCCAAAGCAGGCTTCTGTGCCGGGGCATGTCTTTCCAACCTGGCATGCTATTCTCCCAAGACACGTCCTTCCTAACTTGCATATCTTTCTCCCGTGGCATCCCCTTTCGAACTGACATGCCCTCTTTCCGAAGCATATCCTTTTGAACTGACA
>CAJUJN010000031.1:5535-31672 GCA_910586775.1 uncultured Acetatifactor sp. | reverse complement strand
TACCTTCTTTCCGAGGCATATCCTTTCGAACTGACATGCCTTCTTTCCGAAGCATATCCTTTCGAACTGACATACCTTCTTTCCGAGGCATATCCTTTCGAACTGACATGCCTTCTTTCCGAAGCATGTCCTTTCGAACTGGCATGCCTTCATTTCGGGGCATACTCTCCGGTCCTGACATCCGGTATGCTGCGTAGAACATACTCCCGAGAAGGAACACACTTCCTACACAGGGTAGCACCAGATAAATCAGGAATTCCATGCCGTCCGCCCCCTTTCCTGCGCCAAATATTCGTTCAATGCCCTGCGGAACAGCGCGGATTTCTTCTGGGACAGAGGAATCACCCTGCCGTCCGTAAGCGTAATCTCATATCCATGAATTCGCTGTACCGCATACAGATTTACTACAAAGCTTTTGTGGGGCATGGCAAACCCATAGGGTTCCATCTCCTGGGCCAGTTCGGTAATCTGCCGCTTCAGATGCCATACCTGATCCTCGGTGTACATCAGTACCTGGCGGCTCAGGTACTCGAAACACAGAATCCGGGAGGGCACAATATGCACGATTCCCTCTTTCGCCAGAAACTCCAGTTCCGGCTCCGGCCCTGCCAGTCCATAAGCAAAGGCCTCGTCCAGCTGGGCAAAGAGCTCCTCCGCCCTCAGGGGCTTCAGCAGGTAGGCAAAGGCGTGCACTCCAAAGGCGAAAATGGTATAGTCGCTGTAATTGGTAACGTAAATCAGCTTTACTTCCTTGTCTGCCTCCCGAATGCGCCGGGCCGTCTGGATGCCGTCCATCCCTTCCATATCAATGTCCAGCAGCAGAATGTCGTATTTCTTCCCGGCTGCCAACAGGGCCTCCCCGCTGGTATAGGCATCTGCGGAAAGCGGAAGCTTTTTATACTGTTTCAGCAGCTCCAGGGTGTCCCCCAGAGTCCTTTCGTCATCATCGCAGACTGCTATTTTTATCATACCAGGCCCCTATTCCTCCCGTTCCGCGTCTGAAAATTCTATTTCACAAATTGCAGGCTTAGTGCCGGCACACCGTTTGAACCTGTCGCGCCTTACCTGCCCTTCCTCGCCACGACACAGTACCATTCCACCCTATCCGTGTCCACATCCTCAAAAAAGGCGGGAAAGCACAGAATCTCTATCTCCCCATACCCCAACTCTCTGAGCTTTGACAGCAGCATCTCCCTTTTTACAGGGTAATACTCCTCCTCAAAGGTCTCTTTCCGAAAAATCCGGTTCTCTCTTTCAAAGGTATAGAGGAGATGGAATGTCATGGCCCTGTCGTCGTGGTAATCCCACACCTGCACCAGATTGATACGGGTATCCCCGTCAAACATAGGGTTATAAACGAAAAACCGATTTCTTTCCTGCAGGATTCTATCCCAGTTTCTAATGTCAAAATACAGATACCCGCCCTCCTGCACCAAAGCATCCATCTGCTCCAGAGCAGTCAGCAATTCCTCATTCTCAACATGGGGAAGTGAATTGCCCGTGCTAGCCACACAGTCAAATCTTCTCCTCTCCCAACAGCTTAAATCCCGAAAATCGCTGCATTTCAACTCTATGGAAAACCCCCTTTTTCGGGCCTTTTTTGAACAGTTCTCCAACATGCTGCCGCTTAGATCCGACCCACATAGTTCTACCCCCAGCTCCGCCAAAGGCAGCGTCACATTTCCGGAGCCGATGCTTACATCCAGAACCGACCTGATATCCCGGCCCGACAGTACTCTCTCCCAATGTTTTTTATAAGCCTGAAATCTTTCTTCATTGTCAAACAGATCATAAATATCCGCTCTGTCGTATAAATCCGCCATTTTACCGTCTCCCTCCGCCTGACACTTATATTTCCTGCCTAAAGGCTCCTGCCAGAATTCTGCCTGAAGGCTCTTGGCATGACTCCACCTGAAGGTCCCTGGCATAAATTCCATATGTCCGGTTAGCTGCGCTTCCCTTATGTCCCCACGATATCATTTCAGTCACCAGAAACGCCTGATACGTAACAACTCAGACAAAGTACTGAACCGTTACCCTGATGCAACTATGTACCTGTCTTTCTCCTTTCAAAGACATATTCCGTCTCTGTAGACAGGCTCTCGCGGAACATATATCCAAGTCTGTCATACCGCCGCAGTTCCCCCGGCTCCTCTATCTTTTCCTCCGCCAGAAACCTCACCATGTCGCCTCTGGCCATCTTGGCATACGTTCCTTTTGTCACCAATTTGCCGGCCGATTCCTCGCAAAATGTTACGGTGACGAATCTGTCCTTCTCCGTCAGGTATTTCTCGACGCATTTGGAATATTCTTTTGAGGCAAGGTTTATGATCAGCCCGCTGCTGTCCCGTACTGCCTCATACAGTCTGCTGCCCCATAGTTCATACAGATTCGTGTGCCCGCAGGCAGCGGCTTTTGCCTGCATTTCCAGCCGGTAAGGCGTCACGCCGTCCATTGGTCGCAATACACCGTAGAATGCCGACAGTATCCGCAGATGCTCCTGCACATACGCATACTGCTCTCTCTCGAATACCGCAGGTGCCATATACTGATAGGCAATCCCCTCATAAGCCAATACTGCCGGGGTCAGATTACGCCGCAAATCCATATTCTCAATGCGGTCAAAATTCTCCTCCGCTATCCTGTCATTGCATTTCCAAAGCGCTTTCAGCTCTTCCCTGGACCGCTCTCTCATCCAGGAAAGAAGCTCCTCCGCCTGGCCGATGAACTCGGGCAGCCCCACAGGCTCCAGGCTGTCCGTATCCACTTTCATCTTCTTGGCCGGTGATAATATTATTTTCATCGCATCCCCTGTCAATACGGTACTTTTTCCGCACTTCACACTTCGCCGAGCATTTTCTCCGGGTCATCCGCCGCCTTTACCTTGTCGTTGGCCTTGATGATGATGCCCTTCTCGTCGATCAGGTAGGTGGTGCGCACCACGCCCATGGATACCTTGCCGTAATTCTTTTTTTCCTTCCAGACATCGTAGGCCTCGATAACCTTCCGCTCCGGGTCTGCCAGCAGAGTGAACGCAAGACCGTATTTTTCCTCGAACTTTTTGTGGGATGCCACAGTGTCCTTGCTGACTCCCAGAACCACCGCCCCCTTTTCCGTAAACTGCGGATACCTCTCCGAAAATCCGCAGGCCTGTTTGGTGCATCCCGGTGTATTGTCCTTTGGGTAGAAATACAGAATCACCTTTTTCCCTGCATAGTCCGACAATCTGTGCATCTTTCCGTTCTGATCCGGCAACTCAAAATCCGGTGCCTTTGTTCCTGTTTCCAACATACTTTTTCCTCCGTTTCTGTCTATATATCCTCCCGGAATACGCAAACCGCTTATCATGCGGCTTTCCGGAATCCGCTTTTGCCGATTTCCCCGCTTTTCCGGATAGCTTTCTGGCATAATGCCTGATTTTGCTGCCAGAAATTCTGAGAGTCTATCCGAATATCCTCTCGGAATCTACAGACCGCTTATTTATACTGCGCACCGGTTGAATTTGCAGTACAGCCCGACTACAGACCGCCAGCCAGATATTTTCCCGGAGGCATCACTGTAAATCCTGGCGGTCTACAGTTTCATAGCGGGTTTTATTGTATTTCCGGGGTTTTGCCTGAATAAGTTGCAGCGGTTATTTTCCGACAATTCCTAACCGAATTTTTCTCCGGCGATAAACGCGCGATTTCGTATTGTCCTATTTCATGGCCCAACAACTGCATGATTTTCAGTTCGTCCTCCGCATCCGAAACTGCATTATGTGTCTCGAGATACCGCCTGTCTTTGCTCAGCATTTTCAATATATCTTCAACGCCGTATCCCCATTTCAGCCTTCCGGTCTTCCAGCACTCCGCAGTGTCCGGTATCGCGCTGTTGTACTGGCGATACGCCGCAAGACGCATGATATCATACCACTCATATCCTGAATATTCCGGCAGGTGATTCTTGTCAAAGGATGCGTTATAGGCAAAAAGCTTCCTCACCTGGTAAGATTCCAGCCACTTGCTGATCTCTTTTAAAGCCTGCTTTCTGCCGGTAATATGAGCCTCTTTCTCTGTCAGCCTCAATTCACTTGAGAACATTCCGCCCACTCTGTATTCCGGGTCGATTATGTAGTATTTTGAGTCGATCTTTTTCCAGTTTTCCTCATCGGCTACCACTATGCCAATGGACATTACCTGATCATTCCAGTTTGTCTCGGTATCAATTACTGCGAATTTATCTGTCATATCTCTTTCAGCTTTCTCCAATCGTTATGTGCCGCCCCTTCGCGGCAGTCTGTTCAGCGCTCCGGCAATGCTCACTTGCTGTCGTTATGATTTATACTGCACACCGATTAAATTTGCAGCACTACCCGACTGCAGACCGCCAGCCAGGTATCTTCCCATAGGCATCACTGCAAATCCTGGCGGTCTGCAGTATATATGCCTTATCTGCCATGGTACCTCCTGATAATCGAGTAGGGGAAGATTTATCTTCCCCCTACTCCCGCGCCGGGCACCTGTCAGCTCCAGCTGACATATTTCCCTGGGGTGCCCGTGTGCAAAAAAGCCCCCGGATCCGAAGGACACCGGAGGACAAACTGGCAATTTCTTGTATTTGTATTATACCACATGAGGACAAAATGTCAATGACATTTCGAAAACGGCAGCTCTGAAAGGTAAATTGGTAAAATTCAAGCATACAAGCATATACCATAACACAGTGTATTACAGCCAAATGGAGTATATACATATCTCCCGGAAACGGGATTCTAACAGTAATATTGTGCCTGCATTTCCCATAATCGAGCGTATTTTCCATCCGTTTCCCGGAGCAGCTCCCGGTGGCTGCCCTGCTGCACCAACCGCCCGCCGTGCAGTACGATAATTCTGTCGCACAGCCGGCAGGAAGAGAGTCTGTGGCTGATGGACAGCATGGTTTCATTCGCCAGATTTTCAAAAAAACGTTCATGAATTTCTTTTTCTGCGTAAGGATCCAGCGCGGCAGTGGGTTCATCCAGAATCACAACAGGCGCCGCTTTGTATATCGCTCTGGCAATCGCAGCTTTCTGCGCTTCCCCACCGGACAGATCCATTCCGTCTTCCTCGTAATCATGAGAAATCGCCTGCCTGATTCCCTTTGACAGCTTATGGATCTTTTTCTGCAGGCCCGCCCGGCAAAGAGCTTCATATACCTTTTCCCCGTCATATTCCCTTGATGCCGCCACATTTTCCGCGATGGAAAAGGCAAACAGGGAAAAATCCTGAAATACGGTTGCAATTTTACGGATATATTGTTCATAAGGGTAATTCCAAATATCCACCCCGTTTAACAAGATCTGACCCGAAGTCGGTCTGTACAAGCGGCAAAGCAGCTTGATCAGCGTTGTCTTGCCGGACCCGTTCTCTCCCACGATCGCAAGCTTTTCTCCTGGCAAGACTCTCAGATTGATGTCCTGCAGCACCATTGTCCTGCTTCCCGGATATTGGAAACTCACCTTTTCAAAAACGATTTCACATGGCTGATCACCGCCACTCCGGGGACTGGGCGCCGCTGTTTCTTCCTTTTCTGTCTCCGTCTTTTCCTCTTCCATGTCCATATACCGAAAATAGTTCAGCAAATGTACATTATTATTCCTCAGATCTGTAAAAATCATAGCCAATTCGCTGAAAGCGGCGATCAGCATGGTCACAGCCGAATCCATCATCACTACATTGCCGATTCCAATCACATCCCGAATGGCCAGAAAACCCACCACCCCATAGACCGCCATCCCGCAAAGGCCGGCGCACACTGCCTTTGACACATCCAGCTTGCCTGCGGCTCTCATTTCTTTTACTTTTCCCTGTGCCAGAAGCCGGTAACATTTCTTCTGGCTTTCTTCCAAAATTAATTTCTTCTGCCTGAAAATTCTGATATCCATTGCCATATCTTCATCCGGCAGGTAGCTTAAGGTATAAAATTCTCCGTACCTTTTGTATTTTGCACCGTGCTCAAATACATCAAAACTCACATCAAATCGTTTTGACGCTGTTTTACAGGTAAAACAGGAACATCCCGCAATCAATACGCCAATCAGAATCAAGATTGCCGCGCCGACGCCCCCGCCGATTTTTCCGTTCCTTACGCCGGCGATTACCTGACCCATAAAGTTAAGTCCTAATAAAGACGCCGCGAAAGCAGAACATACGTTCTTTACAACCACATCCACATCCCAGTACAGGCTGGCCATGCCCCCTCCTGTTAAGCCAATACTTCCGGATACCTGCTCTCTTAATCTGCGCATACTGTCACTTTCCAGTAAAAAGAACGGAATCCGATACGCTTTGTCTGTCAAACGAATTTCATGGGTGGAAAACAGGCGGTTATAGCCAACTGAAATCTTTGCATCCAGAAAACAGCCAATACCGGAAAACAGCAATGTGGCGCCTATGGATATCAAAATACAGGTCATTAACCTTATTTTGTTCTGCGCCCCCACTAACTCGTTCAATATCATGGCTGACATTACAACCGCTATGTAAGGCGTAAGCGCCGCAATGACACTTTTTATAGCCTGAAACAACATCTGCCCGGGCAATATCTTATTAAATTCCCGGATTCCTCTCATTATAATCAGAATATCTTCTTTGACCGTTCTGCCATTCTTTTTCATCCGATACATACCTCCTGTTCCCTATAGTATCTGCTCTGCACCTCAAACATTTCGGCATATCTGCCCCTTCGCGCCATTAACTCATCGTGGGTTCCGCTTTCCACGATTTCTCCGTTTTCCATAACCAGAATACGGTCGCAAAATCTGGTAGAAGCCAGTCGGTGCGATATAAAAACAGAGGTTTTTCCTTCTGTCAGCTTATGGTAGGCCTGGTAGATCTCATTTTCCGCAATGGGGTCCAAAGCAGCCGTCGGTTCGTCCAGTATCAGCACGGGCGCGTCCTTATACAAGGCTCTTGCCAGGAGCAATCGCTGGAGTTCACCGCCCGAAAGCTCCGTTCCGTGTTCCGCGATTCGTTTTACCAGATGCGTGTCCAGGCCCTCCGGCAGGGAACGGACCTTCTCTTCCAAATTTGCCAGCCGAATGCATCGCCAGACCGCTTTCAATACTTCCTGTTCCGCCGGCCCATCCTCCTCCCATATGTTCAAAGCAATATTGTCACGAATGCTGACCGGTAAAACGCCGGATTTCTGAAAAACCGCAGAAAACAGACTCCGATAATCCTCCTGTTCAAAATCTGTCAGCTCTGTATCGTTCACGAATATACGCCCTTCCTGTGGGCGGAGTAAGCCGCACAGGAGTTTTACAAAGGTGGTTTTTCCCGCTCCGTTTTCTCCTACAATCGCCAGTTTTTCTCCGGCTTTTACGGTGAGATTTATGTTCTTTAAGACCGGAATTTCTGTCTTACGTCCCTCCCCATCCTCCTGCCAATAGGAAAAAGATACCTTTTCCCAGGTAAAAGAAACCGGTTTTTTCAGCATGGCCACGCCTGGTTTATTCGTATTTTTATCTGAATTTATACGCAAATTCGTCATCTTTTCCCGTTCTTTCCTGACTGGGAATATGGCCGGAGGCCTTTTGTCATATGACATGACCCCAAAGCAATTTGACGTGCAGTTTAAATTCATGAATTGTCGGAAATCCGTTACATAATGATCGGCTTCCATAAAGTCCGAATACCCCTGGCTCAACTTGCCAAGAAAGGTCCCCAGACTGGTGATCGCGGAGAAATAAAGGGTAAAATCACCAATGGTCATGCTGCCGTAAAAGTATTGACAGACTAAATAAGCGTATGCACAACCGTTTCGCAGAAAAATAAAGATCCCGTTCAGCAGCATCTTTCCCAGATCATAACGGGCTGCTCTTTCCTCCACCTTATCTTTGTCGGTTACGGCCAGATTCGCAATCCCGCGAAGCCAGGGTACCATGGAATAAATGCGGATGTCTTTTCCTTCTCTGATTCCCCTTGTATTATAGGCAATATAATTCAGCTTCCGGTTTACCTGCGCCCTTTCCTCCTGCAGCAGGTGTTTGCGCATTTCCGAACGGGATCCATACCGCAATTCTATACCGAACATGAGAAATAATAAAATGAGGATCAATGGGTGAAGCATACTGATAATGGTGCTGAAAGCCAAAAAACCTCCCAGACATTCCAACAGGTCCGTCGCCTTCCTCATATAAGTGACAACGCCAGCATTTGGGCTGCTGATGGCATTTCTCGCCTTTTCCGCGCTGATTTTTCCCGACCGGGAAGTAAAAAGCTCATAATCAAGATCCATCATTTTTTCTTCCCACTTTGCTTTCAGCCTGGTAAAAAGAAAGACCTGGGAGCAGCTTTCAATGCCGTTACACACAATTGCCCGAATCGCGGATACAATTAATAATACAGCGCTGGTTACAGCGATCCGCAAAAACAATTCATTCAAATCCGCCCCGTTCTCAATAAGATCTAAAATCATCTTGGGAATCCAAATGGTGATCAACGACAGAAATATCCAGGAAGCGCTTTCCAGAAAGGGAAGTATAACATTGCTCCTCCTGAATAAATACAGCTCATGAAACAGATAAAGAAAATTATCCGTAATAGATTTTATATTCTTTTTCATCGAAATATCCTCACACTTCTTTAAAAGGTTTCTATTTTTTATTAAGTCTGTGGTTCAAAAAAGCTGCGGTAAAAACCCGCAGCAATAAAACACCTTTCGTTATTATGAGGAGATCCTCACATAAAAAAAGGTATCGTCATGCGTTCCATGCGGGAGAATGAAGGACACAAAGTATCCTGACACATAAAAAATTGTGCAACAAAAAAACGTATACTCCTCACTGTATACCGCTTTATTGTGTACTTTTATTAGCGCATTCTTCCACATGCAAAAATTAACATGACCTGTACCTCTCTTTTTATGTTAACTCAAAAATAGCACACTAATTTTTCGCTGTCAAGAAATTTCTTTTCCAAAGCTCTTTCCTTACAGCTGTCGGATTATCTTCAAACCTTCCCATTCAGCCTGTCCGCAAGGCTCTTCATATTTTTAGGTATCATATGGTCCTTATAGTGAAGCCCCTCGTTGGTAATGTGCAGTACAACTATAATATTTCTTTCAGCCCCTATACCTTTTTCACATAATTGTAATGGCTCTTTGTCATACTGTAATAGTTCTCCCCGGACTCTTTCCCAAACTTTTCCACAAGCGCTTTCCGGTATTTATCCTTGTTCTTCTTGGAACTTCTCAGGATTGTCTCATACAGCTTCTCCACATCGTCTGCAGCCCGATTATTCCTGCGCACAATGAGCCTGACATAATTCACACCCCTCTCATGCTTGTCCTGCAGCCGCAATCCTCGCAGCGCCGCTTTTTCTTCCCCGGACAGATCCCTGAGTTGTCGATAGTCCTCCGCTCCTGCTGCCTGTCCTTCAAATGCTGTCAGCACGGCATACAGCAGGGTACTGTCCATGATGTCCACTGATTTCAGCACTTCACCCAGGAACCCCACGCTGAATGCAGCCTTCGCCGAGTCTACAAAATGCACTTTTTCTCCCTTTTCCGGGAGCGGCATTTCCGCTCTTTCCAAAGACACTTTTTCGGATTTTTCCTGAGACGCTTTTTGTACGGCTGCTTTGGTAATTGCTTCCACGGGCTCCTCCTGTTTCTTATCCGCCCTTGTTGCCTTCTTGGATACTGCAATCCCCCTGCCGTTCCAATACCTGACTACAGGGTTGTAGCCGTTATCTTTGGAGACGATAATATATTCCGCTGCCTTCCCCAGCCCTATCATTGCTCCGAGCTCAGTGACAAGCTGAAAGTCCAGGGCATTATTTCCCTCAAAGCATTTAATCCACTGCACCCTGCCAATCCCATTCCGCATCAGTTTATGCGCGCGCTCGCAGTTTATGTGGGTGCTTTTGCCTGTGTAAAATACGAAAATGACATCCTGCGTTTCCATTGTGTCTAAAATGTCTACCCATTCGTCGCTGATGTTCTCGCTGTCTATCAGATATGCTTTGCGGTATATCGGGAAATTTTCAGGCTTTGTTGATTCTCTGTCTGCTGTTTCTTCTGTTACCACCATTGCTTCTGCGGGTTTCGCCACTGCGTTTTCCACTTCTATTACTGCTTTCGCTGTTTCTGATGTTTCTACATTCACTACCGTTTCTGTCGCTTCCACTGTTTCCACTTCTTTCACCGCTTCCGCCTCTTGTACTGCTGTTTCCATTGTCGTTTCTATTATATTCTGCGTCATGAAATTCCTCCTGCATAATTCCTCTGTTCTGTGTATACTCTGCCGGTTAAACTGCTGCTTTGTGTACGGCTTTTTTACGCTTCCAAAAAATGTAAGTTCATCTTACCACTTTCAGCTAACGTTTGTCTATAGGCAAAGACAGGTTGCCAATTCCCCCGAAAAGGGATATACTGGGAAAAAAGCCTCCGCCTCCCCAGGCGCCGCGCACAGCAAAAGGCGGTAAACCATGCATATTTTAATCATAGAAGACGACGCTTCCTTTTGCAGGGAAGTCCGGGATTTCCTGGAAAATTCCCTGTATCAGGTCACCGTGCTTACAGAAATTCAGGATAAACCCATTGCCCGGCAGATTTCGGACCTGAAGCCAGATCTGATCCTGCTGGATTTGAATCTGCCGGGCAAGTCCGGTTTCCAACTCTGCGCCGAAATCCGGGAGTTCTCGGATGTTCCCATTATCTTCGTCACAGGCCGGACGGATTCCATGGACGAGATCACGGCCCTGCTGAAGGGCGGAGACGACTATATCACGAAGCCTTTTCATCCCGCCCTGCTGCTGGCTCATATCAGCGCGGTCCTGAAACGGAGCAGAAGAAACACAGAGCCGCCGAAATTGGAGCACCACGGCCTGGAACTGGATCTGTCCAGAGGCCGTATCCGATACGGAAACAAAAGCGCCGAACTGACCAAAAACGAGCTGAAAATCTTAAGCTGCCTGTTCCGGCACAAGGGTGATATCGTTTCCAGGTCGGAGCTTATCGAATATCTATGGGATAATTCTATATTTATTGACGATAATTCGTTAAGCGTACACATAACCCGCATCCGGGCCAAACTGGAAGAGATGGGGGCAGGCGACTTTATCCGCACGAAACGGGGAATGGGGTATTTCATATGAATTTTACCGATTATCTGAGAGACAAATTACTGCTGCTGATGCTTCACCTGTCCTGTATGCTTCTGCTGGCGGGCTTTTTACATGCCACAAATTATCCCGCCTCCTGCTGCTGTATCATCCTGTTTTCCTGGTTTGTAATCTTCACCGTATGGTTCCTCACGGAATACTTCCGCAGAAGCCGCTATTTTCATCATATAAAAGACATCCTGGAACAGGCTGACCAGAAATACCTGCTGGGAGAACTGATGCCCCAATCCTTCCGGCTGGAAGACAATCTCTACCAGGATATGATACGCAGATCCAACAAATCCGTCATAGAAAAAATCCGCTCCATAGAAGACGCCAGGCAGGAATACCGGGAATATATCGAAAGCTGGGTCCACGAAATCAAAGCGCCCATTGCCAACATTGCGCTCCTATGTGAGAACCAAAAAAACATGACTGCTTTTTCTTCCCCCCAGGCATCCCAAAAGACCGAAAACGCTCATACCGCTTTCCCGAATAAAACGGGTTCCGAAACGGCCCGCCGCATTCTCCGGGAAAACCGGAAAACGGAAAATTTTGTGGATATGGCTCTGTTCTATGCCCGCTCGGACGAAGTATACAAAGATTACATTATAAAAGAAACTTCCCTCCAGAAAACGGCGGAAGAAGTATTGCAGAAAAACAAATACAGCTTTATCCAGTGCCATATTCAGGCAGAAGTGAACTGTAAAGACACGGTTTATACCGATACAAAATGGATTGCCTTCATCCTGGATCAGCTGGTTTTAAACGCGGTAAAATACCGCCGTGATACCGATCCGCGGATACGTATTTTCACTGAAATAACACCTCAGGGCGTCCGCCTGACAGTGGCGGACAACGGCCTCGGCATTCCGGCGGAAGAGCTGCCCAGAATCTTCGACAAAGGCTTCACCGGAAGCAACGGACGCGCACGGGGCCGCTCCACCGGCATGGGACTGTATCTCTGCCGGAAATTGTGTGCGAAATTAGGAATACAGATTCACGCCGAATCAGAATGCGATACTAAGAATTTCACTGAATCGAAATGCAGAACAAAGAGTCCCGCCAAACCGGAAATCGGAACCAAAATTCTGCTGGAATTTCCCATCAGCAGCTACCTCACCAGATAAATCAGAATCCCGCCTGCGGAATTGCGCCCGAAAACATTTGACAAGTAATCTATCAATTCCAGCAACAATCTTTCAAAAAAGAAAGAAAACCGCAAACTAACTTCATACCACCTTCACCCCAAATCTGATATAGTAATCCTACGGGTCCAAATTATAATAATCAACAAATACAAGGAGTGATGAAAAATGGAACACTATATCCGGGTATGTGATGTGGAAAAATACTACGGAAACGGCGCAGGCGCCGCCAAAGCCGTGGACCGGGTCAGCTTCTATGTGGAAAAGGGCGAATTCGTAGGCGTCATGGGCGCATCCGGCTCCGGAAAAACCACGCTTTTAAACATGCTCTCCACCATCGACAATGTCACCGCAGGCCATATCTTCTATGAAAATGTGGATATCACTGATCTGTCGGAAAACGAATTATCGGAATTTCGTAAAAATAATCTTGGTTTTGTATTTCAGGAATACAATCTCCTGGACACCCTGTCCATCGAGGAAAATATCCTGCTGGCCATGACGCTTCAGGGCCACGGAAAACAGGAGATTCTAAAGCGCTGCCAGGAAATGCTCCGTCTCCTGGACATAGAGGATATCCGGGCGAAATTTCCCTACCAGGTATCCGGCGGTCAGAAACAGCGCTGCGCCTGCGCCAGAGCGTTGGTGAACCGGCCCAGGCTGCTGCTGGCGGACGAACCCACAGGCGCCCTGGACTCCCGCTCCGCCCAGACGCTTCTGGAGACTTTCACCGATATGAACCGGAAGCTGCAGGCCACCATTTTCATGGTGACCCACGATGCCTTTTCCGCCAGCTACTGCGGACGGATTCTTTTTCTGAAAGACGGCCGGATCTTCCATGAACTGCGCCGGGGCGAAAAGGGCCGGCGGGAATTCCTGAATGAGATCCTGGACGTACTGTCCCTGACAGGAGGTGAACCGGCAAATGTTAAATAAACTTGCCTTTCGGAATGTACTGCGCTCCGCCAGAGACTACATGGTCTATTTTCTCACCATGATGCTGGTGACCGCCATTATGTTTGCCTTCCACTCCCTGATTTTCTCCGAAGAGATCAAACAGCTGTCCGAATCGTCCCTGATTCTTCATGTGTTCATCGGCATGGCCTCCTTCTTCGTAGTGCTCATCATGGCGTGGCTTATCAATTATATGGTGCGCTTTATTCTGGACAAAAGAAGCCGGGAATTCGGCATTTATCTGCTTATCGGCATGAAGAAAAAGGAAATCTCCCGCCTGTACCTGCGGGAAAGCCTGCTGCTTGGGACAGGTGCTTTCGCCGGCGGTCTGGCCCTGGGACTGCTGCTGCAGCAAATTCTGCTGGCCGTGCTCTACAGCATGATCCTAATGGAATATCAGGTACGTCTGGAATGGAGCCTGAACTGTCTCCTGACCACCGCAGCCTGCTATGGCGGCTGCTACCTGCTGGCCCTGCTGCAATGCAGACGCAGGTTCCGGAAAATGAATATCCACGCCCTGATTAACAGCCGGCGGCAAAACGAAGAGATCCGGGAATCCCACGAAGAGGCCAAAAGGCTTCTGCTGCCCCTCTCCCTCCTGTTCCTGACCGCATCCGCCCTGGTATTGTTTTTCTACAAAGCCTGGGATATCGACACCGTCCTCCTGTTCCTTGTGGGCCTGGTGCTCACCATCTACCTCTTTTACACCGGCGCGGCGGCCTGGGTCATCTGCTATATCCGCAAAAAAGGAAACGGCATTTTCCGGGGCCAGAATCTGTTCCTGCTGCGGCAGTTTGCCTCCAAGGTGAAGACCCTGCGCTTTACCCTGGGCACCCTGACTTCCCTGTTCGTGCTGGCTCTGCTGGGCTGCGCCGTGGCCATGATGTTCAACGATTTTCAGAATCAGACGCTGCTGAAAAAATGGCCCTTCGACGTACAGGTTTTCAGCCCCGATCCCCGGGACGACTTTCAGGAGCAGCTGGAAGTGCTGCGCCGGGAAACCCGGATCAAAGAGTACCATACTTATCCCATTTACCAAAACGGCACGGATACGGTAAACGCCTGGCTGTACACCCATCTGAAAACCTTCGGCAGCCAATACCAGAACCCCGACGGCACCCTGAACCGGGAAAAACTGGAAAAGGACGAACTCTGGGACTACTATGAATACGACACCTACATGGCCCTTTCCGACTACAACCGCCTTCGGGAAATGACAGGGCTGCTCCCCGTAGAGTTGGAAGACTCCCAATATCTGCTGCACCTCAAGGAGCGGGTCTGGGAGGAAACCGGAGATTTTACCGATGAATTGAATCTCCAGGGGACGCGGCCGGAATTTCGCCAGTCCGGGGCTTCGGAATCACTCCAATGCGCCGGCATCCGCACGGAGCCTCTCTCCCAGGACGGCCACAACGGAGCGGATTACCTGATTATAGTCACTGATTACACGGTTTCCCGCATGACGCCCTACTATGGCGTAATGGCGGCAAATCTGGAAGAACGGGCGCCGAAAGACCTTCTCCGGCAGCTGGATGGCCTCTCCTCCCCGGAAAGTTCCGCCGACTTCCTGAGCCATAAGGAAAACATGTTTATGGCCTGCGGCACAGATCAGATCGTAGTCTACGCAGTGGAAAATATCGTCCGGGACAATCTGATACCGGAGGTTAAGTTTATGCTGTCCTCCATCATCTTCGCTTTGGTTTACATGGGCCTGGTGTTTGTCTGCATAGCCCTGACGGTGCTCTCCGTTCAGCAGCTCTCCGACTCCGCCAGATACCGCTTCCGCTACCAGGTGCTGCACCAGATCGGCCTGAGCCGCCGGGAGCTCTCAGGGGTTATCGGAAAACAGCTGACATGCTTCTATCTGTGTCCCATCCTGTTTGCGGCGGTAATCAGCGGCACCATTGCCATATACCTGGGTTCCAAATTCAATTTTTATACCGGAACCCATACGGCGGCGGCAGGGTATTTCGGCATTGCCTTTCTGCTGTTCCTGGCAGTATACTTGATCTATTTTACAGTAACTTATGTAGGGTTCCGGAGGAATGTGCTGTCCTCTGACCGGAGAGCGGAATGAGCCTGGATATTTCCGGCTTCCTTCCGGAGAAGTGAATCTGTGAGGAACGGTTGGCGAACAATCGATTATTGAGAAATTTGCAAAACATTCATGTTGAAAAATGCAGATATTGAGATAATTTCATTGATTTTTCACACGAAAATCTGATATACTATATCCAGTACCTTGAAGGGAGGACTGGTCATGTATAGAAAGATTATCGGCTTCCTGGAAGCGTGGAGAGAAAGTGAATACCGCAAGCCGCTTATCCTGCAGGGGGCAAGACAGGTAGGCAAAACTTATTCCATATTGGAATTCGGGCGCACCAATTATGAGAATGTAGCGTACTTCAATTTTGAAACCAATCCCGGGCTGAATAAAACCTTTGAGGAAAATATCAGCCCCGAATATCTGATACCGATTTTATCTCATATCGCAGGCCAGACCATCATAAGAGAAAAAACGCTGATTGTCTTTGATGAAGTGCAGCTTTGCGAAAGGGCTCTGACTTCTCTGAAATATTTTTGTGAGGACGCTCCGGATTATCATATCATTGTGGCGGGCAGCCTGCTTGGGGTGGCTGTCAACAGAGCAAAATTTTCATTCCCTGTGGGTAAGGTGGATATGAAAACCCTGTATCCTATGGATATGGAGGAATTCATGCTGGCTCTGGACGAAAAGGCTCTTGTGGAGCAGATCAGGAAATGCTTTGAAACCGATGCCCCGATGCCCTCTGCCCTCCATGATGCGGCGATGCGGCTTTACCGTCAGTATCTTGTGGTGGGAGGTATGCCGGAGTGTGTAATGCAGTTCGCTCAGACAAAGGACTATATCCTTGTCCGTCATACACAGGATACCATTCTTGCAAGCTATCTCAACGATATGAGCAAGTACAACAACCTGAATGAAATCAAGAAGACCAGGCTTGCCTACGACAACATTACCGTACAGCTCTCAAAGAAGAATACCCGTTTTCAGTATAAGCTGATCAAGAAAGGGGGACGGGCTTCTGAATTTGAAAATGCCATTGAATGGCTCTGCCTGTCCGGCATCGTATCGCAGGTCTACAAGGTGGAACAAATCAAAAAGCCTTTGGAAAACTACCGTGATATTGATGCATTCAAGATTTATGTGTCGGACTCAGGACTGCTTTGCGCCAAGAAAGATCTGGCGGCAAACGATATTCTCTATATGGTTGAGGAAATCAATGACTTTAAGGGCGGTATGGCTGAAAACTATGTCAATGTGCAGCTTTCCATTAACGGCTACCGCCCTTGCTATTGGGAGTCCCAGCGCGGAGCTGAAATTGATTTTGTCATCCAGCGTGACGGCGGACTGATTCCCATTGAGGTCAAATCTGCAGACAACACCAAGGCAAAGAGCTTAAAGGTCTATATGGACACCTACCAGCCTGCCTATGCCATCAAGCTCTCCCCAAAGAACTTCGCGTTTGAGGACAATAAAAAGATTGTTCCTTTGTATGCGGCATTTTGTATCTGAACGCAGTTAAGAAGCCCGCAAGCAGCCCGACGTTGGGCCGCAATTTCCCCGGGCTGCGTTCCGGTTCCTGTATCCTGTTTTCTGCCCCGGAAGCAGCGAAAAAAAGGGGCATTTCAGAAAGACGGGTACAAAAGCTGTGTGAGGAAAACCGCATACCGGGTGTGGCAAAATTCAGTCGGCTATGGCTGATACCAAAGGGCGCAGAGAAACCAACGGATGCCCGTTTGAAAGCAGAAAGGAAGAAAAAACATGAATAAAGTTTTGATTATTGATGATGATAAAGAACTTTGCGCACTTATGAAAAAATGCGTAGAGCGGGAAAACCTTGCTGCGGGTTTTATACTTTCCCTATACTCCGGATCACTGCAAAGCTTTGCCCTCACCGAAAAACTTCAAAATCTCATCCAAATACTGCACCACATGTCCGTCGTCACTCATATAAATCTCATGCTTCGTCCCTGCCATCGGCACCAGCCTGGCACTCTCTACCCGGCTCACAAACTTTTCCTGCGCTTTCTTATCCACATATTCTTCCCGCTCCGCCTGAAACAACAGCACCTCCGCGGTAATCTTACGGCAGTTAACTTCCTTCAAAATATATTTTGACATCCTTGCCGCCTCCCGAAGCCATGAATAAGAAGCGCCGTTTGTCTGAAATTTCTCCTCACTCTGCCTTTTTCGTGCATAATATTCATACCGCTCCGCTGAAACTGACGCACTGCTTTCAAACGTCTCGTCTCCCGCAAATGCGTGATGCCCCACCACATAACACCCGCCTTTTCCCAGTCTGCACTGCATATCCGCAATCCCATATGCAACACCAAACGGAATGCCTCCCGTCAGCGGCCTGATCATTGGCGAACTTAACACTGCCTTCCGAAAAGTCCCCGGACTTTTTTCGAGAAATGCTGCCGCAATCCCGCCTCCCATGGAGTGTCCGTACAAATACAGCGGAAGTGCCGGATTTTCCTTTGCCGCAATCTCTGCTGCCAGATATTCCAGGTCCGACAGATAGCGCTCATATCGGTCGATATGCACCATGGACAAATCTTCCCGGCTCCTCACAGAACGCCCATGTCCCCGCACATCCATGATATACACCTGATATCCGGCCTGCAGAAAATAATATATCATTTCAGCGTATTTTTCTGCGGACTCCGAAAATCCGTGGACCATCACCACAGTCCCTCCCGCCTTTTCCTGCCGGTATCTCTCATAATAAATTTCTCCCTGACCGTCAGGCGCAAAGAAACCGCAATACCGATGCTCCTTCAGAAACGGAACTGCTTCTTTTTCCATCCTGTCCCGATAACCCATCTCTGAAATAATTTCCATTCTTATCCTCTGTCCCTTCCTCCCTTTCACCATACGTACTCCCGCAGACTATCTCCCAGGCTTATCTCAAACGCCCTTCTTCCGCATTTCCTCTCCAATCTCCTCCATCTTCTCATCCGTCAGCCTGAATTTCTTCCCAAAGAAAGCTGCCGCTGCCGCCAGCCCTATAACCGGAAGCACCGTCATGGTCAGACGCAGGCCCATCACCGACTGCGTCGCTGCCACCGCCTCAGCCTCCGTATTTTCACTGATCTGAAATACTGCCAGGCAGATGGATGCCAGCAGAACCGCCACACCCGACGCCAGCTTCACTACAAAGGTCTGCATGGAAAATATCACACTTTCATCCCTGGTCCCATTCTTCCACTGACCGTAATCCACGCTGTTTGCCAGAAATACGGTAGTCAGGATGGTCAGCAGGCCGTTTGCCCCAAAGATAAAGAATCCGGGAATAAACAGCAGGAACACATTGGACATATTCGTGCACGCCAGGGCCAGCAGCACCGCATATCCCGCCACCGCCATTCCCAGACTGGCGCGGAACACCTGCACGGTGGACAGAAATTTCCGAACCATCGGATACAGCAGCATCATGGACAGAATCTGCACCGCTCCGCCAAAGGTATTAAACAAAGTGTACGCATTCTGCCAGCCCTCGCCGCCGAAATCATATTTGAAAAAATATATCACCAGATTGCTGGTCAGGTAGATGGAGCAGTTGATCAGTACAATAGAAATCACCACTGTCATTGCCTGGTCGTTCCGAATCAGCGCCCGGAACATATCTCCGATAGAATTCACCGGCATATCCACGGTGGATTTTTCCCTGATGCACAGGCACATGAGCACTGCCGTAAAAGCGAAGAAAACCGCCACCAGCAGAGCAAACCATTTGAAACCGATCCTCTCATCTCCGTTTCCCAGAAAATACACCGCCGGCATGGTAATGACCGTCACCAGCGCGCTCCCCACTCCAGCGCAGGTTCTTCCCAGTGTAGACAGACTCTCCCGCTCCTTACTGTCCCTGGCAAATGCCGGAATCATGGACCAGTAGGGAATATCCATCATGGTATAAGTCACACCCCACAGAATATACGCTGCCGAAATATAGATGAGAAGCGGATTTCCTTCCAGCTTTTCCGGAACCGCAAACATGGCATAAAGCACCAGCGCATTGATAATAGTCCCGCTGAAAAGCCATGGGCGAAACTTTCCGAAACGACTCTTTGTCCTGGCCACCAGCACACCCATCACCGGATCGTTCGCCGCATCGAACACCCTGGCTATCAGCAGCAAAACGCCTGTGAATACCGCGCTGACCCCAAGGATATCTTCATAATAATATAAAATATAGCTGGCAGTCAGCATATAGACCATATCCTTTCCCACTGCCCCGATGCCATATGAAATTTTTTCCTTTGCCGATAGATTCATCTCTTTACCTTCCTTTCCCCATTGCACTGGTGCCGGTCCATATATGCGCTGTCTGCCCCATCAGACAAACTGCAGAATAAGCAGACACTGAACCGTCATACTCCGTATTCTATCATGCAAATCTGTTCCCTGGTCCGTCTGCCAGAATAACAGCTTTCAGCATTCCTTCTTTGTGAGTATACATATAGCACTTGGAATTAATCCTCTCATTTAAATCAATGAGAATATCCACATTATTTCGGCCTGCTATCTCCCATACATCCATGGACGAAATACTGATAATCTGAACATATCTTTGATTTCCCATTCCATATTGTCTATTATGAATGTATTGTGTACAATCGTCTATGTTCGAAAAAACAACCAGGCATCCGTATTGACAGGGTAAATTTTCAATTGTTTTCATTCCTCTCATTTTTTGAGTCGGAATAAAAGTAATGAATTCCCGCTTCTGAAAAATATCCTTTATTACCTCCCAGTCAGATTCCTTCCTATGACTCTTTCCAAGCTTGATTTTTAACAGAGAAACCTCTTCTTTTGTGGCTATATTCAACTCTGGTTTATCAGCTATAAACTCATCAAATTCTTTTGACATGGTACCCTCCCTTTCGCATTTTATCATTATAGTGTTTTCTCCGCTTCCCCTCACTCATGCAGCGCCGCCACAAACTGAATCCTCCCCTCCTCCGGGCACTCCGCCCGAATAGAGCCGCGGTGCGCCTCCGCAATGCTCCGTGCAATGGACAGGCCAATGCCAAACCCCCCTGTCTGCTTGGAGCGGGACCTGTCCGGCCTGTAAAACCGGTCAAATAGCTTATCCAGTTCCCTGGCATCCAGTCCGGCGCAGGCGTTTGAGGTTCTGAGCACCACTCCCTTTTTCTCCTTCTCCAGACTGAGGCGGATAATGCTGCCGCTGTCCGCATATTTCACCGCATTGTCCATCAAAACAAACACCAGCTGCCGAACAGCATATGCATCCCCGCAGCAGAAAAGACCGGGCGCAACCTCCACCTCCAGAGTATGCCCCCTTGCGGCCGCAAAATCCCGAAACGATTCTGCAGTCTCCGCCACCACGCCGCTGACGTCAAACCTGGTGAACCGCAAATCCGGTTTTTCCTCGTCCAGCCGGGCCAGCGTCACCATATCGCTGACAAGCTGCGTCATGTTGTCCGTCTGCGCCTGCGCCTTATCTATCCATTTTTGCTTCCCCACTTCCATCTCCAGCACCTTCAGGCTGGTAGCAATGACCGTCAGCGGCGTTTTCAGCTCGTGGCTGGCATCGGTGATAAACCGCTTCTGCTTTTCCGCGCTTTTCACGGCAGGCCCGATGGCTTTTTTAGAAAACAGCCAGATCAGAACATAGACCAGCGCCACGCAGGATACCGCCACCAGGAGAGAAATCAGGGCAAAAGTCCGAATGGAATTCATCTCCCTCCGGCAGTCCAGAAAAACAGCCATATACCGTTCCTCCCCCACTCGGCTCACATAATATTTATAATTCCCCGTATAGCCCATGCCCTCCCCGCAGCCCAAAGCCTCAGCCAGATAGCGGTCAGCATCCTCCTCCGTGACGGCTGCGATATGCTTCAGATCAGCCATGTCCAACGTTCCGTCCGCAGCGTAATACAGCACAAAATACCGGGTAGAATACGGTGTCTCCGGGTTGAATTGCCCCCCGGGCGGCTTTCCCGGCTTTCCATCGGGAAAACGTGGAATCATGCCCTGATTTTCGCTGATCATCAGCAGGGTTTCGCTGATGGACTTATCCGTGGACAGGTAATTGAACACATTGATGGCAGCCGCCGTCAGAAGTACCACCAATGTGACAGAAAACATGGCAATCATAATAAATTGACGGCGCAGCCTGTTGATCATACTTCGTCCTCCAGAGAATATCCCAAGCCGCGGCTGGCCCGGATACTGACAGCGGAGCCCACGGCGCTCAGCTTTTTCCGCAGATTGGAGATATGGACCCAGACCACATTGATCTCCGCCTCCGTATCCCACCCCCATACCCGCTCCATGATCCGTTCCGCAGACAGTATTACCCGGGGCGAGCGCATGAACAGTTCCATCACCTGGAACTCCCGGCCGCTGAGCCGCTCCGTCCGCTCTCCGCACTGCAGAGAACTGCTCCCGCAGTCCAGTTTCAGATCGCCGAAACAAAGCACGGCAGGTTTATAATCCCCTGCCCGCCGCAGCATGGCCCGCACCCGTGCAAGCAGTTCGTCCGGAGCAAAAGGCTTGGGCAGATAGTCATCCGCGCCGGCATTGAAGCCCGCCACCCTGTCGTCCTTTTCTCCCCTGGCCGTCAGCAGCATGACAGGGGTGAACACGCCCTTGTCCCGCAGACGAGTCAGCACCTCCAGGCCGTCCATGCCGGGCATCATGATATCCAGAATAATGGCATCATATCCCCCTGTCCCAGCATAATCAAGAGCCGCGGTGCCATCGTGAACAGCGTCCACAGTATATTGATTTTTCTCCAAAAATACGGTCAGCACCTCTGCCAGATCCAATTCATCCTCAGCAATCAAAAGACGCACAGCCATTCCCTCCATTTTCTTCAATTATAAAGCAGGTTCCGGAGAACCGCAACCGTTTTCCGAAACCTGCCGTGTATTAAGGAAGTGTTTTCCGATCATTCCTGACCCGGACAAGCCGGAACCAAAATTTTTCCATCCTGTTCAGGACAACATATGTGTTGGTGCAGGATATTAAAATCGAGCTATACTACAGCGCTTCCCGGGAAGCCAGCCTTCCGCAGACGATATTCAGATTCCCGTTTCTACAACGCAGCTCATCCAGGAATTCCCTGGGCACCCCGCCGTCCTTCAGCACCACCCGGTATTCCATCTCATATAAGGTACCCATATTGCTTGTACGGACTTTGTCCAGCCGGACAGAGCGCAGATATTGCTCAAACAGGTCATCAAAGAGACCGTCGTAGTCCAGATTTTCCGGAATGGTAATCTTCAGTTCCCGCTCATTCTCATCCCCGCAGCCGAAGCGCAGCAGGGAAAGCACCAGCACAAAACCCGCCATCACCACAAAGAACAATGCGGCCACCGTCACATACCCCATACCTGTAGCCAGACCGATAGCCATAGCCAGGAAAATCATTCCGATCTCCTTGGCCGTGCCCGGCGCGGAGCGGAACCGAACCAGTCCGAAGGCACCCGCCACGGCGATGCCGGTGCCGATATTGCCGTTGACCAGCATAATGATGATCTGCACTACCGCGGGAAGCATGGCCAAGGTAATGATAAAACTCTGGGTATAGCTGCTCTTATACATGCACAGCAGGGCAATCCCCAGCCCCAGAACCAGGGACACTGCCATGCAGACCAAAAACGAAACCAGTGTAATCTCTGTTCCTGTAATGACAGAATCAAGCACAGATGCCCACCTCCCTCTCTGATTTTCCGGACAGGCCCATGCCTGCTATGTTCTCCCTGTAACAGGTACCATATTTGGAAAAAGATGCAGGGAACGCGCCAATCTCGCTGAGCAGGTGCGCCAGCCACACAGGGGCAGTGCCGGGAATCTTGATCTCCATCAGGATCTGACGGGAGGGAAGGAGCGGCTCGCCGTAGTCTCCCGCGGACAAATCAAGCTCCCTGTCCCGCCACCGCAGATTCGTATCAAATGTAATCCGCAGCTCCGGATCCTCCACCCCTGCGAAAGCCATCCGGTCATAGGCGATATAAACCTTGGGCACAGGATGATAACAGTGCATAAACCAGTCAATCTCGCGGCAGATCTGATCCTCCTGCTCCGGCAAGACCCCGTCATGAAGGTATGACACCGCTTCCGCAGCTTTCATAGCCGTGCGGCGCTTGTAAACCACGCTTTCATACTTCTTTTTCAGTTCCACAAATACTTCATCCTCACTGCCCGGAACCCCGTAGCTGCGCATCCGCAGCTTTTCCTTATAAACAGGCTTTTCCAGAGATGTGCGGATCAGCTGATAATCATCGGTGTCATAATAGATATTGCATATGGTATAGCGTCCGAACTGATCGGCGCACATATGCTCCTCCATGCCTGCCATCATCTTTGTAAGCTGATCCGGCATCAGCAGATACTTCTTCTCATACCGTTTAAAACAAAATTGTATTTTACCGGCCATAGCCAAACCTCCTGTTTTAGTCGCTGCGCAGCCTTCCTGTCCAACCGAAACGATTACCGCCAAGAACCCGGCATTTCTTCGCAGGATCTGTTATACTGCAGACCGCCAGGATTTACAGTGATGCCTCCGGGAAAATACCTGGCTTGCGGTCTGCAGTCGGGTTGTACTGCAAATTCAACCGGTGCGCAGTCTATATTCTGGTATCAGCATACGGGCTTTTCCTAAAGCGAAGCTAAAGAACCGGAAGAAGTTCATGAACATTTTGTGAACTCCCCTGCGCCGTTCCCTGCCTTTAGGTTCCCTTTAGGTTTGAAATGTATAACCAGAAACAAGCCACAGATAAAAATCAGTCTATAAGGAGGTTTTCCATATGAACACAATTATGAAACGTTCGGCAGCGCTAACCGCCATTTTTCTGCTCACCGCCTGCGGGGCAGAAGGCAATGAGCCGGCGAATACTGACAGCGCACAGCTACAGGCGCCTGTAGCAGCTGCAGCATCCGTCAGCAATTCCGCCTCCCTGCGGCAGCCTGCTGACCTGGATTTAACGGATGCTACCATGATCACGCTGTCCGACAGCGGCATTTTTATAGAAGGAACAGGCGCGGAAGCAGACGGCAGCGTTATCACCATTACTTCCGCCGGCATCTACGCAGTCAGCGGCTCTCTGGCGGACGGCCGCATCATCGTCAACGCCCCCAAAGAGGATGTGGCCGTGGCGCTGAACGGCGCGGACATTACCTGCTCCTACGGCAGTCCGCTGTATATCTATAAGGCCGGTACGGCTACCGTACATCTTGCGGAGGGAACAGAAAATGCGCTGACAGACGGCAGTGCATATACCTTTGACGACGAATACTCCTCCGCAGCAGACGAGGAACCCAACGCCTGCCTGTACAGCAAGGCTGACCTGGTAATCCAGGGCGCAGGCACGCTGACTGTCACGGCCAACTGTGACAACGGCATCACCAGCAAGGATACACTGCAGATTTACGACAGCACCATCTCCGTCCAGGCGGTTAGCAACGGCATCAACGGCAAAGATTCCAACACCATAGACAGCGCCTCCATTACCGTGGTCTGCGGAGGCGATGCCATCCGCTCCACCAACGACACGGACGAGACACTGGGCTGGGTCAGCGTGTCCGCCTCCGCCCTGAATCTCACTGCCGGGGAGGACGGCATTCAGGCGGAAACCTCTCTGACCATGTCTGAAGGCAGCTATACCATCACTTCCGGCGGCGGCAGCAGCGTGACTCCTTCCGACGATATCAGCGCCAAGGGCATCAAAGCAGGAACCGCCCTGACGCTCACCGGCGGAACCTACATTCTGGACTGTTCCGACGACGCGGTTCACTCCAACGGAGACGTGACGGTATCCGGCGGCGTTTATACCGTCTCCAGCGGCGACGATGCATTTCATGCCGATGAAGCCCTTGACGTATCCGGCGGAGAGATCAATATCCTGACCTCCTACGAGGGTCTGGAAGGCACCGCAGTGTCGGTGTCCGGCGGAACGATTTATATTGTATCCTCCGATGACGGCGTCAACGCAGCAGGCGGCGCGGACGGCAGCGGTTTCGGAGGCTTTGGCGGCTTCGGGCACGGGAATTCTTTCGGCGGAAATTCGGATTCCCGTATTGAAATCTCCGGCGGGTATCTGGTGGTAAAGGCAGGAGGCGACGGCCTGGACTCCAACGGAAATACCGTCATGTCCGGAGGCACCGTAATCGTGTCCAGTACAGGCCAGGGGGACGGCGCGCTGGACTATGACGGCACATTTACCCTGTCCGGCGGCACATTACTGGCCATAGACGGCGGAAATATGCCCCAGACTCCCAGTGATGCCAGTCAGTATACCGTTTTCCTGGGATTTGACAGTATCCTCCCTGCCGGAACTTATGTAAGCCTTGCAGACGAAAGCCAAAGTTTTGTGTTTGAACTGCCGGTCAACGCAGGAAGCCTGGTATTTTCCTCCCCTGACCTAACCGGCGGCGCTGCCTATACCATCTCCTACGGAGGAGATTACGACGGCCAGTCCGCTGACGGCATCTGCTCCGGCGGCACCTATTCCGGCGGCACTGACCTGACGGAACTGACACTGACGGATTATATCACCACCTACGGAAACCGTGTAAATATGGGAAATCTGGACGGCATGCGCGGCGGTAACATGGGCGGCGCACCGGACGGAGGCCGCGGCGAATTTCCCGCGGACGGCGAGGCTCCGGGTATGCCCCCTGACGGCCAACTGCCCGAAGACGGCGATATGGGCGGCGGATACGGCGGAAAACGCGGTGAGTTCCCTGCGGACGGCACTGCTCCGGATATGCGCCCTGACGGCCAGGCTCCGGGTATGTCCTCTGACGGCGAACTGCCTGAAGACGGTGACATGGACGGCGGATACGGCGGAAAACGCGGTGAGTTCCCTGCGGACGGCACTGCTCCGGAT
>CAJUJN010000031.1:0-5435 GCA_910586775.1 uncultured Acetatifactor sp. | reverse complement strand
ATGCGCCCTGACGGCGAACTTCCCGAAGACGGCGATATGGGCGGCGCATTTGGCGGAAAGCGCGGTGAGATGCCTGCGGACGGCACCGTTCCGGATATGCCCCCTGACGGCCAGGTTCCAGAAGACGGCGGCACGGACGGTATGCCCGAAAACAGCAATATGCCGGGAGGGCAGGGCAACCAGACGAACAGAGATGCGGACGGACAAAACGGCACAGGCCAGGAAACACCTTCCGGAAGCAGTTCCTCCAGCATTTGATATCAATCCGAATTTATACTCACAAGCCAAAAACATTTGCCATCCAAAATGTACAATGAGTGAGCGCTAACAGGCAGACTGCCATACCGCTGCGGTTTATTTTTATCCCACAATGCTCCGCCTGCCTTGCGGTTATCTGCTTCAAATCTCCCGACCTTGTACTTCTGGATTTAAATCTCCCCGGCACAGGCGGATTTCAGATATGCCGTGAGCTTAAGCGAAAAAGCGCCATCCCCGTCCTGGTTCTCACCTCCCGGGATCAGATGCGGGATGAACTCCATGCCCTGGAACCGGGGGCGGACGAATACCTGACAAAGCCCTGCCGGAAGGAGCGGCTGCTGGCACGCATCTCCAATGTGCTGAAGCGCTATGAAGGACGTGCAAACCTGCTGGAAGGCCCGGACTGCCTGTTGGACCGCCAGACCTATACCCTCTACATTCACGGGCAGTCCGTGGTTCTTCCCAAAAATCAGGGAAAGCTGTTGGAACTGTTCCTGGCCCACGGCGATGAAATTGTCACCAAGGAGGAATTATGCCTGGGGCTATGGGGCACCACCGAGTTCATCGATGAAAACGCTCTGCAGGTAAACCTGACACGCCTGAAAAAGACATTTGCCAGCATACATCTATAACGAGTGGGCGCTTCTGCAAATTATACTGCACACCGGTTGAATTTGCAGTACAACCCGACTGTAGACCGCCAGACGGGTATTTTCCCGGAGGCATCACTGTAAATCCTGGCGGTCTGCAGTATAAGCACAAAGTGCGGCATACAATAGAAGCGGTGTTTCTACTGTCAAGAATCAATGCGCCCACGAGTATATGCATCCTTCAGCAACTTACAGACGCAGCCATCTCCGCCTTATGCATAGAACTCCTCACCGGTGTCCAGACATATGGCACCCAACCGGCCGTCAGGACGATTGCACCCGCAGTCAATGGCGATGTGGTTATTTCCCCTGAAAATATATCCCGGTCTGGGATTACCGGAAATCTCCTGCGTGGGCGTGTGGCCAGTCACTACATATACATCCTCAAAGTATAAAATGCCGTATTCCGCCCTGTCCCATATCAATTCTTTCAGGGAATAGTCCTCGATATCCTTCTCCGGGTTATAATTGCCGAGCCCGCCGTGTACCAGCAGATACTCCTTTCCGTTAACGGTCAGTTCTTCATAGATCGAGAATTCTTTCAGGAAATCGATTACGGCCCTCTGCATTTCGCGGCTCAATGCACGGAATTCCTCTATGGTCGTACTGCTTCCGTTATACTGCCAGGTCACCAGATTCCCCAACATTTTTTCGTCCAGTTCGCCGATAGACATGTCCGTGATTTCCTTCATGAGAAACTCCAGGCACTCCAGCGCCATGAGCTCGTGGTTGCCTGCCAGACATACGACATTGGGCATTTTCATGAGAAAGAGCAGCGTCCGGATGGGATGGGGTCCCCTGTCAAGGACGTCCCCCAGAATGTATAATGTGTCCTCTTCCCTCAGCCCGATTCTGTCAAGCAGTTCCAGGAACCTGTCATACTCACCGTGTATGTCGGAGATAACATATGTCGCCATAGTAAATCGCCTCCTATCTGCCCCTCAGGAGCAAAACCCTGTCAGCCGCATTATCGGCATCATAAACCGAAAATTCCGCAGGCAGGGTGTTGTGTTTCTGTTCCTGCTTCTGTATATTACCACATACCCGCTTACTTTTCTATAAAAATATGGCAGGGTGCTTATTTGGCTAATTGTTTATTTGAGGTGCTTTTGCTTTTGAGAAATCCGGCTCTGAAAAATCTCAAAAAAGCTTTCCTGTCCTTTTTGACCCTCGATGCACTCACCGCAGGTAATATCAACGGTGTAAAAATATTATAAGGAGATTCAAATGGTAATCAAAGAATCTGGATTGCCGATGCGTTCACTCGTTATACTGTGCAAACGGCAATTATTTGCGTTTTGAGGTATAAACTGTCATTAAAGCACCATTATTTTTTCATAAGAAATTTTCCTCCAAAAATCCGGGCTTTTGCCTAAACAAATTGCAGCAGTTATTTTCCGGCAGTTCCTAATGAATGGACAGGTAAACCTGATTCTGTTATGATATTAACAGGAACATAATTGAGATAAGATTTCCGAATATCACAGGAAATGGAGGGACGTCATGCAGGGCGAAATATGCTTCCACGATTTTCTTACAGGAATGCGGACGGGGAAAAAGGTGACTCTGGAGCGGCTGGGTTATGGCCTGTGCTCCGCGGACATGCTCAGCCGTATCGAGACAGGCGAGCGGCTGCCGGACAAACTGATGCGTGACAGGCTGATGGAGCGGCTGGGCTTTGAAAATGATGGCTTCGAGGACTTTCTGCAGCCTGACGAGTATGGACTCTGGCAGACCCGGGAAAGGCTGCTGCGCGCCGTAGACGCGAAGGAGATTGCAGAGGCCGAAAGGCTGCTGCGGCTCCTGGAACAGGCGGATGCGAAAGAAAATGTCATCCTCAGGCAGTTCTGCCTGGCCATGAGGGCACAGCTGATGCAGTATCAGGGCGCTTCAGAAAAAGAATTACAGGAAGTCTTTGGGACCGCCCTTTCGCTGACCGTGCCGGATATCGCTGCTGGGAAATGGGACGGAAGGCTGCTTGCTGTACAGGAATGGAACCTACTGCTAGAATACATCCGCTATGGCGGGGATGCAGGGCCTATGGCAGGAAAGGAATCCGCCGGCACCTGCATCACCCAGGCTTTCGAAGCCTTGCTTACAGCAGTGCGCAGTTCCGGCATGGACGCCTACAGCTATGTCAAAATATGTCCCAAGGCAGCATATTATCTGTGCCTTGAACAGATGAAATCACCTCTGGACAGCACTGCCTGCAGTAAGCTGCTGCAGATATGCGCAGAAGCCGTGGAGAATCTGCGCTCCTGTATGCGGATGTACTGGCTGTGCGAACTGCTGGAAATCATGGAGCAGATTCTGGAAATCTACACAGGCCTGCTGCAGGCAGATTCCCCGAAGTATACCCCGGCATCTTTTGACCGGGCATGGAATCGGCTCATGGAAAAAACAGCGAAAACACAATCCCTGGCGGATACGGCAGAGAACGAAACAGAAGAGTTGCGTGTTACGGAACAACCAGACGACCTGGAGAGCCTGGCGGCGCTGTCTGCGCAGATCAGGGAGTGGCGCATCGTACTGACTGAAATATACCGGGAGTATGGCATACCGGAGAAAATGGAAAACAGCTGTTATCTGTACACCCAGACGCAAAATTACCGCATCGGCGATGTGGTACGGAAACGCCGCAGGATGCTTGGCATGACAGCACAGGAACTCTGTGAGGGCATCTGCAGCGAGAAGACCCTCAGGCGGCTGGAGAACAATAAGGTGAAGACCCAACGGGCCATCTGGGGAGAATTATTCTCCAAGCTGGGACTATCGCCGGAGTATCATCGGGAAGGTATCATTACAAAACAGCATGACGTAATCACAATATACCGTAATGCTAAAGATGCCATGAATGATTATGATATGGAGAAATGCCATCAATTGCTACAACGGCTGAATCAAATGCTCAATATGAACATTCCGGTCAACAAACAGGAATTAGAACGTATGGACTGTGTTTACAGATATAAAAAGGAAGAGATTACGTTAGATGAATGTGTGTCTGGGCTGAAAAAGGCGTTGCGGCGTACCGTCCTGTTGGAGAGCATAATAAATGCGAAAGACGGGCTGGACATCTATCTGACCAATGAAGAATTGGGATGTCTGTACAGTATCGTTATGAAATCCCGGGAATCAACGGAAGAGTTCGATATGGATTTGCTACAAAGCGTCACCAGACAGTGCATTCCTGAAAATAATATCAATATCAGCATGTATGAGCTGATTATGAACGGCATGGCGAGCAGACTGGGAGATGTAGGCGAATATGAGAAGTCTACGGAAATCAGTGAAAATTTAATGAATGAATGTCTGTCTATGAGGAGGATGGGCATGCTTCATCATTGCCTGTATAACAAGATTTGGAACCGCATGGAGACTGCAAAAAAGGAATTTCTGTAGTTCCGGATATTTCGGTTACCCAGGAACTACAGAAGTGCATTCACCTTGCAAAACTTTGCAAACAGAAAAGTTATGAAAAATTTTATAACGGTAAGCTGTGCTCGCGAGAATATTGATAGCTTTCCATGCCGCATTACATGTTTGCTCACTCATACGAAGCAATTCTTTTAATAGATATATGTCTTGGCTATGAATATATATTGTTGGTTCGTATCAATTATATAGGCGTTAGTCAACATATGTGTTGACGTGGCCCCGAAAGTGCCATCTACACGGCATCCTGATATAACCAAAACTCAGAAACCAACACGATTATTGACTAACACCATTATATATTACCATACTCTATTTCTAGGTTGTCATTTAACGGCTCGCAGACATTGCCGCTAGCCGATTCATAAGGTTCCGGTGGGCATGGAGCCGGTGTCGCTGGCCCGGACAGCGGAAGCATGCTAATAGAAAGAACGTAAACTGTAGTGACGATAATTTTTATAATATTGTTTTTCATAGGAATCATTTCCTTTCTTACAGGAAAGCAGAAACAAGGGACAGAGTTGTCAAAAAAGCCTTGCCAAATTTTGACAACTCTGTCCCTTGTAAAACGACAATATACCATGATATGGTAGCATTGCTCGCGAGCGAAAAATAAAAACGGAACAATCTCAATGAATTGTTTGCAACTAATGTATTACTGAGCAAGGCTGCTGTATAGAGTCTTGGTGCAATAGTATCTGTTTGTTTTTGGTAGTGCCAGGAGGTGATTCCATTGGTTTAATTTTTTTAGATGTTTGTGTATCCCGGAAGGCATGTTTGGTAAAAAGAGACGCTTGCAAAAACGCAAGATAAAAAGAACAAACATAGGGATAACATCATCTATTGATAAGACGAAACTATAGCTTAATTATTTAATATGTGAGTAGAAAGCTATAATAACAAAAATTAAATGCCTTCACCCATGTCAGTCAGAAAAGTAACTATTAACTATATAGATGGAGAAGGATTTCTCTTGAATCATTATTCTACATCTATATCACAAAAAGAAGTCTATAGCTTATTTTGATACGTTATAAACTTATCCCTAGATGAGAGAAAAAGTAGTACCACATGAAATTTTTCCTCACCAAA
>CAJUJN010000030.1 GCA_910586775.1 uncultured Acetatifactor sp. | reverse complement strand
TGAGACGGGGAACCATCCGTAAGATCGGAAAGTGTCTGAAGGGTGCAGAGAATGGGCTAAGATGTGTATAGTTCTGCGTAAATAAGAAAGCAGTGATTCTGTATAGGAAGGCATCTCTTGGGGGATGCTTTTCTTTTATGTATTTTATCGGGAGGGGTGTAACTTCCTGCTTTCGGATACGAATAATAGAATAAAGCGGAAGCAGGGAATCGCTTTCGATTGCACAGGCAGTCTGGGCGAAAAACGGATGTCAGACAAGAGGGAGGAGGGCGCGAAAGGTGGAGCAGCGCAGCCTGCAGGAAAAGTCAGATCATGAACTGATGGAACTGGCATGCCGGGACAACAGGGAAGCCTTTGAGGCTTTGGGCCGTGCTGGGACTGGGGATATTGGCGGCCATGCTCCAGGGACTCCGGGAGATGCGGCGGGATGTGGGGATGTACTGATGGACGAACCTACTGAGGCGCATAAAAGGACGGGCAGGGATGTTGATGTACAAGGATGCTTCAAAATGGAGCAGATCATTGTTAAAGATTGCATTGACTTTTCATCTGCCGGGACATAAACTGGAGGAAAGAGCGTGGATGTACTTTCGCTTATAGGATGGAGGTGGCTTCAATGGGAACATATTTGAATCCGGGAAATAAGGGATTCCAGAAAATCTTACAGTCAGAATATGTGGATAAAACCGGCATGATTGCATTGATCAATAAGACCATAGGGACATCTGAGATGCTTCTGTGTATCAGCAGGCCAAGGCGCTTTGGCAAATCTTACGCGACGAAGATGCTTTGCGCATACTACGATTGTTCCTGCGATTCCCGTGGGCTTTTTGACGACAGGGAGGTTGCACGGACTCCGGGGTATCTGACACATCTGAACCAGTATCATGTAATCAATCTTGATATTACCGGTTTTATTTCCGAGGCAAAGAGGCAGAGGAAACCGTTGGCGGATGTACCCGAAAGAATCGTGGAAGCTGTCCATAAAGAGCTGAAGGACATGTTCCCGGAGTTGCCTGCGGGGGAAAGCCTCATGGAGAATTTGTCACGCTGTGTGGAAGAAACAGGCAGAGAATTTGTATTCATCATCGACGAGTGGGATGCCCTGATCCGGGAGGCGAAGGGGGATAGGGAGATTCAGTCGGCATATTTGAATTTGCTCCGGGGATGGTTCAAGAATAATAATTTTACGCCCAATGTGGTGGCGGCGGCCTATATGACGGGAATCCTGCCCGTCAAAAAGGATGGTTCCCAGTCGGCCATCTCGGATTTCAAAGAATATACCATTCTGAACCCTGGCCAGTTTGTGGAATACTCCGGTTTTACGGAAAGTGAAGTCAAGCTATTGTGCGGAAGACATGGGATGGATTTTGAAGAAGTCAGGCAATGGTATGACGGCTATGATTTTCCCGGGCATGGAGCCATTTATAATCCTTATTCCGCGATGTGCGTCATGCGGAATCAGAAGTGCCGTTCCTACTGGCAGAAGACATCGGCGGCGGGTTCGCTGATGACGTACACCAACATGGATTTCGAAGGGCTGCAGGAGATTGTCTCCCGGCTGATTTCCGGGGAAGAGATAGAGGTTGACACGGAAAGCTTTGAGAATGATTTTGAAACGTTCAGGAGCCGCAACGATGTGCTGACGCTGCTGATACATCTGGGGTACCTGACGTGGAATGAGGAAGACGGCACGGTGCGCATCCCCAACGAAGAGGTGAGGGGAGAATTTCGGAAAATATTGAACGGTACGAATGCAAACAGGAAATGGATGGAACTGATCAGCCGTTCCCGGAAGCTCCTGGAGGATACGATTGCGGGCGAGAGAGAGGCAGTGGCGAAAGCCATAGAAGAGATACGTGACACACAATATGCCCCTACGTTCTACAACAACGAACAGGCGTTGAGATATGTCATTAAGTTTGCCTATATCGCTGCGATAGACCAGTATCTGAAGGTGGAGGAGCTTCCATCCGGAAAGGGGATTGCAGATGTGGTGTACCTGCCAAAACGGAATTCCATGCTCCCGGCACTGGTGGTGGAGCTGAAATGGAATAAGTCATCTGAGGGAGCTATCCGGCAAATCAAAGAAAGAAATTATCCGGCAGTATTGGAGGGATTCGGCGGCGAGGTGGTCATGGCAGGCATCAGTTACGACGCAAAGAAGAAGGCTCACAGCTGCCTCATTGAAAGAAATCTTATGTACGGATAACTTTAAAAAGGAATGTGGCATATTACGGGTATATTTACGCCGACCGGATGCTCTGCGGAGGTCTTGCTTTGTATATGCTCAGGTGGTAAAATAAAAAGAAATATTTTGAAAAGGAATTGCAGCCATGACCAGAGAAATGAAGAATAAGCTGGAAGCCTGCTTCAGTCCCGGAGAAAGCCCGGAAGACTGCTATGGTGCGCTTTCCTATATGAAAGAAAATATAGGGCAGGTCAGCTTTGGGGATGACAGCGACATGAGTGATATGATTGATATCATGATACGGGCGCTGAAGTTAGACGTATGCAATATAAAATTTGTGGAGTTTCTGATTGCCAACGGTTTTGACATCAACTATAAACTGGCGGGAAATAACTGCCTGCTGCTGAAATATGTGGAGGATGTATTGGAGAATGGCGCGTTGGAGCTGGAAGTGATAAAACAGCTGGTCGGGCTGGGGGCAGATGTCTGCGCCGAAACGCTGGACGGCGGCAACATACTTTCTCTTTTGGCAGGACGGGACGAAGCAGCGGCTGTTTATGTGGCCGGGCGTTATGATCTGACACAGTTTGAACGGGCGGACCAATACGGTGCAACGCCTTTGATGTATGCGGCAATGAGAGGATACAACAGGCTTGCCGGAATGCTGATCGATCAGGGGTTCGAGGTAAACGCCACAGGCTGTGCGGCTGCCTCGGACAAAGAGCTGGAGGTAGAAACGGATGGCGTATCTCCGCTTGCGCTTGCCATCCGATTCGGTAATGTGGAGATGGTCCGTATGCTGCTGGCGGCAGGAGCCGATGAAACCGTTTATGATGCGGAAGGAAATCCGCCTGTTTTTTCATTGGTGAGTTACCCGGTTGACTTTTTCCGTGATTTTTACGGAAACCGCGTCACGGACGAACATCCTGTTTTTGCACACAAACGGGAAATTGTCTCTTTGCTGGAACAGTTGGACCTTACGAACGCGGAAGGATACACCGTGCTTATGAAGTCGCTGCTTCCCATGAGATTTTGGTATACCGGACACAGGGAAGGGATTTCACCTCGGAAGAATCTTTCGATTACATTGGAGCTGATAAGGAAAGGAGCGGACGTAAATGCCATAGGAAATGACGGCAAGCGCCCGCTGCACCAGGCTGTGGTGGCAGCAGAGGAGGCCGCGAGGGCGTTGGTGAAGGCCGGCGCGGATATCGATGTACAGGATAATGAGGGCAATACGCCCCTGATGTATGCCTGTATGAGAGCAAAAGAGGAAACAGTGCTCTGGCTTTTAAAGGCAGGTGCGGACTATGAGCTCCGGAATAACGAAGGAAGGACTGCGGAGGACATTGCGACGAAAAGAGGATATTCCCGGGCTCTGGAATTGATGAAGTCTGACGATACCCTGGTGCAGGCCTGCAAAAATAACCAGAAGGGGGCTGTGCAGGTGATTCTGAAAAGCGGCTGTGCAGACATAAACGGGCGGGATGAAGCAGGCAGCACGCCTTTGCTCTACGCCTGCCGGAATAATGCGCCTGACATCGTAAAAATGCTGCTGGACCATGGGGCAGATGCGAACATTTGCGATGAGAAAGACTTTATGCCGCTGCATTATGCGGCAGCACTGGGCAATATGCCGGTCATCAATCTGCTGGTAACAGCCGGAGCGGACGTAAACAGCACGGCCAGAGGCGGTCATACCCCGCTGATGTTTATGGCAAAGAACGGGAAGATGGCTGCAGCACTTCAGTTTATTAAGAATCCGGAGGTCGATGTCAGCATCAGGGATAATACCGGCCGGACAGCGGTTAACTATGCCATTGCGGCCGGACAGCAGCAGCTTGTAAAGGTATTTTTGCCGTTGTTGGGAAAGGGTATGGATGATACGGATGCCGAGGGTAATACGATGCTTCATTATGCCTGCAATTTCGGGCAGCCTGAAATAGTAAGGCTCCTTCTCCAGAGAGGCCAAGGCAGCGTAAATAAAACCGATGACAGCGGGGAAACCCCTCTTATGATGGCGGCAAGGAACTCCAATCTGGTGATTGTAAAGCTGCTGCTTGAGGCCGGCGCGTCGGCAGAGGGAGCAAATGGAGAGGGGGTTACGGCGCTGCATCTGGCGGCCGTGAAAGGGAACGCATCTCTGGGAAAGGCACTTCTCGATGCCGGTGCGGACATCAACGGAAGGACAAGAGAAGGACACACGCCGCTGATGTATGCCATTGCGGAGGAAAAAAGCGAATTTGCGGAAATGCTGATTCGGGAAGGCGCTGATGTGAATGCCGTGGACAATGAACAGGGCAGCGCAATGTCTTATGCGATTGAGGCGGAAATGCCGCAGATTGTGGAACTGTTAATCGCGGCGGGGGTGAAGGGCTGATGAGGCATGTGCAGAAAATGGAAAATGAATTTGTTCAGCGTAGCTGTTGGTACTGAGCTTACGGAATGAAAAGGCTTTATGGACTGGAAGAGTCCGGTGAAAAGGTTTCGGGACGGAAAAGGCCTCGGAGCGGAGACGGTACCGGATATGAGGAGAAAAGACTATGGAATATACAAAATGGGATAATTTAAACCATAAGTTTAATATAGGCGAGCTTCGCGCGGCGGCGGAATCCGGCGATGCGGATGCACAGTATGAGCTGGGGTTCTGCTATATGTCAGGACTGGGTGTGGAAGAGGATGCGGCGCAGGCAGCCGCATGGTACGGAAAGGCGGCAGAACAGGGCAATGCCCATGCCCAATGCAGTCTGGGCAACTTCTACAAGGAAGGTTACGGCCTGGAACAGGATGAGGCCATGGCGGTCCGTTGGTACGGCAGAGCTGCGGAGCAGGACGATGCGGACGCACAATATGAGCTTGGCCTGTGCTGCGAGACCGGGCGGGGCATGGCGCAGGATGCTGAGGCGGCAGTCATGTGGTACTCGAAAGCTGCCGAGCAGGATATGGCGGATGCGATGCATGCGCTTGGACGCTGCTATGCCACCGGTACAGGAACGGAGAAGGATGACGGGCTGGCCACATTCTGGCTTGCCAGATCCGTCGAGCAGGAAGAACAGGACTGGGACGAGGCGGAGTATGATGACGAGGGCTGGGACGAAGATGACGACGAAGACGAGGACTCTGATGAAGACAGGGATGAAGACGATGAGTCCGACGAAGATTGGGATGATGGCGACGAATCCGATGAAGACGATGAGTCCGACGAAGACTGGGACGATGACGATGACGAGTCTGATGAAGACTGGGACGATGACGATGATGAGTCTGATGAAGACTGGGACGATGACGATGATGAGTCCGATGAAGACTGGAATGATGACGATGATGGGTCCGATGAAGACTGGGACGAGGAGAAAATAATACAGATTCTGCAGGAGGCCGCCGCGTCGGGGAACGTTGGGGCACAGGCACAGCTTGCCGGATGCTATTATAACGGCATGGGCGTTCCGGAGGATATGGAACAGGCGGTTTACTGGTTTACCCAGGCTGCCATGCAGGGATTTGCGCCTTCCCAGCGAAGCCTTGCCATCTGCTACGAGCAGGGAGAGGGCGTTCCCCGGGACGACAGGGAGGCTGTCCGCTGGTACCGTAAGGCGGCGGAGGGCGGCGACGCATTCGCGCAGTATGAGCTTGCCCTGCGTTGCGAGACAGGACAGGGCGCAGATTTGAACTTCGGGGATGCCGCTTCCTGGTTTGCCAAAGCCGCCGCCCAGGGATATACCAAGGCACAGTACCGCCTTGCCCAGTGCTATGAGACGGGACGGGGCGTGGAGCGGAATCTGATGAAAGCCTCAGAATGGTATCTGGAGGCGTCGGAGAGCGGCAGCAGGATGGCAGGCCGCAGGGTACGGGAATACTATAAGGACGGGATGCTCAACCTTTGGCTGACGACAGAAGGGGAAAGCGGCGACAAAGCTGCATCGGCTGCCGCATTGGACAAACTGGGAGACAATTACAAACATGGCCTGGGCGTGAAAAAAGACTGGGCGAAGGCTGTGGAGTATTACCGTGCGGCGGCTGAGGCCGGCAATGCCGCAGCACAGCGCAGCCTGGGCTACTGCTATAATTACGGCGAGGGTGTGGAGCAGGACATGGAACAGGCCGTCTACTGGTACACGAAAGGCGCGGAGGGCGGCGACCCGGATGCCCAGCGTAACCTGGGCAACTGCTATTTCTTTGCAACGGGCGTGGAAAACGATGATGAAAAGGCGTTTTACTGGTACTCCCAGGCGGCCGGACAGGGGCATCCCCAGGCGATACAGCAGGTTGGATACTGCTATGACCTGGGACGGGGTGTGGAACAGGATTACGGTAAGGCAGTCAGTTGGTATCTGAAAGCAGCTGAGGAAGACGATGCCGCAGCACAGCATAATCTGGGCATCTGTTACAAGCGCGGCAAAGGGGTGGAACAGGACGGGCGGCAGGCGGTATACTGGTATACGAAAGCTGCCGAAAACGGCCACGCAGGGGCACAGAATAATCTTGGCGCCTGCTATAAGGAGGGCGAGGGTGTTGAGCAGGATTACGGCAAGGCAGCATACTGGTACCGCAAAGCCGCCGAACAGGGTAATTCCAATGCGCAGTACAATCTGGCTTTGTGCTACGAGGACGGCGAAGGTGTGAAGCGGGATGAGAAGCAGGCTGCCGCGTGGTACAGAAAGGCGGCGGAACAGGGGGACGAGGACGCGCAATATGAGATGGGTGTGCGCTGCGCCAACGGAACAGGCGTGAAACAGGACGATACATGGGCGGCGAAATGGTATGAGAAAGCGGCAAAGCAGGGGCATGTGGAGGCGCAGCTGGAGTTCGGGCAATGCTGCTACAGCGGTGTGGGCGTGAGACAGGATCAGGCACAGGCCGTCCGGTGGTTCACGAAAGCGGCAGAACAGGGAAACGTCCCCGCACAGGCCAGCCTGGGCATATGTTATGAGAACGGGCAGGGAGTGGAGCAGGACGAAGAGACAGCCGTCAGCTGGTATACCCGGGCGGCAGAGCAGGGAAATTCCACGGCGCAATACAATCTGGGGGTATGCTTCGCAAAGGGTGTGGGTGTAGAACAGGATTGGGTCCAGGCCATTGCATGGTACACGAAAGCCGCAGTCCAGGGAGACAGCAGCGCACAGGTCAATCTGGGCAACTGCTACTGTATGGGCAGAGGGGTGGAGAAGGATATGAGACAGGCTGCCGTATGGTGGGAAAAGGCGGCCCGGCAGGGCGACGCCGGTTCCCAGTACAATCTGGGGCAGTGCCTGTATTTCGGAAATGGCGTGGAGCAGGACTACGAACAGGCAGCCATGTGGTATGCCAGGGCGGCAAAGCAGGGATATGTCCGCGCGCAGTATAATCTGGGCGTCTGCTACGAGAACGGCACCGGAGTAGAATGCGACCTGGACATGGCTGCCGCTCTGTACAACGCTGCCTCCGTTCAGGGCAACGCAAACGCGCAGGCCGCGCTGGAACGGCTTGGGATGTGAACATCAGGCGGCTGCCTGCGGAAGAGCTGAAAATGTGAACACAGACGCTGTGCAAAAGATACACAAAAAGGGTTGTCGGGAAACAGCTGCATTCCCACAATATATGCTATGGTGCTTTGAGAACCAATGCTATATATTGTATGCGGATGTCGGTTTCCGACAACCCCTTTTGCCTTGTCACGGACGAAGCCGGGGGTATAATGTACTTCACGGACAGAATGGAAGGACAGATGTTGGACAGCCTTATCGGCAGCAGAATAAAAACAGAATCTCTGGTTTGTTTCAGAGTGTACAATATCCGGCTGCCGATATCAAGGTAAAATAACCTTATTTTCAAAGAAAAAAAGGATTTCCGTTTCCAGCGCAGAATAATAATATCAGGAGAAAGTTTTTCATGCATGTAAGTTTTTGCAGTGTTCTTTTTACCATTGCGCGGAATTCTCACGGATTCTCACCGTTTTCCACGCATTATGCTGCAAAAGCGCAGATGGGAGCTGCTATGACGATCAGAGAAAATGTGGAACAATGGGAAAGGGAGTATCTAAGTTCGTATGCTTCTCACAGCGTGGATTCCAGGGGACGGACCAGGGCGGAGAAGCAGTGTGATATCCGGCCCGTTTTCCAGCGTGACAGAGACAGGATCATCCATTGCAAGGCATTTCGGCGCCTGAAGGACAAGACGCAGGTATTTCTGACGCCGGAGGGGGATCATTACCGGACCAGGCTGACTCATACTCTGGAGGTGTCACAGAATGCCAGAACCATTGCCAAGGCATTGCGGCTGAATGAGGAGCTGGTGGAGGCCATTGCGCTGGGCCACGACCTGGGACATACGCCTTTCGGGCACGCGGGGGAGCGGGCACTGAACCGGGTGTGTCCATTGGGCTTTGAGCATAGTCTGCAGAGCGTGCGGACGGTGGAAAGACTGGAGAAGGGAGGGCTGGGGCTGAATCTGACCTACGAGGTGAAGGACGGTATTCTGAACCATCAGACCATAGGCAAGCCCCATACGCTGGAGGGTAAGATTGTGCGGCTTTCCGATAAGATTGCCTATATCCATCACGATATGGACGATGCGGTGCGGGCCGGCATTCTGAGTGAGAGTGATGTACCTGCGGAGATCCGGGAAGTAATCGGCAGCACTCCCGGGGACAGGCTGGATTGTTTTATCCACGATATTGTGACAAACAGTATTGGGAAAAACGATGTCCGGATGTCTCCTCCCGTAGAGGAGGCCATGATGAAAATGCGGAAATTTATGTGCGATAATGTATACTATAATCCTCTGGCAAAGAGCGAGGAGAGCAAGGCGGAGATGCTGATGGAGACTTTGTATCAGCATTTCATGAAGAATATCGATGAAATGCCGGGGGAATTTCTGGACCTGCTGTCCGAAGGCGAGGCCAAGGAACAGGTGGTCTGTGACTATGTGGGGGCCATGACGGACCGCTTTGCAATTGCGACCTATGATGATATCTATATACCGAAATCCTGGTCGGTCTGAGAAGAACACGAAAAAGGGATGACAGGGTATGCTGAGACGCACTCAAATCTGCAGAAGAAACGGGTTTGACGTATGGCGGTCTTTCCGAATAAGAGAGGAAGCTTATTCGGGCTGTGCGGTTTCGGAAGCGCCGGAATCCGAATGGAGGTAACATGTTTTATTCTGATGATATAGTGGAGGAAGTCAGGACGAAAAATGATATCGTGGAAGTAATCTCGGAGCATGTGCGTCTGCAGAAAAAGGGCGGCCGCCACTGGGGACTATGTCCTTTTCACAACGAGAAATCACCGTCTTTTTCCGTCAACGGCGACCTTCAGGTGTACCATTGCTTCGGCTGCGGCGCGGGAGGGAATGTCTACACTTTCGTGATGAACTATGAGAACTACTCCTTCCCTGAGGCGGTGAAAATGCTGGCGGAGCGGGCGGGGGTGCAGCTGCCGGAGGCGGATGAGTCGGAGGAAGGACGCAGACGGGAGAGCAGGAGAAGCAGGCTGCTGGCTGTCAATAAGGAAGCGGCGAAGTTTTTCTATTACCAGCTGCGCACACCCCACGGAGAGCCTGGCTACAGATATCTGAAGAAAAGGGAGCTCTCCGACGAGACCATGCAGCGGTTCGGCCTGGGATATGCGGGGAAGAACGGTGCCATGCTGGTGCAGTATCTGCGGGGAAAGGGATTTGAGGACGACCTGATTCAGGAGGCCGGGCTTGCCAGTCATTCCGAGAGATACGGTATGGTCAGCCAGTTCTGGAATCGGGTCATGTACCCCATTCAGGACATCAATAACCGGGTCATCGGCTTCGGCGGCCGGGTGATGGGGGACGGGGAGCCGAAATATTTAAACTCTCCCGAGACCCCGATATTTGACAAGCGGCGGAATCTGTACGGGCTCAATTATGCCAGAAGGGCCAGGAGCTCCAACATCATTCTCTGCGAGGGTTATATGGATGTGATCGCCATGCATCAGGCGGGCTTCAGGCAGGCGGTGGCATCCCTGGGGACTGCTTTCACACCGGAGCAGGCGGCGCTGCTTCGGCGGTATACAGACAATGTGCTGCTGGCCTACGACAGCGACGGTGCCGGAGTCAAGGCGGCGCTGCGGGGCATCGGCATTCTGCGGGAGGCCGGATTGACCGGTAGAGTCATCAATATGCAGCCCTACAAGGATCCGGATGAATTTATGAAAGCGCTGGGACGTGAGGCGTTTGAAGAGCGCATCAGCCAGGCGGAGAACAGCTTTTTCTTTGAGATCAGGATCCTGGAGAGTCAGTTCCATATGGAGGATCCGGAGGAGAAGACGAAGTTCCACCGGGAGATCGCGCGGAAGCTTTGCGCTTTTTCCGAGGAGGTGGAGCGGGACAATTATCTCCAGGCAGTGGCGGAGAAATATTTTATCGGAGTGGAAAATCTGCGGAAGCTGGTTGTGGGCTATGCGGCGCAAAACGGGCTTGCAAGGCCGGTGGAGCGGCCCAAATCAGGCGTACGCCCGAAGAACACTGCTGAGGACAAGGCGAAACGCGCCCAGCGGCTGCTGCTCACCTGGATTGCGGACAAGCCGCAGTTGTATGGAAAGATTAAAAAGTACATCTCCGCACAGGATTTTACGGAGGGGGTGTGCCGGCGGGTGGCGGAGCGGCTGTTTCAGGAACTGGAGCAGGGAACCTTTAATCCGGCGGGCATTATCAGCATGTTCGAGGAGGAAGAAGAACAGAGGGAGGCCGCAGCGCTTTTTTCGGCAAATCTCCCCGCACTGGATACGGAGCTGGAGAAGGAAAAAGCGTTTCGGGATATTCTGCTTTCCGTGAAAAAGAACAGCTATGAGTATCATGTATCGCGCATGGGAACGGATGTCAGTGCCCTCACCCGGGCTATCGAGGGCAAGAAAGCGCTGGAAGAACTGGCAAAAGCGCATATTTCATTGGATTAGGGTTAAGATATTGGTAACTTTAAACAAATGTTATAGATAAAATAAATAGGGGAATGGTAACGGGCAGGATATTCCCGGGGAAGGATGGAATCACTACAATGGATGAAAACACACGGGCAAAATTTGAGGAGAAAATAAAAGAGCTCCTGAACATGGCCAAAAAGAAGAAAAACGTACTGGAATATCAGGAAATCAGTGACTTTTTTGCGGATATGCCTTTGGAAGAGGAACAGTTCGAGAAGATTCTGGACGCGTTGGAGCAGAGCAACGTGGATGTGCTCCGGATTACGGACGATGAGCCGGTGGACGATATCATCCTCACGGATGAGGACGATGTGGATGTGGAAAATCTGGACCTCACCATACCGGACGGCATCAGCCTGGAGGACCCGGTCCGTATGTACCTGAAGGAAATCGGTAAGGTTCCGCTCCTGTCTGCGGATGAGGAAATCGAGTTGGCGCAGCGGATGGAGCTGGGGGATCAGGAGGCGAAGAAGCGTCTGGCGGAGGCGAATCTGCGTCTGGTGGTCAGCATTGCGAAGCGCTATGTGGGCCGCGGAATGCTGTTCCTTGACCTGATCCAGGAAGGAAACCTGGGGCTGATCAAGGCTGTGGAGAAATTTGACTACCGCAAGGGCTACAAGTTCTCCACCTATGCTACCTGGTGGATTCGTCAGGCCATCACCAGGGCTATCGCAGATCAGGCAAGGACTATACGAATTCCCGTTCATATGGTGGAGACCATCAACAAGCTGATCCGTGTCAGCAGGCAGCTGCTTCAGGAGTTGGGGCGTGAACCTACCCCTGAAGAGATTGCGGAGGAGATGAATATGCCTGTGGACAGGGTTCGGGAAATCCTGAAGATCAGTCAGGAGCCGGTTTCCATGGAGACTCCCATTGGCGAGGAGGAAGACAGCCATCTGGGAGACTTTATCGAAGATGACAAGGTGCCCGTGCCTGCGGATGCGGCGGCCTTTACTCTGCTGAAGGAACAGTTGGTGGAGGTGCTGGGCACGCTGACGGAGAGGGAGCAGAAAGTCCTGCGTCTGCGTTTTGGCCTGGATGACGGCCGGGCCCGCACCCTGGAGGAAGTAGGTAAGGAATTCAAAGTCACCCGTGAGCGTATCCGCCAGATTGAGGCGAAGGCGCTCCGCAAGCTGCGCCATCCCAGCCGCAGCAGAAAGCTGAAGGATTATCTGGATTGATGGCAGAGATGGCAGGGACAATAGGCATTGCAGGACAGTGTATGACAGGAAAGTGTGTCCGGGCAGCAGAAGAACCGGCAGGAAGCGGAGCGGCAGCAGAAAGACCTGCAGTAAGCAGAGCGGTGTCAGAAAGACCGACAGAAAGCGGAGCAACTGCAGCGAAATGCAGGCAAGGCAATAAAGTGACGTTGTCAGGAAGGCTTCAGATGCTGGCAGATATGGTGACACCGGGAAATCGTCTGGTTGATGTAGGATGCGACCATGGGTATCTGTCCATCAGCCTGGTTGGCGCTGGTATCTGTCCCGGGGCGATTGCCATGGATGTGCGGGAGGGGCCGCTGGCGGCCGCAAGAGCACATATTGCGGAGGCCGGATTGGGGGACTACATAGATGTGAGATTGTCCGACGGCCTTGCAGGGTGCGGGCAGGGCGAAGCGGACACATTGGTATGCGCAGGCATGGGCGGCAGGCTGATGGAGAGGATTCTGAGGGAAGGGTTGGAGAAAGCCTGCAGGATGCGGGAGCTGATTCTCCAGCCCCAGTCGGAACTGCCGCAGTTCAGGGTGTTTCTTCGGGAAGCAGGTTTTGCCGTGATTGACGAAAATGCTGTTTTCGAGGATGGCAAGTATTATTTTGCCATGAAGGCGGTGTATGGACTGAAAACGGGCAAAATGGAGGAAGGCAGGGAGACCGGCGGGCATTCGGAAGCAGCTGCGGGAGAGCCGGTAAACGGCAGAAACGGGAGCGGAGGACAGGATTCGGATATGACGGAAGAGGTGACGGAATGGCAGCGGCTGTATGACTTGTACGGGGAGCTGCTTCTGCGGAAAAGGCATCCGGTGCTCATGCAGTATCTCCGTCAGAGAGAAGGCTGCGTCAGGATGCTGGAAAAATCACTGGCGATTGCGGGAACCCGGAAAGCAGAGAAACGTCTGAGTGTATTACGCTGCGAGCTGGAAGATATAAAAGCGGCACTGGCATTTTATATTCACATTCAAAAACATTTGCCAACGTAAAGTGTATATCGAGTAAGCGCTTCTGCAAAGCAAAGAAAGATGCAGTGAGGTGTGGCGGCAGTTTTTTGCTGTAATAATTCGGCTGCCCGGTTGGAGGGCAGCCGAAAGAAAGAAGAAAGGAAGGTCAGGTATGGTTACGGTTACAATTCGAGGAGAGCAGAAACAGGTACAGAAGGGAACTACATATGAGACCATCGTTTCGGAATATCAGAAAGAATATGACGGTACTATTGCAGTAGTGTCGGTAAACGGTAAGATTCGGGAGCTTTTCAAAAAAGTCGCCAGGGACTGTACGGTGGACTTTTTCACCCTCAGGGATGATGTGGGGCATAAAACTTATGTGCGTACAGCCACCATGCTGTTCCTGAAGGGAATTCACGATGTGTTCGGCGCGGAGGCGGCGCGGAAGAGCTGTGTGGAATTTACCATTGGCCGGGGCATTTATGTGAATACTTTCGGTGAAGTGCCTGTCAGCGAGAAGAGCGCGGAACGGATTATGGAGAGGATGAGGCAGCTGGCCCAGGAGAAATTGCCGTTCATGAAGCATTCCTACCCCATAGATGATGCGGTGGCGCTGTTTCGGGAAAAGGGCATGGAGGATAAGGTGAAGCTGTTTCATTACCGGATGAGTTCCAGCGTCAATGTGTATGAGATAGACGGATATTGTGATTATTACTTCGGCTACATGCTTCCCAATGCAGGTTATGTGAAATGGTACGATGTAGTACCTTATAAAGAAGGCTTTATGCTGGTGCTTCCCACCAGGGCGAATCCCACGGTGGTGGAGCCGTTCACAGAGAGTAAGAAGCTGTTTGAGACCATGGAGAAGGCCATGGAATGGGGCAGGACAGCCGGAATCGAGACGGTCGGCGATCTGAACGACCAGATCTGCAACGGCTCCATGAGCGATCTCATTCTGGTGCAGGAGGCGGAACAGGAGCGGAAGATAGGCGAAATTGCCAAGGATATTGTGGAACGCGAGGGCGTGAAGTTCGTTATGATCGCGGGACCCTCCTCCTCGGGTAAGACCAGTTTCTCCCACAGGCTGTCCATTCAGCTGCGAACTCTGGGCAAGATACCCAGAACCATTGCACTGGATAACTATTTTGTAAACAGGGAGCGGACCCCCAGAGATGAGAACGGGGACTACAATTTCGAGTGCCTGGAAGCCATAGACGTAAAGCTTTTCAATGACAATATGGTGAGCCTGTTGGCGGGCGAACGCGTGGAAATGCCGGTATTTAACTTCAAGACCGGACAACGGGAGTACCACGGAGATTATATGCAGCTGGGCAGGAACGATATCCTGGTTCTGGAGGGAATCCACGGATTGAACGAGAAAATGTCCTATGCTTTGCCGGAAGAAAGCAAATATAAGATTTATATCAGCGCCCTGACTACCCTGAATGTGGACGGACATAACCGGATTCCCACCACGGACGGGCGTCTGCTGCGGAGGATGGTCCGGGATGCCCGCACCAGAGGTGCCAGTGCCCAGAGGACGATTCAGATGTGGCATTCCGTGCGCAGGGGCGAGGAGGAGAATATTTTCCCCTTCCAGGAGGAAGCTGACGCCATGTTCAACTCGGCGCTGATTTATGAACTGGCCATGCTGAAGACTTTTGCAGAGCCGCTGTTGTTCCAGATTCCGAAGGAGGCTCCGGAATATTACGAGGCAAAGAGACTGCTGAAGTTCCTCAGTTATTTCCTGAATGTACCCAGCGAGAGCCTTCCCAATAACTCCATCTGCAGAGAATTTGTGGGAGGCAGCTGTTTTAATGTTTAAATAAAGAGGATGAGGTACTGGAAAAACAGCATCCCCCGATACAGGGCCCATAGGATTTACGGACGCATCACCGGCGGCCGGAAATTCTATGCGGGGATTTGGTTCTGTAGAGGGGGATGAGGTACTGGAATGGAGGGTATTATGAAAATCGGATTTATAGGGAGCGGGAATATGGGCAGTGCCATGATGCAGGGCATTCTCGCGTCAGGAAAATGTACGGAAGACGAGATTATGGCTTCGGACACCATGGCAGGAGCCCTGACTGCTGTCGAAGAAAACCTGGGCATCATGACGTCCATGGACAATAAGATTGTGGCAAGCTTTGCGGACGTGGTGTTCCTGGCGGTAAAGCCCCAATACTATCAGGAGATTATCGAAGAAATCAGAGATGTGGTCACGTTGGATAAAATAGTGGTCACCATCGCGCCGGGAAAGACATTGGAATGGCTGCAGGAGATATTCGTAAAACCGGTAAAAATTATACGTACCATGCCTAATACGCCCGCCATGGTCAGGGAGGGAATGATGGGGATGTGTCCCAACGAGCATGTCTCCAAAGAAGATATTGCTCTGGTGCGGGATGTCTGCAGCGGCTTCGGCAGCACGGAGATTGTGGGCGAGAACCTGATGGATGTGGTGACGGCAGTCAGCGGCAGCTCACCGGCGTATGTTTTCATGTTCATAGAAGCCATGGCGGATGCGGCGGTAGCGGAGGGCATGCCCCGGGCGCAGGCCTATAAATTTGCGGCTCAGGCAGTGTTGGGAAGCGCGAAGATGGTGCTGGAGACAGGGAAGCATCCCGGAGAACTGAAGGATATGGTCTGCTCGCCCGGAGGAACTACCATTGAGGCGGTGCGCGTCCTGGAGGAAAAGGGGCTGCGGAGCGCGGTTTTCGAGGCGATGAAAGCCTGCGCGGATAAGGCCAGGGGGATGTGAGCATAGCAGGAACGACAGAGAAAGGATGGACCGCAATCATGGAAGAAGGGGAAATCAAGGTAAAGAGCCTGCAGAAAGCGCTGGTCATTTTAAATTGTTTTGTGAAGAAACCCAGGCTTGGTGTGACGGAGATCAGTGAGATGCTGGACCTGAACAAGAGTAATGTACACAATATCCTGACAACATTTCAGGCAATGAGTTATCTGGAACAGGATGCGGAAAGCGGAAAATACCAGCTGGGGCTTGGAATCCTGGAACTCTGCCAGTCGGTGGGGGACCGCTTCAATATCCGGAAGGTTATGATGCCTTATATGCAGGAAATCGCAAATGCAACGGGGGAGGTGGTTTACCTGGCTGTGCCCCGGGAGGATGAGATGGTTTACCTGGAGGCCATGCATCCCGTGGAGTCTTATAACATGATGCGCGTCATTTTGGGCGAACATGCGAAGATGTACTGTACCGGTATCGGAAAGGCTGTGCTGGCCCAGCTGCCGGAGGAAGTGGCAGAGAATTATATCGCCAGGGGGCTGCGCGCTTTTACGGAAAATACCATCACGGACCCGGCAGCTTTGCGGGAAGAACTGAAGCTGACCAGGGAGAGGGGATATGCCGTCGATAATATGGAGCACGAATTCGGAGTGAAATGTGTGGGTATGCCGGTTTTCAGCCGGAGGGGCGAGCTTTTGGCGGCTGTCAGTGTCAGCGGTCCCTCCCTGCGCTTCTCTGCGGAACGAATCGGGGATATTGTGCAGATTATGCGTTCCACATTGAAAAAAGCCCGGGAACAAATTTGAGTTGTGGAAGAAAAGGAAAAACAGTTTCGGAGCAAAAAATGAGTCCTGCCAAGGTATGAATACAGGCGGGATATGTTTAAATTGACTATGGAAACGGCTTTTGCTGTATGCTGCTTATGTGGAATACGGGGGCTGTTTCCTCTTTGTTTGACATTAAAATGGTTTTACGTGACAAAATGCACAATGATTTAATGAATTATTTGGATATTTTGTTACTTTACAAGATTTGTGTCATATGATATATTTAATTGCAAATAGAGAACGGCGTTGCTTAATAGAGAACAGAAGGGCCATATGGGTTTTGGTAACCTGTGTATCAGGAGTTGAATAACACATATGCCATTTTCTTTTCCAAATAGTGAAGAACACAGTTCTTTATTAGAGAACAAATGAAGCTTGCTGAAAAGATACATATTGAGCAGTACAATCATGGGTGGAAATCTGATTCCGGATTGAAAAGCGGTTTTCGGAGATAATAAATCAGGGAGGTAACAAATGAGAGCAGTTAACAAAAGGCGGGAAGGAAAGACATTTCTGAAGAATGTAAAACGGAGCAGATGGCTTTACCTGATGTTTGCGCTGCCATTCCTCTATTTTGTCATATTTAAATACGGTGCCATGGCCTGGCTTGTTATTGCATTTGAAGATTTCAACGCATTCAAAGGGGTGTTTGCCAGCAAGTGGGTGGGACTGAAATGGTTCAGGGCATTTATTCAGGATCCGTATTTCTGGAATATTGTGAAAAATACCATTGTCCTGAATCTATGGAATATTGTCATCTGTTTCCCTGCACCGATTCTTCTGGCGCTGCTGATTAATGAGGTGAAAAACAAGGCTTTTAAAAAGTTCACCCAGACAGTTTCCTATCTGCCCTATTTCCTGTCCACCGTGGTGGTGTGTGGGTTTATTACCAATATTGTGGCGTCGGACGGGCTGATTAATCAGATACTGAAGGCTCTGGGAATGGAGACGGTGACCTTCCTGATGGAACCCGAATGGTTCAGGCCGATCTACGTGATATCCGAACTGTGGCAGGGATGCGGCTGGGGCTCCATCATCTATCTGGCGGCTCTGGCCGGGGTGGATCAGCAGCTTTACGAGGCGGCGTCCATAGACGGGGCAAGCAAGCTTCAGCAGCTGTTCCACATCAGCCTTCCGGGGATTGTGTCGGTTATCTCTATCCAGTTCCTGCTGACAATAGGCCGTATTTTATCTATCGGCTATGAGAAAATTATTCTTCTGTACAACGGAGCCACATATAAGACGGCAGATGTGATTTCCACCTATGTGTACAGGAGGGGCCTGATTGAGGCCAACTACAGTTACGGCGCGGCCGTGAGCATATTCCAGTCGGTGATAGCGCTGTTACTGGTGGTTATGGCCAATAAAGCTGCGAAAAAGGTGGGGCAGACGAGCCTGTGGTAGAAGGATTGGATTGGAGGATGATAAGGTGAAAAGAAAATTAAGTACGGGGGACCGCATTTTTATGATTGCAGTGACACTCATTCTGGTTTTAGTGTGCCTGTGTGTCATTTATCCGATTTATTATATGCTGATTGTGTCTGTAAGCGACGGTTATGCGGTTACCAGGGGCGAGGTGAGTCTGGTGCCAAAGGGAATCAATTTTGCCGCATATAAAGCGATTCTGAACAATAAATATGTGCCCAATTCTTATAAAAATACCATTATATATACGGTATCGGGCACATTGGTCAATCTGGCGATGACAGGATTGTGTGCCTATCCACTTTCCAGAAAGTATTTTTATGGCAGGCGTGTCTTTAACGCACTGATTGTGTTTACCATGTTTTTTGATGCGGGGATTATTTCCCAGTATATGGTGGTTAATTCCCTTCATATGAGAAATACAATCTGGGCACTGATCATTCCGGGTGCGATCAGTGTGTGGTATATGATGATTATGAGAACTTTTTTTGAGGACATTCCCGAGGAGCTGTTTGAATCTGCCAGACTGGATGGCGCAAATGATCTGACAATTTTTGTGAGAGTGGTGATACCCCTGTCCAAGGCAGTGATGGCTACCATGGTTCTGTTTTATGCGGTAGGGCACTGGAATGCATTTCTCACGCCCCTGATCTATCTGGATGACAGGAATAAACTGCCCATGCAGCTGATCCTGCGGAACATTGTCATGGGAGCCGATGCTTCCGTCAGCGGTTCCATGTCCATTTCCTCAGATGTGGCCACTATGAGCATGAATATCAAGTATGCGGCGATTTTTATTACCATATTGCCGATTCTGGTGGTTTATCCCTTTGTGCAGAAATACTTTGTCAAAGGTGTTATGGTCGGATCTGTAAAGGGATAAGGCACAGCCGGTTCCTTTTTTAGATAAGTAGCATGTCAACCAGGCAATATAAACAACATAAGAAAAAGGAGAGAAATTATGAAGAAGAAAACAGTAGCGCTTTTTCTGACACTGAGCCTGATGCTGTCAGCAACCCTTACGGGATGCGGGGATTCGGGCGGGGACGAGAGCAGCAGGGAGAGCACGGGGGAATCTTCCCAGGCTTCCGATGTCGGTTCCGATGAGGGAGAATCTTCCCGGGCCGGGGACGGAGAAGCAGAGAATGACAGGGAAGAGATCACGGTTAAAATGATGGTGACGGAGCCGGTTACCCAGGAGATGCCGGAGGATTTTCCTCTGTTGGATGCAATCAAAGAGAAATTCAACATCAATCTGGAGCTGACCATTGTTCCAGGCGCGGACTACGGTACCAAGAAGGCAACGGTGCTGGGTACGGCTGATCTGCCCGATGTGGTCTGCGGGATGACTGTGGATGAGGTAAAGCAGTACGGGCCCAGCGGTATGTTCCTGAACCTGGATGAATACAAGGACTATGCGCCCGACTATTTCGGTCTTGTGGACGGTGAGGACAGGGCCATTGAGACCAACAAAATGAGGGTGAACGGCAATCTGTACTGTTTTGAAAAACTGGAGAAGTACCGTGTGGCCATTGCGCCCCTGATCGGTATCCGGATGGATCTGCTGGAGGAGCAGAACATTGCGGTTCCCACCACTTTTGATGAGTATTATGACGCACTGGTGAAGATTAAGGAGGCTCATCCGGAGATGTACGGTTTTTCCACCCGGAACGGTACCAATTATCTGATCGGGAACTTTGCCTACAGCATGGGCACAGGGGGATTCCCCACTTTTAACACCACAAGGGGTATGTATCTGGAGCCAAATACAGATTCATATGTGTACGGACCTACGGACGAGAAGTTTATCAGGGTGGTGGAATTTTTGAGAAAGGCTTATGCGGACGGTATTCTGCATCCTGATTACGCAAACATGGATAAGGATACAATGTTCGAAAAATTATCAAATAGTGAACTAATCAGCGTATATGATAACAATTCCTTTATCAGCCGCACTTATAATCCCGCTCTGCAGCAGATTAATCCGGATGCGTACTTTGATATCCTGGAGCCGTTGAAGGATCAGGACGGAAATGTCCGTGCGTACCGTTATAATATGGACTGGACAGATAATGTGGCTGTAATCAGCTCCCGCACCAAGTATCCTGAACGGATTGTGGAGATGATGAACTGGCTGTACACGGAGGAGGGCTCTCTGATATCCAACTTCGGTGTGGAAGGGGTGCATTATGATATGGTTGACGGTGTACCCACCATTAAGCAGGAGCTCATTGACGAGTGTGCAGGCGCGGACGACATTGCCAGCGCTGTTATGGGCAAGCTGGGCGCAGGACTTCTGGGCATGGCTTATTATGTGGATGAGACCTTCAGTGCACAAGTTTCTGATCCGATTTACATGGAACAGGCTGAAAAGATTGCTTCCTGGACAGAGGCCGGGGAACTGACATTCCTTCCCAACTGGCTGTCCTTTACGGAGGAAGAGCAGGAGCAGGTGACGGAAATTGAACAGAACCTGAGCAATATCTTCAACCAGGAGATCGACGCCTTTATCACCGGAAAGAAATCCATGGATGAGTGGGCAGTTCTGGTGGAAAGCCTCAAAGGTGCGGGCAGCGAAGAGCTGGAGACTATCTTCAATACCGCTTACGACAGGATTAAATAAGCGACTTTTGGGCTTCGGAGCCGCGGAAAGGGGGCTGTGTGCAGAATATGGGGCACAGTTCCCTTTTTTGTCTGACGGGGAGTTTTAATTAAGGGAAAGTCCATATGCCAGGCTACGGAGACTTGATTTTCGCGGGATGAGAAATAGCGGCCATGAACAGTAATCCCAGAGGATATATTCTGTCATGTGTGAACGGATTTCAGTTGACAGAGACTGAGCGGCACGTCTAAAATGGTTTTTGGAAGTGATTGGAGTGGATATGAGTGAATATGGCGTAATCTTGGAAAAAGGGGCGTCGGACTGGCAGATTTTCCAGCAGGAAAGGGGAAGCGCCCGGATTGAGTTGGAAGGACGCTATGTCAGCGCCCATGTGCTGCCGATGTTTCCCATGACAGTGGAGGTGGATGAGGAGAAGCCGGAATCCGTCCAGGTAAGGATTGTCAGGGAGGATGACGGCAGTACCGTGAAAGACTGGACAAGGGCGCATCTGACGGGAGGCGGAGGATGGCGGGTTTCATTTCCCGATGTTCCTGCAGGGGGGCTGTACCGGATTGAGAGTTGCCTGAAGTATGAGCAGTGGGACTGCAGGAGATGTACCCGGGGGGATATGGTGCATCATATCGGCGTGGGCGATATTTTTCTCATTGCCGGACAGAGCAATGCCGCAGGCAGGTCCAAGGTTCCGGTGGAGGATAGTCCCAGTACGGCGGTTCATGTGCTGCGGGCGGACGGAAAATGGGACATGGCCGCGCATCCTCTTGGGGAAACCACGGATATGCTTCATGTGGAATGTTTTGAAAACCATAATCCGGGCCATTCTCCCTGGATTCATTTTGGAAAGCTGCTGCACAGGGAACTGGGATATCCTATAGGCCTGATTCCTTCGGCCAGCGGAGGAACGCCCTTAAGCTGGTGGGATTCCCGGGAAGAGGGGAATCTGCTGGACTGTGCCGTGAAGCTGGTACGGCAGGGCGGAGGCGGGCTGCGTGCGGTACTTTGGTCCCAGGGGGAGGCAGACACCGGGGCGGAAGCATGTACATATGGGAAGCGTCTGGAGGAATTTCTGACACTGGCAAGGGAAAGAATGGAGCAGCCGGAACTGCCCTTTGTGATTGTCCAGACAAACCGGTGCCTGGTGGGAGCGGATACGGCGCAGGACAGGGCTTATGGAATAGTGCGGCAGGCCCAGCTGTCCGTGATGGAAAGGATGAAGAGGGTCTGGACAGTTCCTTCCGCGGACCTTCCGGTGAGCGACGTGATGCACAACAGTTCTCTGGCGGATTTGGCCATCGGGGAGAGATGCGCAGCCTGTGTGTTGGACAGGCTCTGCGGAAGGAAGCGTGCCTGGAGAGGCCCTTCTCCGGTGAAGGCCTGTGGGCAGGGGCGCAGGGTAAGTGTTCTTTTCCGGGATGCGATTCACTGGTTGGAGACCTACGGTCTGGAGCCGGGGCAGCTGCCTGTAGAGGCGGAGGATGAGGAAGGTTTTCTTCCTCTGGAAAGTTACCGCACGGAGATGACAGAAGGCGGATGTCTGCTGGAACTGCATTTTGCCAGGGAGAAAAAAGGGGATGTGAGAGTCCATGGGGCATGGCGGGCCTATCCGGGAGCGGCGGTTCCCTCGGACGGACGGGGACTTCCCATGTACAGCTTTTACGGATTTACAGTACGCTTAGACGACAAGATTTAAAGGGATGCCGCCGGGGGATTCCGGCAAAGACGGAAGCACGTCAGTTGCTGTCTGAAGGAACGGGGAAGAATTGCAGGTCCGGGAGGGATATGCTCTATAATCCCACAGATCAGCGGCTATGGTTTGAAAGGGATGGCAGGCTTGTAAGGATAGAGCCGGGAGAAAGAAGAACAACGGAGGAACTGTAATGAAATATCAGGTAATGAATCATCAGCATATCTTTGAATCGGAGACGAAGTTTCGGCAGTGCCATGCTTCCACGGTGTGTGTGCTGCCGGAGGGAAAAGTAGGAGCGGCATGGTTCGGCGGGGAACATGAGAAGGCGGAGGACGTGGCAATCTGGTTTTCAGTCAGGAACGGCGGTGTATGGGGAGAACCCAGGAAGGTGGCGAACGCGGACGGCGTGCCCTGCTGGAACCCGGTGCTGTTTGCCGAGGAGGAGAGGCTGCTCCTGTTTTATAAGGTCGGGAAGGAGATTCACCGGTGGCAGACTTTTGTGAAGGAATCGTCGGACTGGGGCGAGACCTGGAGCGAAGCCAGGGAACTGGTGCCCGGAGATCAGGGCGGCCGGGGACCTGTGAAAAATAAGTGTATCCGGCTGCAGGACGGTGCCATACTTGCTCCTGCCTCTACGGAGGAAAACGGTTGGGAATGTTTTGCGGACAGGTCTGAGGACGGAGGGAAAACCTGGAGGCGCAGCGGCAATGTACCCTTTGACAGGGGGATGCTGTCCGGCAGCGGCATGATACAGCCCACCCTCTGGCAGGATGAACGGGGAACCGTACATATGCTCATGCGAAGCAGCGAGGGCGCGGTTTACAGCAGCGAATCAAGAGACGGAGGACTTGGCTGGAGTCCTGCGAAAAGGACTTCCCTTCCCAATAATAACTGCGGTATTGATCTGGCAAGGCTTTCGGACGGCAGATTGGTGCTGGTGTACAATCCGGTCTCCGGCAACTGGGCGGCCCGTTCTCCCATTGCATTTACTGTATCCGGGGATAATGGCAGAAGCTGGAGCAATCCGGAAATATTGGATCATGTGCCCTGCAGAACAAACATTGAGAGAGCGGAATTTTCCTACCCTGCCATTGTGGCGCAGGGAAATGATGTCTATATTACATATACATGGAAACGCAGAACCATTGCTTTCTGGCAGCTGCGCTTCCCGGAGAGGGAGAAGAAGCAGGGACTGCCGGAGGGGTTATGGCCTGTAATGTTGACGCCTTTTACCAGGGAAAAGGAAGTGGATTACGAAGGGTTGCGGGCGCTGACCGGATGGTATCTGGACAATGGGGCAGCCGGCCTGTTTGCCGTATGCCTTTCCAATGAGATGGAGCTGCTCACCGAGGAGGAGCGGCTGAAGATTACCGCCTGTGTGAAGGAGACGGCGGGTGAAGTTCCGGTGGCGTCTACCGCATATGTAGAGGTGCCGACAGGAGATGCACCTGCGGCGGAAAATGCAGACGCCATGAACGGGGAACGGAAAGCGGAAGCAGCAGGAAATACAGGCATTGCGGAAAACAGAACCGGGTCAGAGGAACTTCCGTTTGGCGGTTCGTCGGATTCGGGCAGGCTGAACCTGGTGGAAGACCTGATTGCCTCCGTGCGCAGGACGGCAGCCGCAGGAGCGGATATCGTCGTATTGCTGACCAACTCTCTGGTCTATCGGGACGAGAGCGAAGATTGTATCAAAAAGGCTCTTTCCCGGATTCTGGAGGTGGTACCGGATGTCCGTTTTGGGCTTTATGAGTGTCCCAAACCCTACAAGAGACTGTTCTCTCCGGAACTGGTGGCCTGGTGCGCAAAAACGGGACGTTTTGTTTTTTATAAGGAGACTTCCCTGAGCCTGGATATTCTGCGGGATAAACTGGCAGCCGTAAAAGGAACGTCCCTGAAGATTTACAATGCGGATTCTTCTCTGATGTACGGATTCCTGAAGATGGGCGGCCACGGACACTGCGGCGTGATGCTGAATTTCCATCCGGAGCTGTACAGATGGATGATGGATAACTGGAATGAGGACAGGCAGCTGGCGGAGCAGATGCAGCAGCTGATGACCATGACAGCTCATATCGAAAGGCAGTGCTATCCCAGAAGCGCAAAGTATGCCCTGGGAAGGAGGGGCGTGCCTGTCGGGCCTGACTGCAGGAGGGAAAATGCAGACGAATGGAGTCCTTCCTGTGAGAGGTCCGTGGAGGATATGGAGAAATATACCGGAGCTTACTTTACCGAGTTGGAGAGGAAGTTTCTGACTGTTTTCTGAGTACGTTTCAGGATTTGGCTCCCCGCAGCTTTGCCGTGAATGAATCGGGTAAAGCTGCGGGGATATTTATTCAGGGGCAGGGCGGAATGTACCGAACCCGGTTATTCCTCTGCTTTTGGACGGATTTTTTGTGCCGGGTACAGTATCGGTGTGTCCGGCAGCGAGGTGAAGATTCCGATCCACACGGCTCTGTTGGCAGCCTTTTTCCCCTCACATTCAGAGAGGCTATCCGTAATCAGGAAAGTCGCGGCGAAGAGCACGTTTCCAAGTGGCTGTTCCGTGCCGAAGGCGTTAATCATGATCAATACCTTTATGTTTGCCAGAACCGTCGCAATGGCGGAGAGGCAGTAGAGGCCTGCCCTGCCAAAGCATTTATATGCGGCCAGAGCCGAGAAAAAATAAAAACCACAGAACCCATCAGTAATAATTCGTTTGTCATATCAGTCACCTGCTCCAAAGTCAGTGTTTTCAATCAGTATGTCAATCGGGTTATCGTCACGGCATTTCGGATAGAGATTATCCATAAAAGCAGATATCACGTTTCTAAGGAACTTGCGGCAGCAATACGCCGATAATCAGGAAGCATTGGTTATTTTCCGACAATTCATGAACACTGCAGGAATTACCAAATATATATAACGAAAAAAGAACCGGAAAACTCCGATTCTTTTTCGTTACGTGCGTTAGAGGATTCGAACCCCCGACCTTTTGGTCCGTAGCCAAACGCTCTATCCAGCTGAGCTAAACGCACATTTCAATATTGCGGTACATCACCTACAACGCTTTATATTATAACGCCTGCCATTTTAAAAGTCAAGCAGAATTTTGATTATTTTATCAAAATCATAAAAAACGCCATAATGTCCAAAAAACAAAAATATACATTGAATTTACCGGCCAAAGTAAGTATAATAGTCCATATCGCGAAAAACGTAAAAGAAGAGATTTGGATGGAGCCGCAGATTTTGCGATGCGGAGCAGACACACCCGGACAGGAGGGGAGACATGGAACAGAACTCCGGAAATGTGCGCAGATGCAGAAAATGCCTGACCCGGGATATGGCAGGTCAGGAAGAATATTTCCGCTCTCTGCGGGAATATATCGCGAATCTGGACGAAGATATCAAAGCTTCGACGGCTCTGTATGAGGAAAGACTGGCAGTCTGCAAGCAGTGCGAATTGCTGTTGGACGGAATGTGCCGCAGCTGCGGCTGCTATGTGGAGCTGCGCGCGGTGGTGGCAGAGCGAAGCTGTCCCTGGAATAAATGGAAAGCGGCGGAAGGGCAGGGCGGCGGAGAGCCGTCAGTGAGGAGTGCTGTATGACAAAACAGGAATTTCTGGATAGGTTGAGGATGTCCCTGCACGGGAAGATATCTCCGGGGCAGGTTGTGGAAAATCTGCAGTTTTATGAAGATTATATCAATACGGAGGTTCGGAAGGGTACGGCGGAAGAGGAAGTGCTGGCCAGGTTGGGCGACCCCAGGCTGTTGGCCCGAACCATCGTGGAGACTCCAAACGGGCAGTCTGCGGGATATACGGGCGGCAGCCTTTACGGAGGCCAGGGAAACTCAGGGGGAAGCCGGGCCGGTTCCGGTGCCTGGTATGAGGAGCAGGACGGTGCGGAAGGCGTCTGGCACGAGAGTCAGGAAGGCCCCGGTACCTGGTATGAGAGCCGGGATGAATACCAGCCCTATGACCGGCCCGGAGAACGCCGCCTGCGCCTGCTTTCCAGGGTTCCGGTATGGGCATGGCTGCTTCTGGTTCTTCTGATTGTGGTGCTGGTGGTGAGCGCGGTATTTTCTCTCCTTGCGGCAATTCTTCCGATTCTGCTTCCGATTTTGCTGGTACTGCTTGCTGTGAAAGCGTTCCGGGACTGGCTTAATTAGCAAAACGGCGTTTTAAGAAAAATAATATGTATATTTTTTTCTCAAACATCCAATACTAGTCTCGTAACTGATAAACAGGGAGCAATACAAGACGGCTCCTGACAGTAAGCCGCACAGGCGGCAGGATGTGAGGAAAGAAATGGATAACAACAATAAGTACAACAACAGCACAAATGAGTCTGAAAACTGCAAGAACAGCCAGAATCAGAATAACAACAAGAATCAGAACAACAATCAGAGCAAGAACCAGAACAACAACCAGAGCAAGAACCAGAACAATCAGAACAACAACTACTAAGATTTTTCTGGCAATAGGGGACACTGCAACGGTGCCCCTATTTACATAAAACAGCGCGTGGATGACGATTCATTATCCCGGCGGAAGGATGCTGTGAAAGCCGGAAGCCCGGGTACAATGCACGAGAGGAATAAAATGAGAAAGTTTGAGCTGATAGCCCCCTGCCATTTCGGCCTGGAGGCAGTACTGAAGCGGGAGATTGACAGACTGGGCTATGACATTACGGAGGTGGCGGACGGAAGGGTTACTTTTCAGGGCGATGAAGAGGCCCTGTGCCGCGCCAATCTGTTCCTGCGGACAGCGGAACGTATCCTTATTAAAATAGGAAGCTTCCATGCAGAAAGCTTCGAAGATCTGTTTCAGGGAACCAAAGCGCTGCCATGGGAAGACTACATACCAAAGGACGGAAAATTCTGGGTGGCGAAGGCAGCCAGCGTCAAATCGAAGCTGTTCAGCCCATCGGATATCCAGTCTGTCATGAAGAAAGCAATGGTGGAACGCCTGAAAGGAATTTATCATGTGAGTTGGTTTTCCGAGGAAGGGGCGGATTTCCCGGTGCGCGTATTCCTGATGAAGGATGAGGTAATGGTTGGGTTGGACAGCACGGGAGACTCCCTTCACAAACGGGGATACCGGAAACTGGTGGCCCAGGCGCCCATCGCGGAAAATCTGGCGGCTGCCCTGATCATGCTGACGCCCTGGAACAGAGACCGTATTCTGGTGGATCCTTTCTGCGGCAGCGGGACTTTTCCCATTGAGGCGGCCATGATGGCGGCGAATATGGCACCGGGCATGAACCGCGGTTTCACGGCGGAGAGATGGGAGCATGTGGTGGGAAGGGTTCTGTGGCAGGAGATAAAAGAGGAAGCCCGTGATTTGGTGGACCTGAGCGTGAAGACTGATATCCAGGGCTATGACATAGATGATAAAATGGTAAGCATTGCACGGGAAAACGCCAGAATGGCAGGCGTGGACGGGCTGATTCATTTCCAGCGAAGAGACGTGGCAGATCTCAGTCATCCGAAGAAATACGGCTTCCTTATCACCAACCCGCCCTACGGCGAGCGGCTGCATGACAAAGATCAGATGCCGGAGCTGTACCGGACCATCGGAGAAAGATTTCGGAGCCTGGATTCCTGGAGCATGTATCTGATTTCCGCTTACGAGAATGCAGAACAATATATCGGACGTAAAGCGGATAAGAACCGCAAAATTTACAACGGAATGATGAAAGCATACTTTTACCAATATATGGGACCGAAGCCTCCCAGAGCCGGGAACCGGTAGTGGCTTCTGCATACTTATATAACTGGAAAACAGCCACAGCCCCGTCCAGTGCCCATCGGATGAGGGGACGCATGCCTTAGCGGCCGTGAATCCGATGCCCAAGCCAGGTAGTGGGCGGGGGTGATGCGGAACTTATAGACAGCAACAGCCCTGTCCAGTGCCCATCGGATGAGGGGACGCATGTCCTGGCGGCCGTGAATCCGATGCCTGTGTCTGGTAGTGGGCAGGGGTGATGCGGAACTTATAATAAGGAAGGAAAAATGGAACGAGTCATATTTGCGACAGGTAATGAAGACAAGATGCGGGAAATCCGCTCGATTCTTGCCGATACATATCCGGAAGTACTCTCCATGAAGGAGGCAGGCTTCCAAACCGACGTCACGGAAGACGGCAGGACATACGAGGAGAATGCCCTGATCAAAGCCAGGGCAGTAGCCGCGGCAGGTGCGGAGGGAATCGTCATGGCAGATGATTCCGGACTGGAGATTGATTATCTGAACCGGGAGCCGGGGGTGTATTCCGCCAGGTACATGGGAGAGGATACGTCCTATCGCATTAAAAATGCAAACCTGATCAGCCGCCTGGAGGGGGTGCCGGAGGAAAAACGTACTGCCAGATTCGTATGCGGCATTGCGGCAGTGCTTCCGGACGGCAGGGAGCTGACCGTCCGCGCCGCCATTGAAGGCAGGATAGGCTATGAGGAGAGGGGGACAGGCGGCTTCGGATACGACCCCATTTTCCATGTGCCGGAACTGGGTAAGACCACGGCGGAGCTTACGGAGGATGAGAAAAATCTGGTCAGTCACAGAGGAAAGGCGCTCAGGCTTATGAAAGAGGAATTGAAGAAGCTATGAAAGTATTGATAGTCAGCGACACCCACCGGAAAAATGATAATTACTTCAAAGTGCTCCCGCTGGTCAAGCCCGACCTGGTGATACACTGCGGCGACGCAGAAGGCAGCGAATATGTTCTGACCAAGGCGGCGGACTGCCCCGTACAGATTGTCCTGGGCAACAACGATTTCTTCTCATACCTGCCCAAAGAGCTGGAACTGAAGATTGAGTCCCATAAAATATGGGTAACACACGGGCACAATTATTATGTTTCCATGGGGAATGAAGTAATCAAACGTGAGGCTGCGGCCAGAGGAATGGATATTGTCATCTATGGACATACCCATAAACCGGTGGTGGATAATAAAGGCAGCGTCATTGCAGTGAACCCGGGCAGCCTCTCCTACCCCCGGCAGGAAGGCCGCCGGCCGTCTTACATAGTGATGGATGCGGAGGACGGGGAGGTGCGGTTTCAGGTTGCATATTTATAAGGAAGCAATCCGAAACCGCTTAAGTTACAGAGATTTTGCTTCCATCACCATCTCATGCAGTTTTATCAGCTTCTCAGACTTATCATTCTCTGTTGTAGAATCATAATTTTAGTTTTATCCAAAAATATTTGCCATTCCTCCAGAAATATGCATGATCTATGTGACGAACATTCTGGAACAGTGGGTTAAGACGCAGAATATTTACGGACGGAGACTGACTTTCCCGGCTGACATTGACAGAAAAATACAGCTGGCTGCTTTCCGGTTTATACAGACCTCATGCCAGATTATGATTTGAATCGTCTATGGAGCCTTCATGAAACAACCCTGTTATTTTAGAAAAACTGCTTGGAAAATATAATAATTCATGCCAGGAGATTGCAATGTGTGAATATATTGATATGCTGGAAGCAAAAGGAGAAGCCCGCCTGGGGCATCTGAATCATTGTTAAAAGTATACTGTCTGCTCAAAACAGAGCCGGGAGGTTTTCCGTAACCGAAAACTTCCCGGCTGATTTTTTTTCATCAAAGGGTTCAATCTGTCCCGCATAAAGAAAGACAAATAATAGAATGTAAAAATCCTGTTTTTCTATTATTCTTTGACGCTTCTGTTGACGTATCCATTGCTATAATAGGTTCAAATCAAAGGAAACGGGGTACATCCCGCTCTGCACACCAGACAGCCCGGCAAACGGAGAAGCAAAAAGGAGAGCGTAAGGAGCGATAGAATATGACAGAGAAGGAATTTTCAAAGCTGAGACGTCGCGACCTGCTGGAGCTGCTTCTCTCACAGATTCAGGAAGACGAAAGGCTGGAACGAAAAGTATCTGCGATGATGAACCGCATTACCAGCCAGGAGAAGACACTGAATCGTCTCAAGGATAAACTGAATGAGAAAGATGCCCAGCTTGAGAAGCTGAAGGGACGCCTGAATGACAAGGACAGAGAAATCGGGATGCTTCGGGAAACACTCGAACAGGAACGCTCTTCCAGGCGGATAGAACTGGACGAAGCGGGTTCCATTGCCGAAGCGGCACTGAAGCTCAGCGGCATTTTCGAGGCGGCACAGGATGCGGCGGACCGCTATATGGAAAACATACGGCTGCTGCAGACGGCGGCGGAACAGAAATACAGAGATTCCTGCCGGAGCCGAACTCCCCTGCGGGAGGCAGAACCAAATGGCCAGAGCTGATGACAGGATTCCGGACAGGGAAGTGGTGGAGAGCCAGTTTCAGAAGGCAGTGAGGAAGCATGACATCCTGCGGGCGCTGATCATTACCGCAGGTGTGCTCATTACAGTATCTGTTGCAGCCACCATTACCGCAAGCCTTTTCGTACAGATATTCAGAATAGAAGGAAGTTCCATGGCGGACACCCTCCGGGAGGGAGACCTGGTGCTGGTGATAGATGATTTGTACTTCGGAAAGGGCGATATCATTGCCTGCAGATATGAGGATGATGTTCTGGTGAAAAGAATTATCGCCACAGGCGGCGATGTGGTGGACATCGAAGCGGACGGCACAGTGGTTGTAAACGGCAGTCCGTTGGAAGAATCCTACATCACAGAGAAGGCACTGGGAAGCTGCAGCATAGCACTTCCGTGCAGGGTACCGGATGGAGAGAACTTTGTGATGGGAGATCACAGGACAGTATCCATAGATTCCAGAAACGCCGCAATCGGCTGCATTGACGACAACGAAATCATAGGTAAAGTTATCTTCCGTATCTGGCCGGTGAGAGGCGTGGGAACGGTGGAGTGATATAAAGCAGACACTCTTTGTGTGAACAGAGTTGAAGATAGAGAAAAAGATTTCAGGAAGGGAGACAGCGACATGGGAAATATAGTATTTAACCAAGCTGCAAAATTCTTACAGAAAAGACGCAACACCAGACGGTGGATTGCAGTCGTGCTTTGCCTTGCACTGGTAATTACATCGGGAACCTTCAGTGCACTGACCAGGCACGGAAGCGCCCTGACGGGCAAGGGGCAGATTCTTGCCTGCACATATGAAGGGCATGTGCATGGTGAAGAGTGCTATAACGAGGCGGGAGAACTCGTATGCGGGTATGCAGATTACTGTGTACACGAGCACAATGAAGACTGCTACGACAGTGAAGGAAATCTGGTATGTCAGTTGCCGGAGATTGGCGCCCATGTGCATGACGACTCCTGCTATGCAGAAGAGGAACAGCTGATTTGCGGTTTGGAGGAGAATGAAATCCATCAGCATACAGATGACTGCTATGATGTTGAGCCGGAAGATCTGGTCTGTGAGTTGGAAGAGCATGTTCATGACGATTCCTGCTATGAACTGATTACAGAAGGCGAGGAGATTCCGGAGAACAGCACTGAGGTCAGTGGGGCAGAGGACGAAGCGGCTGACGGAAGCGAAGCACCCGTGCAGAGCGAGGCACCTGCCGGAAACGAAGATGCAGCACAGAGCGGAGAACCTGCCGGGAACGAGGACGCTGCACAGGGCGAAGAGACTGTTGGGAACGAGGACTCGGCACAGAGCGAAGAGCCTGTTGCTGATGATGACAATGTACAGGACGCAGAGTCTGTTGGAAATGAAGATGCCATACAGGGTGAAATACCTTCCGATAACGAGAACGCTGCACAGAACGAAGAACCTGTACAAAGCGCAGACTCCTCAGACAACACTGCTGCACAAAACGAAGAAGCTGCTGAAGGTACAGAAGCAGTTCAGAGTGAAGCTCCTGTTGAAAGCGCAGAGACGGAACAGAGTGAAACTCCTGCTGAAAACGCAGAGCCTGCCGGGGAAATCAATGAATGCGCCGAGAGCCGCCGTCTGGTCTGTGAACTGGAAGAGCATGTACATGGAAATGAGTGCTACAGCCAGAATAAAGTTCTGAAATGCGGTAAGATGGAGTCCGCCGAAGCTCATGTCCATAGCACAGAATGCTATGAAGTAAAACAGGCTGCAAAGTGCGGTCAGCTGGAACTCCATACTCACAGTGAGGAATGCTATACGGATGGCGTATTGACATGCGGCAAGCCGGAATTGGTAGAGCATATACACAGCGAGGACTGCTTTAAGGAAGCACCGGTTATGGAGCTCACTGCCACAGCAGGCGATGTGACCATTACAGTCAGTGCGGAAGAAGAGGGAATCATCCCCGCAGGCGCGGAACTGTCCGTGACAACTGTGGTAAAGACAGAAACGGAAAACCTGGATAATCTGGAAAGCGAAGAGGAAAGGGCAGAGGCGGAAGCGCTGAATGCCGTGTACGACGAAATCCAACAGGGACTGGAGGCAACCGTAGAGGAAGACGAGACAAAGGAAATCAGGCATTTCCTGGCATACGATATCAGTTTCCATACACAGAATGAAAACGGCGAAGCCGAAGAAGTGAAACTGAACGGCGATGTCAATGTCACACTGGAATTCCCGCAGGGAGCGCTTCCGGAGGACATTATCTCCGACGAGAATGCACAGATTGACAGCGTGGACGTATTGGATATGAAGGAAACTGAGGAAGGCCGCATCGCCGAAGCACAGGATGCCGTGGTGGATACCACCCAGGATGCCGACGTGGAGAAGGTCGAGACTACCCTCAGCGACAGTTCTACCATTGCTATTGCATGGATAGGGGAGATCAATCCGGAGACCGGGGCGTATGTCTATGAGGATGATGACGTTGTTATCACAGTTACGCCCCTGGCGGAGGATGCGCTGCCTGAGAATGCAAAGCTGCAGGTGATACCCATCATTGCTTCTGAAGAGACAGGCGAGCAGTATCAGCAGGTAGCAGAGAGGCTGATGGAGAAGGCGGAAAACGAAGAGTACGCTATGGCAGGCTTCCTTGCTTATGACATTTCATTTGTGGATGAGGAAGGAAACGAGATAGAGCCGGACGGCGAAGTGAAGGTCACCATGAATTATAAGGAAGCGAAGATTCCGGCAGAAGTGGATGGGGCAACCTATGCATTTGCCAGCGAGGAGGCTTCCGAAGAAGGTACTGCTTCAGAGGCTGAGCTTAATGTAAAGGTGATGCATCTGGAAGAGGACGGAGAAGGCGGCGTTAACGTAGTCGATATGGCGGAACAGAACAAGGTCACAGCCCTGGAGACTACGGAAGAACAGAAGATACAGAATGCAGAGTTTGTAACAGAAGGCTTTTCGATCTTTACGATAACGTGGACATGGGATCCCAGTACGCCTTATGTTTACGAGGATGATGAAGTAAGGATTACTGTCACGGCTGTTGACAAGGATGCTATTCCTGAGGGAACCACACTTAGTATTACTCCTGTCAGGGCAGATGATCCCGAGACCGCAGAGCGGTATCAGGAAGTGGCAAAGAAGCTTCTGGAGAAGGCTATAGAGGAAGGATATGACATTACAGGCTTCCTTGCTTATGATATTTCACTGATTGGGAAAGACAGTATGGAAATAGAACCCAATGGTAAAGTGAAAGTTACCATGGAATATAAGCAGCCCATGGCGATGGTAGAGATTGATCCTGAAACTTATGCTTTGGTGAGCCGGGAAATTGAAGTGTCAGAAGAAGGGACTGCAAATGCGGAGATTCCGGCATCAGAAGATGGAATAGATGAGACGGAGCAGGCTGCCGGGGAAGCGGATGTGGTGGAAGACGGCTTTGTACCTGGGACTCAGCAGATAGATGTGACAATCATGCATTTGGAGGAAGACAATCAGGGGGACGTGAAACAGGTTGTCGATATGCAGGAAGCAGGTCAGGTGCAGATGCTTGAGAAAACAGAACAGCAGGAAGTCTGCAAGACAGAGTTTGTGACTGACAGTTTTTCCATGTTTGTATTGTCATGGCAGAATAAAGGGATTCAGTTTAAACCAGGTACCGGTGAAAATATGGATGTACCAAGTGTCATGGATCAGATTATCCTTCCAGAGAATAAAAATGCGTGGCAGATTGTTAAGGAAAGATATGAGGGAAACGGGACACAAAATAAAGTTTCGTTAGATGATGTTCGGTATCAGAAGAATGTCATACCAACAGATGTGGAAAATGAATTTCTGGTATATCTGTCGATAGACATGAAGTCAGTGTTTGAAAGTTATTTTAGTATGGCTGATTATAAAGCTACTACATCCAATTCTTATCATGCTAATCAGGTAGGTGATATAGTAAGTGGAATGACAGGAAACCAGTCTGTTAATGTATCGGCTGAAACTAAATATGGTAAAAGTGCTTTCTTTACCATTTATGATAGTCAGGGCCATGTAGTAGCAGAAAATATGCAATTATATTGGAGCCAGGGAAATAATATTACATTCTATTTGGAAACATCCAGTGGAAAGTATGTGCTGATGGGAGTGGAGATTAGTAGTGGGTCGAAGAAGATTATCAGATTAACTAAGGAGGCGGAAGATGCAATACGCCAGGATATAACGACCAAAGTTACATTGGGAACACTGGAAGATATCATGGGAGAATATATAGAATTTCAGGGAGTAGTGGCAGGTGATTATAGTAAAGATAAGGAGCCTTCCTTTACGAACGGAGTTCTGACATGGAGCCCGGTACCGAAGGAAAATGCGGCAGTGGAGGAAGCTAGGGAGACTGTGAATGGAACCACCAGAAAGACTACTTGGAGCCTGAATGTAGCAGAACTGGTCTATAAGGTAAGGCTGATGGTTGAAAAAGATAACTTTCACAGCTGCGCAGACAACATGGACAGTACAGAGAAGGAACAGGAAAGTTATGCCGTGAATAAAAGCGCCGTTTTGACTTATAACGAGGGCAAGTCAATAACATTTCCCCAACCCTATGTCAGAGGTCTTCTCTATGACTTGACATTGCTGAAAAAAGCACAAGATGAAAATGGGAAGGATTTGGGGGTGCTTAAGGACGCAGTCTTTGAGGTGAAAGACGCAACGGGTAAATTATATGGTACAGCAAGGTCAGACGAAAAAGGCATTGTCAATTTCACCAAATTACCATGGGGAACTTACAGCGTAACAGAGACAGAAGCCCCAGAAGGCTATAAAGCAGCAGAAAGTGCAGTTGGACCAATTCCGCTTTGTTATACGACGAATAGTACAGTTCTTGTAAAGAACAGCAGTAATCCGGCAGACATGATTCATCAAGATTACATGAAATCGGAAGAAAATGCGGGGCAGGAATCAGATGCAAAGAATGTAGTCTATAATGAGAGGATATATACATCTGTACTTGTGGTCAAGGAATGGACAGATCAGGATAATTCGCTGAATACCAGACCAACACAGATAGAGGTAACATTGCAATCCAGGGAAGAAGGCAGCGAAGCTGAGTGGAAAGACTTTACCGATTTGAATCACGAGACGGCAAAGTATATGATATCAGAACAGGGCGGTAAATGGGAACTGGTTATAGAGAAGCTTCCGGTTAAAAGAGAATATCGGGTAGTGGAAACTACGGTTACAGGTTATACGGCATTTTACGAAGTTTCTGATTCAGTATCAGAAGAAAGCACAAGTGGAGAGACATTGTCTTCCGAACCGATAAAACTTACGATTCGCAATATACTTCAGTCACAGATTATAAAAAGAAGTTCCAGCAACCCTGATTTGACGCTTCCTGGTGCAGAGTTTGAACTGACAGGAGAGAATGTCAAATGGACCGGAATATCTGGAACAGACGGAACAGTTGAATGGAAATCAGAATCGAAGGTAGCATGTTTGGAAATGTTGGCAGATGGTAAGTATAGCCTGAGGGAAACAGCCGCGCCAAATGGCTATACATGTAGTGAGGCTGTCTGGACAATTGAGGTAAAAGCTGGCATGGTCTCTTCCGTTTTCATTGGTAATGATATGGAAAAAGCAGTGGTAAATAGCGGAAAACAGACATTCTATTTTGCTAATGAACTGGTTTACGCCCTTCCCAGCACCGGCGGCGAAGGAATCTATTGGTATTCGATTGGTGGAACCTTGCTCATGATGGCAGGCGCACTGATCTTATATAGAAACAAAAACAAGAGAGTGAGGGGGTGTCGGAGAGCCTAAGAAAATGAAGAATTTTTGGCGGCCCACCGGACCGCGAAGCTTGAATGTGCAGCATCGGTGTACCGGCACTATGTAAAATCAGATAAAATCAACACAGAGTGTCGGTGCCCCGGAAAAAAAGTTTCAAAAATGGGCAGTGCCCAAAAAAGAAAGGAAAAGAGAGATGAAGAGGATGAAAAAGATTTTAGCTATGGTTATGGCCATGGCAATGGTTCTGGGATTGTCCCTGACCACGTTTGCAACCGGTGCAACCTTGACAGTAACTAACGCTGAGAAAGCAACATTTAAGAAACTGCAAGTTATTGTAGCAGATCCGACTACGGCTACAGGATGGGCATTTACAAGCGAGACGGCTGCTGCTGCATATGTAAGTGCGTTTAGCTCTGAGGTAGAAGTAGGAGAAATGCCTGTAGCTATGAGCGATCAGGAAGCAATTGCAATGCTGATTAAGGCGGGTAAGGCTGATGCTAAGTTGAACTCTGAATTGGCGGATGTTGAGCCTGCAACCGCAGCGCAAATTGGTAAAGCATTAAGTAATGTTTGGGCACTGCTTTCTGCCGAATTTAAAGATATGGAAAATGGTGAAGAGGTAACTTCAGCTGGTATATATGTAATTAAGGGTGAGGAAGAAGGATATACCTATAATAACATGGCCATTTATGTAGGCTTTGGGCCTGTAGATGGTGGAAATTATCCTACATTAACAAGTGAGCCTATAGCAGCTAAAAAGTCACCTAATACTATTACAAAAGAGAACGTGGGAGATGCCGAAGACAATGCAGTCGCAATCGGCGATGTTGTAGAATTTAAAGTAACATCAAACTTTCCTTTTATTGATCCCAATGCAGAAGAGGCGTTTTATGTAATTAGCGATACACTTACAGGAGCAACATTCAACATGGCTACTGTAAAAGTAACAATTGGTGGCGTGGATCGTACAAGTGATGTTCAGATGCTGATGACACCTAATTTTACTGACAGTGAAACGCTTGAGATTAACTTTAATGGGCTGATTGATGTAGCAAATAGTTTGGCAAGTCAGGAAGTTGTTGTAACGTATTCTGCTACAGTTACAGAAGTAAGTGTTAACAATACAGTAAGCCATACTGGTACAGGTATTGAGGGTAGTGTGCCGGGTGAAACAAATATTTATACTGGTTCTATTACCATGACTAAGTATGCGGAAGATGGAACAACTACTCTCGAAGGTGCAGAGTTTGTAGTGGCAAGGCCGGCTGTTGGGAGAGTTGATGATGACATTGATAATATCCAGGTTAATGATGGTTATGAATATGCAACATTTGATTCAGATAACAAATTAACTGGATGGGTTAATGACATTGACAATGCGACTCCGGTAAAAACAGGAGTAGATGGAAAGGTTACAGTAAACGGCTTAGATGAAAATAATTATGCATTTATTGAGGTAAAAGCGCCAGAAGGATATAGCATTAATGAGGAACCCTCAGTTGCAAAACTTGAAGTGAAAGAGGCTGATGGAGTGGCAACCGATATTTTCACCGCAGATACCAGCATGGTTGATACTACTCTTAATTCCCTTCCTTCCACCGGCGGCATCGGTACCACAATCTTCACCATCGGCGGCGTAGCAATCATGGTAGTGGCAGCAGGTCTGTTCTTCGCAACCCGCAAGAAAGCTTCCAAGTAAGATTGCAGGTTCGAACCAAAATAGCGCAGTAATCTCATATCCAAAGCAAGAGTTTATGTAAGTACTTAAGAGTCAGCGGGTGGGTTCCATCCCGCTCGCTGAATCAGACAGAAGAAGTAAAGTTATATCGAAGAGAATCAGGTAAAAAGGGTTCAGAGATAAAATCAGAAAGGAAATTACAACAACAAGGAGAATCCGGATGAAAAAGGCAATGACGATTATTATAGTTCCCATACTGTTCCTGTCCGGCTTGTCCTTGCTGCTGTATCCTTTCGTGGCAAACCAGTGGAATAATTACAGACAGTCGCAGCTGATCAGCAGCTACGACACCACACTTGCCGATATTGAAGCGTCAGACGGCATTGATTACCAGGCGGAATGGGACAGGGCGCAAGCCTTTAACGAAAGCCTGGTGCCCTATATCCTTCCCGATTCCTTCGCCATAGCGGAGGCGACAGAGGAGGATGAGGAATACCTTGCCTGCTTAAATCTCACGGGCAATGAGATGATGGGCTATGTGGAAGTTCCGAAGATTAATATCAAGATTCCCATTTTCCATACCACCTCGGAGGAGGTTCTGCAGACAGCCGCAGGGCATCTGCAGGGCAGCTCCCTCCCGGTGGGCGGCGAGAACAGCCATGCGGTGATATCCGCACACAGAGGCCTGCCAAGCGCGGCGCTGTTCACGGATTTGGACCAATTGGAGGAAGGGGATTATTTCCTGCTCTACATTCTGGATGACATTCTCTGCTACCAGGTGGACCAGATATCGGTGGTAGAGCCCACGGAGACGGAAGCGTTGTCTGTGGTGCCCGGAGAGGACTTGGTGACGCTCCTGACATGTACTCCTTACGGAGTCAACAGCCACAGGATGCTGGTGCGGGGGCACAGGGTTCCCTATGAGCCGGAAGAGGTGGAAGAGACGGTTCCTTCCATATTGGGAGCGCCCAGCCTGAGAACCAATTACCTTCTGTGGGTGATGGTAGGCCTGGCTGCCACAGCCGTATTCATCCTGGTGCTCTACCTGATTGACAGGCGAAGGGGGAAACGTGTCAAAGCTGCATCGACAAGGGTATCAGGCAGAGATATCGGAAAAATGAATGCGGATGCAGACGGGTTTGAAGTGATGGATTTGGATTCAGATGATTTGGATAAGCCGGAGGATAAGAAATCATGATAAGGAAAATCACAGGTTTTCTGTTCGGCCTGCTGTTCCTGGTGGGACTGGGAATCCTGCTTTATCCCACCGTATCAGATAAATGGAATGCTTACCGCCAGGCCCAACTGATCAGTACCTACGAGGAAGCGGTGGCGGAACTGCCCCGGGAGGCTCACGATGAAATCTGGGAAGCAGCCCATAAATATAATGAAGAACTGTGGAGCAAGGGTAATCGGTATGAATTTTCCGATGAGGAGAGAGAGTACTATGAATCCCAGCTGGATGTGGCAGGAAACGGCATCATGGGATATATCGAAATTCCGTCTATCAAATGCTCCCTTCCCATATACCACGGCACCGAGGAAGATGTATTGCAGATAGCAGTGGGGCATATCGAAGGGACATCGCTTCCGGTGGGAGGCGAGAGCACCCATTGTGCACTTTCCGGACACAGAGGACTGCCCTCGGCAAAGCTTTTTACGAATCTGGACCAGTTGAAGGAGGGAGATACATTTCTTCTGAAGATACTGGGAGAGACATTGACATATGAGATTGACCAGATACTCACGGTTCTGCCAGAGGAGATGGAAGCGCTTAACCTGGAACGGGGAGCGGATTACTGTACCCTGGTGACCTGCACGCCCTACGGCGTCAACAGCCACAGGCTTCTGGTAAGAGGAAAGCGCACGGAGAATGCACCTGAGGAGATACCGGAGGCCGAAGAACAGGAAACATTTACACCTGTTCAGGGAATCACAGCAGGAATTCCGCTGTGGATGGCCGCGCTGGTAGTTGCAGTGCCCCTGGCTTTGGCGCTGATGATATGGCTGCTGTTCCGCAGAAGGAACCGGAAGAAATAAAACCGGAGCCGGAAGCGGTTAAATAGTATAGAAAGGTTCATCCCCCCATGTCCGGGTACAGGAGGGCGGATGCGGAACTAAAAAACAGCATCTGTCCCGGACGGTGCGCCAGAGGATTTGCGGACGCATCTCTTTGCGGCCGGAAATACTCTGCCTATGCCTGGGTACCGGGAGGGACAGATGCGGAACTAAATTAGGAGGAGTCATCTATGAAAATGAAGAAAAAATGGATGCGGATGCTGACGGCGACAGCGTTTGCCGCCATACTGGCCCTGCCTTTCAGTGTTTCGGCAGTGAGGGGAAGCGAGTCACTGGATTTGACGGCTGCCTGCAGTCTCACGGCTAATGTGGTCGGCACGGAAACAGAGGCCGTGGAGGAAGCGGAGCTGTCTCAGATGGCGGCAGACAACATCACTGTCGACTTGTACAAAGTGGCTGACATAGAACCGGTGGATGGCTACGATGACTATAAGTACGGCAGCTTCGGCAGCTATGAGCAGCAGGGAGGCACCGGTCTCCAGGACACGGCCAATGAACTGCTTCGTTCAGACAGCGGTACCGCGGAGGGCTGGGATTTGCTGGCACAGGATGTGGCCGGTGTAGTCAGGGAGTCGGGCAGTCTGGTTCCCACAGCTTCCGGAAGTGCGGATACAGCCATAGCGCTGGATGGCCCCGGGCTCTATCTGATGATAGTCAGACAGGCAGGCCTGGAGGATTACTTTAAGGATGTGGTGACAGAGGACGGCACATCCCGTATTGTGACGAGAGTACTTTCCGGACATTACGAATACAACTTTATACCGGCGTTGGTGTCCCTGCCGGAGCGTATGGCTGCAGAGGACGGCGGATATGAATGGGTTTACAACGTGGTGGTAAATCCCAAGCACAGTACCTCATACCGGTATGGTTCCCTGAGGATTGTAAAGGATTTGGCCAGCTATGAGGACGGAAATCCTGCTACCTTCGTATTTCAGGTAGAGTCCTCATATGCCGACGATGCAGACCGTGTGGGCGCAGGATTTACTTACAGTAATGTGGTGGCATTGCATTTCACGGGCCCGGGAAGCCAGGAGATACTTCTGGAGAATGTATTTCCCGTAGGAGCCACGGTGAGCGTGGAGGAAGTGTATTCCGGTTCCTCTTACAGTACGGCAGCGGGTACGGCGGGTCTGCAGAACGCTGTGATTCAGGTGGACGCCGCAGGGGATGACACTGTGACGGTACTTTTTACCAATGAATATAACAATTCCGGAAATGGCGGCGGTTCCGTAGTGAACTCTTTCGAGTCCAACCCGGAGGGAGGATGGACCTGGACACAGTCCGGTTCTGATTCCAGAGGCGGGAATGTGGTGACACACGGTGCGGAAAACGCAGAGAACTGAGGGGGTGGATGAGATGAAGAAGAGGAATTTAAGGTTGGCTGCCGCGGCAGCGTCTGTCCTTACGGCTTCCCTGGTGCTGACTTCCGGACTTGGGAATGCCTGGGCTTATTTTACCACGAATACCAACGCGGAGGGCGGTTATGCCATCAGCCTGTCGGGCGAGGTGACTACGGTGGATGAGGAATTCAGTTTTAATGACTGGACCAAGCGCCTGGTGGTTACCAATACAGACGAATCGGGCAGAGCTGTCTATGTGAGGGCGAGAGCCTTCAGCGGTGACCGGTATCCGTTGGTATACGGCGGGACAGGATGGGAAGGCAGTGATGACGGATATTACTATTACGGAGAGATTCTGGATACAGGCAGCAGCGCACAGGAACTTCGGGTAGAGATTCAGGGAGTCCCTGAGGAAGTGACGGACCCGGAGAGCTTCAATGTAGTCGTTGTGTATGAGACGACACCGGTGCAGTACGACGCGGACGGCAACCCCTACGCGGACTGGAATCTGAAGCTGGAAACTGAGGAAGGAGGCAACTGATGAAAAAGTTTAAGAAGATTATAACATCACCTGTTGTGACAGTTGCATCCTTTGCATTGGCGGCAGGCCTGCTTCTGTTCAGCTCGGTGGGAGGCGCCAGGGCGGCGCTGACATTTTTCTCCGAGACTTATACTTCGGATATCGAGATGTCCGAGATTGGGGTAGGGCTTGTGGAGAACGGCAATATAACGGAGGGAAAGCTTCTGGCAGATATGCTGGCAGAGGGTGAACAGCTGAAGCTGGGCAGGCGCTACACAGAGCAGCTGAGCGTGCGCAATACGGGCAGCATCGGCCAGTATGTGAGGGTAAATGTCTACAGATACTGGAAGGAGCCTGTGAAGGAGGACGGAAGCCAGGGTGATAAGACACAGGAACTGTCCCCGGAACTGATCAGGCTGCTGCTGCAGGGCAGTGTACTGGGAACAGAGGGCGGCAATGCAGCGTTGAGCCAGGCAGGATGGCTGTTTGACGAGAAGGCTTCCACGGAAGAGCGTATGGTACTCTATTACAACAGGCCCCTGGCAGCGGCAGATGCGGAAGCAGGTACCCCGGCGGGGGAGAGCAGCCTGTTTACGGACCAGATATCCATTGACGGTTCTGTGGCGGCGAAAATAAAGCAGGATATCGTTCAGGACGAAAAGGGTACCACGATTACCACGATTTATGTTTACAACGGATATGAGTTCTGTCTGGACGTGAAGGTAGACGCCGTGCAGGAGCACAATGCGGCGGATGCAATCCTGAGTGCGTGGGGACGCAGCGTCACCATAGACGAAAACGGTTACTTAAGCCTGAATTAAGGAGGGAGAGACAATGAGAAAGAAGATAGCGGCATTGATGTGTGCCACCGCGGTGTTCCTCTCCATGCCGGGCACGGCTTATGCGGAAGTATCTGCGGTGACAGGAAGTGTGGAATTCACTGCGGAGAATAAGCTGGACAGCAAAGGAACCACGGATTTGAATGCGGCGGTGGGCGCCATGCAGCCCGGCGATGAGATTATCATCAATATTCAGGTGGGCAATACCAGCGGTCAGGCGGCGAATTATTATATGACCAATGAGGTCGTGAGTTCCCTGGAGGATACCGAGGGGACGAATGCAAGCGGCGGCGCTTACGAGTATGTATTGACTTATACGGATTCCGATGGCACGACTACGGACCTGTTCCGCAGTACCACTCTGGGCGGTTCCGGCGCCACGGTGGACGACAGAGTAGGCCTGAAAGGCGCCACCAGCGGACTGGAAGAGTATATCTTCCTGGAGACGCTGGAGTCCGGCAGGACAGGGACGGTTACCCTTCAGGTAGGATTGGACGGTGAGACGCAGGGCAACAGCTACCAGGGAACGGCAGCGAACCTGCAGATGAATTTTGCAGTGGATACGGATACTACCGTGACCAGAGAAGTGACGGAGACGGTGAACCGTGTGGAGACCGTGGAAGTGGTGGATGACACCAATCCCGGCACGGACGGGGCAGGCGGAAACGGAAACGGAAATGGAAGCGGCGGACGCAGCAGCGGCAATATGGTACGCACAAGCGACGAAACCAATATGATTCCCTTAGTGGCTGCGGCAGGCATCAGCGGTATTCTTCTTCTGATTCTGGCCATCTTCAGCATAAAGGAGCGGAAGAAGCTGAAGAAGGGCGGAGCGGCGTTGGGATTATGTCTGGCAATGCTCCTGGCAGGCATGGTACCTGCGGATGTCGAGGCAGCTCCCTATACCTATACCGTGCGCCTGTACACAGGAGCACAGGGAGTCATCAGCAGCGCGGATGTGGTTTCGGTACCTGCAGGCGCCACTGTTGAGGTCAGAGACAATGGCTCTTATGTGGAAATCAGCGGACTGGCATATAAGGACAGGATTGATTTCAATGCCCTGGTGCCCGAGGGGACGGCGGAAACTGTTTCCCTGAAGGCAGACGAGACTACAGGTACATCAAAGTATTATGTCACCGGCGTACGTGAGAGCGGTGCAGAGATCAATGTTGCCACCATAGAGGTGACAGAGGATAAGGACTACGTAGTGTCTTACGGCATCAGGGGCAACATGACTTATTACACGGTTAATTATGTAGACCAGGCGGGGAATGTACTGTTCCCTTCCCAGAGATATTCCGGTAAAGCGGGAGATTTCGCAGTGGTTGCCTACAGATATGTGGATGGGTATCAGCCCTATGCATACAACCTGGGCAAGACACTGACGGAGAACGAGGCAGAGAACGTATTTGATTTCGTATATACGCCTCTTCCCGAAGTGGTGAATACCACTACCCAGACCGTGACGACCACTCAGACCGTTACTGTGCCCGGTCCTCAGCCGGAAGTGCCTCCTGTAGAGCCGGCAGCACCTACGCCGGAACAGGAACAGGAACCTGAGCAGCCGACGCCTGTAGAGGAGGTTGACATTCCGGATGAACCGATTCCGGAGGCACCGGCAGAGCCGGAACCTTTCGTAAACCTGGATGAGAATGAGACACCGTTGGGCCAGGGGCCTGGAGGTAACTTTGATGGCAACGGCGGCAATGGAAGCGGTGAAGATGGCCGGACGGGCAATCTGAGCATCGAAGATTTCGCCACACCATTGGCAGCGCTGCCCACGGCTGCAAAGGTGGGAATCAGCGTCGGCGTGGTAATTGTCACTGCTGCAGTGGTCGCTCTCCTGATCATTCGTCTCAGGAAGAAGGAGAAAGCAAAGAATGAGGCAGAATAAGCAGATGTCTGAAGAGCGGAAGCTGAAAGCGGGGGGCGGGAAGTGGATTCCCGCCCTCTGCAATATTATAGGAATATTGATGATATTGGCGGTGGTGGTTTCCTGTCTGCCTGTGACGGTGGCCCATATAAAGGGCAATGAGGTTTACAATGTGGTCAGCGGCAGCATGGAGCCTTTGATTCCGGTAGGAAGTCTGGTGTACGTGGAGCCGGTGCGGCCGGAGGAAATCATTGCGGACGATGTGATTGCTTTCCGCAGCGGCAATTCCGTGATAGTGCACCGTGTGGTGGAAAATAAGGCGGAGGACAGAGAATTTGTCACAAAAGGCGATGCCAACGCGGCGGAGGATATCCGTGCCGCCGCATATTCCGACCTGATTGGAAGGGTGTTCGGCCATATTCCTGTACTGGGTTCCCTGTTGGTGCTCTATACCAGCACCATGGGCAAAGTCTGTGCTATATGCTTTGCAGGATGCGGAGCCCTGCTGAACATTCTTGCCGGACGCCTCAGGGAGAGGAAAGAATAAGAGATACCCGTGACGGCAGGAGGAAAGCATGGTATAATATGACCATATTCTTTGCATGACACGGCCGGATGGCCATCCGGCCATGAGCGGGTTGGGTTCATGGCATGAGATGACCATATTCCCGGCATGAAATGCCCGGATGGTCTCCATCCATGAGTGGGTTGGTCTCATGGCATGAGATGACCATATTCCCGACGTGAAACGGCCGGATGGTCATCCAGCCATAAGCAGTTGGGTTCAAGGTATAGTATGACCATTTTACCATGAATGGGGTTTGCATCTCAGCAGCCCGCGGATGATCATGTATGGTGGGTCAGGCGGATTTGCGGGGCTGCTGTGCATAAATTCCGGAGCATACATGGGGAGGTATATAGCGGGAGTGAATAAGAAAGATTGAGGGCGGGAAGTTCTATGGGGAAGACAATGGAGCGAGACGGGAAATGCCTGTATGTTCAGATGTTTGGCAGTTTTTCCATGTTTTGGGATGGGAAATTGATTAATGCAAGCGCAAAATCCAGCGAATCGCAGTTTATGTACCTGATGCAGATGCTTCTGCACAACAGAGAAGAGGGAGTCAGCAGAGATAACCTGGAACAGGTTCTGTTCGGGGACAGAGATATCGATGATATCCACCATGCCCTGCGGAGTGTGATATACAATACAAAGAGAAAATTGAAAACGGCCGGGCTGCCCGAAGGGAAATATATCGTACAGAAGAAGGGCATCTATTACTGGTCCGCATCCATACCGGTGACAGAGGATGCGGAAGAGTTTCAGAAGCTCTGCCGGAAAGCGGATGAGGAGACAGAATCAGGGAAGAAACTGCAGCTGTACCTGGAGGCATGCCATCGCTATACAGGGGATTTTCTGGCAAATCAGGCAGCTACTCTGTGGATTGCGCAGGAAACCAAGAAGTACAGAGGAATGTTTTACAACTGTGTGGAGAAGGCAGTTGCGCTTCTGCGGGAGGGAGGAGATTTCCGTGAGATGAAGGAGCTTGGTGTCTACGCCGCACAAATCCATCCCCTGTCGGACTGGGAGACGGTTACCATGGAGGCATTGATTTCCATGGGACAGTACGAGGAAGCGCGGAAACTGTATGACGATACGGTGGAGCTGTATTTCCGGGAACAGGGGCTGCGGCCTTCGGACAGGCTGATGAAACTGTTCAATGAGCTTGGTTCCAGGATGAATCACCAGTATGACACTCTGGACAATATCCAGAAGAGCCTGGAGGAGGAAGCTGAGGATATCGAAGGCGGCTATGTGTGTGCATATCCTGTATTTCTGGGAATCTACCGCATGATGGTGCGAATGATGGAGCGGGGAGGCCAGTCCGTCTACCTGATGCTCTGCAGGATTGTGGACAGCAAGGGTAATTCCATGAAAGAGGGAACCATGCTGGATGAACTGAGCACAAGACTCGGCGATGCGATTCGTGTATCCGTACGCCACAGCGATGTGATCAGTAAATACGGAAGAGGGCAGTACCTGGTGCTGTTGGTGAATACAACTCGTGAAAACTGCAGTATCATACAGAAACGGATTAACTGGAATTTTCTGGTAGGACGTCAGCGGACAGGAGTCCGCTATTATGTAAGCAGCGTAATCTGTTCACCGGATAAAGGAAAGAAGCCTTTGGGAAAGGAAATGAAATAAGAAAATGAGTCAGGCGGGATGGTATGTAGGTAAGCCAAATGGGATTGTGTTGTGTGTGGACCGTCGGGAGGGACGCAGGGCAGCAGGCAGGTTGTATCATGCCTACAGCAAAGAGGCGATGCTTTTTTCCAGCATGGAGGAAGCCGTATTTCGGATGGAACAGTTCTTTGACGAGTTGAATTTTCCGCATCCCACGACCAACGGCAGGACATTTCAGAAAGAAAAGAAACAGCAATCAATTAGACAGGAGAGAGCGATTATCATGAAAGATGAAGAATTGTTAAGTCAGCACGGAGATCTGGGAACATTTCTGGTTCATGTTCAGCATCGCCAAAACAGCAGTTGGCAGGGGCGCATTACCTGGATGGACCAGAAGAAAACGGTATATTTCAGATCTGCCCTTGAAATGATGAAGCTGGTGGCGGATGCTTTGGATTCTGTCAGCAGTTCCGAAGACAGCGAGACGGAAATCTCCTGGTAGGGTGGGGGCGCTGCATTCACGGGTGCCGTGCGCGTCTTTGCTCATAGCGGCAAAGACGCGCGGAAGCCCCGAAACAGCCCTCAAAACACCTTCCAAACAGCGTTTGCTTATGAAAAAACAGTGCAAAATAGCTTATGCGAAAATGTTCGGAAGGCCTTGACAGGCGGAAAGGGATGAGGTATACTGAATAGGCATTTGATTTTCCATGATGCGCCGGGGTGTGGCTCAGCTTGGCTAGAGCGCCTGGTTTGGGACCAGGAAGTCGCAGGTTCGAATCCTGTCACCCCGACTATTTGATGAATGATATCTGAAACCGTTTGGTGTATCATCACAGCAAAGCAAAAAATGGAAGAAAAGTGTTGACAAGTACGAGAAAATAGGTTAAAATAATTTTTGTTGGTTTGAGTGCTACAGTAAATGTGTGTCCGTAGCTCAGCTGGATAGAGCAACGGCCTTCTAAGCCGTGGGTCGGGGG
>CAJUJN010000029.1 GCA_910586775.1 uncultured Acetatifactor sp. | reverse complement strand
GACAATGCTTGATACCCGAATTGCGAAATCCGAAGCAAGGATGGAGTCAATGCTTACAGTTAAGATAAAAGAGGCCGAGAATTTACTTTTAGAGGAAATAGACAGAACACAAACGAAGCTTGAAAATAAGATTAACCTGCTCAATGAAAATTTGGACAAGTTGGAACAATACTACAGGATATCAAAGCTTGAAAATGATAATACGACAGTATTATTAAAGCTGATGGAAGGGCTGGCAAAAAGAGTTGAAGACCTGGAGAAGAAGATAGCGTAAGTGATTCAGGGCTGCCCCTCTTCAAACAGATTCTCCCGGGTAATATTGTGCAGCCATTTTCCACTGCGATAATGCCCAAGGACCCAGGGCCACTTGACAAACTCGTCCGTACACAGGAGGAAATAAACCCACAGCACAGGCAGTTTCAGCACAAAAGCGGCCAGAAAGCCCAGGGGGACGGCATAGCACCACATATCCACAGAATCACAGATAAAGCCGAAGCGGCTGTCACCGCCGGCCCGGAATACGCCGGCGATCAATGTGGTATTTACCGCGGCACCCATAACATAGTAGATATTTATGAACAGCATATACTTCAGGTAATGCATGGCGGTCTCTGTCAGGGACGCATATTTCAGCACAAAAGGCGTGGCCGCCAGGACAATCAGGCCGCCGATGGCTCCGGTGATGACTGTGAGCTTCATCAGCTTTTTCGCGCCTTCCCGGGCGTCATCCAGACGGTTTTCCCCGATTACATTACCCAGAAGAATCCCACCGGCACTGGCCATGCCGAAGCAGAGTATGGTGCCGAAATTTCGCACTACCACTACGAAGGAGTTGGCGGCTACCGCATCCGTTCCCATGTGTCCCATGATGACGGAATACATGGAAAATGCCACACTCCAGGAGATATCATTGCCCAGAGCCGGCAGGGAGAGCCGTACAAAGTCGGAGAACAGCACTTTGTTTTTGACAAATAAGTACTGGAAATCCAGTTTGATATCCCTGCTGAAAAAGGAAACCGCAAAACAGGCTCCCAGTTCGATGAGCCTTGACAGGGAGGTGGCGATAGCCACCCCTGCGGCTCCCAGTCTGGGCGCGCCGAAGAGCCCGAAAATAAAGATGGCATTCAGAACAATATTTAATGAAAATGCGAGTACATTCATGGCTGTACTGACCATCACCCTGCCGATGCTGCGGAGAACGGCCAGATACACTTCCGTGATACCCCAGCACAGATAGCTTACACTCATAAAGCGCAGATAGGACGCGCCGATTGCGATGAGTTCCGCGTCATTGGTGAAAATGCACATCATTCCCTCTGGAACAAGCAGCGCCAGTCCGGCGAAGGCAAGAGAGAAGCACAGGGAAAAACGCAGGGCGATGCCTTCCACTGCTTGGATGGCCCGCAGGTCCCCTTTTCCGTAATATTGGGCACAAAGAATGGTGGCACCGGTGCCCAGGCCGTAGAACACCATGAAGAGCACACTGGCATACTGGGCGGCCAGGGACACGGCGGATATGGCGGACTGTCCCACGTAATTCAGCATCACCACGTCCGCCGAACTGACAGCAGCGCTCAGAAGGTTCTGGATGACAATGGGCACTACCAGTTTGAAAATCTGATGGTAGAAAGGGTCGTTTTTGAGTTTGTTTTTCATCTGCATGCTGCGTCCTCCTCAGGAATTGTCGGCATATACTTCCTTATGCCCGGCATGCCGGAAACGCCGGCTTTGCTACAGGTAAGGCAATGATAGCACAGTTGAGAGGGATGTGCAATCGGGATTTGGCTATCCTTCTCGCCTGGGTGTCATTAATTTTGCTGCATTGTTTTTCTCTGCTGAAATGTGATATTGGTGTTGAAAAAAGGGGAGGATTTTGGTATAATGATACTTAGAAATATGAACAAAATGTGAACAGCCCAATTTTAGGGAAGAAAAACGCAATTTTCAGAATATTCTGTGAATTGCACGTAAAAAAGGCTTCTGGAGGCCAGTGTTTATGCGGGGTTTCAGATCTGACCGTAGAAATGGAGTAGGCCCGAGATAGGGCATTGACACAAGGATATGTTACCTTTGCCTCTGCTTCCTCAATATTGTATAAATGTAGTAAGCCCAAGATAGGGCATTCTATGGGGAGAGCGTACAATTCGTCTCTTCTGTATTGCCAGCAAATACGGTTCGATATAGAGTAGTTGAGCATAACTTCAAAGTAATAAGAATACTATTAGACTGCACTAAGCATTGGTAAGTTTTAAAGTGTTACGTTTTCGGCCGATCAGTCTGTTTGGGCATTAAGCGTGATTTGAAGTATGGGTACCCACGGCGATGAAACAATAACAAAAGCAATCATGGCAAAAGAGCCGGGAGCCGGAGCATTTCTGGTTTCCGGCTTTTTACTGTTACCAGGAGGGGCGGCGTAATCTCAGTTTTCTCCTGGCTTGTAAATTTATCAATGCAGATATAAATTTTGTTGACTATTAAAATAGTCATTGACATCCACTGACTATTGTGATAGTATCATGATGTGACTATTTCAATAGTCAAGAAACGAGGTATAGCTATGCCAACGAAATTATTTGATTCTGAACTGAAGGTTATGGAAGCATTATGGGAAGGAGGCGATTTGACCGCAGGCCAGCTGGCGAAAATCCTGAACGAGCAGACCGGATGGAACCGCAACACCACGTATACTGTCATCAAAAAGCTGATTGCAAAAGGCGCGGTTGAGCGTCTGGAGCCGAATTTCACCTGCAGGGCCGCCATCACGAAAGAGCAGGTCAGGCAATGTGAAGCGGAGGGGCTGATTGACCGGCTGTTTGATGGTTCGGCGGAACTGTTCCTGTCGGCTTATGCCAGCGGGAAAGGGCTGTCATCCGAAGAAATTGACGGCCTGCGACGGCTTGTGGAAAGGCTGAAATGAGGTAGACGATGAATATTTTGCAGATGAGCGTGCAGGCCGGATTGCTGACGGCAATTGTTATTGCAATCCGTGCCGTTGCACTTTATAAGCTGCCCAGGACAAGTTTTCTGTTCCTATGGGGCATTGTGCTGCTGAGAATGCTGATTCCTTTTTCGGTTTCGGCGAAGTGGAGTATCTACAATATTTTCGGCAGCGTTTATCCTGGTGCAGTCCGGGGAAGCGGCGATTTAACGAAAGAAATATCTGCCATAGAGAAGGGGGTTGCGCATATCCGGGCGGAGGTGCCGGCCGGCAGGGGAGGGACATCCGAGGTTTCGCCTTTGACTGTGCTGTGGCTTTGCGGAGCGGCTGTTCTGGCCGTTCTGTTCGTGGACATGTTGGTACGGAGCCGCCGGGTGCTGAAGGATGCCAATCCGGTGAAAGCAGAGCCGTTTATTGCCGAATGGCTGGCATTGCACAGGATTTTGAGGCCTCTTGAAATCCTGCGTTCCGCCCATATAGCTTCACCGCTGGCTTTGGGAGTTCTGCGGCCATACATTATTTTGCCGGAGAAAATGGATATCAGTGACGAAAAGCTTGTCAGCTATGTCCTTGCACATGAATATATCCATGTACGACGGTTTGATATGCTGTGGAAGCTGCTGGCTCTCTGCGCGGTATGCATCCACTGGTTTAATCCCATGGCCTGGGGTATGCTGTTTCTCCTGAGCCGTGACCTGGAGCTATCCTGTGATGAAATGGTATTGCGGTATACTGCCGGGGCAGACAGGGCAGAGTATGCCGGTTCGCTGTTGGATATGGCTGAACGAAACAGGTCATTTTCCCTGATTCATAATTATTTTGGAAAAAACGCAATTGAAGAAAGGATACTGTCTATTATGAAATATAAAAAAACGTCTGTTTTATCACTTATTTCCGCATCAGCTATCGTTGCGGGTACCGCGGCGGTATTTGCCACTTCCGCCCAGGCCGGGAACAGCCGGATATCGCCGGAAGAGCAGGACCGTATGTCCAATGCGGAAGCAGAAGCGGTTTTGGATACTTTGGAAGTGTCTAATATAATATCCTATGTGGACCCCCAGGACGGCAGGACTTATTACAGTTTTGACGACGGCGGGAGTTTTGAACCTCTGACAGAAGAGGAATTTGAACAGCGTTTTCCCACGCCGGATGTGGAATGGTGGACCTATGAGGAATATGCAGCGTGGCTTGAGAAGGAAAAGAAGGAGCTGCAGGGCATGATCGGCGAAAGAGGCTGGACCGGCGGCAGGGGAGAATTTGTCTGGACACAGGAAATCGTGGATGAGACGATTGCGGTATACGAGGAAATACTGCAGGATATCAAAAACGGGCTGCAGGTATCCAGGAGTGTCAACGGAAATGATGATATACAGTTGGCGTACAATCCGGAAGACGTGGAACTGGGCGCTTCCGAAAGGGAGCTGGAGCTTTCCATTCTTCTGTCCAACGGCGAACAAAAGATGTTTGGGCCTTACGAAACCGAGGAGGAATTGCTTGCTGAGGTAGAGCCTTTCTGTGAGGAGCAGGTGAGGCTTGGCAATATGGAGCAGAGTGAGGCGGATGAGATTATCGGCAGGTATGTAAAGTAAGCGGAATCTGCCCGTCACTGTGGGCGGACGGATAGCGGATGCATCCGTTTTTCAGGCGGAACCGTCATCCTTTTTGGCAGGCGGTTTCGTCTTCTGGCTTTTTACGGAAATGTTAAGGCGGTTCTTTTTTCATTGCAGTGACTGCTGAAAGGCTGAAAAGGTCACGCCTGCTTTCGAAGCTTGCACTGTATACTGAAAAGTAACAGATGAAGCTATCGGGAAACAACTCCGGACAACTCTGGTAAATGCAAAAATTGTATTGAAAAAGGGAGGATAATTTGGTATAATAAATTCAGTAAATATGAATAAAGTGTGAACAACCCATTTTGGGGGCGTAAAAAACCAATTTTCAGAATATTCTGTGAATTACACGCAGAAGTGGCCTCGGAAAGCCAGTATTTATGCAGCTTCTCAGACCTGACCGTAGAAATGGAATAGGCCCGTTATAGGGCATTGACACACGACCTCTTCTAAGAGGTGGTCGTTATCTCCTAAGAGTAGAAATGGAATAGGCCCGTTATAGGGCATTGACACATTCCATTCCTTTTCTTCTAAATACTTTACACCATTAGTAGAAATGGAATAGGCCCGTTATAGGGCATTGACACTTTATTTTGACTTTTCCATTTTTACGTGACACTATTGTAGAAATGGAATAGGCCCGTTATAGGGCATTGACACAAGTTCTTGCTCATAGTAAATTCCTCCTTGTGTTTTAGTAGAAATGGAATAGGCCCGTTACAGGGCATTAACACTCATACGAGAAGTTATCTGTAAAGGACGATTGATCTATATAAATGAAGCAACCCTGTTAGGGGAGGGTACACAAGCACAGTCCGTTCGGCTTCAATGCCGCAGCTTTTATCAGCCGGCATAAATGGAGTAAATCAGCCATAATGTCATACCATGGGAAACAACTCTGGCATCAACCGGAGTTTTTTTATGGCATCTTGCAGGAATTCAAGAGGAAAAGGCAGAAGAGAACATTAGAAGGGAAAGTCAGAAGGAAGAGCCGGAAGAGCACCCCTGTTCGTAATCACATAAACGATACAGTGACCATTTTCAAGGAGAAAGGAAACCAACGTCATGATCTTAAGCGTCAGCCGCAGGACCGACATTCCGAGTTATTATTCCGAATGGTTTTTTAACAGGATAAAAGAGGGATATTTCTATGTCCGCAATCCAATGAATCCGCGTCAGGTCAGTAAGATACGTATAACGCCGGAACTGGTGGACTGCATTGTATTTTGGACGAAGAATCCGCAGCCCATGCTTTCCCGGCTCCGGGAATTAGAGCCTTATCCCTATTATTTTCAGTTTACGCTGACCGGGTATGGACGGGATATGGAGAGGAATGTCCCTCATAAGAAGAAATGCATGATTCCCGTATTTCAGGAGTTATCCCGTAAAATCGGTAAGGAAAGAGTGGTCTGGCGGTATGACCCCATCCTTTTTACAGATCGGTACAGCCCGGAATATCATCTGCAGGCGTTTCAGCAGATTGCTGAGGCTTTGGAGGGATATACTGTTAAATGCGTAATCAGCTTTGTGGACATATATGCGAAGATACAGAGAAATATGCGGGCGCTGAATGTCCGCTTCCTGCCGGAGAGGGAACTGCTTGCGTTCGGGGAGCGGATTGCCGCCACAGCCGGCCGCTGCGGGATTGCAGTGGGGGCGTGCGCGGAGACGGTGGATTTATCCGCCTGCGGCATTGCGCGCAGCAGCTGCATTGATAAGGAACTGACAGAGCGGATAACCGGATACAGAATACGGGCAGATAAGGACAAAAATCAGCGGAAAGAATGCGGCTGTGTGGAAAGCGTCGAAGTGGGCGCATATAACACATGCAGAAACGGCTGTATATATTGTTATGCGAATTACAGCCAGGAACGTGTCCTGCAAAATGCGCGCATCCATGATGTCAATTCTCCGATATTATGCGGACGGGTAAACGAAGAAGACAGGATTACGGAAAGGAAAGTAAAACTGTTGAGAGAGCCGCAGGCCTGCCTGTGAAGGTGGTGCAGCCTGAGCGCTCTTGCTTATGTCGCTGGCAGTAAGTTGGTTGGCAGCAGTTCAGCAGCAATTCAGCAGCAATTCAGCAGCAATTCAGCAGGCAGTAATTTAGGTGGCAGCTTTCCAAAAGACTTCACAATTTGCCTGAAATGTGGTAATCTAATAAGGAAAGCGCAGCAGAGCATTTTATCTGAGGCCGGCGACCGGAGCAGGGGTCTGCGTGAGGAGCATAAGCCTGTAAGGGGCGGAAAAAGAGGAGAAAGCCGTGGAGTTAAGGATAAAGTTGTTGGAAGAAGATTTTGTCACAATAGGCTGGGATGCGGTTGAAAATGCAGACAGCTACCGCGTTTACTGGGCAGATAAGGATACGCCGCAGATGTGCTATCGGCTGATGGCAGAGACTGCGGAGCTGGAATATACCCTGCATAAGGCAAGCCATGTGCCCCATTACCTGAAAGTGGCGGCAGTGGAGGGCGGCGTGGAGAAAGAGGCGGGTCCTGTTCTTAGCACACCGGTGAAGAAGGTATTTCGGGAGCAGATGGAGAAGCTTGGCCGCGGCCTTGTGGCTGTTCCGGCGGCAAAAGGCATCTTCCTCAGCTGGAGAATGTTCAGGGATGAGGTGTCCGGCTATTCCGATACAGGCCTGACGGGGACTGACTATTCCGTCTATCGGGGAGAAGAGCGGATTGCCCTTGTGACAGACAGTACAAATTATCTGGATAAGGACGGGAAAATTACGGACAGATATCGTGTGGTTCCGGTCAGAGGGGGAGTGGAAGTCAGCACCGAAGTGCCGGAGACGGCGGGACTAGAAGAATGTGCCGGAGAGCCGGAAGCAGCGAGCTCAGAAGTCAGCGCCGAAGTGCCAGAGACAGAGGGAGCAGAAGGATGCACCGGAGGATTAGCGGCTTCAAAATCGGACGGCAGCGTCGGCGTCTGGCAGCATCCCTACTGGGATATCCCTCTGCAAAAGCCCGAAGGCGGTGTCACCCCTGCGGGAGAAGCCTACGAATACCACGCCAATGACATGAGCGTAGGCGATGTGGACGGAGACGGCGAGTATGAATACATCGTGAAATGGGATCCCTCCAATTCCCACGACGTTTCCATCAAGGGCTATACAGGGAAGTGTTATCTGGACTGCTATAAGCTGGACGGACAGCTTCTGTGGCGTCTGGATATGGGTGTGAATATCCGTGCAGGTGCCCATTACACTCAGTTTATGGTGTACGATTTCAATGGTGACGGCAAAGCGGAGATGGCGGTGAAGACGGCACCGGGGACGAAGATGACCCGGTATAAAGCCGACGGCGGGATACTGGAGGAGTGTTTTGTATCCATGCCCCGGGAGGATATCCGGGCAGGTGTGTCCCATGAGAGCAATTTCGTATGCTCCGCGGAGGATTACCGGGAGCATATGGCGGAAACTTTTCTGCACTGGCATGAGCATCCGGAAGTGGTGAAAGGACGCTGGCCCAAAACCCTGGAAGAATGCTTCGGCATTGAGAATAAATATGATTATCCGCTGAACCGTGAAGAAGCATACGCTTTGGCAGATTTTTTTATAAAGGAATACGCCCCTTCCAGAAGTGAGAAAAATCATCTGGAGGCATTTGAGGGATTTATCTATGAAGGACCGGAGTATCTGACCATGTTCGCGGGGGACGGAAGAGAGCTGGAGACCATTCCGTTTAAAATGGGACGGGTGGACGACGGCCTGATGTGGGGAGACTATGCCCTGAAGCGGATTGAACCCTGCAACAGAGTGGACCGTTTCCTGTCGGGTGTGGCATATCTGGACGGGGAGAGACCCTGTCTCATTATTTGCAGAGGCTATTATACCAGGACTACAATCGTGGCTTACGATTTCTTTGAAAATAAATTCAGGGAGATCTTTACCGTAGACAGCGGCTTTGTCCCCATGACAAATCCTTTCCGGGATGATTCGATTCACGATATCTGCGGGGAGGACCCGGTGTACGGGATTCTGGCAGGCCAGGGGAACCACAGCCTCGCCGCCGCCGATGTGGACGGAGACGGTTGTATGGAAATTATTTACGGGGCTGCTGTCATTGACCATGACGGCTCCCTGCTGTATTCCAGTTACGGAACCAGGCCTGACGGAGTCAGGGCGAAGTTCGGCCACGGGGATGCCATGCATGTGGCGAATATCGATCCGGACCGCCCGGGACTGGAAATCTTTAATGTGTTTGAGGGCGGCGCTGCGGTTCCCTACGGCTATGCGCTCCGGGATGCGGAGACCGGGGAGGCGATTTTCGGAGAATATGCCACTGTTGATCTGGGCAGATGCATGATCGGCAAGATTGAGCCGGACATCAGAGGCCTCCAGGTGTGGGTGAATGATACATACGACTGTAAAGGGAATAAACTGGAGACGCCTCTTCTGGGCACCAATCAGAGCATCCGCTGGGCGGGAGACCTGACCACCCAGATTCTGGACGGGGTTCAGTACATAGGGACTGTTCAGCCGGGTGTGGTCAATGACAATATCCACGGCATCATGCTGAAGCCGGAGGGAACCATGACCAACAACGGCACCAAGGGGAATCCCTGCCTGGTGGCGGACATTTTCGGAGATTTCAGGGAAGAGCTGCTGCTGCGGACGCAGGACGATTCCGCCATCCGCATTTATATGAATACGGAGATTACAGGGCACAAGCTGTTTACACTGATGCATGACACCCAGTACAGATGCGGCGTGGCATGGCAGAATAACTGCTATAACCAGCCCTGTTATACGAAATTTTATTATGCCGGCGACATGGATTTCAAATATGTATTGCCCGAACTGGCGGATTGATAAGCACTTAACTGAGAAATTTTGTGCAGAATGGCATAATTCTGGTTCTGGCTTGTCCGGATTAGGAATTGCCGGAAAATATATCTGCGGCACATAATGCGTGAGCGTTTTTGAACGTATTTTCGAAAACGTGTTTTCCGAAGGGGCGCGGGAACAGAGATCAGGAGACGATGATTTGTGGGATAAGATAAAAGAAGGAATCGGCAAACTGCCGTATAAATATGTCATATGTCTGTGCATCCTTGGTCTGGTGAGCATCATGCTCATCGTCTTTGCAGTGTACATTTATCTGGACTACCAGAGACAGTGCAGGGAGACTGCGGGGCGGGAAGCCGAGCACTCGGTGTCCCGGATGGCGGCACAGGTGGATGAGCGGCTGGACAATTTAAAACAGTATTACATTTCCTTTGTGGACGGAGATGATTTCAGCTGGGTGCTGGAAAATGACCTGCATTATTCGGATTATAAGGAAAATACAGCGGCGCTGGAGATCATGTCCGGCAAAAAGATATTTATGGATTATATCAGCAGTTTCTTTTTCGTGAATTTCCGCACGGGGTGGGTGCTGAGCAGTATCGGCATGTTCCCGCTGGATGAGGTGGAAAACAGCGATGTCCTGTATGAGTTGTTTGAGCGAAACAGCGGCTCGCTGGATAAAAACTACTGGCTGTATGATGAAACCACATACGTGGAACGGATTACAAATTATCGGTATAAAGTCGAGAGCAGGGAGGACGGCATCAGTCTTGTGATGACCTTTTCCAATCTTCTGTCGAATCCAAGCGCTCTGTTCATGACCAATATCAACATGAACACCTGGGAAAGGTGGATCGAGCAGATGCTTGGCAACTGTGAGAGCCTGGTGATTCTGGCCCCGGAAGGGAAAACGATCTATGCCACGGATGAACGGCTTGTGGAGAGCTGCCTGAAGCTGCAGAAAGAGAGAGGCACGGAAAAAAGCCGGGAAGTTAAAATAGGGGGGGCATCAAACTATATGGTATCCACCGGCAGGTCTTCCGTTCTGGGGTGGGAATATTATATTTACTATGATATGAATCAGGGACAGTTCTCCGGGGTTCGTCTGTCAGGTGTCATACTGATGTCCATACTGGTGATCGTGATAACCTGCTTCTTCATGACTTCCTACACAATATACCGTCCTGTGGGAAAACTGGTGCGGGGCGTGTCCGAGGAGGAGAAGAGAATTCCCGGAAACGAGCTGACATTCCTGGCAGACAGGTTTGCCGATATGAAAAATGACAGACAGGCGCTTGAGACGGTGATGGACCAGCAGAAGGAGAAGCTGTTAGAGCTGTTTGAACTGCGTCTGATCAGGGGCGAAGTGCGTTCCGGGGACGAGTGGAGTGAGTATTTCGAGGGGCTGCATCTGAGGAGATGTACTTATTTTGCATCTGCGGTGATCGTGCTGAATCTGCGGGACGAGAATGAGGCCCAGAGCAATGTGAACGAAGATGCCATCTGCCTGAAGCTTGTGGAAGAGCTGCCGGAGGCTCTGAAATCATTGACCTGGATGCCGATTGTATACAATTCATGTGCCATCTTCGGGCTGTTCGGAGAGGATGACGAGGATATCCTGTTGGAAAAGATCACCAAATTCTACGACGGGATTCAGGAATTTTCGGAAGAACGGTACGGATATCGTATCCTGATGGGGGTCAGCGCCACCCATACCAACGATCATCATATCAGGGCGGCTTACCGGGAGAGCGTCAGTGCGCTGACGAGAGACGGCAGACTGCCGGCAGTGGAGTACAGGGCGGAAAGCGGGGCGGAAAGTGACGGATCAGAGGCAGGGAGAGTGGACTGCCGGTTTTTCCTGTCCAGCACTACCGTGCGCAGCAGCGCCTATAACCAGATGTACGAGAAGGAGATACAGAATTCCATCAGAGCCATGGACAAGGAGCAGTGCTATAAACTGGTGGATGAATTCTGCCAGAAACTGAGGGAGGAGGATTCCCATGAGAAAGCCATGGTCTACATTCTGCGCATGGTGAATGCCATTCTCCTGGCGGGGATTGATACGAAGCTGGATATCGATAAACTCTATCCCAACGGGCTGAAGCAGATTTATGATGAAATGCTTGTGGTAATAGAGCCTGCCAGGGCGCGGCGCCAGATGAAGTATCTGCTGATTGATCCCATTCTGCAGGCCAGAACAGTCCTTCTGGAGAACAATTCCTATTCCATGATGCAGGAGATTGAGCGGCAGATCCGGGAGAGCAAGGGCAATATCACCCTGTCGGAATGCGCGGATGCCCTTGGGGTACATCCTACATATATATGGAAGGTTCTCAAAATGGAAAAGGGGAAATCCTTCAGCGATTACCTGGAGGAGTACAAGCTGGAGGAGGCCACCCATCTGCTGCTGCAGACAGATCTGTCGGTAGCGGAGATTGCCGCAAAACTGAACTATACCAATGCCCAGAATTTTATACGCTTTTTCAGCAAGAGCACCGGTGTGACGCCGGGGAAATTCCGGAAACTGTATTGAGCAGGGAAATACTGTCAGGGAGAAGCTCATCCTGTATTTTGGGCAATATGCACAAAACAGCCATAGACAAGACAAGCCGGCCTTAATGAAAGAAATGCAGATTTTATAAGAGTTTACACAAAAATAATCATTTTCTTTTTCTGTTTATTTTCGGAAAAGAAAATGATTATTTTTGTTTACAAATAGGTAAAAGCAACAAAACATGGGGGTCTGAAATGAAATAAAAGAAAGTGATTATAGACGTAATCTGTTTTTGGTAATAAAATTGCACTATCGGGAAGCGCAAACGACATTGAAAATCGACAAAATGCCGAAAGCGGAACGAATACAAATCAAAAGAATGCTTTATATTCTTTGAGAAAGGTGGATTGGTATGGCAAAAACAAAAATGAAGAAAGGGTACATCACGCTTGAAGACGGACGGACCATGCGGGTGCAGAAGATGAGTACGCTTCAGTACATGATCCAGCACAAGTGGCTGTATTTCCTTTTGCTGCCGGGGGCATTGTATTTCATTCTGTTCCGGTATGTTCCAATGGGAGGTCTGGTAATCGCTTTTAAAGAGTACAGTCCCTTTCAGGGCATGTGGGGAAGTCCCTGGTGCGGATTCGATCAGTTTACGAAGTTCTTCACGGGCAATGATTTTTCCAAGCTGCTGATGAATACATTGGGAATCAGCCTGCTGCAGCTGGTGCTGTATTTCCCGGCACCCATCATTTTATCCCTGTTCTTAAATGAGGTACGGCACAGCGGGTATAAGAGGGTAGTTCAGACACTGGTCTATATTCCCCACTTCGTATCCTGGGTTATCGTGGCCAGTCTGACATATCAGCTGTTTAATGTGTCTGACGGTATCATCAACATTATTATTAAGAATATCACGGGCAGCACATGGGATGTGCTTTCCAAGAGCTCTACTTTCTGGGGGTTGATTGTAGGGCAGGATATCTGGAGAGAGACCGGATACGGCACCATCGTATTCCTGGCAGCTCTGGCAGGTGTGGACCAGGAACTGTATGAGGCGGCCAGAGTGGACGGCGCAGGGCGCTGGAGACTGATGTGGCATATTACCCTGCCTGCCATCCGGGGCACCATCGTGATGATGTTCATTCTGAGAGTAGGCGGCATTCTGAACACAGGCTATGAGCAGATCTTCCTGATGAGAAACGACCTGAATGTGGCCAGGGCAGAGGTGTTTGATACATATATCTACATGAGAGGTATCCGTCAGGGGCAGTATTCCTTCTCCGCGGCGGCAGGTATGTTTAAATCCGTAGTCGGCATGATACTGGTAGTGATCTCGGACCGTGTGGCCAAGGCCTGCGGCGAGAGCGGTATATATTAGAAAGGGGGAGGCACAATGGCTAAGGAGCATGTAGTAAAAGAAGGCGCCAGGGTGAAGAAGAGCACCGGCGACAGAATTGTGGATGTGATCATCTATGCTGCATTGGGACTGATTGCGTTGAGTACCGTTCTGCCCTTCCTCTATGTTGTGGCAGGTTCCTTCGCAACGGAGAAGGAGCTGACGGAGAAGGCATTTTTTATCATTCCTACGGAGTTTTCCCTGAATGCATATCAGTATGCTATCCGTACCGCCAATATTTTGAGAGGTTTGAGGAACTCCATTGTTCTGACCATTCTGGGAACGGTGATGTGTATGCTGTTTTCGCTGAGTTTCGCATATCCCCTTTCCAAAGGCCATTTCCGGGGCAGGAACTGGATCATGAACCTGGTGATCGTGACCATGCTGTTTTCCGGCGGTATGATCCCTTCCTATATGGTGATCAATGCCTATGGCCTGTATGATACATACTGGGCGCTGGTGCTGCCGGCCCTGATCAATCCGTTTAATATGGTTATCATCAAGAAATTTTTCACGGGGCTGCCGGTGGAACTGGACGAGGCTTCCTATATGGACGGGGCCAACGACCTGCAGATTTTTACAAGGGTTGCGCTGCCGCTGTCCAAGCCGGTAATTGCATCGATTTCCCTGTTTTACGGCGTAGGATTCTGGAATGATTATTTTAATGCCATGATCTACCTGCAGACAGCGGAGAAGTTCCCGATTCAGATTCAGCTGCGCTCTATCATACTGCTGTCCTCATCCTTCTCTGATGCGGTGATGGATTTCTATGATGCCAGCGGAGCGCCCCCTGACAAGGCGGTGAAGATGGCCTGTACCGTTATCGCTACGGTTCCCATCCTCTGCATCTATCCGTTTGTACAGAAGTACTTTACCAAGGGCGTTATGGTAGGAGCCGTCAAAGGATAAGAAGAAGTTCTGTGCGCCTTGCAGGGCGGTACATCTCTTATCCGTTGAGGAGAATTTCGTTACAAGGCGCAAGGCAGTAAAAAGTTATTACATTATATAGCTGGTTCCGGCGGCGGGGTGAAACCTGTCCGCCGTGATCATAAATCATCATTATAAGGAGGAAAAGATGAAAAGAAAAAGTTTGAACAAAGTTTTGGCACTTGCACTGGCATCTGTTATGACCCTGGGTCTTGCGGCCTGCGGCAACGGTGACAGCGAAAGCAGTTCCGCAGGAAATTCCAGTGAGACAGGCAGTTCTGATGCGGGCAGCTCCGATGAGGGCAGCAGCGCAGAAGCAGGCGGAGAAGAGAGCAGCGGGGAAGCAGGCGGCGAGCAGGCATCCGGAGAGCGTCAGACCATCAGCTTCAGCGTCATCGACATAAACGCCGGAAGCAACAATGTGGGTGAGTACGCGGAGCAGATCCTGAATCAGGTAAGGGATTACACGAATGTAAACGTAGAGCTGACCTGGGTGGCAAATGATGCCCTGGCAGACAAGAACGCCCTGTATCTGACCAATCCCGGCACCATGCCCAATATTATCACCTGGGGCGGCACAATCACTGCTAACGTAGTGGATGCGGCAAAGCAGGGAGCATTCGTGGATCTGACCGAGTATGTTAAGGACAGCGCAAAGTATCCCAACCTGTCCGGTATGTCCGAGGAAGTGGCGGCTAACCTGACTGTAGACGGCAAGCTGATCGCCATTCCCAGAACCCGTGTAGTAGGGCGTAACGGTTTAAGCTATCGTACCGACTGGTTCGAGAAGCTGAAGGATGAGTACAACCTTACCGAGCCCAACACGCCCGAAGCGGTCAAGGAGATGCTGAAAGCTTTTACTTACGGTGACCCTGACGGAAACGGCGTGGATGATACCATCGGTATGGAAATGACCAAGCATACAGGACCTTTCGATATTATCCAGACCTGGTTCGGCTGCGGCAACGGCTGGGCAGAGGTTGACGGACAGCTGGTTCCCGTGTGGATGCAGCCCGAGTACATGGAAGCTGTTGATTACATTAAGAGCCTGTATGACGAGGGCCTGATGCCTGCAGACTGGCACACCAGACCTACCGACAACTGGTCTGACGGGTGCAAGAAGGGTGAAAACGGCGTATTTATCGACGTGCTGGATTCCGGAAAGCGCATCTGGAAGTATTTTGAGGATGACGCAACATTTACTCCTTCCGTAGTCAATCCGGAGGAACCTGCCCATATGACCCTGTACGGAGCAGTGAACGGACGTACTCTTGCAACTGCAGGCTATGCAGGATATTTCACTCTGTCCGCTACTACTCTGGATACCCCGGAGAAGATTGAAGCGGCTCTGACCCTGTTGGATAAGCTGAACGATCCCGAGATGCTGATCCTGACCCAGTACGGCCTGGAAGGCATCAACTATGACATGGTGGACGGCAAACTGGTGGATACCGACAATACCGAAGACGGCAAGGTTCTGGCGCAGAACTACCTGGGACTGAACCAGCTGCTTCCTTTCCTGCCTACCACAGAGGAAGCCAATTCAAGAGTTCCTCTTCAGATCGACAAATATGATCAGGCACAGAACGAAGCTTATGCTGCAGCCCTTCCTTATGCAGTGATGAATCCGGCTCTGTCCTACCTGGTGAACTCCTCCACATACAGCAGTGAGGGCGCTGCCCTGGACGAGGCAGCTACTGCGGCAAGAACACAGTATATCTGCGGCGCAATTGACAAGGCGGCTTTCGAAGCAGAGCTTCAGCGCATCAGAGATAACGGCTATGACACCATTATTGCTGAGGTAAATGAGCAATACAAGGCAAATCAATAAAAACATTTGCCTGGCAAATCAATAAAGACACTTGCCTGGCAAATCAATAAAGACATTTGCCTGGCAAATCAACAGAAACATTTGTCTGTTGCCGCTGCAGGTGTGGCTTGCCGCATCATCGGCAAACGGTTAGACAGGCATGACAGGACAGCAAATAACCTGGTGGGTGATTTGCCGCCATAAAAGAAAAGAGGAATCCCCGAACCGTGTCTCCTCACGATTCGGGGATTCGTTCTTTTTCAAATTCCTTTTTCTGATTTAACGCATCAATATTTTGTTCCGCCAGGGGGCATACTGGTGAGTATGAAGAGTAGAAAATTGCCCCGCGAATTTGACTATTATGTCCTGCTGTTTTTTTCCATGGCTTTTATAGGATGGATGTGGGAAGTGCTTTTATTTCTGTGCACGGAGCATGCCTTTATCAACAGAGGCGTGTACAGAGGGCCTTATCTTCCCATTTATGGTGTGGGAGGGATTCTTTTGGTATTTGCGTTCCGGCGAATCCGCAGGAAACCGCTGTTGGTATTTTTACTGTCGGCGGGAGTATGCTCCGTGCTGGAGTACTTTACCAGCTGGTTTCTGGAGCGGCTCTGGGGTGTCCGCTGGTGGGACTACAGCGGGCACTTTATGAACCTGAACGGCAGAATATGCCTGGCGGGGGCATTGGTTTTCGGGTTGGGCGGGACGGCCCTGGTCTGCCTGCTTTTGCCGCTTTATGACAGGCTTTATCAGAAAATTGCCCGGAAGTGGCGAATTGCACTGTGCCTGTTGCTGTTGCTGCTGTTTATCGCAGATGCCACATACTGTGCCGTGCGGCCTAATACCGGGCGGGGGATTTCCTGGGGGTAAGAACATATTATAGTCCTCATCATCTGTCAGTGCTGCAGGAAGATCAGGCAGCAAAGGAAGCCCGTTCAAAGGAGTTTGCAAAGGCGCGATATGAGAAACACAAGCAGGATAAGCGGGAAAACCAAATGGAACGGTGCAAACAAGCGTGGCTTCTTTCAGATGGCTGACTGCTTGAAAAACGCAAATGCGAATTGCGATTCTTCAAAGACACGCAAGCACATCCTCCATACGCCATTGTTTCGCCGGGAGAATGACAGCCCGTTCTTCTGTGATTTCTTTCACAATGCGCAGTTCCAGCTGCTGTCTGTGCTTCAGGTGGGAAATCAGATCGTCAAATCCTTTATATCCATGGGCTTTTCCGTAAGGGGAGTTTATCAGGTACTGCAGCATCAGGGGATACCATTGCTGGTTCCCGTGGCTGTCAGCGCGTTCTTTCCGGATAATCCTTATATTTTCCGCGATGGCCTCATCGTATAAGTAGAACAACAGAAAGTGTTCTTTTTGTACCATGGCGTAAAGACGGCGGTAGAAATCCAGAATCTCGTCATCTTCCAGGCAGTGGAACAAAATCATATCTTCCGTGATGTTCTGCAGGAAGGCGCACTCGGACAGGTATCCGGTTCCGGAAAACCGTCGGTATCTGGAGAGGATGATTTCTTCCATCTCTCCAGGGGGCTTTCTGCCGTTGTAAATCTCATATTGCTCCAGGTCTTTATGAAAACCGGGAATGTCCGTAAGGAGCCTGGTATAAGTGATGATGTAATGGTCGCCTTCCCGGAAGGTGTTTTCCTGAATTTCCTTTCGAAGGGTGCCGTATCGTTCCAGCACCCCGCTGTATTCCGACTCAGTCATCCAGGTGCACCAGGCCAGTTCCAGGGGGGAATAATCCCCTTCCCGGCAGACGTGCAGGCCGGGGCAGCTTTGGGCGATGGCCTGCAGCAGCGTGGATTTTCCCATGCCCTGAATTCCCTCTATAAATATATTTTTGTGTGTTTCTTTTAAGGCAATTGTCATTTTTGTCTCCTTGAGCCGTTTACAATTCAACGGTTTTGGTTGCAATCTGCTCCCGGAATCTGGTGTCGTGCTCCACGAACAGCATGGTGGGGCGATATTCCAGCAGCAGTTTTTCAAGCTGCATCCGTGAGAAGACATCAATGTAGTTCAACGGTTCATCCCACAGATATATATGGGCAGGCGTCAACAGGCTCGCGGCCAGCAGCACTTTCTTTTTCTGGCCTTCCGAGTAATCCTCCATATTTTTGGAAAATTGAACCCGCTCCAGGTCAAGCTGCCGCAGAATGGCGAAAAACAGGCTTTCTTCCAGTCCATGTGTCTCGCAGAAGCCGGAAAGTCCGCCCGCGAGGTGGGAGGTATCCTGATTGACGTAGGAAATGATCAGGTTGGAAGCGGTTTCGAAGGTGCCGCTTTCCGTTACGGGCATGGAGGCATCGGAAAGTCTCGCTTTTTGCAGCAGCATTTTCAGTAAAGTGGATTTCCCGCAGCCGTTTTTTCCGTGCAGGGCAATTCGATCGCCTTTTTCAACGGAGAAGGTCAGGTCCGTGAATAAGGGATTTTCCGCGTCCCTGTATTGAAGGGTGTAGTCGCGGATGTTCACAAGAGTCTGCTTATAGTGTTCCAGGGGCATAAGCTTCAGGTCCACGGGCCGTTCCAGGTCGGAGAGCAGTCCTTCCTTTTCCTCGATTTCACGACTGATTCTGTTCTGCATCTGTTTTACCCGGCTCTGCATTTTCTTGGTCTTGGCGCCGATATAGGGGCGGGTGCCTTTGCCCCGGTCATGCTCTGCCGTGGGGTCATAGCCGATTTTGCTGTTTTCGCTTTTGACGGCCCACTGGTTCACCTGTGCGGCAGCCTGCTTCAGCCTCCCGATTTCTTTCAGATGTTTTTCGTTTTCGGCCTGCTCGAACTGGTCACGGCGCTTTTTATTCTCCCACCAGGAGGAAAAGTTTCCGCTCTGGACTTCGATGCTCTGCCGGTTCAGGACCAGGACGTGGTCAATGCAGGCGTCCAGAAGGTCCCGGTCGTGGGAGACCAGGAGGAAGCCGTTCTTGGAGGCCAGATATTGTTTCACGTTTTCCCTGGAATCCTGGTCCAGGTGGTTTGTGGGTTCGTCGATGAGCAGAAAATCATTTTCACCGGAAAACAGGACGGCCAGCATGATTTTGGTCTGTTCTCCCGGGCTTAAGGTCGCAAAGGGCCTGTAGAGAATTTCCGCGTTTTCCTGCAGCTGGTCCAGCTCGCAGATGACCTGCCAGGCTTCGCAGCCGGGTTTCAGCTCCTCCAGAAAAGAGGCTGCCGGTGACTGCCGCCGGGGCGTTGTAATTCGGTATGGAAAGTAGTCAAATACGGTGGAGGTGCTAATGGTGCCCTCATAGTCGTATTTTCCAAGCAGCAGGTTCAGGAAGGTGGTCTTTCCCCTGCCGTTCCTGCCGATGAAGCCCAGCTTCCAGCTGGTGTCAATGGAGAATGATACATTTTCAAAGATATTGTCGAAGCTGCCTTCGTAGCAGAAGGTCAGGTTGGTAACATTAATTTGTGACATGTGCAGTATTCCTCAATTTTATACTCATGAGCGCATTTATTGCTGACAATAGAAGCACCGCCTCTATTGTATGTCTCATTTCTGCCCGGCATAATAGAATTACAGGGCAGGCGCTTATTGTTTATTGGTTACGCAATGCCGCCAAAGTGGTTCGGTTTAGCCATAACTTCTGTAAAACAGGGGGATACTGCCGGATTTCCGCACACAAAAAGAGAGGCTATGGGGACATAATCCACTTTTGGTAGCATGATAAAACGGTACATATATTTACAGTACCATTACAACTACATGCAAGCAAAAGTCGATTATTTCCGCATTTTTTCACCTCTCCCTTGTTTAGATAGGCTTATTTTAACACAGGCTGCCATTGGTGTCAACCGGGGAATTTATACTCACGCTCATAAATATTTGTCAACTTAAATGTATAACGGCGCTTCCGCATGCAGGGCGATAGAACGGCAAATGTATGCGCTCACGAGTATACGATTCCAGCCGATGAAACCAAGCTTCCGGGTGGTTTCCATGGAGAAGGATACCACCCGGAAAGTTTGCCCGGATTTCCTGTTATTTTAAAGTTTTGAGACGTATTTACTGCGTTCATCTGATGGAATCTTTATGGCATCCATTGCCTGCTCTGCAGTCCATTTCATGGTATCCATTAAATTTCTGACAGAAGACAGTATGGCATGGTCAATACCCTTGGCCACACCTTTTTCCAAGCCTTTTTCCATACCTTTTTCCAAGCCTTTTTCCATACCTTTTTCCATACCCTTTTCCTCGGCTTCTGCCAGGGCATCCGCAATTTCATCTTTCATTAATTTTCTTAATGCATCACACATACCGGAATCCCTCCTGATTTCATTATACACATTTTCATTTGCAAAGATACTTACCTGAAGTACGGCATCCACATTGTGCTTGTCAGCCGGTTCCGTCAGCTGTATTGATTTCATAAGGAACGTCCTGATATCTTCCACGTCTGCGTTCCAGGACAGAATCCGAAGACTGCTGTGACCTGCCCGGCTTAAACGTCCGGTTACTACGATTTGGGTATCAAAAAGTTCGTTCCCGACATAGTATATTCCGGGAAAACGTTCCTCCAGTGTCCGGCCGGACTTTTTCAGGGCGCCAAACAGTTCTCTGGGGTAAGAATCGCGGAAAACTGAAACTGTCAGTTCTTCTGCCGGTATCTGGTTTACCGTATCGCTCAGGCCCTTATACAGGCAGGCATATCCAAGTGTCTTGTAATAATCATCAATGGAGAGCCCGTCTGCCGGACTTTTGTATTCCACCACATTGTACTTTTTGAAAATACGCCCTATTTCATTTTCTATCTCTACGTCGGCAAGCTTTTTGATGATCAGCAGATCCATCTGGAGAGGCATTTTGCTCAGGTTATACTCCCGCTGAAATTCCAGCGAGTTCTTGTTGGAGATCAGCTCCAGCTCTGCTGCGCCGTAAAAGCCCGGATGCCATTGTAACTCGGTTTTTTCCAGATTGTCACCCACCGGTGTCACCTCCACTTTCGCCTGGGTATGCCCTTCCTGCATTGTGCCGCAAGATCTTCCTGCCGGCAACTTCGCAGGAGAGACAACCCCAAAAAATGATTTAATCGTTTCCTGTCTTCAGTATATACGAAATATAGCCGTCAGGCAAGATGCAAATTACTGTTGGAGCATTTCTTTAGGAATTTTAGGAATTTTGTTCCAAAATACAGGGTTCGCAAAGCGGTTCCTGTATTTTGGAGCCACTTCGTTATGATGACGGCCGGAAAGCATTCGACTTGCAGGATAAGCCGGAGAAGGTTTTGGCAGGCTGTCCCAGGATTCTGTGGGGCAGGGGATTATTTCTTCTGCGTTGAAGGGGGAGCGGGCTGTCCTGGGATTCTGTGGGGCAGGAGGTTATTTCTTCCGCATTGAAAGGGTAGTGGGGGTAGCAGGCTGTTTCAGGTATGTTGTGAGGGAGGATTGACGGATGAAGCTGACAAAGGGAAAGAAGACAGCGCTGATAAGTTTTGCCGCATTCCTGGCATTTATGGCGGTCTGTACCGTGGCGGCGAAGGGGATATATGCATCCGGGCTGCCCGGGGTGTCCACGGCGAAGCCATACAGCGGGAGCCGTACACATGTGATTACAGTGAGCGGCACGGCCATGCAGGGGCAGGAATATGGTGTCTATGTGGAAAGCGGCCTGCGGGTGGACACTATGGCTGTGGGCATCCGGATACTGGACGAGAATGATACTGCGGCGGCTGTCCAGAGTGCGGAGATTACAGGGGATTCCCGGATTGTATCCTCTGCGGGCATTTATTTATGAACGGTATACCGATTTCCTCTTGCCCTGCGATGGTATTTCATATATACTGACAGGGAGGAAGTGTTACGGTTCCTGAAGGAGCTTCAGAAAAATATATATTTTAGAAAGAACGTGAAGGATTATGGGAAAATTGGAGATCAAAGACGATTTTTATATGGAAGGTGAACCTGTGAAAATTATTTCGGGCGCGTTCCATTATTTCAGGACGGTTCCGGAATATTGGAGGGACAGGCTGGAAAAACTGAAGAACCTGGGCTGTAATACGGTGGAAACCTACATACCATGGAACATGCATGAGCCGGAGAAGGGAGAATTCCGCTTTGACGGCATTCTGGATATTGAGCGCTTTGTGGGCCTGGCACAGGAACTGGGGCTGTATGTGATCCTGCGGCCCTCGCCTTACATCTGCGCGGAGTGGGAGTTCGGCGGTCTGCCGGCCTGGCTGCTTCGGGAGGAAGGTATGAGGCTTCGCGTGAATTATGGGCCTTTTCTGCGGCATGTGGAGGAGTATTATAAAGTGCTGCTTCCGAAGCTGGTGCCCATGCAGTGTACGAAGGGCGGTCCGGTCATCCTGATGCAGGTGGAAAACGAGTACGGCTATTATGCCAACGATACAGGCTACCTGGCGGCTGTCAGGAAGCTGATGGAGGACGGCGGGGTGGAAGTGCCGCTGGTGACCTCCGACGGCCCGTTCCCGGAGAGCCTCAATGCCGGCAGGCTGCAGGGGGCGCTGCCTACGGGGAATTTCGGCTCCAGGACGGAAGAGCGTTTCGGGACACTGGAAAAGTATACCGACGGCGGCCCGCTGATGTGCACGGAGTTCTGGGTGGGATGGTTTGACCACTGGGGCAACGGCGGGCATATGAAGGGCAATCTGGAGGAGAGCGTGAAGGACCTGGACAAGATGCTGGAACTGGGTCATGTGAATATCTATATGTTCGAGGGCGGCACCAATTTCGGTTTTATGAACGGCTCCAATTATTACGATGAGCTGACTCCGGATGTGACTTCCTATGATTATGATGCAGTGCTCACGGAGGATGGACAGATTACGGAAAAGTACCGCAGATACCAGGAGGTCATCGGCAAGTACACTCGGCTGCCCAATCTGCCGCTTTCTACGAAAATACAGAGGAAAGATTACGGTAAACTGGAAGTAAAAGAACGGGTGAGTCTGGTTTCCACATTGGAGGCCATCAGTGAGGGCGTGTCGTCTGTCTATACGCAGTCCATGGAATGCCTGGGGCAGAATTACGGCTATATCCTTTACCGTACAAGGCTGCACAGTGAGGAGAATCTGGGGAAAATCAGACTCTGGGGCGCCAACGACAGGGCGGATATTCTGCTGGAGGACAGGCTGGTGCTGACATTGTATGACAGAGAGCTTCTGGAAGAGCGGGAACTGAATCTTCCCGTTGAGAAAGGCTCCCGGCTGGATATTCTGATGGAAAATATGGGGCGTGTGAATTTCGGCCCGCTGATGGAGCGGCAGCATAAGGGAATCGCTCAGTGTGTGCAGATTAACGGGCATATGCACAATCACTGGGAGCAGTATCCGCTGCCCCTGGATAATGTGGAAAAGGTAGATTTTTCCGGAGCGTATTTGCCGGGGACGCCGGCATTCCACAGATTTTCATTCCATGTGGATGAGACAGCGGATACCTTCCTGGATTTCGGGGGCTGGGGCAAGGGATGTGCCTTTGTGAATGGTTTTCATATAGGAAGATTCTGGGAGATTGGCCCGCAGAAGCGTCTGTATATTCCCGGCCCGCTGCTGCGGCAGGGGGAGAATGAGATTATTCTGTTTGAGACGGAAGGAAAAGCGCCGGGAACGATTGTATTGAAGGATACGCCTGACCTCGGAGAGGGATGACGGGAGCGCGGTATCCGTTTCGTTTCCTGCCGGGCTATGGGTGCTGCGGCCGGGCAATGAGGCGGTAAACATGATACCCGGCGCAGAGCCGGGTGCCTGTGAATTTTTTACCAATGAAAGTATCTGAAAATGATAGGGATAACGGTAATGGGTGAGCATCCCGCGATATGGTATGGAAAAGGGGAAATACACCGGCGCGTATAACAGGCACAGGGAAAGGAATCAGAGAACAGAATAAAGCTGCCGGCTCAGAACAGTGATTTCTGAATACGGCAGCTTTTTGAATTCAGAGCCTATTTCAGCGGCTTCGCACCGGCTTTTTCCTGTGCCTTCTCCAGGGCCTGTTTGAAACGGCTCTTTTTCTTCGGAGGCGTCAGGTCTGTCTGCTTGCCGTGCAGTCCCTTTACGCTGAGGACATAGATACCGCTGACTACAGCTTTGACTTCCTTCTTCACCGGTACGGAGTCGAAGATCTTGTCATCGCAGATCAGGGACATAATCTGAGGTCCAACCTTGGCTTTGATGATGGGCAGCTTGGAACCCCGCATGAGCTTAGGCGTCTGGTCAAGAACCATCTGGGGCAGTCCCGAGTCTTTCAGTTTCATTTTCTTTTTGTCGATGATCAGCATGGAGACGGTCTGTTTGTTGGCTTCCAGCATTTCCTGTTGCTGCTGCTGTTTTTTCTGGGCTTTTTTTCCGAGAAAATATAATACTGCGATAAGTGCGATAAGTACCACTGCTATGACGATCAACACAATCATCCAGGTCTTCATAAATAATAAGCCTCCTACTTTTTGTTTTATTTTAGCACAGGTGCCTGGGGATTCGCAACAGAAATTATGGAGATTCGTATGTTTGAACAGGGGATTCTTTGGGAAAAATGAAGAAAAAGCTTTCATTAAGCGGCCGAATGTGGTATATATAAAAAGGAAATCTGTTATCGGAATAGGGAATCTGAACATTATGCGCGGGAAGGCAATGGAATATTTGACGGATACGGCACAGATAACAGGGTGACGGATGGTTTTATTCGGAAAAAATAGCAGCGCGCCGGCAGCAGGCGTGCGGAAATGAGGGAAATAACATGCAGCTGACAGACATTAAAGAACTCTATCGCAATCGGGAAAAGTATGCAGGCACGGAAGTGACAATCGGCGGATGGATTAGAAGTAATCGCGATTCCAAGAATTTTGGGTTTCTGATCATCAATGACGGTACCTTTTTTGAGCCGTTGCAGGTGGTATATGGGGACGGACTTTCCAATTTTGATGAGATACGTAAGATGAATGTGGGAGCGGCGCTGATTGTGAGGGGCACCATTGTGGAGACGCCGGGGGCAAAGCAGCCCTTTGAGATGCAGGCGGCGGAGGTAGTTGTGGAGGGACCTTCCACGGCGGATTATCCTCTGCAGAAGAAGCGCCATACTTTTGAGTATCTGCGCACTATCTCCCATCTGCGCCCCAGGACCAATACATTTCAGGCTGTATTCAGAGTACGTTCTCTGATCGCTTATGCCATCCACAGCTTTTTTATGGAGAGAGGGTTTGTGTATGTTCATACGCCTCTGATCACCGGAAGTGACTGCGAGGGTGCCGGAGAGATGTTCCAGGTGACTACCATGGAGCTGAACAACATCCCGAAGACGGAGGACGGAAAGGTGGATTTCAGCCAGGATTTCTTCGGAAAGCCCACGAACCTCACCGTGAGCGGACAGTTGAACGTGGAGACGTATGCGTTTGCGTTTAAAAACGTGTACACTTTCGGCCCCACCTTCCGTGCGGAGAATTCCAACACGACCCGTCATGCCGCGGAGTTCTGGATGATTGAGCCGGAGATGGCTTTTGCCGACCTGAAGGACGATATGCTCCTTGCGGAGTCCATGCTGAAATATATCATCCGCTATGTTCTGGAAAACGCGCCAGAGGAGATGACATTCTTTAATCAGTTTGTGGACAAGGGACTGCTGGAGCGTCTGGAGCATGTGGCGAACTCCGATTTTGCCCATGTCACCTACACGGAGGCCATCGAGATACTGGAGAAGCACAATGATGCCTTTGATTACAAGGTATCCTGGGGGTGCGACCTGCAGACGGAGCATGAGAGATATCTCACGGAGGAAGTATTTAAGCGCCCCGTATTTGTGACGGACTATCCCAAGGAGATCAAGGCTTTCTATATGAAGCTGAACGAGGACGGGAAGACCGTGGCGGCCATGGACTGCCTGGTGCCCGGCATCGGAGAAATCATCGGCGGCAGTCAGCGTGAGGATAAGTTGGAGTTGTTGGAGCAGAGGATGGAGGAACTGGGGCTGAACAAAGAGGATTATGCTTTTTATCTGGATCTGCGCCGCTTCGGTTCCGTGCGGCATGCAGGCTTCGGGCTGGGGTTTGAGCGGTGTGTGATGTACCTTACCGGAATGGGCAATATCCGTGACGTGGTGCCATTCCCCAGGACGGTCAAGAATTGTGATTTGTAATGATATGGCGAGCTTTGTGAAAGCTACTGCACAACTGTGCGGTAGCTTTTTTCTGTAAAATAATACCTGAGATTCAGGTCAATGATTCAAAAAGTCAAAGAAATGAGTACTTTTACCCTTGAAATGCTTAAGTATTGACTTTTTGAAAGGGAGTATTATAATTGTAGATGGAAATATTTTCGCGGTCGTACCCTGGAGCAGGAGGGCATCCTGGCTGGCACGTGCGGATTTGCAGGTGATTGACAGCTGCCCGGGAAGTTCAGGAAGTTCAGGCAGTTCGGGCACTTCGGACAGTGGAGACAGTGAAGTGAAATCCACAGATTTCTGCAGGTTTGCAGGAACAGTAACAATACGGAAGGATTGGCGGGAGTTAAAAATGGTTGTATTGTTGGCAGGCGGCGGCAGTGTGCTGATGAATGCCGTCATTGATAAACTGAATAAGAACGGCCATAGGGTTTACCTGCTGACGGGGCAGAAGGAGAAGCGTTTTTCCTATAGCCGCGTATTTGAGAAGTACAATTTTACGTATGACAGCGAAAGCATCAGGGAGATTCTGGAAAGTGTAAGGCCTGATGTAACAGTGTTTACGGGTGCATTCGATACGAATTTCGGTTGGGAGTCACCCAGGCAGGAAGCGGTGGGCTATATGGCGGGGCTTATGAATATTCTGTCGGCATTCAGTATGCTGAAGACAGGGCGTTTCTTCTATCTGTCCTCCCACGAGGTGTATGGGGCTTCTTATATAGATGACATTAAGGAGGAGGAACCGCAGTCTCCGAAAGGTTTCCGCGCCATGGCTCTGGCACAGGGGGAAGAGGTCTGTGCCAATTACAGGAGGACACAGGGAAGCGATACGTTTGTGCTGCGTTTTGACCATATGTACTGGGTGCCGGAAAAGGGGAAAAGGGAGGATGATCCCTGTTTCCGGATGTGCCTGGAGGCTCTGCGGACGGGAAAGATCTCGGCAAACGGCAGGCATTCCTTTTCCATGGTCTATCTGAATGATGCAGTGGAGCAGCTTTACAGGCTGCTCAGCGCGGAATCCCTGAAGAATATCTGCTATCATATCACTTCCTCCGAGGAAATCGATGAGATGAAGCTGGCGGAGATGATACAGGAGGAGATGGATTCCGGTATTGAGATTGTGGACAATACGGTGGGAATGAGCAGCCGTCTGGTTTTGGACGGGGACAGGTTTCAGGAAGAATTCGGACGGAAGATATTCAACCATTATGACACAGGCGTGAAGCAGGTAGTCCGGTTCATGAAACACCACAGCAATTCCTTCCTGACAGAGGAGGATTCAGGAGGCGGGCTGGCGGTAAAAGCCATGAATAATTTCCGGAGAATCCTGAAGGCGCTTTTTCCGTATATCGAGAATCTGATCGGATTTGTGATCTTTTATCTGCTGAACAGTCGGGCGGCGGAGAGTCAGTTTGTTGCAAAGCTGGATTTCTACCTGCTGTATGTGCTCCTGTTTGCCGTAGTATATGGGCAGCGGCAGGCGATATTTTCCGGATTTCTGGCGGTGGTGGGGTACCTGATCGGACAAATGGGAGTCAGGAACGGTTTCGACGTGCTGGTGGACTACAATACATATGTGTGGATGGCTCAATTATTCATCGTGGGACTGGTGGTGGGCTATCTGAAAGACCAGCTTCACTTTATCACCGGCGAAAACAAGTCAAGGGTAAGCTATCTGAACGGACAGCTGAAGGATATCGAGGAGATTAATGACAGTAATGTCAGAATGAAACATAATTTCGAATCCCAGATCGTGAACCATAAGGACAGTCTGGGAAAGATTTATGATGTCTCCTCCACACTGGAGCAATACGGGCCGGAGGAGGTGCTGTTTTATGCGGCGCAGGTACTCTCGAAGCTCATGGACTGTGAGGATGTGGCTATTTATACCGTAGCCAACGGGGATTATGCCAGGCTGTTTTCTTCCACATCTCCGAATGCCCGGAAAATGGGGAATTCCATCAAGTATACGTCCATGGAGGAAATGTACGGAGAGATTGCGGAGCGCCGGGTCTATATCAACCGGAATATGGAAGAGAAGATGCCCATGATGGCCAGCGCCGTGTATTCCGAGGATAAGATGCAGCTGATTTTGATGCTCTGGGGCATCCCCTGGGAGCGCATGACGCTGGGGGAGGCAAACCGGCTTACCATTGTAGGCTTTCTGATCCAGAATGCGGTGGTGCGGGCAAACCGTTATCTCGAGGCCCTTCGCAACCGCCGTTATGTAGAGGGGACGAATGTACTGGAGGAAAGCGCCTTTACGCTTCTGGCAAAGGCTTTTTGCGATGCCAGAGAGAAAGGCCTGACGGAATATGTGCTGCTGGAAATCCTGGCAGAGGGGGAGGATTACGAGAAAGTAGCCGGTACGTTGGGCAGTTCCATACGGCAGAGCGACTATATGGGGATTTTGAATGGGGGCAGGCTCTATGTCCTGCTTTCCAATACAAACCGGGAGAATGCAGGCGGTATTATGGAGCGTTTCAGGAGTGCCGGTTACGAGTGCCGTGTGGATGAGACGGTACTGTGAGGAAGGCGTCTGAAAGCATGGCTCTGTAAGAAAAGTGTTCGTAAGCACGGCACCGTGAGGAAGGCGTCTGAAAGCAAGGCTCTGTAAGGAAAGTGTTCGTAAGCACGGCACCGTGAGGAAAGCGTTCATAAGCAAGGCGCCATGACAAAGGTGTGGTGCGGGCAAACCGTCGAAATGAAGGTGTGCCGTAAGCAAAGGGCAGTGAGAGGGAAACGTCTGCCGGGAGGGGAAAGGTTTTGGTAATGTTATGGCGAGGGATGAGCGGATTTTTATCATAATCCTCATAGTGAACCTGATTGTGTCGCTGGTCTATCTGCTGGCAGGGATACTGTTTATCGTGCCGGCCCATGCCGCGGCGGAAAAGGAGGATGGGGCGGAAATCCTGTATGACAACAGGAGGACATATCTTTTGCGCTTCATCGTGATGGTGCTGTGTCCGGTGACAGGGCCGCTGTTCTTTTTCATGGGGCATCTGTTCTATCTGGTGGTATTCTGGAGAGATGTGGATCTGGCGGATGTCATATTCAGCAAAGAACGTGTGCGGACGCATATGAAAGCGGATGAAGAGCGTGAGAGGGATATCATTCCGCTGGAAGAGGCAATCCTGGTCAATGAGAAAAAAGACCTGCGCATGGTGATGATGAATGTGATCAGGGAGGATTTCCAGAACTGTCTGGCTTCCATTACGCTGGCACTGGACAGTGAGGATTCCGAGGCCTCCCATTATGCGGCGGCAGTGCTGTCCGATGAGCTGAACAAGTTTCGCATCTATGTGCAGCGGCTGTGGAAGCAGATTCAGGAAGAGGACGCCGGGCAGACGGAGTGCGAGGAAATGCTCCTTGACTACACGGACAGTATATTAAAGCAGCATATTTTTTCCGCCCATGAGCAGCGGAAGTTTGTGGGCATTCTGACGGCGGCGGCGGAGTCGCTTTACAGCAAGGAGCCGGCCAGATTCCGGCTGGAGTGGTATGAAGAGGTCTGTCTGCGGAATCTGGAGGCAAAGGACTTCGATTCCTGCGGGAAGTGGTGCGGGAGGATGGCGGAACAGTTTCCGGAGGAACTTCGGGCTTACACCTGCAGATTGAAGCTGTATTTTGCCAGACAGGACAGGGAAGCTTTTTTTGAGACCCTGGGGCTTCTGAAAAAGTCCAATGTGGTGATCGACAGCGAGACGCTGGAACTGATCCGGATATTCAGCTAAAGTTACGGAAAGGCTTGGGAAATGATATGTCAATGACAATGCTTACAGTTTTTCAGATCATGGGCGTATCTGCGGCATACCTGGGAGTGACCCTGGTACTGCCGTGGCTATTGCTGCGCAGAAAATTCGCGGCTTTCAGGACCTCTGCGAAATTTATGGCATATTTCATGGCAGGCAATTTCTTCTGTATGAATCTGGTGTTCCTTCTCCAGCTTCTGCATATATCGAACCGGGTGACCCTGATTTTGGGAACCGTAATCCCGTTTTTCGCTGCGGCGGCAGTAAAGCGCAGGACCTCCCTTCCGGCGGTAATGGAGAGGGGGACCAGGCGTATCAGGCTGATCCTTGAGGGAGAGATGGGAGGCAGGACACTGATGCTGCGGGTGGGGAACAGGCTGCGGAAGCTGTCCTCCGGATGGCTGGGGCAATGGCTTGCGCCCCGTTGGCCGGATGTGCTGCTGACGGCAGGAATTGTGGGCCTGGTTCTGTATATGTACGGAACCAATACGGTGAATGTCTACGGTTACTGTTCTTCCGACATGGTGCTGCATAATTACTGGATCAACTATATGGAGAACAATCATATCTTTGCGGACGGCGTGTATCCCTTCGGGTTTCACTGTGTCATCTATTACCTGCATGAGGTATTTGCCATTCCGACCTATGTGCTGCTGCGGGTCTTTGCTTTGACGCAGGCGCTGATGATCCATTTGGTTCTGCTGGCTTTTCTGAAGCTGGTGTGCAGATCGAAATACACGCCCTATGCAGGCGTGATGGCTTACATTATTTCCAATGTTTTTTATCAGTATACCTACTACAGATATTATGCGGCGCTGCCCCAGGAATACGGGATGCTCTTTATCCTGCCGTCTGTCTGGTTCGCAATTGCGTTTCTGAAGGAAAAGGATTTTATCTCTGTGGCAAAAAAGAAGATAAGAGCCGGTGAAAGCGCCAGGCTATCACTGATCCTGTTTACCGTCAGCATATCCATGACGCTGGCGGTCCATTTCTATGACACCATGATCGCCGGAGTGTTCTGTGTGGGAATCGCAGTTGGATTCTGTCATAAATGCCTGCGTTGGCGGTATCTGAAGCGGCTGCTGCTGGCAGGGGTGACAGGCATTCTGATCGCGGTACTTCCCATGGCGGCTGCTTATGCCTCCGGGACGCCGCTCCAGGGCTCTCTTTACTGGGGAATGAATATGATCTCTTCCGGGGACGGCGGCGATGGGCAGGAAGAGGACAGCGTGTCCGGGGACGCTTTGTCCGGGGGAGACTCTGCCGGACAGGACGGTGTTCCGGGGGAGCAGGATTCCGCCGGAAAGAATAAGGAGGCCGCAGGGAAGAAGCCGTTATCAAAGATTCTTTACCGTCAGCTTGACAGCGTTCTGGGGGAGCTGCAGTACTATGTGACAAATGACAGCCGTGCAGTGGCGGAATTCATGCTGGGCAGTGTGGGTGTGCTGTTTGCTCTGGGGCTGCTGTGGTATGTGCTGCGCAGACCGGATTACGGCGGGGTACTTGTAACGGTCAGCGTCTATATGGGATTGCTCTGTGTATTTCAGGCCGCTGCAAAGCTGGGACTGCCGCAGCTGCTGGAGACCTCACGGTATTCCGTTTATATTGGATATGGCCTGCCGATTGTGTGGAGTCTGTGTCTGGACGCGGTGGTATATCTGCTGTTTCAGGAACGCAGGGGGATCAATTTGGGCGGGGGTGCCGCTCTGGCCGCAGCCTGCGCTGTGGTGGCGCTGACCGGGGTCAGGAAGCCTGTCTGCCTCAGCGCATATGAGACAAATGGGGCCATCACCTGTATGACCAATATCCTGCGGGAGAACAGAGACAATACTTCCTGGACCATATGTTCGGCAAACGACGAGCAGCAGATGACCTGGGGACGCGGATACCACTATGAAACCATTGAGTTCCTGCGCAATCAGGCGGAGCTTAAGGAGGATACAGGCATTACGATCCCTACGGACACGGTTTATTTCTTTATTGAGAAGGTGCCGATCCTCTACCTGGATTACCTGAATACCATAAGGCCCGAGAGGGAGATATCCCTGGAAGGAGCGGAGACGCCGCTGCCTCAGGTGAAAGGCATCCTGCCGTACATAGGGGACGAGAGATGGGTCACCATGTCCCACATGTATTACTGGGCGCAGGCATTCCGTGAGCTGTATCCCAATGAGATGGAAGTGTACTACGAGACGGACGATTTTGTCTGCTACCGTATACGCCAGGACGGGTTCAGCCTGTACAATTTTGCCATAGATTACGGTTATAATCAATAAATGCGTCAAAGGGACTTTACCCTTTAGAGCCGTCGCGCAGCGACTTAATAAAAAGGATTTATAGACGGTAAAGTCGCGAAGGCGCACGAGAGGAATTTTCATGAGTGCACTTTCGAATGAAAATTTCTCTCATGAGAGTGCGCCGAAGGGACTTTACCCTTTAGAGCTGTCGCGCAGCGACTTAATTAGGAGAATGGTTATGATATCGCGCCGGAATTTTTTTTCGATCACCATACTGATGGTCATTGTGCTGTTTCTGTGTATGTGCCTGAATAATCTGAAGGATAGCTGGAACGATTATGCGGTAAACCGATACACGGAGACAGCGGAGAATTATCCTTCACAAATCAATATCTATGTGCCGGACGGTTCCGACGGGAAGAATGCGGATGAACAGGCAGCACAGGAGCAGCGGGGAGAGACTGTCATTGCCCGGGATAAGGTAGTATGCATCGGTGATCCGGAGAAAATTTCCACAAAGGTGGTGAAGGAATGGGTCACCTACACCAAAAGGGACATCGCCGCTTATTCGTCCCTGGCTGCCTGTGAAGCCGGGGAAGCGGGGACGGAGCCTGCGGAAATGCTGGTGGTCGACTCTGCCTGTGTGGACTGGAGCGCCAAAGGAGAATTGGATCTGCTGAACAAGTATCTGGAGGAAGGAACCCATCTGGTATTCAGCAGCCTTCCGGATGTGTCCGTGATAAAGGGCAATAAACGCATACGGGAGCTTTTCGGGATAGAGAAGGTGCCGGAAGAGGAAACCACCGTCACCGGCTTCTACCTGCGGGAGGGTTTTTTGCTGGGGGGCGAGACTTTTTATCTGGAAAAGGCGGATGGGGATGCGGATACCTTTCTGCCGGGCAGTGAAGCTTTTCCCGGAGAGAAGACATTTCCGTGGTATATTCCGGCAGCCGGAACCAAGGTATATATGAAAGGAATTCCGGAAGGGTCTGCAGTGAAAACGGAAAACTATCCCATTGTCATATGGAGGAAAAGCTGCGGAAACGGCTATGTGTTCGCCGTGAACGGAAGCTTTATGGAAGGCCCTGAGGGGCTGGGGCTCCTGTCCGCCATGTCCGCGGAGATGGATTCTTATGAAATCTATCCGGTGCTGAATGCCCAGAATATGATCCTGGCGGGGTATCCCGGCCTTGCGGATGAAAATGAGCAGGAAATGGAGCGGATTTACAGCCGTTCCTTAAAACTGGTATTTCAGGAGATCGTGTGGCCGAATCTATCCGTTTTCCTGCGGAAGCATGACTATAAGGCGACCTGTATGATGACGCCCCAGTATGATTATTCCGATGAGAATCTGCCTGACGGGGAACAGATGAAATACTATCTGAAAATATTCAATGAACAGGCAGCGGAGACCGGACTGTCAGGCTTCAGTGTGTCGGATATCCCTCTGACGCAGAAGCTGGAGGAGGACGGCAGATTCTTACAGGATGTCCTGGGCGGGTACGACATTGTATCCTTCTATGGGGGGAAAATGGAGGAGGAACAGATTGCGGAAGCGCTTGGGACGGAGACGCTGGCATCAGTCAGAACTGTCGTACAGGAGTATGATGAGGAGAATGCCGCGCCGGTGGGATTTCTGTCGGAGGATGTGACGTCGCAGCGAACGCTGATTGACGGTCTGGGGTATACGTACAGGAGTGACTTCCTGGTTCGATGCATGGAGACGGCATTGGGGTATCTCAGTGTGTCTTTCGATATGGAGAGAGTGGCGTACCCGGATGCGGACGGGGATGCATGGGAGCAGCTCTCGAGAACTCTGGCCGCTACGATCAGCACTTATGGGAAAGAATTTCAGGGATTTGCCAGGACGACGGCGGCAGAGTGCGACGCTCATATCCGCCGGCTTCTGGCCCTGGATTACAGATGCAGCCGGACAGACGATACGATTCGGCTGCAGGTGGAAGGAATTACAGGTCCCGCATGGTTTATCCTCCGCACTCATAACGAAACTGTCAAAGACATGGAGGGCGGCAGCTGGCAGAAGCTGGAAGAGGGGGCTTTTCTGATCGAAGTGACCGGCAGTGAGGCCGCCCTGACATTAGAATCGACAGATGAGAGATTCTACCGATAGAGGCGCGAACAGGAGAATGGATATGAGAGTCTGCATAGTAGTGGAAGGCTGTTATCCGTATGTGGCCGGCGGCGTATCCAGCTGGATACACGGACTCATTCAGTCTTTTCCAAAAGTGGAATTTGTGTTACAGACAATTATAAGCAGCCGGGATCAGAGCGGGAAGTTCATCTATCAGCTGCCGGAGAATGTGACGGAGGTGCACGAACTGTATCTGCAGGACGTGGACTGGGATCAGAACAGGAAGGGCTGGCGCAGACGAAGGCTGGAGAAGCAGGAATACGCGGCTCTGCGCAGCCTGGTGATGAATCAGCGGGTGGACTGGGAAACCTTGTTTGAGATGTTCCAGAAGAAGGCCATTTCTCTGGATAAGCTTCTGATGGGGGAGGATTTCCTGCAGATCGTAAGGGAGTATTATGACCTGAACTATAGTCAGCTGGTGTTTTCGGACTTTCTGTGGACAATGCGTTCCGTATATCTGCCGCTGCTGTTCACGCTGAAGATGAAGCTGCCCAGGGCGGATCTGTATCATTGCGTGGCAACAGGCTATGCAGGTGTGCTGGGCAGTATGGGGAAGTCCCTTTACGGGGGGCGGCTGCTGATCTCGGAGCACGGCATCTACACAAGAGAGCGCGAAGAGGAACTGCTGAGGGCAGAATGGGTCAAGGGAGCCTACAAGAATATCTGGATCGATCAGTTCCGGAAAATGTCCAGTCTGGCCTATGAGAGGGGAGACCTGGTTACCGGCCTGTACGAGCATGCACGGGAACTGCAGATTGAGCTGGGCTGTCCGGCGGAAAAAACCATGGTAACACCCAACGGGGTTTCCGTGGACCACCTTCAGGATATTCCCGGGAAGACGGAAGAGGATGAGGGAAAGTTCAACATCGGGGCCATTCTGCGGGTGACGCCCATCAAGGACGTGAAGACCATGATACAGGCCTTCAGCTTTGCAAAGGAGAGGGAGCCCAGGCTGAAACTCTGGATCATGGGTCCCTGTGATGAGGATGAGGAATACGCGAAAGAGTGCTATGAGCAGGTGGAAGCGCTGGAACTGACGGATGTGGTCTTTACCGGAAGGATTAATATCCGGGATTATCTGGGCAGGATGGACGTGACGATACTGACCAGCATCAGCGAGGGGCAGCCCCTGACCATACTGGAGAGTTATGCGGCTCATGTGCCGGTGATCGCCACGGACGTGGGGAACTGCTCCGGCCTGATATACGGGGAAAGCGACGATTTCGGGGCCGGAGGGATCCTGACGCATATCATGAATGTGGAAGAGATTGCCCAGGCCATGGTGGATATGGCGCGAAACGAATCCATGCGGCTTCAGATGGGGGAAAGCGGTTACAAAAGAGTGATGTCCGGATACCGGATCGAGCATATGCGCGCCGCTTACCGCAGGATTTACCAGGATTTTGCCGACAGCTGCGGAGTCGCGCTGGAGACATGACGAGGAAGTTTCGCGCAGGGTGTGCCGGGAAAAGGCTGCCGTGCTGCGATGTGCTGATACGGTGCTGCGTTTGCGGAGGGTGTGCCGGGAAAAGGCTGCCGTGCTGCGATGTGCTGATACGGTGCTGCGTTTGCGGAGGGTGTGCCGGGAGAAAGGCTGCCGTGCTGCGATGTGCTGATACGGTGCTGTGTTTGCGCAGGGCGTGCCGGGAAAAGGCTGCCATGCTACGATGCGCTGATACGGTGCCGCGTTTGCGCAGGGCGTGCCGGGATATAAGCGAAGTGAAGAAAGGTCAGGCATTACAAAACGGAAAGGACGAGACAGATGGCAGGTATTGGACTTAAGTTAAACAGACTATTTGAAAAGAGAACGATTTCAGCGTATCTTGCCGGATTTGCGTACAGCTCCATGTCCACGGTGACGCCCATGCTGGTGGTCATCCTGAACATTCTGTTAATGAGCCATTTTCTGGGATTTGACCAGTTGGGATTTGTGGAGAGGGAGCTCTTCTCCTGTTCGGTGCTTTATATCTTTATCTTTGCCCTGCTGACGGCGGCTCCTTTCAATTCTGTACTCTCGAAGTACATGTCCGATGTGATCTATGAGGAGCGTTACGAGGATATCCGTCCCTGCTTTTTCTTCGGGCTGTTTCTGAACATCTCTCTGAGCAGCCTGCTGGGGATTCCGTTCTGTCTGTGGGAGCATTTCGTGGGCAGGGTGGATGTGTTTTATACCTTTACAGGGTACTGCGGGTATATCGGGTTGGTGCTGGTGTTTTATTCCATGATCTACCTGTCCATCTCGAAGGATTATCAGAAGATATCGCTGTTTTTCTTTATCGGGATGCTGTGGGCGTTTTTGTTTTCTTTATTCTTAAGGTTTATCATGCATTGGGGCATTCGGGAAAGTATGCTTTTCGCGCTGATGACGGGATTCTTTCTCACTGCATTCCTCCAATTGGCGATTATAAAACGGTATTTCGTTAAAAACAGCAACCGCTACAAATCCATAGTCCGGTACTTCGGAAAATACTGGAAACTGGTAGTGGCAAACTTCTGCTATATACTGGGATTGTATATTCATAATTTCGTATTCTGGAATACGGATATGAGGCTGGTGGTGGTGAAGACCTTTGTGTGCAACCAGCCCTATGACATGGCTACCTGTCTTGCCATGTTCACCAATATTTCCGCCACGATTATATTCATTACAAGGGTGGAAATGCATTTTCATGACAAATACAAGGCTTATTCCGAGTCGGTCATCGGCGGCAAGGGTTCTGATATTGACAACGCTAAGAAGGAAATGTTCCGCCAGCTCTCCGCGGAACTGGTGAACCTGGTAAGGATTCAGTTTATCATCACTGCAGTGGTGTATCTGCTGGCGGTGGTATTCCTTCCGGGCTTCGGTATTTCCAGCCTGACAATGCGGATTTATCCCTGTCTGGCAGCAGGGTATTTTATCCTGTTTTTGATGTATTCGGAGATCATTTTCCTGTACTATTTCAATGACCTGACAGGAGCCATGCTGACATCGGTGATTTTCTGCCTGGTGACTTTTCTGGGGAGTCTCGTGGCGACACATCTGCCGGAGCTCTGGTATGGCATTGGCGTAGTCGTCGGAGCCTTCTGCGGCTGGACCTTCGCGTACTTCAGGCTTCGCTATATGGAGAGAACTCTGGATGCGCATATCTTCTGCAGGGGCTCCCTGCTGAAGCCCGGCATGGGCACCCGGCCGCCGGGCCAGGTATTTTCCAGAACTGAGCAGAGGCAGGCAGCCGCAGAACCCTCGACTGCAAAGTAAGGAAGTGTCCGCAGATAACTGCCGCAGGTCCGAGTCTCCGGGGGCTGAGCGGTGTATGCGGAACGGAAAGGCGGCATACAGCCCTCAGTCACCCCGGAGGATTTACGGACGAAGCATTTTGCGGCCGGAAATCCTCTGCCGGGTTCCGGGTAGCGGAGGGGGTATGCGGAACTTATAACAGGAGGTTTGTGAAAATGGATGGCAATATCATAAGAATCGGCCTTGTCGTGGCAGGAGGCATCCTGATCGTATTCGGATTCTGGACACATTCCATCAAGAAACTGGCAGTCAATTATGCCGTGATCTGGGGACTGTTGGGAATCCTGATGATCCTGGTAGGAGCGATCCCCATACTGTCGGAGTGGACTACCATGCTGGCGCCGGGAACAGGGCTTGCGTTCTTCTGTGTGGGCGCTCTGATCTTATTTACGGAAGTGCAGAACAGCCTGGTGATCTCGCAATTGAATCTGAAGAACAGGGAGCTGGCCATGCAGGTATCGCTTCTCAACCAGGAGAGTGAGCGCATGATGATCGAACTTGAGGAAATGGCCAGGGAGCAGGAAGATGCCTATGCGAAAAAAGATTCTGTTTGTGATTAATACCATGGGCCGGGCCGGCGCGGAGACAGCCATGCTGGAGCTGCTCAAAGCACTGGACAGCCCGGAATATGACATTTCCCTTTACGTCATTATGGGGCAGGGAGAGATGATCGGAAAACTGCCGCCGTATGTAAGACTGCGGAACCTGAGATTCAATGCCCATTCCGTCCTGTCCAGGCAGGGGAAACGGGGGATGATGGCCACTGTCTGCAGGGCTTTTTTCAGAAACGGCGGGCAGATCAAAAAAATACGCGGTATCGCAGGAAATCTTGCATCCATGGGCAGGCAGGGGAAATTTCAGGCGGATAAGCTGCTGTGGCGGATGCTCTCGGACGGAAGCCTGCGTCTGGAAGAGCAGTTTGACCTGGCGGTGGCATGGCTGGAGGGCGCTTCCGCTTACTATGTGGCGGAGCATGTGAAAGCCGCCAGGAAATGCGCCTTCATCCATATCGATTACGAAAGCGCCGGATACACAAGGGAGATGGACCGGAACTGCTGGGACAGCTTTGAGAAGATTTTCATGGTTTCCCAGGAGGTGAAGGAACATTTTCTGGCGGTATATCCGGAATATGCGGACAAGGCGGAGATATTCCACAATCTGGTGGACCAGGAAGGAATCCGCCGCCGAAGCAGGGAGGCAGGGGGGTTTTCCGACGGATATGAGGGGAAACGTCTGCTGACCGTGGGACGGCTGACCTGGCAGAAAGCCTACGACATAGCCATAGATGCCATGAAGCTTCTGAAGGATAAGGGCTGTAATGTCAGGTGGTACATACTGGGAGAAGGCGACCAGCGCAGAACACTGGAGAAAAAAATCGCGGCCCTTCAGCTGAAAGAGGATTTCGTGCTTCTGGGAGCCGCAGAAAACCCCTGCCCCTACTATGCCCAGGCAGACATCTACGTACATGCCACCAGATTTGAAGGGAAAAGCATTGCCATTCAGGAAGCGCAGACACTCGGCTGTGCCGTCATCGCCTCCGACTGCAACGGCAACCGGGAACAGATCGAGAACGGAGAAGACGGCATCCTCTGCCATCTGACGCCGGAAGGAATCGCGGAAAGCATAGAGACATTGCTTCAAAATGAGGAAACAAGAAAAAAGCTGGGAAAATCAGCAGAAAGGAAAAACATGGCGCAGGAGCAGGAACTGCAGAAACTGCTACAGCTCCTCACCTGAGAGCATTTGAGGGCGGTACCGGGCGGGCAAATGCGGAACTAAAAAACAGCATTTGCCCGTCCGGTGCCCAGAGGATTTACGGACGCAATCACTATGCGGCCGGAAATGCTCTGCCCATGCCTGGTACCGGGCGGGCAAATGCGGAACTAAAAATATGAAGAAAGAGTTGTTGATTATTATACCTGCCTATAATGAAGGGCAGAACATTCGAAGAGTGCTGACCCAGGTGGAAGGTCTGAACCTGTCTTCCGTGGCGGACATCCTTGTCATAAACGATGCGTCCACGGATTCCACCAACTGGATTGTGAAAGAGATGCAGTACCCCATGATCTCCCAGGCGTTCAACATGGGATATGGATGTGCACTGCAGACCGGATACAAATATGCGGTTCGGCGGGGATACAAATATGTTATTCAGATGGACGGCGACGGGCAGCACGATGTATGCAATATCCCCGTGATCTACAATAAGCTGAAGGAAGCGGACGAGGACGGACGGTATCCGGACATTGTCCTGGGGGCAAGGTTTCGGAAGGACAGCTCGGATTTTCCCGTTTCATGGCCGAAGAAGGTAGTTTATTCCCTGTTCCGGGGCATGATACATCTGGTGACGGGGGCAAAGATTTCGGATCCTACCACGGGACTGCAGGGGCTGAGCCGGAAGGCCTTCCTGTATTATTCCAAATACAATCATTTCGATGACAAGTACCCGGATGCGAACATGCTGGTACTGATGCTGATGATCAGGTTCAAGGTAGTGGAGATTCCGGCAGTGATGCATGCCAGGACCGCCGGGAAGAGCATGCATTCGGGCCTGAAGCCTTTCTGGTATATGCTCCGTGTCATGTACAGTACCGTCATCATTATATTCCGGGTGAAATTCCTGAAGATGGATGTGGAGGTGGGCTTAAGGAGTGCTGATAAGATTTAAAAAGGGAGCCGGCAGGCAGGATTCCGCAGGGCAGGAAAGCGGAAGAAGAAAAGCACAGAAGCAGGACCGGCTCCCTGTATTCCCGGAGTTTCAGAGTGCGGAACTCAGGGAAAGCAGTGAAGAACTGTCCAATCCCGGCTGCGGCTGGTATCATGTCTATACTTTCAGGGCACAGCCGGCTGCGGACGGGCGGCCTGTGGAAGAAGAGGCATGGCTGGACGAAAGCTGCCGGGCGGAGCGGCTTGCCCTGGCGCTGATCGACATCGGAGATTTCCGGACAAAGCCCCTTTCCCGGGAGACGCTGCTTCATATCGGGCAGATCATGGAATTTTTTCGGAAAAACAGGAAACAGCTGCTGCTGCGGTTTGTCTACGACACGGAGGGCAGGGGGATGGAGAGAGAGCCGCTGACCCTTGCCATGGTGAAACGGCACATGGAGCAGGCAGGGGGAGCCATCCGTCCATACCTGGAAGATATTCTGGTGATGCAGGGCATTTTCGTGGGAAACTGGGGAGAAATGCACGGCTCCAAATTTCTGGACGAGGTATCCATGTGTGAACTGATAGATACGCTGTACCGGGTTACGGAGGGCAGATGCTTTCTGGCGGTGCGCACCCCGGCTCAGTGGCGCAGGATAACAGGGAGATTGACGTCAGGCGGCCTGAAGGAGCGGCTGGGGCTGTTCAATGACGGCATTTTCGGCTCTCCCACGGACATGGGAACATACGGCACCGCGTCCGGGCGGGAAGCGGGGGAGAACGGAAGCTGGAGCCGGGAAGAAGAACTGGGGTGGCAGGAACAGTATATGGACGCGGTTCCCAACGGCGGAGAAATCCTTTCCTGCATGCCCTTTAAAAGCAGCAGACAGGCGGCGGAGGACCTGGCAAAGATGCATGTCTGCTATCTGAACAGTATCTACCATCCGGAACAGCTGGACCACTGGAGAAAGGAAAAGGTGGAAGAGCCGGGGTGCTGGCATGGCTTAAGCGGATACGATTACATCGGCAGGCATCTTGGATATCGGTTTTTCGTTCGGAATATAACGGTAAAGAAAGATGAGCTGCAGATGACCATAAAAAACTGCGGATTCGGGAATCTGTACCAGGAGGCGGAGTGCCTTCTGGTGACGGAAAGGGAGCAGGGCAGTAGCAGCTGCAGGCGGCTGGATACGGATGCCCGGAACTGGAAGAGCGGGCAGGAGTCCGTGCTGACGGCGGTGCTTTCCCGGGAGGAAGGAGCCGCCGGCAGCCGGCTGTATTTACTGCTGAGGCGAAAAGCCGACGGATATATCCTGCGCTTTGCCAATGAGGGCGCTGATGAGAAAGTCCCATTGGGGGAATTTCTGAAAGGTTAAAGTTCCTGCGAAACAGCCGTTTTCATATTCCGCGCCTTCGTTGGCCAGATAAATCGGATAGCCTGAGGAGGGGTCCTGGATATGCAGGAAGATTTCGTAAGTTCCTGCCCGGAAGCCGCTGACATCCAGAGTAATATCCAGTTGAAACAGGGAGCCGGCATTCCATAGCCGTGTGTCAGTGGGAACCGGAACCGTGGATACCTCTCCGCTGTCAGTATTTTTCACAGTGAGCCATACGTCAAAGAGTTTATAGCTGTTTGAAAAACCGGTGTTTTCCATCACAATGGACAAATCCGCTTCCTTCGCCCAGGGGGTCTCCAGGGAGAATGCCGAGGAGCGGAGAACATAGCGGTACCCCAGGTGCCTGGAAACATAATCATAGCCGTTCATGCCCTGGAAAGGCCCCTTTCCCTGAAAAGTATCTTCCCGCCATTTGGAGAACACAGTCTCATCGTAGGCTTTGTTCAGATAGGAGACATGCATACGGGCCAGGTCTTCCACGGCATACGGAAGATCATTATACGGATTGTCGATGACCACTTCGCCGCCGTTGGGCACAAAGCGGCATAAAGCCTCCTGGAAGAGAAGTTCTGTCTGGCGGGGGCGTTTTCCGAAGTCTGACGATGAAGATGAGCCGGATTCTCCATAGGTTCCCAGATCCGTATCGGAGCCAAGCATACCGTCATTGAAGAGACTGAGCCTTGCCGTCAGTGAGCCGTCATAGGCGTTTTCCGGGGAAAGGGGTTCCGCGGTTTTGGCGATGGTGCGCCATTGTTCAGGCGTGCGTACAGCCAGGAAAATATCAGGGCTGGTGACGGAAGCCAAGTGACGGATAAGGGTGAGCATATTTTCCTCATCCATATAATTGGAACTGTGCATTTCGCCCCAGGCGCCTACGAAGATGCCCTGCAGGATGTAGACGCAGTCGGAGTGAAGATTGATGACTTCCGCTGCCTGGGACATGTGTTCCAGTACCAGAGCAAGGCTCTCGGGTTCTTTTTCCAGGGCAAGACCGTCCCAGTCATAGAGAAAGCGGATGATCAGCTGCTTTCCCGTGGAATGCCAGGCATCCAGTATGTCGCCGAGCTGCTTAAGGCCTGCTTTGCCGATGGTGCTGTGGGCGTAATTGGACAGATTGAACTGCAGCATGACCAGGCCCGGAGCGGAGGTCTGTTCCGGAATCAGTGCCGGGTCAAAGGCGGCTTCAGAAAGGGTGTAAGGGTATATCTGGTACCAGCCAATATAGGGATTATTCAATTCCCGGGCGGATTCGGCAGAGACCGCAGATTTGTAGTCTGGGAATAACAGGTTTCGGAAACAGCAGATGCCTCCTGCAATGAGGAGGATGGCGGTGACCAGGAACGGGGTGAGGATGTTCTTTTTCTTCACAGGCGTTTTTTTCATAGGTTATGCTTCCAATCTGTTGTGAGTGAATGTGTCAAAGGCGTCGGGGGGTATTGTAACATATTATGTCCGAAATGGCTATTGTCATTTGAAAATTATACGCAGACAATAACGGTAAATTTTCTGTTCAGGGCTTTACCGTTCACAGCAACATGGCGCATACGAAATGAGCAGGGTGCGCACGAAAACATCTTGCGGCGCGGCACCGGTGAACAGTAATCTGCAGCCTGCCTGGATGCGCAGTATAAATGCAGGAGCAAAAACGGTTCCGATACCGTTCATGAGCCTGGAGGGAGCCGATGCAGGAACAGGCAGAGAGGGAAAAGCAGCTTCAATGAAGAAAATATCTGTAATTATTCCCGTGTATAATGCGGAAAGATATATAGAGCAGTGTCTTTGGTCCGTGACGGGCCAGACATATGGGAGTCTGGAGATCATTGCAGTGGACGACGGTTCCGCGGATGACAGCGCCGTAGTTTGCGGAAGGCTTGCGGAGACAGACGGGAGAATTCGGGTGCTGCGGCAGAAGAACAGCGGTGTTTCCGCGGCCAGAAATCTTGGGCTCAATGCTGCCACAGGGGAATATGTCTTTTTTCTGGACAGCGACGATGCGATTCATCCGCGCCTGTTGGAGGAAATGCTTTGGCAGGCGGAGGAGAACCATGCACAGTTGGTTTTCTGCGGGTACAGGAAACTGGACAGTGACCGCCTGGGGGCGGTTCTGGAGGCAGCATCCGGCAGTGCAGGGGAAGCGCAGCGGGAGGCAGTATCCGGCAGTGCAGGGAAAGCGCAGCGGGAGGCGGTATCCGGCAGTGCAGGGGAAGCGCAGCGGGAGGCAGCATCCGGCAGTGCAGGGAAAGCGCGGCGGGAGGCGGTATCCGGCAGCGAAGAGAAAACACAGCGGGGGACAGCATACGGTACTGTGGAGGAACCTGCTTTACCGGAAACGGGAAGGGGACGAAAATCAGATTGCCCGGAAGTTTCGGAAAGAGCCGGACGGGCGCGGTGCCTGGCAGCGGACGAGGCCGGAACGGAAGAGTGGTTTCATGTAAAGTATACGGACACCTTTTCGGGAATCGGCGGGAAGCTGATTTTAAGAGAGGCTGTGGGAGAACTGCGGTTTGACAGAGGACTGATAAACGGTGAGGATACCTTTTTCCTGTATCAGCTGGTCAGGAACCGGGTGAGAAGTGTGTACTGCCTGGAGGAGTGGTATTATTACAGGATGCATGGGGAAAGCGTCACCAGTTCTGCGGGAACAGCGAGAAGAATGGGGTATTTTGAGAGTGCGGTAAGGATCAGGGACGGTGAATATGGAAGAGGAAATGCGGAGCATGCGATGAGGTGGGAAATTCTGGCGGTGGACCAGATCCGGAGGAGTTATGAAACGCAGAGGCGCAGAAAAACCGGAAGAGCAGAAGGGACAGGAAGCGCGGGGAGAACCGGAGGAGCAGAAGGGACAGGAAGCGTGGAGAGAACCGGAAGAGCAGAAGGGGCAGGAAGCGCGGGGAGAACCGGAGGAGCAGAAGGGGCAGGAAACGCGGGGAGAACCGGAGGAGCAGAAGGGGCAGGAAGCGCGGGTAGGACCGGAAGAGGAAAAGCCGGAGGAACCGGCAATGTCGGGAATGCCGGAGCGAGGGGGAAAGCAGACAGAGACGGCGAAGGCGGCGGAGCAGAAAAAGCCCGCCGGGAATTGAGAAAAATTGCTGCGGAGGAGAAGAGACATCCTCTGTTCCGGCGAATCTGTCTCAGTGACCGTCTGTTGTTCGCCTGCTGCTTTGGATGCTATCCTGCATATGTTATTTTAAATAGGATCATACTTGGACTGGCAAAAAGAAGGAGTCGTTGAGATGAGTAGAAGAAAGGCCGAAGTGGGAATCATAACGTTCCATTGTTCGAATAATTACGGTGCCATGCTGCAGGCGTACGGCCTGAAACGCTTTCTGTGCGATAACGGGATACCGGCTGAGATCGTGCGCTATGAGCCTCCTTATATGACGGGAAGGCACTGGTGGATTCCATATGCGCCGATTCAGGGCCTGAAGGGGCGCATATGGGGACTGTTCCATATGTGGAACGGTTTCCGGGCGCATATGCGGGTAAAAGAGCAGTTTTCCAGGCAGCGCGCAAATATGAACCGTTTCCGGCAGGAGTATCTGATTGAAAAGGAACAGCCGAAGCTGTTGACGGCAGGGGGGCTGAGAAAGCTGCCGTACCGATATTACATAGTAGGGAGCGATCAGATCTGGAATCCGGATATTACCTGCGGTCTGCGGAAGGCTTATTTCGGTGCGTTCCGAAACAGACGGAAAGAAAAGGTCATTGCCTATGCAGCAAGCTTCGGCGGAGCGTCTATTCATTCACGGCATGACGAAAAGTTTGCCCGTCTGATCCGGTATGTGGATGCATTGTCCGTGCGGGAGGCGGCAGCGATTCCCTATGTCAGGAAATTTTACAAAGGAGACGTCAGGGCGGTACTGGACCCGGTGTTTTTCCTGGGGAAGGAAGTCTGGCAGGAAGCGGAGAGAAAGCCTGACAGGAAAGGATACATTCTCATGTATGTGACGGAGGGCAATGAGAAAATGGCGGAATATGCCGGGATACTATCCGGGGAGAAACATCTGCCTGTGGTGGAAGTGCGGGCGGGGCTGCAGGGGGCGGACAAGGGCTTTGAGCTGGACGTGACGGCGGGACCGGCGGAATTCCTGGGGTACATCCACCATGCGGAATATGTGGTGACCAATTCGTTCCATGCCGTTGCCTTCAGCATTATCTATCAGAAGAAATTCCTGGCGTTTGCCCACAGGAGCCTCAGCGCCAGGCTGCAGAATATACTGCAGATTCACGGACTGGAGGACAGGATCTATCAGGATGGTCCGGAAAGGGATATTGACGCCTCTGTCGACTGGGAAAAGGTTCAAGGCAGGACCAGGGAGGCAGTGCAGGAATCCCGGGCGTTTTTACTGGGGAATCTGTCATGATCAGAACTTGTTATCAGGGATGCGCCGGGAGTGAAGCTGCAGCAAGGCAGCAGAGCAGGCAGAAATGAACCCCCGGGGAGCGGCAGGACAGGTCAGACGGGAAGGAAACTGCCGGGAGGCAGCAGGTCAGGACAAGGCAGGAGAAGCGGGAATGAAATTATATGAGAAAAAAGAGGCGTGCTGCGGCTGCAGCGCGTGCAGGGATATCTGCCCGGTGGGTGCAATCCATATGATTTCGGATGAGGAGGGCTTTCGGTATCCCCGGGTGGATGAAGAAAAGTGCATTCAGTGCGGACGCTGTGAACAGGTCTGTCCCATAAAAGGGGAGAAGGCGGGCAGGGGGGAGAACTTTTATTTCGGAGTGCAGGCGAAGGATGAGACGCTCCGGCGCGCCAGTTCCTCAGGAGGCATGTTTCCGGTTCTGGCAGAATACGTGTTCCGGCGGCAGGGTGTGGTCTTCGGAGCCGCCTTCAATGAGAATATGGAGGTGGTGCATAAGGAGGCATGGAATCCGGAAGAACTGGAGGCGCTGAAGAAGACAAAGTATGTCCAGAGCAATCCGGAGGGAATCTACCGCAGGGTGCAGGAACATTTGAAGGAAGACAGATGGGTGCTGTTTTGCGGGACGCCCTGCCAGGCCCATGCGCTGCGGCTTTTTCTGAAGAAGCCTTATCCAAAGCTGATCATTGCGGATCTGGTCTGCTATGGGGCGCCTTCTCCCGGGGTGTGGGCATCCTATGTGAAGTATCTGGAGAGAAAGTCCGGCGGGAAAATGACGCGGTTTTATTTCAGGGATAAACGGAATAAAGATAACGGGCATACCTGCGCTTACGTGGCGGGAGGCAGGGAGCAGGCACATTCGCTGTATGGGGATGTGTACTGCAGGATGTATTTTGCAAACCAGATCATACGCCCCTCCTGCCATGCCTGCAAATACTGCACCGTGGACAGGGACAGCGATTTTACCATCGGGGATTTCTGGGGCATCGAGAAGGTCAGGCCGGAAATGGAGGACGGGATGGGAACTTCCTTGGTCATCATTCACAGGTCAGCGGCCCGGGAAATCTGGGAACAGGTAAAAGAGGAGCTGCGTTGGTTTGCATGCAAGGAGCAGGATGTGCTGCAGCCAAGGCTGACAAGTCCCACACCGGCGGGCAGAGGGCGTAAGCGTTTCATGTATTTTTACAGGGCACTGCCGTTTCCTGTATTTCGATTTTTATTTATCATTATAATGTATACGAAGACACTTTTGGGGAGGATAGTGAAAGGATGAAGCTATTTTATCAGGAAATGTTTTGGAAAAGACGGTATCTGGATGATTTTGATTATGTGAACTTTTTAAATCATCCGGATGCAGAAAAATCCGGAGGAAATCAGCATGATTGAAATGTTCAAATATCTGACAGGAACGTTGGAGAAAAAGGAACAGAGAACCTGGAAGCTGTACGCGGTTTTCGGTCTCATAAGCCCTGTTGTGGATATCTTCAGCTTTTCCGTAATCATTTATATCATTAACAAAGTGGTTCGGGAGAATCAGGTGTCCGATAAACTGATTGTTTTTACACTGTTTATGGTACTTCTCTCACTGCTGAAGTGCCTTTTCGAACTGTATAAGAGCAAGGTCTCCAACCGGTTTATCTACAACGGTGCCCAGAAGCTGTCAATGAAGATCTATGAACTGCTGATAAAAGAGGAACTGACGGAGCATAACCGTAAGACCGCTATGCAGGCCCTGAATATGGTCAGGAACGACACAACCAGCTGTATTCAGATCATAGTGGACTGTATCGGGATCGTGGTGAGCGGCATCACCATGGCGGGCTATGCAGCGGTGCTGATCTATGTCTCCAGATGGGTGGGGGTGATCAGCAGCCTGGTATTGCTGTTGCTCATGGCATTTGTATTCTTACGCACCCGCGCCCGAATGATCGCGTACGGGGAGAAGAGCAGGGCCTGTTCCATTAAGGCGAATTCCCAGATTACCATCGCATACGGCTCTTTCAAGGAGATGAAGATAGATGACCGTTCGGCTTTTGTGCTGGGAAAATACAGGGACGCCAGCAATGAATATGCTCAGGTGCAGGGGGAATATAAATACAAGGTCAGCAGCATCGGCGTCATTCTGCAGAATTCCATCATGGCCGCCATGTTTGTGGTGCTGGCTGTGATACTGGTCTTCGGAACGAATCTGGCCGCAGTCCTTGCCCCCATGGTGGTGTATATCACGGCACTGGTGCGGATGCTTCCCATGGCATATGGGATTTTAAGCGGGATGAACAATGTGGAATTCGCCCGGAAGTCCTATGAGGCGGTGAGAGGGTGCATGGCGGGCTACACGAAAATGAAGGAAACGGAAGAGCAAAACAGCCATGTCCGCCAGAAGAAGCTTACCTTTGAGAAAGGCGTCTCCGTCAGGAACCTGACCTTCGGCTACAACGACAGGGTGAAAATATTTGAGGATGCTTCCATCGATATCCCTGTGGGCTGTTCCATTGCCATCATCGGCGCTTCCGGCGCGGGAAAGACCACCTTTGTGGATTTGCTGCTGGGACTTTTAAAGCCGGAGAGCGGCCATGTCTTCTTTGATGACTACGACATTGTAGAACAAAGGGATTCGGAAGGAGCCTGCAGGGCCAGCATGGGCGAGCTGGTGAGCTATATCCCGCAGACCGTATACCTGAACGGGGAGACCATCCAGAATAATGTGGCTTTCTTTGAGGACGAGAGAGAGATTGATCAGGCAAGGGTGGAGGAATGCCTGAAATGTGCCCAGATCTGGGAGGATGTGATGCGGATGCCGGAGGGAGTACATACATTGATCGGGGAGAACGGGACTGCCATATCCGGAGGACAGCGGCAGAGGATTGCGCTGGCGAGGGCGCTGTATAAGGATTTTGAGCTTCTGGTGATGGACGAGGCTACCGCTGCCCTGGACATGGAGACAGAGATGGCGGTCATTGATTCCATACGCCAGATCAAGGAGAACAAGACGCTGATCATGGTGACCCATCACATGAGTCTGGCCAATGAGTGCGATGTGATATACAGGATCGAAAATAAGAAGATTGTGCAGGTAAAGGGGAACTGACGGTGTATCGAATATTATATAACGGAAAAGAATAATTTGCATTTATACTCGTGCCCAACAACATTTGCCGGCGTAAGGAAGTGTCTACAAATAACTGCTGCAAGTTTATGGCAATTTTTATTGTA
>CAJUJN010000028.1:49287-52644 GCA_910586775.1 uncultured Acetatifactor sp. | reverse complement strand
CATCTTCAACAACAAATATTTTCACTTTCTGTTTTCCTCCCGTTTCCTTTTATCTGCCGGCTTTTCAGCGTCCTTTGGTATCAGCCGCAAGCGGATGAATTTTGCCACGCCCGGTATGCGGTTTTCCTCACATGGCTTTTGTACCCGTATTTCTGAAATGCCCCGTTTCTTCGCCTCTTCCGGGGAAGAAATATACTCTAACATCTTCATTCACCCTCCCACATAGGGCGGTGCATGATTTATAGTAACATTGAAAGCATCCCCTATCTTTCAGTCGGGCTTGATGTCGGGGCAGACTTCACCTGGATGTCCATCATGCTCCCTAACGGCTCCCTTATTGGGAAGCCTTTCAAGATCCTTCACTGCGATCCTGCTTCCCGGGAGTTGGCCGTCTCAAAAATAAAGGAAGCACAAGAGACGTATTCTCTTAAAAGCCGATGCTTCCTTGAGTCCACCGGGATCTACCACATCCCGCTCCTGTGCTTCCATATAGAGCATTGACCGTTCCGCTTTGTTCCTGCGCCGTAATTAGAACTTCAATTTTCTTTACGGAATGGTCTGTATTTATCCCTGCTTTCAGAATGCCACCTCCTATCTGAATCCCAATTGGATTACATTGGAGTAAACGCTGCCTTTCCACAGTACTCCTTCCTACGAAATCCTGATAATCTGCTCATAAATCAGTATCTCCCGGGCATTCACATTCCGGTTGCCATGGTAATGGCCGAAAAACCACTTCCTGAACCTGGTATTCCGAAGAATCTCTTCCAGATAAGCAGTCTCAATATCAGGCCTGTATCCTGCACCGCCCAGCAGAATCTGCGTGCTGGACGCGCAGCAGTGAGTCACGATGAAATCCACGGCATTGCCATATGCCGCCAGATTCCTGCACCCCTCCTCCATCTCCTCCTGCGAGGGAAGCTCCTGCTGCCACCAGCTCACATGATTGATACGATAGGGAAGCTCTCCCTGATCCAGTTTTTTCTTCTTGATCTGAAAGTAAGGATCCTCCGGCTCCAGAATGCCCCCGTCAATGTCATGGCTCCTGGCTCCGCCGAATGTAAAAATACGCCTGCCATCAATCTCAAACACCTGGCCGCGCATCATATGAATAACAGAGGGCCTGATCTTATGAACCCTTCCACCGTGCCATTCCTCCACCGGATAACCGTAGAGTCTGTCAAAGTTCTCATGATTGCCGTCCACAAACAATGTGGTAAAGGACTTGCCATCCAGCCAGTCCATCAGATGCTTCTCTTCCCTGCTTTCTTCCCCTTTGTTCCAGACTCCGCCAAAATCGCCGCAGATAATGACATAATCCTCCTTTGTCATCTCTTTCTGCTCCGGAAATATTCTGGTGCTGAATCTCCGGAAATCCTGATGGCAGTCTCCGGTAATATAAATCATGTATTATCACTTCCTTCCGGACCCTGTTTTCTCTTAAACCATTATAACCTCTTTTTCCGGCTTTCACAACAACTACTTTCCCCCGGACCCTGTCACATTTTCGGAAGACATGCGCAGGGATATCATTGTCCTGGAAATTACTTTTGCAGACGGAAAAACCGCCACCAAGGCAATCCGGGAATCACTCTGCAGCGGAATCAGGACACCTGGGAGGTGACAAATGAGGGTTACTGATCTCCGCTCCTGCCCTGTAAGCAACAGCATTTGCCAAAATATTTGAAACAGCTTTCGAGATCATCTTCGGAGGCAAGCATACGGGGAACTGATTTAACAGGGCCATCCTGAAAATCATACCTTTTGCCTGTGCTATCAGTTGATACTGTTCACATAAGGCAGTAAAAGCGCAGTAACAGGCGTTTTTAATGCTTTTCTCCCATAACCTGTTTTTCCCATAAGGTATCTCTCCTGATCACTTTCCCCTACAGTTCCTGGCATCCGGGGCAAAAATACACCGTGCCCCCCAGGTAGCTTGCCTTCTGGATTGTGGTTCCGCAGAAGGGACAGCCCTTGCCTACAGTGTGGCGGCTGAGCAGGACGGGATAGCCTCCCGGTCTGCCAAACAGGTCCTTCTCCGTGTTCCGTCCGCCGGAAGCGGTCATTTTCTGCAGCGTATCGGTGAGGGCCTCATAGACCTGTTTCCATCGGCTCTCCGGAACGGCGCCTGCCTTTTTCTTGGGATGGAGCCCCGCCCGCAGCAGAATATCCTGAAGCACGCCGTTTCCCAGTCCTGGAATCCGCTGTTCCGTGGCCAGAAAAGCCTTCATGGACAGTGTGCCGGATGCCTGCGCCTTCAGTTCCCGGAAGTAAGCGTAATCAAACTCTCCGCTTCCGGGCATGGGCTTCTCTTTTGCCACTTTGTAATAAAAATTGTCGTACTTTTCCGGATCAATCAGGAACAGGGATCCGTACATCTGCACGGTACACACCAGGCTGCTGCCGTCCTCCAGTTCAATTCTTGTCTGATAGCGCGGGGGAAGCTTCTCTCCGGGGGCATAGTACCTTACATTGGTCCCGTCTCCAACGGCAAAGCGATAATCTCCCACCGCAATTTCCACATAACTTCCCCATCCTGCCGCCTCCCCCAGGCGCTTTCCCTCCATATTTTCCGCATAGAAGTCTGGTTCCCCCGAATACCAGGCAAAGGAATGTTTGGTGTGGGCTGCCTCCACCCTGCGGATTTCCAGTCCCTTTACGGTTTCATTCAGCTGTGCAGCCAGGGTAAGGCTTTCCGGTATTTCCAACATGGCATTTTCTCCTTTACAAAAGACAGATTGCAGAATTTGTCACCGGCTTCAGATGATGACGGAAATTCCATAGTCCAGAATCACGTTTCCTTCTCCGTCCGGCGTGGTATACCTGGGACAGTTATACCGCTCAAAGCACCAGTTGTCCTCTTTTCTGGTAAACCCGCCTGCCCGCAGCGCTTCCAGGCACATGTTGTGGGTTTCCATGGAAAAAAAGTCGCCGCTGCCCTCTTTGCCGGACAAATAACATACCGCATAATCCAGGGCTTCTATGTCAACGAATTCAAACCCTTCCGGAACCTGCGTGTCCACCGGGAAAAACATGCCGATCCATCGTTCGGGCATCCCGTTTACAATGTGCACGGCGCCGATATAGGCGTCTCCGTTCAAAGAAATACGCGGGTTCACCTCCAATGCGGAGAACCAGTCATTCTGAAACCATTCTCCCCAGTTGGGAGCACCGGTATATTTCCTGCCGATGAGCCTGGCGGCCGGACAACTCTCTTTCTTAATCTCCAGTAATTTGACTGCCATAATCTGTCTCCTCCTTTTTCTGTTGTACCATTGTTCTTTGGCTGCGGCTGCTTTACGATTCCTCTTCAGCCGCACCTGCCGTACCACTGCTCTTGAGGCGCAGCTGCTTTAC
>CAJUJN010000028.1:0-49187 GCA_910586775.1 uncultured Acetatifactor sp. | reverse complement strand
CCTGCCGTACCACTGCTCTTGAGGCGCAGCTGCTTTACGATTCCTCTTCAGCCGCGCCTGCCGTACCACTGCTCTTTGACTGCGCCTGCCTTACGCCCTCCAGCGCTCCAGGGTAGGAAAATACTTCCCAAGCATGCCCTTTGCTTCCTCCAGGGTCTTAGCCCGGCCGCCCTCTACCTCAAAGGGCGCGCAGAATTCGATCATTTCCTCCAGGCTGCAGTCCTGGGCAAAGGTTCCGTCCTTGAAGCAATAGCAGCAATAGGTTTCGTTTTTGCTGCCGTCCTGATTGGTTCCATACTGCTCCTCCTGCATGGGCATACCGCAGCTCTGGCAGATCTTCAGTTCCTGTTTCATTGTGTTTTCCATGGTATTGTTCTCCTTTCATTTTGCCTGTCCCCACTGCCTGCTCAGTCAGGGGAACCTTCGACTGCATCCCGGAAGCACTTCCTCCTTTCTCTGCGGGAGAAGGAAGCCGGGTCTGCAGGTCTGTGACATGTTTCTATCATACCTCTGAAAATATGACACCAGAATGTCATATTATAAAAATTTATTCAAATTTTCAGCATCCGCCATAGAACTCCCCCATCTGCCGGACTCTTGCCGCCAGTTCCTCCCGCACCCAGTCCGGCTCCAAAACGACAGCAGCAGGCCCAAAGGACAAGATCAGCCCATAAACCCAGTCGTCCACGGGGCACTTCATCCGAATCTCAAAATCCCCCTGGGGCAGCACCGTGATTTCTTCTTCTTCAAATCGGTCATAAACCCGGTATGCCTCCCTGCGGTCTACGCGGAAAACAATTTCTGCCGAAGATTCCCCCTGGCCTGCAGACACCGTCCGGTTCTCCTCCACCGGCCTGTCCTCCCTGTGCCGCGGTCCCGGTTCAAAGGTTTCCTCCCGTACCTCCACCCGCTTCATCCGAAGCACCTTAAAGAGCCGCATGGCGCCCCTGCCCCGGCAAAAGGCCCTTACATACCATGTGTATTCCTTGAAAAGCAGCTGAACCGGCTCCACCTTCCGGTGCATCATCTGTCCCCGCTGCCCGTAATAATCAAATTCCATCACATGCCTGCCCAGAATGGCCTCCTTAATCCGGCCGAACAGTTCCCTCCGCCTCCCACTCCAGTCGGAAAAGTCAATGGCCACCCACTCCATGGACTCTGCCTTGAAAAAAGTCTGCAGTTTTTCCAGAACCTTTTCATCCTGAAACGCCCCTGTCTCCCGCAGACTGGCCATGGCTGCCAGAATCCTTTGCTGCTCTTCACCGGTCAGCAGCCGCCTGTCCAGAATGAATCGCTCCATCAGACGGATACCGCCGCCCTTGCCCCTGCTGGCATACACCGGGAACCCCGCCATGGACAGGCTGTCAATGTCCCGGTAGACGGTACGGGTGGACACTTCGAAATGTGCCGCCAGTTCTTCCGCTGTCACCGTGTCCTTATTCATTAAGATATAAATGATTTCCAACTGCCGGTTTACCATCCACTGGTTCCCTCCTGTCCTTATATCACCTGTTCTTTTCCTGCTTTCCCGTCATCTGATATCCGGATCCTTTCCGTCTCATTTCCGATTCTCTGCTGGCCACACCGGCTCTGCTGTTTATTCTTTCAAATTCTCCAGAATTTCGGGATTGTTTGAAAGAACCTCTCCCACAGTCCGGCAGTTTTCCAGTTCCGGACAGTCCCCGCATGTGGCCACACTCTTTTTCAGCGCGCACTGGCGAATTTCGCACATGCTGTCGCAAAATACCGTTTTGATCCCGTCAACACGGCATCCCTGACAGTTGATATGTTCCGGCTGAATGGGCGCGCCATTTAACTCTGCCCATAATTTTGCCGTTTTTTCACGCAATGCCTGATCGTCATGGATTGTCGCAAGATATGCGTCGCATTTTTCACAGTCCAACCCACAATATCCAATCATTTCTTTCATTCCTGTGTACCTCCTGATTTCTATTTGATCAATTGTTCCTATACTGCAGTCTGCTGCAGATCAATCCCGGCACGCCCCATCGGCGCTTCCCCAAACAATGCAGACAGGCTGCCCTGCAATTTTGTGTGAAACATCACTTTCTAAAGATATAACCTACCACCGTACAGTGCACAGTACATACGCTTGCCTGTGGCTACCTGGGCACCGCTGCATTGGCAGTCCTGCACAAGGGAACTTTAACTGTATCTGCGGATTTTGATCAGGCGGAAAACATCTTGATACAAACCATCCTTGTCCTCTATGTCGATCATCAGCCATCTCTGGCCGTTTCCTTCCTGTGTCTCCCTATATAGATTCCCTAATGCAGCGGTACATTCCGGCAATACTGCCTCCACCGGCGCTTTTTCTTTTTGCCCTACCACCACCAGAACTTTAAAAAAGCCTTCCTCCGCTTTTTTCGGCCTGAAAATGGCGCCTCTGCTCCAACGCTTCTATTTTCCCCGGCAATTGTAAGTAATTGGTAAAAACAATCTCCGGCTTTTCCTCCGGTTCCTGCTGATAATAATGGTATTTGCCCCGCTTCAGCCAGGCCGTGTGCATCCCTGCCAGGTTTCCGCCCCTGATGTCCGCTCCGGGATTATCTCCCACTACCAGTATATTTTCTACCGGTTCACCGATGATTTCTGTGATATACCTGTAACATTTCTCACTTGGTTTTGTGGACCCGATTTCCTGCGCCGACACGGTTTCCAGGAACACATGCTCCAGTCCCAGACATTGGAGCTTCCGCTCCTGTATTGCCCACAGCTCATCTGTCAGCAAATACAATCCGTACTTTTCCTGCAGCCCGGGCAGCACGTAGAGGAAATCCGCAAAAGGCTTCATATTGTCATACACTGCCTGCCAATAGCATTCCGCCAATTCCGCCCCCGTGACATGGGTGACTCCCAGTTCCTCCAGGACCGCATCATACCATTTAGCTCTGTCGTTTGCCTCCGGCCGGCCCCTGCAGGCGCTTGTCACCCGGGATTTCACCTTTCGGAAAATGTCGTAAACCGCCTCCGGGGAGCTGTCGCAGCATCCGGCCAGGTACACTGCCGTTTCCAGTTCCGCCGTCATTTTTACATCTGTCTCATTGTACAAAGTACCGTCCATATCAAAAATAATTGCGCTTATCATCTGTGGTTTCCACCCCTTCTATATCTCCACTGCAGGCAGCCCGGCGCTCCTCACAGGCAGCTCCGCCTGCACGCTTCCATCCTGAAAAAATGCTCCTCCATATGCCAATGTCATTTACTTAAACCTTTCCTCCGTTAAGTTAAGTCTTTTCTCTCTCTAAATTTCTTCAAATTTCAAATCCCCCTTGACATTTATGCGCATTATGCGTATGATATAATTGCAAGGAGATTACAGCATGAGATTCCGGGAAATAGAAAAATATTATTAGCGGATGGATGGCAATTCAAGAAAGCAAAAGGTTCCCACTATGCTTACATCCATCCAATAAAACCTGGCAAGGTTTCCATTCCAAATCATCCCGGAGACCTTGACACACGTACAATTAGGAACTGCCGAAAAATAACTTGCGCAATCTGTTCAGGGCAAACCTGATAAAATCAATAAATTCCGCCATAAGCCTGCGCAAGCTATTTGGAGGCATTTCCTTAAATCTATTTTAAAGCAAGCCGGGCTCTAAAGCCTGGTACCACACCACCATAAAGGAGGATTCATCTATGAAATTAACTTATCCCGCTTGTTTTTATCCCTGTGAAGAAAAAAAAGGAGGATTTACCGTTGAAGTTCCAGATCTTCCCGGCTGTGTCAGTGAAGGCAGCACCTTGGCCGAAGCTATCCTTATGGGTACTGATGCCGCATCCGGCTGGGTTCTTGACGAACTGGAGGACGGAAAACCCGCGCCCGAAGCAAGCCCATTGGAAAGCATTATCCCAGAAGCCGGCGGTTTCGTAAGCATGTTGGTTCTGGATATGGATGCCTATGCTGAAAAGTATGGTGAAAAAGCTGTAAGAAAAAATCTTACCATTCCCGCATGGCTCAATACGTTTGCTGAAAATAACCATATTAACTTTTCACAGGTGCTTCAAGATTCCTTAACCGCCCTCTACCAACAAAAACAGCACGCTTAATTGGTTGGGGGTGTGAAAAAAGTCGCGGCTTTCTGCAGAAGACAACGAAATGTGGTCCCAAACCGTTGTCTTTGGAAGCACAGGACGGACTTTTTTCACACCCCATAGTCCTATCCTTCTTTCAAAACAGCCGATTTCCAGAGCAAAATCCCCATTTTCATGAAATAATCCCATGTCCCCTTCCCGGTAATGGCTGTCTGTCCTCCAGTATTCCTTCCACCCCTTTGAAACCCTTCGGTAAAGATGTTTTGCCGATGCCAACGCTATTTTCATCCGGTTTTCCTCCATATTTCTGCTTGAGTCCAGACTTTTCAAAACCTTTAGATCTCCGCCAGCGCTCCCGGATACTGCCCTGTATACTACGCAAATTCACTCCCCAGCTGCCTCTTTTCTATGCATCAGATGAATGCCGATGTGCCCTATGCCCAGGAGAATTACCGCAGCCATCAATGCCGGATTCCTCCCGTAGACTGCCAACAGAAAAAAGGCCGCCACGGGAAGTGTGGCCCCGGCTACAGGCAGGCCCAGGAAGCTGCTATAAAAATCTCTCATGGTCTTTTCACTGCGAAAATACCGCACCCAGTAAAGCTCATAGCACATCATCAGCAGAAAGGACAACAGCAGCCACCAGGACCAGGAAGACCATGGTTTTATGTTAAAATCGGAAAAAATCAGTACCAGACAGGATACCAGAACCTCCCCCGTCCGTTCCAGAAACACCAGTATTTTCTTCTCGTTTCCCGCATATTTTTCATAGTTTTTCGGTTGATTCTTTGTCCACAGAAGATTGGGCAGCATCAGCAGAATCAGGTAAATCAGTCCCACATAGGAAAATCCAAACGCCATTCTCACTCCTCCCGGACTGCGGCAAACCCTATGGCTTCCGCTATCTCTTTTCTCAACCCTTCCGCAGCCATATTTTCCTCATCCTTCTCTATATACTGCAGACCGCCAGGATTTACAGTGATGTCTTCGGGAAAATACCTGGCTGGCGGTCTGCAGTCAGGTTGCACTGCAAATTCAATTGGTATGCAGTATAAAAGCCGGATTTCATTCCCGGTACCTGTCCCATCCAATAAACCGTAGTTCCCGCTATATAATTCCTTCTACAATGAAAACAGTATACGAAGCCCCATAAACACTGATAGAGTCTTTCAATACAATCAAAAATTTGTGTAGATAGAAATAAAAAGTAAATACATTCTACATTTCAGATATAGACAGTAATTCCGCTAAAATAAAGCCTTTAGAAATGTAGACAGAATTAACTGGCGGGAACTACGGATAAACTGCCCTGCTTCCTTCCCTATGAAAGCCGGATTCCGTCCGGCAGGAGGATCTCCCCCTCATCTCCGCTTACATCAAAGAAACCCACGGCATGCTTCTCCGCAAGCCGCCTTACCGTTTCATAAGCTTCTTCCGCAGCAGACCAGGGAAATGCGGCATAAATCACTTCCCGGCCAATACAATAGTCCACAAGGCGGCTTTCCAAATCCCCGTCTTTTTCCAACTCCTCCATGCCCGGCGCATATGCCCCGTTCATGGGCGGAAAAATATCTTTCATCTCCATAAACCAATTCTGCAGGGCAGGAGCAGAAACGCCGATAGTCTGGTAATCATGATCCTCCTCCCAGGCGGTCTGTTTCTCATACCATGCCATGAATGCCTCTCTTGTATCAGGCGCTTTTGTCTTTTCAAATACCATTAAATCGTAACTCATCCCACTCTCTCCTTTTTTGCGATTTTCCATTGGCCCGGGACATTATTTCCTCTTTTTCACCTGCCTCATTTCCCCTCTGCCTCTTTACAGGCAGCGCTTCTCTCCTGCTTTAAAAATTGCCCGATTTTCTCCGCCACTTCCGCCACATCCAGAACACGATCACCAATCTTCTGTCCATACAAATGCCGTTCAATTCCCAGTACCCGCCCTGAATATCCGCTGCCTTCAAACCACTTCTCCAGACAGGGCACAAAATCCGGAGAAGCTTCCGCTTTACCGTACACACCTATAATGTACAGACGTTTAACAACTTCCTCATAGCTGCTCTCATTATGGCTGAAATAATCCTGGCAGCGCTCATGAAAAATAAAATACAGGGAGGCCGGATTTCCGCAGTACATGGGCACAACCAGAATAACCCTGTCATAACGGCACATTTCGCCGTACAAGCTGTAAACATCATCTTCCCTGTACTTACATACGCCGCCAAAGCATTCATATTCACATCCGCAGCAGGGATGCGCATTCAGTTCCCTGAACCGGACTACTTTGTCATTACCGGACCCTGCCGACGCTATGTACTGCCCGATTTGATCACAATTTCCATTCTTTCTGCCCGAAAAACTGATAATCAGATTATCCATGGCTTTCCCTTTCCGAAAAGTATCTCCCGTTTCCAAATCCGCTCCGGAAACCTTATGTTGAAAATCTGCTGTCCAAACTTATTATACTATATTCCCCTTTCCGTTTCCAGTGCCAATTTGCGCTGTTTGGCCTCATTCCCTGACCGCCTGGACAGGCAGATAAAACGGCGTCATATGCCTGTTGTTTTTCCCGCTTTGGTATGCTACAATTTTCCCTGTACAGAATGGCAGATCCAAGGTTAGGGGGAATACTATGGTGCGGCAACATGACAAAATAATCAATATGGCTGCAAAAAAAGTACTCGCACCGAAGGGACTTTTTCGACAGGGAACGTCGAGAACCTGGTTAGACGACAACGGATACTTTGTCATTTTTGTTGTGTTTGATTCCAGTAATTGGTCCAAAGGTTCTTATTTGGGAGTTGGAATTGACTTTTTTGGGGAGAAAAGCGAAAGCTTAAACAATATATTATCTTATTCTTATGGGAATCGAGAAAATGAATTCTGCAGCTATGATGGAAACGATGATGAATTTCAAGCAAAGATGGAAGAATTTGCTGAAACAGGCCTGCGGAAAGTGATGGAATACCGCAAATTTAAGGATATGGATTATGCGAAAAAGTGCCTTGAACAGAAGGTATCCGATTTACCGGAAAATCGACGATTTTGGGAAGTCTATGATTTGGCAATGTTATGCTTTCTCAAAGGCGATTTTAAGAATGGCCTAACGATATTTGAAAATTATCTGGATCTGTTAGAGAAATCCATTTATGTGGGCGAAATTTATATAGAGTGGCATGAAACCTTTTACAAACATTGTATCAATTCTATCAAACCCTTTTTGACCACTAAAGAAGCCGCACAAAAAATGGTTTTAGATATGATTAAGCGACGGAGGGACTATTTTAGCAGTAAATCCTCCTTTAAAAAGATGAATAAAGAAAGATTCCTTCTGCATTAAAACAGCCCCGGAATCCTTTGCTTATGGCTCCTGCGCTTTCAGATATTTCCGCAAAAGGGGAACATCCTGCATCTCGGCTCCCCGGAAATTGCCATAGAACCTGGCGGCCTCTTCATTTGTGGCCCGAATCAGATAATATTGGTCTATGCCGTTCCGGGCACAGTCTTTTTCCAGTTCTTATTCTCCGCTTTCCAGACCTATGGCAGCAGCCACCTCCAGTTCTTCCCTGACCATCTCATCGCCATCCTCCAGGCGCCAGATATTTTCCAGAACCGTCTCCATAAAGAAGAGCTTCCCGATATCCGCCTGGGGATAGCCTGTCTGTCCGCCAAGCAGCCGTATCACCTCCCGGATATGCTCCCTGTGCGGACATGTGTGTTCCGTATCCAGTTCATTGAGTATGAACCGGGGCAGATCCAGGATTGCCGGGCCGATCACCCCTTTCGGGTCAATCATGGCATAGCTGCCGTCGTCTCTCGACAGCAGGTTGTCATGGTGCAGGTCACCGTGGAGGAGTACCCGGTCCGGATATTTCCCGAACACTTCCGCGCAGATTTCCCGCGCCCTGACTGCCAGATCCGAAACCTCCCGGTCCACAGAATTCCGCCTGCAATAATCGCAGATCCCCTCCAGCCAGTCCAGATAAGTCTCGCCCTCCCCGGCAGGCATATGTATCTCACGGAATATCCGGGAAAATATCTTGATCCGCGTTTCCAGGGAGGCTTCCCTGCGCAGTACGGTCCCCGGAAAGATGCGTTCCTCCAAAAGGAGTCCGGCATTTTCGTCATAGGCATATACCCTGCAGCTATGCCTGCCGGACAGCCCCGTCAGCATCCGATGCTCGGATTTGAGCCGGGATATGTTCCTGTCTATTTTCAAAATGACAGGGCCGAACCGCTCCGACTCCGCCGATAAGACTGCTTTTGTGGGATGTAAGTAAATTTCTTCGCAACGGTTCAATCCCCACCTTTCTGCCGCACCTTTTATCTGATTTTCCAATTTGCTCTCCTATCCTGACTTTGCTTGTCTTTTCCTGAACACCGATCCATGCCCCTCATGGCTTTCCCCAGGTTTCCTGTAATCCTTCTTTTCAAGAACTGTCCTTTGACAGACGATCTCTTGGTAGTGTCTGTGGATTGGTCCTGATTTTTCGTAACAGTTCAGACCGGGCGCTGAACTGTTACGATTTTTCATCTTCTCCAATCGCCCCCTAAAGGGAAAGTCAGGAATATTTTTCTAAAATCCTCTTATAAACCCGATAGGCAAGATAAATCCCGGCCGTGCAGCCAAACACTAACATTACCATTCCGGCTGCAGGAAAGATTACAAATAGAATCCCGTTCAGCCCAAAGAAGAAGGCACAGTTTTTATATAATCCGGCCATCTCCACATTATAGCCTTTTATGTCCTTAACCTTATCTTTCAGGGAAGTATCTCCGCTCCAGAAGCTTATAGGCTCGTCGCTGTCTCTACTATAAATGCTTATGATTAAAAAAGGAAAAGAACATAATAAGCAGCATACCAGACTTATGATTCTTCCTACCATATCCCAATCTCCTCCCCCCATGCCTGCTATCATTGATTATAAAATATTTACCTGGCATTTACAATACACAGTAATAAATTTATTTATTTCAAATGCTCCTTTATAAATAATAATACAGAGCGCATAGCTTTATTTTACTATACGCTCTGACGCTGTATTCCTTATTTTGTTATTCATGGCCATGCTTATATTTGTGATAGAAAAATTTCCGTTATACAAATCAATCCATATCGGAATATCAATTCCGTTATGCCTGATTTTATCTCGTCCCGGCAAAAATCATTCTTCTGTAAAAAATCATCATCCTTGTCATTGAGATAAGAATAAAACAGCAGTGCCAACTCCAAATTTGCCATATTGTCATCAGACGTCATATCGTATATCTGATTTTCAGCTTCGTTAATCTTCCCACTGTCAACCATATCGTCCCTTCATTGTTCCGGTGCTATCTCACGATTCAACACCCTTACCGCAATACAAAAGCCCTTATTTTGTAAAATCTCTTGACAGATCCGTCTACATAGTGTAGTCTGTATATGAGACTACATAATGTAGACAGGAGGTTGTACTGATGGCAGAAATTCAATTAGGGGCTGTGGAAGCCCGTTTTGCAGACATCATCTGGGAGCGGGAGCCGGTGACATCCGCCGAACTGACAAAACTGGCTGCGGCAAAGCTCACCTGGAAACGGACGACAACACACACGGTACTGCATCGGCTCTGCGACAAGGGCCTGTTTCAAAACAATAACGGCACGGTAACCTCTCTGATATCCCGACAGGAGTTCTATGCCCGTCACAGCAAGAAATATGTGGATGAGACCTTCGCGGGTTCCCTTCCTGCCTTCCTTGCCGCATTTACCAGGGAGAAAAAGCTCACAGCAGAGGAAATTACCGAGATTCGCGAACTGATTGACAAGGCAGGTGAATGATATGAGCAATCTGTTTCTGAAAATTCTGAACATGAGTATCGCCGCCGGTTGGCTGATTTTGGCTGTGGTCCTGCTGCGGTTTCTGCTGAAAAAGGCACCCAGGTGGATTACCGTTCTTTTGTGGGGGATTGCGGCCCTGCGGTTGGCGGTTCCCTTCTCTTTCGAGAGCGCATGGAGCCTGATTCCCAGTGCCGAGACCTTCCAGGCCCATAACATACAGTATGAAACCCCTGCGGTCAGCAGCGGCATCCCCGCCGTCAACAATGCGGTGAATCCCCTTCTGGGGGAAATGTTTGCGCCTAATCCGGCAGCCAGTGTCAGCCCGCTCTATGTATGGACATTTGTGCTGTCTGTCATCTGGCTCATGGGCATGGCCATCCTGCTGCTGTACGCGGTTATCAGCTATTGGCAGGTACACCGGAGCGTTTCGGAAGGCGTACCCTATGAAGGAAACATCTTTCTGTGTGACCAGGTGAAATCTCCGTTTATCCTGGGACTGGTCCGGCCAAAAATCTATCTGCCCTCCAACATGAACGCGGTGACCATGGAGCCGGTGATTGCCCACGAAAAGGCGCATCTGGCAAGGCGTGACCACTGGTGGAAACCTCTGGGTTTTCTGATTTTGACGGTCCACTGGTTCAATCCCCTGTGTTGGATTGCCTATGTGCTGCTTTGCCGGGACATTGAGATGGCCTGCGACGAGAAGGTGATCCGGCAGATCGATTTGGCCGGAAAAAAGCAATACTCCATGGCCCTGTTGGAGTGCAGTACCGGGCGGCGTCCGGTGACAATCTGCCCCCTGGCCTTTGGCGAAATCGGCGTAAAAGAGCGGGTGAAAAACGTGCTGAACTACAAAAAACCGGCGTTTTGGATCATTGCCGGGGCTGTCATTGCCTGTGCGGTGGTGGCGGTATGTTTTGCAACGAATCCCAAACAGGGCGTTCCCCGGGAACAGCACATCCTGCAGGCGCGGATTACGGAAGTGAAAGAAAACGCCCTCCTGGTCACGCCGGCGGAGGGTTCCCCGGAATTGTCCTCCAGTGATCTGTTCCATGTTTCCGCCGCGAATTTGCCCCCATCCCCTGAACCACAGGTGGGAGACATTTTGGAGATTACCTATGATGGGTCTATTCTGGAAAGCTATCCGGCCCAGTTTGGTACGATTTACAGCATGAGAGTGATTTCACAGGCAGACTCCCTGGAAATAGACGGGCTGCGGGATAAATACCCGGAATACTTTGCACTGGGAACCTTCAAGGGGTTGGAGGTCTATGTCTGGCAGATGGCAGAGAATGACTACCGTTTTGGGCTGATGCAGGGAACCAACCGGGAGAAAACTCTGGAGGAAAAAATGGCCCTGCAGGGCGCCACAGCGGAGGAAATGGCGCTGATTCTGTCCACCTTTGATATTGAGGACAACGATATTTTTGTGATCCCGTGGCAGAATCCCATTTCCAGTTACATGGTCACAGAGGAGCAGGTGAAAAATCCGGAATACATCAACAACATTTATTCCATGTTGGGTTTGGAAAGTATTTCGGGCAGTTCCATGAGCAGCCCGGATAAGCCAATCACGGCAGAGCCGGACACATCTGCCCCTGCGCCAATCACGGTGGAGCCGGACACCTCTGCCCCTGCACTCTCCGACGAACAGACCGCTGTTCATCAGGCAATCATGGCCCATAACAAGTCTTCCAATCCACAGGAGTATGATACAGCCTGCTGCAGCTTTATCGCCCTGGAGACACTCTCCGGCACGCCTTTGGCCGGAAGCAGCACCCATAAAATCACCTGTTACGGATGGGCGCTTTATGAGGAATATAAGGTCACGGACACCGGCCTGGAAACCGTGGGCGGCAGCCATGTCCCCGTGGCGCTTTCCTTTGACCTGGACCAGGGCGGTTATACCCTGACCGAATACTGGGAACCCCGGGATGGCAGCTACTACGCCCAGGACATCCGTGAAAAGTTCCCTGCACACATTGCCGAGGACGGCATGGACAGCCAGAAATTCCTCCTTCCGCAGAAGCAGGCGTGCTACGCCCAGGCGGCAGCGGCTGCCGGACTGGATACCAACAAGGTGATTGGGACGCTCATCGAAACCATTTGCAGCAGCCCTGCCCTGTCCTCCAATCCGGGCGATTATATCAGGGAACACCCCCTTGCCTACCGGGAACTGATGTACTATGGCCAATACACCCTGAACTACTGCTTCGCCCGGTTCGAGGCGGGCGGCGAAACCGGACTGGACGGTCATATCATGATGCAGGCCTGTGAGGAAATTGCGTCTGACTGGGGCGAAGAACCGCTTGTGTTCAGCCCGCCCATGAACGAAGCACTTACCGGACAGATCTGGTATGATGCGTTCAAAAACAATGCGCTGAACTTGATGGAGCAATATACGGAAACGGAACTGGCGGAACGCTGCCCTGGGTCCTATCTGCTGCTCCGTATGCTTGGGGAGGTATAACCCCAAAACGCAGACGCAGTGCATTATGCAGTCCAAAGCAGAATATGTTTTACCTGATAAAAACGCCGCCCCCCCACACTCCCGAGTGCAGGGGGCGGTGTTTCCAATTTCTAATCAAACTGCGCATGAAACAATCTGCAATACCCCCCATTTAATTTCATTAATTCCTCATGGGTCCCTTCTTCCAGGATTCTCCCCTGTTCCATATATAAGATTTTGTCACAGGAGGTAATAGAAGACAGGCGATGGGACACAAATACAATTGTTTTTTCCTTTAAATGATGAAAAATGGTATCATAAAACTTCCTTTCAAAAAATACATCAAGCGCGGCAGTGGGTTCATCCATAATGATAATGTCATTGTTCTCACAAAAAACCCTGGCCAATGCCATTCTCTGCAGCAGCCCACCCGAAAAAAGGACTCCGTCCTCGTGGAATTCCCTTGTCAGCTGTACGTCCAAATCGGTTATCTTATCAGACAGCCCCGCCTTATTCAGCGCTTCTCTGATTCGTTCTTCGTTTGCTTCGTTCCCCGCACAGATGTTATTCCTTATTGTGGTTGCATATACGTTAAAATCCTGAAAAACCGTACTGAACTGTCCTCTGTATGCAGAAATGTCAAAGTCTTTTATGTTCCTGTCATTCTGAACAATCACCCCGGATGTGGGATCATAGAACCGCAGCAGCAGTTTGATCAAGGTTGATTTTCCCGAACCATTCCTGCCCACCACCGCAATCTTATCCCCTTTTCGAATACGCAGATCAACTTCCCACAATCCTGACGTCCCGTCAGGGTAACAGAAAGAAACCTTCCTGAAGGAGATATCCTGCATTTCGCCGTTCAGCTCACTGCCCGCCGACTTTTCAATATCGCATTTGATTTTATCTATATTTCGGATTCTTTCTGCCAATCTGCCGTTTTTCAGAAACTCCGAGATGGCTTCCGTCAAGCCATCCAGTTTTAACTGAATTTGTGCACTGGCATTGATTGCGATCACAAAAGCCGAAACAGACAGATTCTCAAATACCAAAACGGCAACGCACAGACAAAGCGGTATCAAAAAGTCAATGCAAAACGCGTTGCAGAACATCTTTTGAAACAAAGATAACCTGGCGATTTCCTTTCCGTCAGATTCCGCAACTGCCTGTTTTTCTTTGATGACCCCATCATATTCCGCCAGAAACACCTCATGGATACGGCTTAACCTGGTGTCTTTTGCATAGTCCGGCAGGTACAGTAATCGATATAAAAGGGAAAGCTTTTTGTCCTTTCTCTTAATGGCTTCATCATACCGAACCACTTTCTCTGCATTCCTGTTTGTCAACAGGATTCCAACCAAAAAAGACAGAGCACATATCCCAAACACAAACCAACTGGTGAAAACAGTCCCCGAAATAATCACCGCTGCGGCAACCAGACATTCCATTCCCCCAAACAGATTATCCACTACAGACAGCGGCCGCAGGGTAATTTCCTCATTTGCCAACGCAATCGTGGTATAGGTATCGATAGACTATCGACGATCAACGGCAATACCATGGAGACGGCATCTCCCAAAAACAGCTCGATAAAGGAAATCCGCGCAATCCCTCTGCCCTCTTTCCGTTGCATGTCCTCCGTCCCTGCGGCGCCTTCCTCATGGATATCCCTGACCACCCTGCCTATTTTCGTCGTTCTGAACTCCGCCGCATACTCCCGCAGATAATGCGCGCGTTTTGCATAGTCCTTTTTCCGGGAAAATACGGAAAGCTTTTGATTCAGTCCATACTTCAATTCCTCGCCTTTTTCCGCTAAAAAATAGGAATATAACAGCGGAAAAGCCGAAAGCGCAATGGCAAATATATCTACTTTGACTATGTAATATAAAATCATCACAAAGGCTTCCGCAAGTCCGCACACGAGACAAACTGCCTGATAAGACTGCATGATCGCCTTGGACGAATTCTCGATTACCCGGTTGTATTTATCGAAGGATTCCGGTGAATTTGCCCTGTCATACGGAATGGCATTGGCTTTGCGCATGATTTTTTCATTCACAAAACACTCCACTTTCAACTGAAAAACAGGGAAATACACATTCTTATAATACTGCTCAAACCGGCCAAATAACAGCTGAATCAAAAACATAACTACAAGGACAGTCAAAATATGGCCAATGCTTTTCCTGGTTTCCAATCCCACAAGAATCAACCGGATAAAATACACGCCATAAAAGACATTCATGAGCTGTTTGATCAGATTATAAGCAATACCTATCAATAAACTGTTTTTATCAATACGGCAAACTGTTTGAAACATGGTTTTTACGGATGTTGTAATCTTCATGATTTGTCTCCCACCAAAATACTGTCATTGCCTGGGAAACAGGACGCTGTTCCTTTGGCTTTACCCCATATGATACCATATCCCCTTGTCCGTTTCCAGTGGTTATTTAGTAACAGTTCAGACAGGGCGCTGAACTGTTACGAGAATGCACACAAAATGCGAAAAGAATGCGTTTTGGCGCCCGCAAGTCTCGCAAAATTGCACAGAGCGCAATTTTGACTTCGCGAGAGGAGCTGTCTGAACTGTTACGTTATTTACGCTGTTTCGCCGAAAAAAACACCCAAATACTTGTCCCCGGGAAGAGAATTGTTTATAATGATGTGGTATGGTACCGGGGATTGCGCTGAACCAGGTACACAGCAACGAATGACGCATGAAAGGAGACAAAATGAAGCTTTGCATTGCAGCAGCTCCATGCAGAGTTTGAGGAGACTGCATGGAGGAACCGCTTTTGCGGATCTCCTCGGACTTTGCTTCTGACCTGAAAAATAAGAAAAACAACAGGAGCAAAGAGATGAAATTGATAAAAAAGAATGCATTATTTGAGTTAAAAGATTTTTTGATACTCTGGAGTACCCAGAGTGTGTCCCAGCTTGGCAGCAGCCTTACAGGCTTTGCGCTGACATTATGGCTGTACGAAAAGACCGGTTCTTCTTTGAGTACGGCTGCGCTTACGATATGCACTTATGCGCCGTACGTATTAATGAGCATATTTGCAGGCGTATTGACCGATCGATTGGACAAAAAGAAAACCATGCTTGGCTGTGATATGTTTGCCGCTGTCTGTACGCTTCTTGTATTTGTATTGTACCAGACAAATCGTCTGATGGTATGGCATTTATATGTTTTGAATGCGGTTTCCGGACTCATGAATACCGTTCAGCAGCCTGCCGGTGAAGTGGCCATGACGCTTATTATGCCGGAAAAGTATTACCAAAAAACAAGCGGACTCCGTTCTCTGTCAAACAGCCTGATTTCTACACTGAATCCTTTGATTGCCACAGCATTGTACGCGTTTACAGGGCTGAACGGCGTAATCGCGGTGGATATCGGCAGTTTCCTTGTTGCGTTTACAGCTTTACTGTTTTTTGTGAAAATTCCGGAATATAAAAAGGGAAAAAGCGAACGTGTACTGGTGCTTGCCAAAGAAGGGCTTACCTTTTTGAAAAAGAATCAGCTTATTTTGACCTTGATTTTATTTATGTCCGGTATCAATTTCGTAGCCTCTGCCTTTGATGCCGTATTGCCCGGTTATGTTCTTCCCAATCCGAAAGGCGGCTCGACTGTTTTGGGAATCGTCACCTCCTGTTCCGGTGCTGCCATGATTGTGGGCAGTCTGGCGGTTTCTGTTCTGCCAAAGCCGAAAAACAGGGTGAGGGTTATCTATTTGACAATGCTGTTTTCATTGGGAACCGAAAACTTTTTGCTGGCGTTTTCCCGGGAACCGCTGCTCTGGTGCATTGGACAGTTTATCGGATGGGGGGTTGTACCAATTATGAGCGCAAATTTGGATGTGATTCTAAGAACTGCCATTCCTGTGGAGCTGCAGGGGCGTGTCTATGCCTGCCGCAATACCCTTCAGTTTTTTACCATTCCCATAGGACTGTTTGTGGGCGGTTTTATGGTTGATCAAGTATGTGAACCCTTTATGAGGATCCATGGTGATTTAACCATTCTAAAAACGCTCTTCGGCACAGGGAAAGGTTCCGGCGCAGCACTTATGATGTTGATCCTTGGAATCAGCGGAAGTTTATTCTGTATCATCACAGGGAAAAAATTAAAGAAATACTGATATAGAAAGGGAAGCTTCAGACATTCTAAGATGTGGTAAAATATTGTAATAGCTACTCCCCTTTTGGAATTGTGCGGGAAATCGCTTGTCAATATACATTGTAAATGACACATAAGGTTTTTTCATAAAATAGATCAATCGGGATTTACAGATGAATTTCTTGAACTCTCCCTATTTTTCAAGGCTTTTCAAGCCTTCACGGAAAGATACAGAGGTATCGGGAAAAGGCTGACAGGCAGAATGCCAGCCAACCATACCGAAGCAGAGATAAAGGGGCGAGATAAATCGCCCCTTGTCTGCAATTTCTTTCAGCTATAAAACAGCCTTTAATTTTTCTGTTTCTTCTTCAATTACTTTCTTATCAATCCTATGGAACAATATTTCAACCTCTGGGAGCAAATAGCCGCTTTCAACATGCTGCCTTTTCCACTGATTACTTAAGTTCAACCATTTCAATACTTTTTCCGAAGAAAACGGTAAAAAAGGAGAAAGCAAAACTGCTAAGTTTGCTATAATCTGCACACATTGATAAAGTGTATTATCACAAGCGTTCTTATCTGTATTTCGTGTAATCCAAGGCTGCTCTGCGTCAAAAAACTTATTCGCATTTCTTACAAAATCAAAAATTTCATTCATAGCATCCTTGAAATATCCACTTTCTATAAGCTTTCCTACAGCGATATACAGACGATCTATTTGATTATCCAATTCAATATTATTGTTTCCTTGAGGGACCACACCATCACAATATTTTTCTATAAACGCCAATGTTCTATTCACGAAATTTCCATATGCCCCAAGCAATTCGCCATTATGACTATGAACATATTCTCTCCATGAGAAATCTGCATCCTTTTTCTCCGGTCCATTTGCAATAAAAAAATATCGAATGGAATCCGCTTCATAATGATCCAATAAATCCTTTACCCATATTGCATAATTCTGACTTGTAGATATTTTCCTGCCTTCCAAAGTTAAATACTCACTGGACACAATCCGGTCTGGTAAATGCCATGCTTCTCCATTTCCAAGTAATAGTGCCGGTAGTATAATCGTATGGAATGGAATATTATCCTTTCCATGCACATAATAATGCCTGGCATCTTCTCCCCATAACTCAGAAAATGCATTGGTATTCCCTCCAGCAGCAACTTTACTTGCTGATAGATAACCCAAAACATTTTCCGCCCATATATAAATTGTTTTATACTCATACCCATCCTTAGGTACGCTTATTCCCCATTCCAAATCTCTGGTTAGCGCTCTGTCTCTTAATCCTTCGTTAATATACCGCTTTGTAAATGCAATGGCATTTTTTCGCCACTCAGGATGACTTTCAACCAGTGCTTCTAACTCTGGCTGCAGCTTTGAAACAGCGATGTATAAATGGGTAGATTTCTTGAAACCAATCGGTTTTCCACATACAGCACATTTCGGTTCTATAAGAGTTTCCGGCTCTAAAACTGCCCCACATGAATCACATTGATCGCCTCTGGTATCACTTCCGCATTTAGGACATTTTCCTAATACGAAACGATCTGCCAAAAAAGTTTTGCAACTTTCACAATAAGCCTGTGGAACTTCTTTTTCATACACAAATGGACTTTCATACAGTTTTCTATGAAAATCTTTCACGAAATCTTCATGCTCATTTGCAGATGTTTTAATATAGGCGTCATAACTAAATCCCAACCTTTCAAAGCACTCTGTAAACTCCCTGTGATAAAAATCACTGACCTCCTGCGGTGTTTTGTTTTCCTGTTTTGCCCTGATTGCTACAGGAGTGCCATGACAATCACTTCCCGAAACAAAATATACCTTATCTCCTATTGCTCTGTGATATCTTGCCAATACATCTCCCGGTAATAATCCTGCAATATGTCCTATGTGCAATGAACCATTTGCATATGGCCATGCACCGCCAATTAATATTTGCCTCATTTTACATACCTCATTTCTTTTCAATTTTGTAGTGATAACTTTGTTTCTTTTGCTGTTCGTTTACAACATGTTTTCTGGTTTGTTGCATTTTTGCACAAAAAAAGCCCTCCTCTCTGAAAAATTTCTTTTTCAGGGACGAGAGCATTCGCTTCGTGTTACCACCCTAAATTCACTTATATCTCACGATATAAGCCTTATCAACTACGGACGAGAAATGATTCATCGATAGTCTATCACTATAACGGGTGAACCCGTCGCAGCCTTGGCATAGCAGCTTCGGTACGCAGCTCCGAGTCCATTTTCAGTAGTTCCTTTTGTGCCTGTTCTCACCTTACCAGACTCTCTGTAACATATCTAACTACTTACTCTTCTCTTCATAGCCTTTGATATATATTTTGTTATGATACAGCAAATTAATTTATGTGTCAACAATTATTTTTTTATCTTTTACCCATGTTGCATTTTTTGTTGTCGTCTGGACATAATTATGCTATAATTGTGCCAAAGAAAGGAGTGAAGCATTATGCCACTTATTATGCCTATTAAGGATTTACGCAATACAACCGAGATTTCTAATATCGCACACAAGGAACAGGAGCCTATTTTTATTACTAAGAACGGATATAGCGATTTGGTTGTAATGAGTAGTGAATTATATGATAAATTTGCAAGAATGAACCGCATTGACCAAGCCATATTTGAGTCCGAGCAGGAAATTGCTAACGGAGCAGAAGCAGTTGACGCAGAGATAGTTTTTGCAGAATTGGAGAAAAAACATTTTGGATAAATACAAGGTAAAAGTCAACCCAAGAGCAATCCATGAATTGGACCACATTTACGAATATATAGCAAAAGAGAAATCAGCTCCTGAAAATGCCACAGGACAGGTCGACAGAATTAAGAAGTCTATTTTAAGCCTAGACACATTTCCACAGTCCCATCAAGAGCGTAACGAGGGTAGATATGCCGGAAAAGGCTACCGTCAGTTATTGATTGATAATTATATCGCCATTTTCCGCATTGATGAACCATGCAAAACAGTCTATGCAGTAACAATACAGTATCAAGGACGAGATCTATAAAACAAGCCCCAAATGACACTATAAATCATTTGGTGCCCGGATCTCTCACCTTGAATTCCAACACAAAGGCGGGATCCGCACAACCGGAACCTGATCTGTGGTGTTCTTCCATTTATTTGAGAAACAGATGGATGGACAGCTCCTGTCCCTGTAACGATGCATTGACCTCTCCCCCATGGAGTTCCACGATGCGTTTTACAATGGCAAGCCCCAGTCCGGAGCTTTGCGGAGTGCTTCTGGCCCGGTCTCCGCAGTAGAAACGTTCAAAGATCCGGTCCGGCTCAATGCCGCATGCATCCGTCAATCGGTTCGTGATACAGATGTGGAGCCGGCCCGCATCCTGTGCCGTCACGGTTACCGGAGCGGAATGATCGGCGTATCTGCGGGCATTTTCCAGTAAATTCTGAAATACCCGTACCATCTGCTGTGTATTGATATGGGCGGCATGGCTTTCCGCCCCCAGCTGCCATGAAAGCGTCAGGCCCTCCGCTTCCATCAGAATTTTATATTCATACAGGATATGCCGCAGCAGTTCCAACACATCCCTTTTCTCCATGTCCGGTAGCCGGTCAGCGGAGTTCAGCTTTGTATATTCAAACAATTCGTTGATCAGCCCGTTCAGCCCCGTCAGGCGCCGTTCCACCACTTCAATGTATTCGGCAAAGCGCTGCCTGTCTTCGGGCCCTGTCTCCTTCAGCAGCTCCACATAGCCGATAATCGAGGTAAGGGGGCTGCGCAGGTCATGGGAGACATTGGTGATCAGCTCATCCTTGCTCTGCTGCTGCCTTTTCTCCCTCTCCTCCTTTTCCCGAAGCTGGACGGACATCTCGTTGATGACGGCGCACAGCCGGGTGATCTCATCGTCCCCCTGCAGCTCCATGGTCCTTCCAAAGCCCTCCTCCCGGATCTTCTGGATTTCCTGGGACAGGTACTCCACATACCTGACCCTGCGGTTGATTCTGACGGAAAAGGAGACAATAAAGCATATCACGGTAAGCGCCACTGCCACCACCGATGGGAGATATTCGGCGGCAATGAGGTATTTATAGCCCAGATCATGAAAATAATCCCACAGCCCGGTATGGAGCAGAAGCTGCATCATGGACAGCACCACCGCCAACACCACCAGGCTGATGGCAAGGGAGACGCAGGCTGCCTTCAGGAAATATGCCGTGAGGCGTTTTTGGTACGAGGAGGACAGTCTTCTGTAAACCAGGAAAATCACGAAAACCGTTCCTGCGATGACAATGCCGTTGATTAAAATATAGTTTGGAATCATTTGCAATACCGTCATATCTGATACCCTCTTCCCCAACAGGTCTTGATAAAATCCGAATGAACATTGTCCCAGTTCAGTTTATTGCGGAGATTGGCGATATGCATCATCACCGCATTTTCCGAACAGAAGAACTCTTCATGCCATACCGCTTCATAAATCTGAGCCATGGTCAGCACCTGCCCCTTGTTCCGCAGCATATACTCCAGGATGTCGTACTCCTTGCGCGTCAGCCTGACTTCCCGCCCGCTTACCCATACCTGGCGGCTTTCCATGTCCACCGTCAGATCCTCCGTCTGGAGCGTGTGCGCCGGCTTTTCCGTCTCATTGTACTGTTTATAGCGGCGGAGCTGGGCTTTGATACGGGCGAGAAGTTCAATGGGCTTAAAAGGCTTGGTCACATAATCGTCTCCCCCCACCGTGAGTCCCTGTATGATGTCTATGTCTTCTGATTTTGCCGACATGAATATAATGGGCATTCTGCTTTTTTCCCTTATCTGCAGGCAGGCGCTGATGCCGTCGATTCCCGGCATCATCACGTCCATCAGAATCAGGTCTACCTGATAGTGTTCCAGGATATCCAGCGCCTGGACCGCATTTTCACAGGTGAGGTACCGGTAGCCCTCATTGCCCAGGTAGATGCCCAGAAGCCTGCAGATATCTTTATCGTCGTCAACAACCAGTATGAATTCTTTCATGATAGTTTGCTTCTCCCTTTTTGCAGAAATGCTGCAGAGCCGCCGAGGCAAGGAACATAAACAGAAGCTCCACAGCAATCATCTGCCATCGCCTCAGACCGCACAAATCGCCAAAAAACTCCGAAAAGGCAATCATGCCGATGGATATGATTTTAGCAATTATACCAATTTTCAGGAACTGGGGCAATGATATTTTCAAAAAAACAGAACCTGCACAGAGAATTTCGTCGGACACAAGCGGAACGATCAGCAGTATGCCGAGAATCCAAAAGCGGTACCGCCCCGTCAGCTGCCGCAGCCACGCCAGCTGCCTTTGCTCTTTCTTCCCCCTTGAAATACGATTTGCAATCAGAGAAGATAAGGAATACATAATCGCCAATCCCAGAACGGAACCTGTGACCCCGAGGAAAAAGGCCCCCAGGCTGCCGATCTGTCCGGTTCCCCACAGTACCACTGCCGTTTCCGGCACCGGAACACATATAGGGAGCAGCACGCAGATAAGAAAATAGACACACCACATAACACCACCTCCTGCTATTGTTTCACACCGCATCATTCGCGGAAATCTGCCTGGCATGGCAGGATTTTAGTTTCATGTGCAGCACATATGCCGGGGGGAGATTTCGCCAGATCCGTACAATCCTCTGGATATTGAAATATTGTTCCAGAAAGCTTTTCCGCAGCAGTGTATACTGAAATGTAGTAAACACGCCTTCGGTTCCCATGGCCTTTTGCGTCTGCGACAGTATTCTGCGGGACACCTGCCGGGGAAGAGATGTAAACGGCAGACCGGAAATGATATAATCCGCATGTGAAAACCCCTGTTCGCTTAAGTAACCGCATACATTTCCGGCATCTCCATGGATCAGCACCACTCCCGGCATTCCATGGAACTGTTTCCGCAGCATTTCGTAGAAACGGTCATTTTGTTCAATCACGATATAAGTCGTATCCCGCCGCTTTCCTGCCGCCACCTCTCTGGTAAATACGCCTGTCCCCGCCCCGTATTCCACAATGCAGCGCGCTTTATCGAAATCAATAGAAGCCGTCATGGCCGCCGCCAGATGCCTGCTGCTGGGTGCAATAGCTCCGATCGTGTCCGGAGCACTGATGTATTCTCTTAAAAACTGCCACATAAGATGTTCCTCCTTATTTAAATCGCTTCGCCTAGCACGAAACCTTTGCGACTTTCCTGTCATGGAAATTATCTTTCAAAAGCACTGACATTTCTTAACTGGACTTATATAAATTCAACGTGCTATGCTGTCATTTGATGCTTTCAGTATAAAGGGGAAGTATAAAGAGAAAACCATAAAAACCATAAAGATTTCTTTAGATCTTCCTGCTCCGACAGCAAAAATCCCAACCAAAGAAGCAGGATAAGAAGCAGGATAATCCAAACACGCTCCTATTCAGTCCTTGACAATGCCTGCGGAATGATATATAATATATGTTATATAACAATAATTATATAAAGGCAGGAAATCAAAATGCCGCCGAAAGCAAAGATTACAAGAGATATGATTATTGACGCCGGGTTTGAAATCGCCCGGGAAGAAGGGGCGGAAAACATCAATGCAAGGACAGTGTCAAAAAAGCTGAACTGTTCCACGCAGCCGGTGATGTACCATTTTGCAACGATCGAGGAACTGAAAAGAGTGGTCTATGAAAAAACAGACAGGTACCATACCGGCTATCTGATGAAAGCTGACCCGCAGGCAGAAGATTTCATGCTCGCCATAGGGCTGAACTATATCCGTTTTGCCATTGAGGAGCCGCATCTGTTCCGCTTTCTGTTTCAATCCGGGTATGCGGCGGAGAACAGTCTGCTTGAAATGATCGATTCCCGGGAACTGAAACCCCTTCTTGCTGCCATGCAGGAAGCCACCGGGATGAAGGAAACCCAAATGAAAGAAGTGTTTTTAACGATTGCATTATTTGCCCACGGCTACGCCAGCCTCATCGCAAATAATTCGCTTGCATTTGACGAAACCATTGTTTCCGCTCATCTGGAACGGGCGTACCGGGGGACAGTCTCGGCATCACAGAAGGGCGAAGTGTGAAAGCAGACTTTCAAATTCTCATTGGTATTGCGCAGAGCGAACAAAGAGGTATAACGGTGAAAGCAGACTTTCACATTCTGATTGCTTTTGCGCCAAGCATGCAAGAGACTACATTTTCATTTCTATTTGAGCCGTCAAAGGCGGCATGGAGGATTCACATGACAAAGTGGTTGGATAATTTGTTTGAAAAGAATGAACTTACTTTTGCGTTGGTATGGATTGGCATTTATTGTGCTTTAAACTCACTGGCCAATCCCTTATCGGAAGCCATTGGTATCCACAGTTCTGCGTCTCTTATATGCAATTCCCTTCTCACAGTCATGCTGTTTCTGTGGATCCGGAAAAAGGGCATGACAAAGTACTATGGATTATGCAGCCCCCATTCTCCGGCAGGAAGGTTTCTCTGGTATCTCCCGCTGCTGCTGTTCATGTCCCACAACCTCTGGTTTGGAATTGCCGTAAATTATCCGGCAGCGGACACAGCCTGTTATATCCTAAGCATGCTCTGCGTGGGTTTTCTGGAAGAAGTCATTTTCAGAGGCTTTTTATTCAAGGCCCTGGCAAAAGAGAATGTAAAAACGGCAGTCCTCATATCCAGTGTCACTTTTGGTCTGGGGCATATCCTGAATTTGTTCAACGGCAGCGGAATGGATATAACGGCCAATCTCTGGCAGATCGTGAGCGCCATTGCCTGCGGTTTCCTTTTTGTTGTTATTTTCTATGGCGGGGGCAGTCTGCTTCCCTGTATTGCTGCCCATTCGGTCAATAATGCCGTCAGCGTTTTTGCCAATGAGGCGGCGCTTACCGCAGAAAAACGCATTCTTTTCTCTGCCGTAAACTTCCTTTTGGTTGCGGCATATGCTTTTGTTCTGACAAAAACGCTTACGAAACAGCAATCTCCAAACCCGAAGACCTGATCTCCTATTTCTCTTCCCCAGATTGTGTACTGGACAAGTTGGGTGTTTTGCGGAAAATACCGTAAATCCTGCATTTGTGGGTTGTTTGAGAGTTCAAAACAAGAGGGGTAGGGACAAATAGTTCAACTATAATTCAACTCGTTTATAAAAGTCTGATGGAAAATACGAATAAAAACCAAAAAATACCAGAAGTTCAATACACTTGAATTTAAACCCCGGCACTGCTAAATTGGCATGGAAAAGACTACTAAATTTCATGAAAGTCGGACAGAGAATCAGACTCGCTGAAATACTTTAAACAATTTTTAAAAGACTGTTGAGAAAAAAACTTTTTCAGCGTATACTGTTATCAATGGGAAAGAACCCTCCCAATGGGAAGAATCTTCTCATGGAAGAAAGGATTTTTCATCATGGGAAAGATAGATACTATAACAAAGGAATATGTGGGGAATCCGGTAGTCTTTGCAGATGCGTTCAATCAGCTTTTATACCATGGGAAGCAAAAGATTGACCCTGCCCGGCTGACGGAACTGGACACTACGGAGATTGTGATTCCATATGGAGCCGGCGGTGCTGGTGTGCCGGAGCAGAAATATCGGGATGTGCTGAAACTTCTATATGCCATGACGGACGGCAAAACGGCATACTGTGTGTTAGGAATCGAAAATCAGTCAGAAATCCAGTATGCCCTTCCGGTCAAGAATGGTGTTTACGATTTTCTCCAGCTATCCCACCAAGTCAGCGAGGCAGCCAATACCCATAGACAGGCCATGAAGGAATCGAAATCAAAACAGGCCGATAATCCACAAGAAAAAGAGGCTCCAACAGACGGTGAGTTCTTAAGCGGCTTCTGGAAAACAGACCGCCTTATCCCTGTGGTCACCCTTGTAATATATTTTGGATCAGACAGCTGGGATGCGCCGCTCTCCCTAAAAGAAATGTATTCCAATGTGGACGATGCCATTCTGGCACACACACCGGACTACCATGTGAACCTGATTGCTCCAAAGGAAATGTCGGATGACGAAATTAATGAATTCCACTCAAACCTGCGAGAAGTGATGCTGTACATCAAATATTCCCAAAATAAGGAAATATTGGATAGGGTTGTAAGGGAAAACTTAAAATTTCAAAGCATGGAAAGACAGGCGGCTGAAGTAATAAATGTTGTTACGGGATCCAAGCTGAAATATCCAGATGGGAAAGGAGACGTGAACATGTGTTTGGCCATTCAACAAATGCGAGAAGAAAGCGAAATTAAGGGAGCCGTGTTAATGTGCAAAAATTTAGGAATATCTTTGGCGGAAACCATAAAACAGATTGCTGAGATGTTTGATTTATCTGAAAATGAATCCGATAAATCAGTAAAGCAATATTGGTAAAAAGTGTCTTCGGCACATCAGCTCCCCCCTCAATCTTTGAGGGGGTATTGCTTTCCGTCCACATTTATTGCATGATAATCTCATGAACATCCTATAAGAGATTTTTAAAGACAACTACGAAATAAATATAAGTGCTTTTATGCACCACCAATCAACATATCTACCGAAACTCACTTTCAAAAAATCCCCATTTAATGCGGTTTATCAGCATTCACCTAAAGCCAAAAATACATTAAGACAGACCCCCGATATGGACAATGACATCCCTGTTGATCCGCATCAGGAAATAGGTGCTCAAACTCAAGCTCACCAGTTCCGCAATGGGGAAGGCCCACCAGATCAGATTCACATTGCCGCTAAGGGAGAACAGCCACGCCACAGGCAAAAGCACACAGAGCTGCCTGGCGATGGATACCAACATACTGTATACGCCGTTTCCCAGGGCCTGGAATACGCTTCCCACCACAATGCAGTACCCTGCAAAGCAGAAACTCAAACAGATAATCCGCAGGGCGGGAATTCCGATCACCAGAAGGTCCGACGACGCCTCCGCGTCAAACAGCCCGATGAGCCAGGCCGGAAACAGCTCCATCACCACCAGACCTGCCAGCATGATACCCACCGCATACCTGATGCTGCTCTTCATGGTCCGCACCACCCGCTCTTTGCTGCCCGCGCCGAAATTGTAGGCAATGATGGGCACCATGCCGCTGTTCAGGCCGAACACAGGCATAAAGATAAAGCTCTGAAGCTTAAAGTAAATCCCGAATACGGTTTGGGCCGTGCCGAAGGCCTCCAGAATCAGGTTCATGCCGTAGGTCATCACAGAGCCGATGGCCTGCATAATAATAGAAGGAATGCCCACCCTGTAAATCCCTGCAATAAGTTTTTTATCCGGCCTGAATCCCCGGAATGACAGATGAATCTCCCGGTTTACTTTCACATTAAACACAATGGCCAGTACCGCCGCGGCGATCTGCCCCAGTACCGTGGCTGCGGCCGCCCCCGCCACCCCCATTTCCGGCATTCCGAAATACCCGAAAATCAGAATGGGGTCCATAATCAGGTTGATGACCGCCCCCACGCCCTGGGTAATCATGGCGTAGAAAGTCCTGCCCGTGGACTGCAGCAGACGCTCAAACGTAACCTGCATAAAGATACCGATGCCCGCAGTACAGCAGATGGTCAGATAAGTGGTTCCATACTCCCGCACCTGTTCAATGGCGGTCTGACTGGCAAAAAAGGGACGGCTTGCGAAAATGCCCACCAGGGCAAATACCACATAGCTCATCAGTTCCACAAAAACCCCGTTGGCCGCAATGGTATTGGCCTTCTGGTATTCCTTCTCCCCCAGGGTCCTGGACAGGAAGGCATTGATTCCCACCGCGGTGCCCACTGACACGGCAATCATCAAACTCTGGATGGGAAATGCCAGAGATACGGCCCGAAGGGCATATTCGTTGATTCTGGACACAAAAATGCTGTCCACAATATTGTAGAGCGCCTGCACAAGCATGGATATCATCATGGGCAGGGACATGGACAGCAAAAGCCTGTCTATGGGCATGACCCCCATTTTATTTTCCTGTGGTATGGTTTGATTCTCCATTGGTTTCTCCTCTCTCTTTCCGGGAAAGCGTTCCGCTTTTGAAGGACAGCAGTCCGGCGCAGAATGAAAACTTTTCGAATGTCATCTGCGGGAATAATTTCATCCATTCGTCTGCTGCAAAATAATATTCCTCATCGTCCCATTCCTGGCCGATCCATGCGCTGCAACGCTCCATCTCTGCGCGTGTTTCAAATGCCACATCCCCGATGTAGAGGCATCCGCCCTCACGCAGCAGGGGCAGCAGATTTTCGATCAGTCCGGCCTTCTCCCCATCGGTCAGATGGTGCAGGGAATATGTGGCAATGATGGCATCGTATCGGTTCCGTTTCAGTTCCTCCGCCAGTCCCTTTGAAAAATCTCCCTGGTACAGCGCCGCTTCCGGCATCTTTTCCTTTGCCATTTTCATCATTTTCCCCGAGAAATCCTGCCCCCAAATATGGCAGCCCTGACTGTACAGTTTCCTGGTCAGGGTTCCGGTGCCAAAGCCGATGTCAAGAACGGAATCACATTGATCCGTCAACACTCTGTTGTATATTTCGTTCAATATCTGTTTATAGCCTGCAAAGGGATAGGTGCCCTCCTCATCTGAAAGGCCCACGCTCTCGTCATATCCATCCGCCCACAGGTCAAATCCTTTTTGATTCAGCATCTTATTCTCCTTTTCCCGGCTTCCGGTCCTACCCCAAGGCCGATTCCGGAACGCTGTTTCCCAGGTATTGCCGGTTCAAATATTCCGCAATTCCGTCTTCTTCGTTGCTGCCGATGACCAGATCCGCTTTTTCCTTCACTGCATCCACCGCATTCCCCATGGCAATGCCTCTACCGCACAGGGCCAGCATTCCCATATCCGCATAATCATCCCCGAAGGCCACGATTTCCTCTGTCCCAATTCCCCATGCAGCGCATATTTTCAAAATCGCCTGCTCTTTTGTAGCCGCCTTTTTTGTAAATTTATACCAGTATCCATCTGAAAAACGGACACAGTCGCACTCATCCAGAAGTCCTGAAAGCCGTCTTGCCTGTTCTTCTTCAAAGATCTCCACGCACATCTTCAGGGAAGGCTCTTCAAAATCTTTAAAATCCGTATAAATACTGTTCCCCCAATCAGGGTACTGTTTCTTTGGATCAACCCGATAATTCCAGTAGTGGGAATTCATGGTATCAATGGTAATCTCACAGTCAGGCCCGCATACTTCTCTGGCAAGCTCAATCATCCGTTTCGTCTCTTCCCCGGAAAACTCGGCCCTGTACAGGCAGCGGCCATCATATTTCACCACTGCCCCACCGCTGGCAATCAACAGGTCCGGAGCCAGTTCCTCCAGAAAAGACAGGACATTCTGTTCCCCCCTGGACGTAGCCACACCGATCCGCATGCCCTTTTCCCGGCAATCCCGCACTGCTTTCAGCACAGCCGGAGATATGGTTTTGTCATTGCGCAGCAAAGTACCGTCCAGATCAAATAAAAGAAGCCTGCAGCCATAACCGCCTTCCCACTCCTCTTTTGTCAGCAGATTCACCTCATGCTCATGGACGGTTCCGATTTTGGTCTCAAACTGACCATATGCGTAATGTCTGAACCCGCACTTCTCCTGTACCCGGGCCGACTGTCCGTTTGACAGAAAATGCCCGCAGAATATCACATCCAGTCCCACATCCTCAAAAAGATAGCGAATCGCCGCCTGCACTGCCTCCGCCATCAGTCCCCGTCCCCAATAGTCTTTCGACAAAACATAGCCGATTTCCCGGCATTTCTTTTCCCCGAATTCCGGGTACCTCTCTTCGTTGTATTTTTCAATGCCCAGAGAACCGATCACCTTTCCCTGATATTCCAGGGCAAAGGTTTTCTTATGTTCCATAAACCGCTCCAGAATTTCCCTGGATTCCTCTCTATTTTCATGGGGCTTCCAACCTGCCATCTGTCCCACACCGTCCACGGAGGCATACTCATAGAAATCCTCCAGGTCTGTCTCCCTCCATGGGCGGAGCGTGAGCCTGGCAGTCTGCAGGGTTACGGCGCTTATATCAATTTCCGCATTCATAGCAGCTTCCTTTCTTTCTATTTTTCTTTCCATTGTTCTATCTATATTTTTTATTTCTATATTTCTTATTTCTATATTTCTTTCTGTTTCTCCCTCTGTCTCCTGTGGGTATTCCTTCCGAAACTTCCCTGCATCCCAATGCTTCGCCGCAAATCAAAAGACAGGCCATCAAGAGAATTGCCTACACAATCTGTTCCTTATCTGTATCTGTACGGCAAGCTGCCAAGGACAAAAATCCCCCGGTATCCCGTCCGGCACCGGCTCAAGGCTCTGACATCACGATTTTCTCCGGGGTAATGGGCAGTTCCCTGTGCCAGACCCCTGTGGCCCGATAAATGGCATGGGCAATGGCCGGGGCAGGGGTGTTGATCACAATCTCCCCGATGGATTTGGCGCCGAAAGGCCCGGTAGGCTCATAGCTGTGTTCAAATTCCACCTTCAGCCGTCCCATGTCCAGGCGGGTGGGCAGCCGATACTGCAGGAAAGAGGATTCCCCGGGACAGCCCCTTTTGTCATAGTGAATATCCTCAAACAGGGTGTGGCCGATCCCCTGAACAATGCCCCCTTCCGCCTGAATCCGGGCAAGGGCGGGGTTGATGGGAATGCCGCAGTCTACTACCGCCATATAGTCCAGTATGGTCACCTGGCCTGTCCGCCTGTCCAATTCGATTTCCGCCATTCCCACCATGTAGGGAGGCGGGGACACCGGGGAAGAATGGGTGGCGGTCGCCTCCGCGGCCTCTCCACCAAAGCACTGGGTTCTGTAGGCGATATCCGTCAGGCTTACCTCCTGGTCCGCCCCTATCCGGCGGACTCTGTCTCTCTCAAAAACCACTTCCTCCGGGCTGCAGTCCATCATCTGCGCCGCTATGTGACAAATCCGCCTCTTCAAATCCCCGCAGGCCTTCTCCACGGCCTTGCCGGTAATGTAAGTGGTGGAGGAGGCGTAGGAGCCGGAATCATAGGGGGAGGCATCCGTATCCGCGCCGAACACGGCCACATCCTCCACATCGCATTCCATGCATTCCGCCGCCATCTGGGCCAGAATGGTGTCGCATCCCGTGCCCATATCCGCTGCCCCGATGAGCAGTTGATAGCTGCCGTCCTCCCCCAGTTTCACCGTGGCGGAGCCAACGTCAACATTGGAGATGCAGGAGCCCTGCATGGCCATTGCCACACCCGCCGCCCGGACTTTGCCGCCGCCCATCTCCCGCACCGGGTATTTCTCCTCCCAGTGAAACATCTTTCTGCAATGCTCCATGCAGCGGTCTAACGCACAGGCATTGGCGGTTTCATGATAATAGGCAGGCATCACCATGCCCTCCCGCACCATATTCCTGTCCCGGATCACCGTGGGGTCCATGCCCAGTTTCTCCGCCAGTTCGTTCACTGCGGATTCCAGGGCAAAAATTCCCTGGGTGGCGCCGTATCCCCGATAGGCGCCTGCCGCCATGGTATTGGTGTAAACCACATCATAGCCGAAACGGTACGCTTCCAGGCCGCCGGTGTACAGGGGAATGGATTTATGTCCGGACAGTCCCACCGTGGTAGGCCCGTGCTCGCCGTAGGCGCCGGAATTGGACAGGGTATAGAGGTCCAGAGCCCGAATCCTGCCGTCCTTGTCCGCTCCCATGTGCACCCGAATCTCCATCTCATGCCGGGGCGAGCCTGCAGTCTGTGCCTCCTCCCTGGTATAAATCAGCTTTGCCGCCTTTCCGGTTTTCAGGGTCACAAAGGCGGGATAGACTTCGCACACCGCCGTCTGTTTTGCGCCGAAACCGCCTCCGATCCTGGGCTTCTCCACCCGTATCCTGCTCTTGGGAATCCCCAGGGCCCTGGACAGAATCCGCCTGCAATGAAACACAATCTGGGTGGATGTGACCACATGGAGCCGCCCATAGCGGTCAAAATCCGTATAGGTCCGAAAGGTCTCCATCATGGCCTGGTTAAAGGCTTTTGTGTGAAAGGTGCGGTCTATCTGGATTTCGCAGTCCGCCATCACGGAGTCCACATCCCCCTGGGACTCCGCCCCGCTGGCCACCAGATTCCGCCGGTTGGAGCCGCCCACCTCACAGGGCGGGAACCAGTCCTCCTCTGGATGCACCAGTACAGGATTGTCCTTTGCCTTTCGGAAATCCAGAACCGGCTCCAGTACCTCATAGCTGACCTTGATCAGCTTCATGGCCTTGTCCGCCGCCTTCTCCGTCTCCGCCGCAATGATGGCCACCACATCCCCCGCAAACCGCACATGGCGGTCAATGATCAGCCTGTCGTAGGGGGAGGGTTCCGGATAGGTCTGTCCCGCAATGGCAAACCGGGTCCGGGGTACATCCTCCCAGGTATAGACAGCCTCCACCCCGGGCACCTTCTTTGCAGTCTCGGTGTTGATTTCCCGCACAATGGCATTGGGATAGGGGCTGCGCAGCAGCTTCACCGCCAGGGCCTCCCGGGGCGTGATATCATCCATGTACACCGGTTTTCCCAACAACAGCTGCATGGCGTCCTTCTTGCGGACGGACTTGTTGACGGATTGATATTGGGGTGTGAAAGTCTCACCTGATTTATCGTGTATTGTGCCAATCGTTTCATTCCTGGGTATCGTTTCTCTGTGTTCCATACTGACCTCCATGGGTTGGTTTCCGGGGGGTTCTGTAAATCTCGGTTTCTCCTATTCCCGAAAACTTCTTCAATGTAAAAACCCGAATTATTTTGCCAACAGGGACAACACCCTGGGCCTGGCCCCTTTTACATACTTAAATTCCAGGGCAAATCTGATAATTTCCGGAAAATAATATTTCTTATCTGACATAATAAAATAGCCCTGGTTCTCTAATCTGGCAATCTCTTCTCCTGTCAGGCTGATCTTGTCCAATGTAAGCGGCAATACTTTCTCTTCTTCCGGCATATCTTCAAATTTTTTTAATATTTGATAAACCGCTTTCATCTCGTCTCTGATCTCCTTATACTTTTCCCTGGAGCAGCCCGGAATAGCCTCCCTGATCTGTTTCGGCATAATATATCTGTCCTCGTACGGCGGCTTTCCTTCCGGAAATGTACTGGTAGCAAACTGCAAAAAGCGTACAATGTCCCTTGCCTGTAACTGGTTTGTAAAATCAGAAAGCGCCGCAATAATCCATTTTGCCGAATTTGCCTCTCTGGAATCGTATCTTCCCAACTTTTTCCCCCACAGTTTTTCCAGACATTCTTCCAACACTTCCCTGCTGGCTTTCAAAATATCAACATTCTCTCCCAGAGCAGGGGCCGCCTGCTTCGCAATCCACAATGCCAGGCGAAGCGCTTCCGACGGTGACCATTTCAATTCATATTTGTGATACTGATTTTGAAACTGCTCAAAATTAATCTCAATTGCCTCTTCCGCCATATCCTTTCTGGCAAAAATAACAATCCCTATATTTTCAAAACGGAGATTCCGTAATGTATTTACTACATTCTGACACAAAGCCCGAACTGCAAATCTCCAGGTCTTCTGTGTCTGTATCTGCACATCCATAAAAAGGTCTTCCAGTCCGTCCACAATGAAAAGAATTCTTTTGTGTTTTCCCTCCAGATATTGATCCAGTTCGGATAAATCACTGTAACCGCCGCCCACCATATCCAACATCAGCCTTTGCCATATTTCCATCCATTCTGTCAGGGATGTCTCTTTTTCGGCATAAGAAGCCAGTTTATTGTAATTGCAGTCAACAATATCCGGTCTGATGTTCATTTCTTCAAAAGTATGATTACAGTTTACAATACATTCCTGTACCATAGGATGCAGCTTTTTCATATTCAATGAACAGACCAGGGGTAGAATTAATGTTCTCTCCCTGTCTCTTTCACCTGGCGTCTCTACGCCGTTCACAAAATTTTCCCAGGTTCTTTTTGAAAGCAGCTGTTTATAGATATAAGTTTTTCCGGATCCCTTTGCACCCAATACCACCAGCTGCGGAACCGTTTCCTTATACTCCCTCACAATCTCCCGTATCGACGTTGTTGCCAGCATATTGGAGGATGCACTTCCTTCAGCTGTGATCTCCATGGTGGTAATCTCATGCAGCCGGCTTATGGTATCCTTCATATTCTCCAGGGAAAGCGGCTTCTCTCCCGTACCGTCAGCCTTCGTATCGGTTTTCAGCATGCTGCCCGCAATTTTTGCCATAACATCGGAAAGTACCTTTCCCTTCAGCAAAGCACATATTTCCTGAAAATCCCCCAGTGAAGCAAACGCCGAGTCAAAAGGTACCCTGTAGAGATAATCTTCTCTTAATACATTCATGTTTTCCGGGTCAAAATCCTGTTCCAGGCTTTCTGCCAACTCATCTTCCAGATTCCCCACCTTATCCTCCTCCATATCTCTGGGAATCATGGTCAGCAGGAGTTTGGAATTCAAATGTCCGTCCTTCACCTTCCGCTGTATTTCTTCCAGTATAAGTTTCGTTCCTTTTATTGACTGCATGGACGTGGAAGAAATAAAAAACTTGTTCACACGGGCATCAAATAAAAACGGCGCGGAAAATTCCGTAACCCCGGCCCTCAAATCTACCAAAACAAGGTCTGCCCCAAGGGAGGCCCCCAACCTGGAAAGAAATTCCGTAATGACATATTTATCCTTCTGTACAGAAATGATTTTCTCCGGACTTGAATAGATATTCAGCATTTGAGATTTTTCTCTATATACAGGAAGAAAATAGTGCTCCACCTCCAGTTTTTCCGTCATCACCTTAATCACATTGGTCTTCACAAGCCCGGCAACCCTGTCTACAAAGTTTTCGTTCAGAGAATTAAAATGAAGCAATTCCAACACGTCGAAATAACTGATTTTCTCATTGCTTTTCCCCTGTCCCAACATCCAGGTCAGACCCGGAGCCTCCAAATCCGCATCAACAATCAGTACCTTTCTCTGATTTCCATGCGCCTGGGATATCTCCCTTACCAGAGAAATCAGGGCCAAGGTCCTCCCCACGCCGCCTTTATAGGAATGGAATACCGTAAGCGGACTCCCCGCTAATTCTTCCTGCTTTGTCGTTTCTTCCCTCGTAAACATATCCTTAAACAGCGGCGTCTTTATGGGTTCCGCCCTGTCAGATTCATCGCCCTCTTCATAAATGACATCCAATTGTTTTTGGTCAAATTCTACCGTAACCTTACCGTTCATGTAGAATTTCCCGAAAATTTTTATAAATGTCTCTTCGTTTTCCTCTTTGTTATTTCTCTCCGAGTCAATATTGATGACAATTTCGTCGCTGTATACATCAACCCTGTTCCACCACAGGGGCCACCAACTCCGCCTTTTCCTGAATTCAACCTCAACATCATACCATGTAAACAGACGCATCACTATTCTCCTATAATTTTGTATGAATCCATTCCGCTATCTTCACCAATACCTTTTCTGCTTTTTCCTCCTCGTCGCCCTCCGCTAGGGCGGCGCCATACCTCCAAAGCTCATTAAATTTATCCGGCGAAGCATAACCCCCTCTTTTTAAGGGAATTTTTTAAGACAATAACTGCTGTGGGGATTCAGTTTTTTAAGCATTGCGCTTACATTATGCCCTGTCAGTTCCTTTTTCTCACTGCCGCAGCATTCCACAAAATCCTCATATGTATCTTTTCCCAAATCCTTCATCAACAGACTTTTCAAACCGCATTCCACGGAATAGAATAAAAGCAGTCTTCGTGATTTTTCACTGCCTGTGGTTTGTTTATACATTTTATAATGTCTTCGGTAACTGTCCTGAAATTCCCTCCTTGTAACATTTATCCGACTGCTCATCCCCCTGTCCTTTCCCCGCTTTATCCCCAATTTAAAGTCTCTGTTTCTTAATCACACCCCTGGTTCTCTGGGTCCTGCGCCTTCTCCCGCCTGTCCAGATAATTGCGGATTCCCCGAAGCTGTCCCTCATAACCGGAGCAGCGGCACAGGTTTCCCGCCAGATAGGCCCGGATTTCATCGTCTGTGGGATTGGGATTCTCCCGAAGCAGTGCAATGGTGTTCATCACAAATCCCGGATTGCAGAATCCGCACTGGTCTGCCCCCTGGTCCGCGATAAAGCCCACAAAATCCTGCGCCTCCTCCTGCAGTCCCTCCAAAGTCCACACCTCCGCGCCGTTGGCCCTGGCCGCCAGAACGGAGCAGGACAGAACCGGCCTTCCGTCCATCAGCACGGTGCACAGGCCGCAATTGGAGGTTTCACACCCCCGCTTCACACTGTAGCAGCCGTGCTCCCGCAGAAAATCAATCAACAGCAAGTCCGCCTCTACGGAAGCGGATACCTTTTTCCCGTTCAGTTTTATGTTAATTTCCATCCATCTTCCCTCCCAACTGCATCAGATTCCGCTCCGTGAGCACTTGAATCAAATGGGTGCGGTAGGCGGCGCTCCCCCGGGTATTGCTGCCCACGGGAACCCTTTGGGCCGCCCAGGCGGAGAAGGCCTTGCAGCTTTCCGGCGCTCCCCCGGACAGCAGCCCTTCTTCGTCCCTGACCACCACAGCCCGTCCGGGTCTGGCCCCCACCACAGCCCGGTACTCGCCCTCCACCCGGGACAGGGCGCAGGTAAGCACGGGAAGGTCCGTCCTCTGGTTCCGGAAAGCCCTGTAGGCAAAGACTCCGGGCTTCTTTTTCACCATGAGACGCACCAGAATGTCCCTGTCATATTCCATGGCGGCAAACTGTTCCAGGGGAATCACGCCTCCCCTGTACAATTCCACAGAAGTCTCCAGGGACAGAAAAAAGGTCAGCACATCGGAAAAGCCGAACCGCCCCCAGATACTGCCGCCCACCGTGGCCAGGTTCCGGAACTGCACCCCCACAATATCCCGGACCGCCGCCCCGGCCGCCCCCTGGGTATATTGGTTCAGGCCCCGGTGCAGTTCTATTTCACGAAGACTTGTCATGGCGCCGATGACAAATGCTTCCTCTGTCTCCTCGATTCCGTCAAGGCCCAGACCACAGAGATCGATGACTGTATTCACATTGCCTTTTCCTGTTTTCAGCCACAGCATGCCACCCATTACGCGGTTTGTCCTGCTCTGGTTCAGTTGGTATGCCTCCTCCAGGCTTTGCGCCCTGATATACTTCTGTATCTCTATCACTACGGATTCTCCTTTTCCTTTCCTTATTGGATTGCTTTAGTGGATGCCTTTTGTCAGGCCATTAGACCATTCCCACATCTACCTTCAATAACGGAAGCACTCTTCCTGTGTCTTTACACCGATCCGACGCAGCCCCCCGGTCAGTTCCAGTGTTTTTTCGAAATCTTTATAACCTCTCAAAAGACGGTTCAAAGGGATCTTTCTCTGCCGGTATTTCCTCCCAACGAAACCGATACCCCTCTCTGCGGGTATATCATACTCCACCCAGACCAGTCCCAAACAGAATATGCGGTAGACAGCAAATGCTACGAGAACGCCGAACATTACAGTTCCGGCCAGAAACATCACCCGCTCATCATGAGATACCTGGGGATGGAAAAAAGCCATGCAGAAACGGAAACCCGTCACTGAACAAAGAAAATCACAAAAACCTCGTAAAAAGCTAACGCAATTATAGCAGAAATCTGCCTGTCACGCAAGGGGAGCGCCATGTCGATTCAGCATCCTCTTCCGGGTTCCGGAATATTTGTATTCTGCCCATAGCTTTCGACAAAACAGGTTTTATCCTGTGTTGGACGAAAAATGCACAATAAAAGGACTGGAATACTCCAATCCTGTTTACTGCCACACCGCCTGTTCAATCCTAATCCCTGCGCGCTTCTTTTTCATAAAGAAAACTTTCCGTCCCCCATCCGAATAACAACATCAGAGCGCTCGGCTACCGCCATATCATGCGTAATGATAATCACGGTGCAGCCATCATCATGGGCCAGGCTGCAGAAAATATCTACAATATTCCGGGAATTGGCCGAATCCAGATTTCCCGTAGGCTCGTCCGCAAGGATAATCTTACACCCCTGGGCAAGGGTCCGCGCGATGGCCACCCGCTGCTGCTCGCCCCCCGAAAGCTGTCTGGGAAAACGCCTGTCATAGGACTCCGACAATTCTACCCTGGCCCTTGCCTCCCTGGAAGCAGCTATGGCTTCCTTTTTCGGCAACTTTTTCAGGCTTAAGGGATACCGGATATTCTCCTGTACCGTAAGCAGCGGGAACAGGTTATAATTCTGATAGATTACCGACACCACATCCCTGCGCATCCGGTTCCTGTCCCAGTCTTTGGTGGATTTGCCGTCCACAACAATCTCCCCCTCCACAGGCAGATCCAGGCCTGCCATCAGGGAAAGCAGCGTTGTCTTTCCGGAACCGGACTTGCCAATGATCGTATATACCTTACCTCCGCCAAAATCATAAGAGACATCATTTACTGCCCTGACTGTCTGATACTTTCCCTGATAGCTGTAGGAAACCGACTTCAATGTGATACCCATCTCATTCTTCCTCCCTTATAACGGTAAGCAGATTTTTCCGAAGATAAATCCAGAGCATAACGGAAAGCCCCGCCAGATAAAACACGGCAAACAGGCAAAGCTGATACGGCGGCTGCCATCGGAAAACCGCTCCTCCTGCAGCTATGCCGGAAACCACGCACAAAGCCTGTTCCATGGCATAAGACCCGTAAATGCCCCGGTTTGTCGTTCCCAGAGTCCGAAGCAGGGCAATCTCATGCTTCCTGCTTCGGATGGTCAAAAATCCAACAACCGCACCGGCGCCGGCGGATAAGGCAAATATGGAAGCAGCCGCAATCCTGTTTACCGCCATACTGTTTTTCAGATCCTGCTGCGCCTTTTCCAGCCAGGCGTCATTGATATCCAGGGCGAAAGAAAAGCCTTCGCTTTCGTACGCGCCGGACAGCCTGGCATCCGGAACGGCAAACCATTGCCCCGCCCTTTCCCGAAGCCTCTCCAGATCCCCATTGTCTTTCAGCGTGGCGGACAGGGAATCCGCTATTGCACCCCGCATGGCGTTTTGGCAGATCTCCAGGTAAGCCTCCCATGGGCAGTAAATCGTTTTTTCCGCTTCTCCCGCATATGTGCCCGCGATCTCAAGCTCCACGTCATACTCCCTTCCCCACAAGTCTCCCGCTTCTAAATGGATCGCGAAGGAATCCTCCGGGAATTCCCTGTCCCTGAGTTCCTTCATCAGTTCCTCGGAAACCAGGCACTTAAGTTCTTTCCCTGCAAAGACCCAGTCCCCCGCGCCCTCGTTCCAGAATATGGCGCATCCGTTCTCCGGCCAAAGATTGGGATCCGCCTGAAGCGCAGTAATTCCCGCAAGCGTAAATTCCCTTCCCTCCCAACTAAACTGCAGGGAACCCCTGATCTGTACGTCCCCCAGAAGATCGGCAAGCCCGTCAGGGCCGGATCCCGTGCCTTCCGTAAACAGGGAATGGATCCGGGGCGGAATATTCAGGTAATTGGACTGTTCCCCGGTCAGGTTTGTAACCGTGCAGGCCACCCTGATCTGCCGGTAAATTTCATCATAATGGCTCTGGGCGGAAAGAAGCCCCCTTTGCAGGCTGCCAAGCGCCAACGCAATCAGTCCGGAAAACAGAAAGACCGCCGCTGTGAAAAGAGGACTCCGTCTGCAACGTATCCATATATAACCCATAGCTGTTCCTCGCTACTTTCTCTTCTTCAAACCCTTTTCCCCTGTCAGGGCCAGGGCTGCCGCCAGTAACGCTGCCAACGCCAATACCAGAAAAACTGCCACGAAAGCCGCCGACATGACCATCGTATTGGCTTCCAGGGGGATTGCCACGCTTACCGATTCCATCAGCCGGGCCGTCACCTGCTTCCAGGCCAGCCCGCCGCAGATCCCACCAAGGACGGCTCCCGGAACCAGGATACAGGCGGAGCTTCCAAAGATATACCGGATCCTTTCCCGCCTGCGGGCGCCAATGGCATTCATCAGCCCCACCGCCCGCCCCTGCTGCAGCGGAAACAGGATCAGGAACAATGCCATAACCGCCCCTGACGCGGCAACCCCGATCCAAAGGGCGCCTGCCGAGACCGACTGGTATTCTTCCAACGCGGAAACAATCTGGCTGTATCCCTGGTCTATGCAGATGTACAGATCAGGATAACCGGCTTCTTTGGTAATGATGAAAAACGCGTTACACTACTCCCCTTCTGTTCATACAGATACTGCTCTGAAGGCAGGGCAAGTGTATCATACCTGTCATCCAGATTTGCACGAGTCAGGGTTGTCGCATAATACTGTCCCCCGCCAATCACAAGAATTGCCGCCGCAAGGGCACATAAGACAAGACCCGAGAGACTTTTCCACGGCTGACGAACCATTTGTACAATCGCTCTCATAAAATCCCCCAATGCTTATCAGCGCCCTGAGAGGCGCCGTTCCTATTCCTCCACCTCTTCTTCCACTACAGATTTAAAACTGGAAACCATCGATTTTCTGTATGTACTCTTACAGTTTCTGCATGTGTATCGATAAGTATCATAGCTTTTTCCGCCTTCTCCCAAATAAGATCCCTCGTACACTCCGCTTCCCGTAGGCGTATGCCCTTCATTTGGCTTATTATGATGTTCCCTGTACATAGCGCCACAGCTACAGAGATGGGTGTGAACCTCGGTCACACTGTGGTAATCGTTATTTACCCATCCATATTCCATATTCGTTGTCACCGCATAATCATGAACATGCGCTGCCGCTGCCTTCGTAGGAAAGGCCAACGGCATCAATGCCAACACAAGGGCAAAAGATAAATTTCTTGCAACATTTCTCCTCATAAAACATTCCTCTTATTGAATAGTTACAAATATACTATATCTCTATAGTATTTATATGTCAACCACGAAATTCTGCTGTCCCAGAGTTGTTTCACGAAGCGCCTGAAATTTTTTTATAATAACCCCGCTGTTCCAGCACCCAGTCCGGGTATCTCTTTTCTGTTGCCGCCATAATATCCTCCCTTCTGTATAGGTGGTATAATGTCTATACTATATAGATATTATACCTCTACAGGGCAAAAAAGTCGAAGGTTATGGAAAATTTGTATAACTTCCATAACCCTCGTAAAAATGCCGTATTTATTATTCTCAATTATTCTTCATGAAACAAACCTGCATTGCTTTTGAAAAGATAAATTGCTATAATAATACCATTGTATTTTAAAACGATAACGATAAGGAGATTGCAATGAATAAGACTTTCAGCACGAAAAAGATACTTTCCCTGCTGCTTGCCCTGGCCATGCTGCTGTCAACCGCGGCCTGCGGCAGGACAGACGATACTCCCCAGACCTCGGGGCAGTCCCCGGCGGATGCTTCCTCCCAGGACCCGGAAGCGTCCCTGACAGATGGTGCTTCCCGGAATACGGAGACTTCCCTGTCTGACGCCTCCCAGGACCCGGAAGCGTCCGTGCCCGGGGTTGCCTCCCAGACCCCGGATAATTCTCCCTCCCACAGCGCCTCTGCTTCCTCCGAACCTGCCCCAGGAACTGAACAGCCGGAATACGAGGTTCAATACCCGGTTACCTTGACGGACCAGGCCGGCCGGGAGGTAACTCTTGCATCCGAACCGAAACGCCTGGTCAGCGGCTACTATATCTCCACCAGTCTCCTGATTGCCCTGAATTTAGAAGACAACATAGTAGGTATAGAAGCCAAAGCCGATTCCCGGCCTATTTACCGGTTCAGCGCACCCGCCCTCCTGAACCTGCCCAATGTAGGTTCAGCAAAGGAATTTGACCTGGAAGGCTGCGCCGCACTGGAACCCGACCTGGTTATCCTCCCCATAAAACTGAAAAACGCCGCCGAAACACTGACGGAACTGGGCTTTCCCGTACTCCTGGTAAATCCGGAAAACCAGGAACTGCTCACCGAAATGATACATCTGATTGCGGAGGCAACCGACACACGGACACGGGCCCGGGAACTGCTGAATTTCACCGCCGCCCAGGAGGAACGCCTCTCAGGGCTGTTAGGCACAGCGAACGCCCCCACCGTCTATCTGGCCGGGAATTCCAGTCTGCTGTCCACTGCCGGAAACGCCATGTACCAGTCCGATCTGATACGCCGGGCAGGAGGCATCAATGCCGCCGCTGAAATTACCGATGCCTATTGGGCGGAGATTGATTACGAGCGGCTGCTGCACTGGAATCCGGACTATATTATCCTGGCCTCGGACGCCGCCTACACTGTGGAGGATGTTCTGACGGATCCCAACCTGGCAGACTGCGCCGCCGTGGCAGAGGGCAATGTTTACCAGATGCCCGGCAAAGCCGAATCCTGGGACAGCCCCGTGCCCGGAAGCATTTTGGGTATTGTGTGGCTAAGCGGCATTCTGCACCCCGACTTGTGCCCGGAAACCGATAATGAGGCTATTATAAATGAATATTACGAAAATTTCTACGGCTTCCTCTACAGCGAAAACTAGGAAAAGAGCTTTCCATCCGAGATTATTTTGCATCATCTGCCTGGCTTTACTGGCCCTCCTGACTGTCCTTAGTCTGTTCACCGGCAGATATCCCCTGTCCCTGGAGGCCCTCCTTCAGGGAGACGAGCTGCAGCGGCGGGTTTTCCTGAATCTGCGGTTCAGCCGGACGGTTGTGGGCCTTCTGGGCGGCTTTGCCCTGGGGGTATCGGGCTTCGTCTATCAGACCGTATTCCGCAATCCCCTGGCCTCGCCGGACATCATCGGCGTGTCCTCCGGAGCCAGTGCAGGGGCGGCGGCAGGCATCCTGTTTTTCTCCGGCTCTGCGGCGGTAACCGCATCTGCCTTTGCAGGCGCACTGTCTGCGGTGGTCATTGTGCTCCTTCTCTCCGCCCTGGACCAAACCGGTAAAAACAGCTCCATTGTCCTGGCAGGAATTGCGGTCCATGCCCTGGCCCAGACGGCGCTGATGTGTCTGAAGCTCACTGCGGACCCGGAACGGGAACTGGCCTCCATCGAATACTGGATTATGGGCAGTCTTAACGCAGTTAATCTTCATTCTCTGGGAGGCAATCTCCTGCTGTGCCTCCTGTGCCTTGTTCTTCTCTTCCTGCTCCACCGCCAGATCATTCTTCTGTCCGGTGAGGAGGGGGAGATGAAAATGTTAGGCGTCAGTGTGGGAAAACTGCGTCTTCTGGTGCTGCTTACCGCCACCCTCACCGTATCCTCCGTGGTCAGCCTCACCGGACTGATCAGCTTTGTGGGACTGCTGGCTCCCCACGGCGCAAGGCTTCTCACCAGAGACAACCGCCAGGGCACCATGCTTTTGAGTGGATTGTTGGGAGGAATCCTGCTTCTGGGAGCAGATATCCTGGCCCGCAGCGTCTCCACTGTGGAACTGCCGGTGAGCATCTTTACCAGTGTTCTGGGCGCTCCCTTTCTGATTGCTCTCATCGGCAGGCGGAGATCGCTGTAACATAAAAAACGTTATCCAGGCCCGATACCCAGAGCGTGTTTGAAAATTGCTTTCTGATAGCTGTGTGCCACAGTTTGCGGAAGAATAAATCATCTTACAGAGTTTTCAAACACGCTCTAACCCGGGAATCCGGAAGGCAGTTTGTATCCTGGGCAGGCGCATGTGCATAGAGACCGAAAACCGCAGGCACACGGAGAACACATATGAATTTTTTTATCGTAAATCATCTCACTGCCGGATACGGCAGCAAATCCGTCCTGAAGGATATTTCCTTCTCCCTGGACAGGGGATGCCTTCTGGGGATCCTGGGCGCCAACGGCAGCGGTAAGACCACCCTGTTAAAAGCCCTCTGTAATCTCCTTCCCCATGAGGGAAGCTGTACTTTGGAAGGAACCCCTCTGGAAAAGCTAAAACCTGCACAGATGGCGAAGCTCTGCGGTTATATCCCCCAGAGAAGCGGCATCTCCCTGCACATTTCCGCTCTGGATGTGGTCCTCATGGGCTTTAATCCCCACCTGGGCCTGTTGGAACGTCCCACGGCCGCCATGAAAACCCAGGCCCTCCGCATGCTTGCCCTGACAGGTCTGGAGGGAAAGGAAGAGTCCGATTACCTGACCCTGAGCGAAGGGCAGAAGCAGCTTTGCATCCTGGCCAGAACGCTGTGTACGGGAAGCAGACTCCTCTTTCTGGACGAACCGGAAAGCGCCCTGGACTTCCGCTTCCGTCACAGGATGCTGGAACTGCTGCAAAACTGGCTGCGCCAATCCTCCGGAGCGGCTGTGGTAAGCCTTCATGACCCTTTCCTGGCGCTGAATTACTGCCACAGGCTGCTGCTTCTCCGGGAGGGAAGTCTTCTGGGATCTGTTTCCCCTAAAACAGACCCTACGGAACAAATGGAAGCCCTGCTCTCCCGCATCTACGGCCCCATCAGCCTGGTTTCCTGCGCAGACCGCAGCGGACAAAAACGCCTGATCATGCTGAAAGAAGATTTCTGGTAACAATTCAGACAGCCCCTCTCGCAAAGTCAAAATTGCGCTCTATGCAATTTGCGCTCTATGCAATTTTGCGAGACATGCGGACGCCAAAACGCATCTTTTTCACGTTTTGTGTGCATTCTCGTAACAGTTCAGCGCCCTGTCTGAACTGTTACGATTTCTGCCAACCAGACTTTGGTATATGTCTCACCCCAGAGGAAAGGAGTAATTGAAGCAATATGAAAAATACCGATTCGCCTGCATTCAGGCTCACTTCAGACTGTATCTGGAATTCTTTCCGGAGCAGCGGTAAAAAACATTTGATTCTCACCGGCGCCAGGAAAAGCGGCAAAACCACTCTCCTGTCGGAGCTTCTTTCCCGGATTGGCCTGTCTTCCCTTCCATGCCCGATTCCCGGCATCACCACCTGGGCGGAACCCGGAAAGGCGGTTTATCTCAAAGAAAATACCACCGGGCAGACCGCATGTATCGGGCTGTATGACGAATCCCTCCCGGGAGCCAAAATACAGCAGTCCCCGCCGCACTCACCAAACCGGATTCAAATTGGCTTCACAAGTGTTGATGGTGATGCTGATGATGCTGCCCCGCTGCCTGCCGCCGGGAATAAAATGCGTCCCTGCGCGGAGGGTTTCCTGACCCTTGGCATCCCTGCCCTGGGACGCTGCGCGGAATCTGACAGCGAATTTGTTTCACTGGATGAAATCGGTTATCTGGAAAGCCAATGCCATTTGGAAAATCAGTGCAGTATTTACGATAAACCGTTTGCTGTAAATCCCGGTACTTTCCTGGAACAGGAAGAATCCCAATGTACGGAGATTTACCGTAAAGAAATCCGGAAATTAATGGCCTGCAAGCGCCTCCTTGCCGTAGTCAGAAAGCAATCCCTGCCCTTCCTGGAGGAACTTAGCCATCGCGGCGACGTCTTTCTCCTGGACCTGGATCAGCCTTTCGGGCGGTTGGGATGCGTTATCATGGCTTCCGGTGTGGGCAGGCGCTTTGGAGGCAATAAGCTGATGGCGGATTTTCGGGGAAAGCCCCTGCTGCAATGGGCTCTGGAGGCCACGGAGGGCATTTTTGCCAGGCGGATTGTAGTGACCCGTCATCAGGCGGCTGCGGCCTTTGTCCGTCTCCGTGGCGTGGAAGCGCTTCTGCATGACCTGCCCCGCCGCAATGATACCGTCCGCCTGGGTCTTCAGGCAGTTTCGGAGGATGTGGAGGGATGCCTGTTCTGTCCGGGAGACCAGCCCCTGCTGCGGCAGGAAACGGTGGCCTCCCTGGCCTTGAATGCCGTAAACGGGAAGGACGAAATCTGGCGCCCGGTTTGGGAAGACCGGGAAGGGGCCCCCGTGCTGTTTCCCAAATGGAGTTTCCCCATGCTGCTGACGCTTCCGGAGGGCTGCGGCGGAAGTTTTCTGCTGAAAAAATATCCCGGGCGGATACGCAGGGTACCCGTCCGGGATAAGCTTGAGCTTCAGGATATTGACAGCAGGCAGGACCTGGAATTCCTGCAGAACTGTTAGGCTGTCAGCTGTTTGCTGTTTGGCTGTCTGCTGTCTGCTGTTTGGTTTTCCTATTCCGCCGAAGGGCCGCGGCAGAAAGAAATCCCGGCAGTTCCCTTTGCGGTTCTCTTTTTTTGCAAGAACGTTGATCCTCCGGTCTTTCCCCGGCTCACTGTTTCCGACAGCTGTAAAACCGATATAACCTCTCTGTTTTATCGACAGGATCCTGATATTGCTTTTTCCCGGTCAGGACAAACCCGGCTTTTTCAATGGCCTTACAGGAAGGATCATTGTCTTCCCTGATGGTGGCAAAGATCTTCATAATACGTGCATCCAACGGAGCCGATTACTTCCCGGGTTTCTCTGTGCTCCATGGTATAGGCCTAAACAGCCGGAACTCCCTGCCCTGCAAACCTATTTTGCGGAAGTCCACTGAGAATCAGAACACACAAAAGGGAGCCTCAGTCGTTACAGACCCGGCTCCCCCATATCAGAATAAACAACCTGTTTCGCAAAATCCCTTTTCTTTACGCTTCCTTCTCCTTCGGAAGCAAAATATTCAGCAGAATGGCCACCATGGCTGCGGGAACAATGCCGGATCCACCGAAAATCAGCTGTACGGCCTGGGGCGTATTGGCCAGGATACCGGAGTTGGCTCCCATGCCATATCCCACGCCCAGGGCAACCGCCACAATGGAAAGATTTCTGGAACTTAAAGGCTCCTTGGTAATCAGCTGAATACCGCTGATGACAATAGAGGCAAACATCATCACTGCAGCGCCGCCCAGAACAGACTGGGGCATAATGGAAACCAGGGCGCCCAGTTTGGGACACAATCCGCAGAGAATCAGGAAGATGGCTCCCGTGGCCAGTGCGAAACGGTTGACTACTCTGGTCATTGCCACCAGACCCACATTCTGGCTGAAGGAAGTATTGGGCAGCACGCCGAACAGCGCCGCAAAACTGGAGCCCAGACCGTCGCAGGCCACGCCTCCCGACAGCTCCTTATCCGTTGCCTCCCGTCCCAGGCCGCCTTCCATCACGCCGGAAATATCTCCCACGGTCTCCACTGCAGTAACCAAAAACATAATCAGCACCGGAACAATGGCCCGCATGTCAAACACAGGCTTCACCGGCATCAGCCTGGGAATCTCAAACCAGGGCGCATCCGCAACCTTCTGCCAGTTCAAAACCCAGGCCTTGGTATACTCCGCTCCTTCCGCAGTAACGCCTGTGGTGGGCAGTACCAGTCCCATGATCATGGCTGCAATATACCCGCAGATAATCCCCAGTAAAATGGAGGAAGAGCTTAGCACGCCCTTTGTACCGTGTTTAAAAAGCAAAATCACAATCAGAACAAACAGGGCAAGACAGAGATTTTCCACGGAGCCGAAATCTTTGGCATTGTTGCCGCCTCCGAAGGTATTGATCCCCACGGAAATCAGACTCAAACCGATGGACAAAACCACAGTGCCCGTGACAACGGCGGGGAAAAATCTGCGCAGGGGCTTCAGGAAGAATCCCAATACCGTCTCCATCAGGCCTCCCAGAATGGAAGCGCCCATAATGGCTCCGTATGCGATGACCCCGCCCCCCATACTGGATGCCACGCTGTTGAACACGCCGATAAAGCCGGAGGATGTCCCCATGATAATGGGAACCTTGCCGCCGATTGGCCCTATGGCAAAAAGCTGCACCAAAGTCACCAGTCCCGCCACCAACATGGCATTCTGGAGAAGACTTAACTGCAGGGAGGCGAATTCCCCGCCCGCAATGCCGCAGGCCCCGGTAATGATCAGCAGCGGCGTCAGATTGCCCACGAACATGGCAAGCACATGCTGCAGTCCCAAAGGAATTGCCTGGCGCAAAGGCATCTTACCGTCCAGTTTGAAAGCGGCTTCTGAAAGTTGTAAATTGTTTTTCATTGGTGAATCCTTTCTTATGTATGGTTTTATTTATGACTGCTCTATTTTGCCGAATTTATTGAACTAAATGTATTTAGGTAAATTTATTTCGTTAAAGCCATTTCGTTAATTCTATTTTGTTTTATCAATTCCCATCCGCTTTCCAAAATCCGCATTCCCCGCTTACTGCTGCCGGAACTGAATAGTCCCCGTTTCCGCATCCATGGAGTCCACAATGGCCAGGGATTCCAGATGATAGCCCAGATTCCGGATCACCCTGCCGCCGATCTGAAATCCTTTTTCCACCGCAATGCCCAGGCCCTCCACAACGGCGCCTGCGGATTCCGCTATGGAGATCAGCCCCTGAAGGGCACAGCCATTGGCCAGAAAGTCATCAATGATCAGAACATGGTCTTCCGGGCCAAGGAACTTTTTTGACACAATCACCTGATTCTTGTTCTTGTGGGTGAAGGACTCCACCTCCGCCACATACATTTCTCCCTCAATATTGATGGATTTGGACTTCTTTGCAAAAACCATGGGCACCCCGAATTCATTGGCCACGGGGTAGGCGATGGCGATTCCCGACGCCTCTATGGTCAGCACCTTGGTCACCTGCTTGCGGGCAAACCGGCGGTGAAACTCCCTGCCGATCTCGTTCATCAGGGAAATGTCCATCTGATGGTTCAGAAAACTGTCCACCTTTAAGACATTGCCCGGCTTCACAATGCCGTCCTTTGCAATTCTCTCTTCCAGAAAATTCATCTGTCGTACCTCCTGTGTAGGTTCACAGTATAGCATATTCCCGTTGGCTTGTCACCTTTTTTTCGGGAAAAAACTACTGCCGTTTCTTCTCCCTGTCAGCCCTGGTCTCCGTTCGCTCCAACTAACCTTCTCCCTGTATTTTTGTACAATAAAAAGCATCTGGACTTTTAACTTCCAAATGCTATTATTATCAATCTGTGATACTATGAATTCTACTGTACTTTTATAGAAAATCCCTCATAAATTCCTACAGGCACATCCTGTTGCTTGTTGTCAAGGACTTTTTAATACAGTTCACAGAATATTCAAAAATTGACACAGCAAAAGCCGGGGGCCAAACGGCTCCCGGCCTGCTCATGCGGTGCTTACTCTTGCGTCATCATCTGGCGGACTTCCTCGCGGAGCATACGCTTGATTTTGTCCTCCATCGTTTCAGTGCTGGTTTCGCTGAAATGCGCCCACACAAGGTAGGTGGTTTTGCCGATTTTCTTCACCATTGAGGGCGGGGTGTCCGGCTTGGGGCGGGGGAAGGTCATGCCTGCGGTGGCCTGGGGAAGTTTGTTTGCCATAGGCGGCTCCTTTCAGTCCATCAGATTTTTCAGACGTGTCAGCTTGTCCTGTGCGGTGGCCTTGCGGAAATTCTCGCCGGAAAAACGGATAGGGGCGCACATCTCCAGCAGACGGTCATAGATGCGGGCGTGGGCGGTGTCCTGGGGGTGCTGCAAGTCCTGGAGGGACAGGTTGGTGGTGACGATCAGCGGCCTGCGGCTGCGGTAGCGGCTGTCGATCACGTTGTAGACCTGCTCCAAACCGTACTCCGTTCCACGCTCCATGCCGAAGTCATCCAGGATAAGCAGCGGGGCGCGGCACAGTCGGCTTATGTACTCATTCCGGCCCTCAAAGCTGGCGGTCAGGTCGTTCAATATCAGCGCAAAGTTCGTCATACGGACAGCTACTTCCTGCTCCATCAGAGCATTGGCGATGCAACCGGCAAAGTAGCTTTTTCCGGTTCCCACGCCTCCCCAAAGCAGATAGCCGATGTTTTCCTCCTGCATGGTGTCCCAATGCTCAACATAGAACCGGGCGTGTTTCATCTGCGGGCATTTGTCGTTGTCGTTGGCAAACGTCCACTCCCGCATAGCCGGGTCGGTAAAGCCCCGGCGTTTCAGATCAGCCACGGTCTGAC